>MHBC01000015.1 GCA_001804735.1 Legionellales bacterium RIFCSPHIGHO2_12_FULL_37_14 | reverse complement strand
GGGCTCGTTTACGTGAATGAGTGCTGTCGCACGGTTATTTTAATTGCTTTGTGATTAAAACTGACTAATGTTTATATTTTGGCCCGATTGCCGTGGACATACACCCACGGGAATCGGGCCAAAACTTAAACACTAGCAACCCCAGCTAACAATTTAGCTAAATACGCATGATCCCATCCGGCCATAAGGCGTTTATTTTTGATTCCTGTTTTTGCGGTTAATTCCTGCTTCAGTAGATTTAAAGCAATGTGACGTATTACAGCAAAATTTTCTGGGGCATTATCTTTTCTAATGCGGGAGTTATCTTCATCAAAAGCGACGTCCAGGCACCAATGCAAACTATTTTCGATACTCCAATGACTTCTGACTGTATCAGCAAATCGTTTGACATCGGCAGGTATTGAGTTGATGAAGAAGCGCCTTTCAATTGAGTGTTCTCCAGTTGACTTAATAATGCTTTCATATTCAACCATGCCTATGCTTTTCAATCCAACCCAAGCATCATATTGCTCTAACCACCTAATATCTTCGGTTATCCAGTAGCGCCGTGTTTCAATGCGGCCATGCTCTCCATCAAGCACTTCCATCTTTTCCACTATTGTTTTTTTACACTGTTGTTTATCGACATAAGACTCTAAAAATAAGCGTACATCTCGGTAAAGTGTGCTTTGGTTACCTTTAAGGTTAAACACATACTCTCCGCCCTGATTAATAATTTGCTGAGCAATTTTTTTATGGCACCCTGCTGCATCAATTGTAACCACACTTCCTACTAAATCCAGCCTTTTTAATAACTCTGGAATGGCTGTAAACTCATTCGATTTTTCCGCTGTTTTCACCTGTCCCAAAACTAATCTGTTTTTGCAGGCCCATGCACTTACCATATGAATAGCGGCCCGATTGGATGCTGTATCATAGGACCGTCTTAATGTTTTTCCATCAATGGCTATAATTTCACCCCCACTAAATTCAAACAATTCATTGATCCATCGTAGAAAGCAGTCTTGAAATTGTTGTGCACTTATCCTTGAAAACAGTGAACCTATTGTGTCATGTGATGGGATCCAATTAGGTAATTTCAAAAATTTTTTTAACCAATCTACTTTTGAATGTCCGAATTTCTCAACAGCAACCCAATTATCTGCTCCACATATCACGGCTAAAATGGTCAATACCAAAATATCACTCAATAAATGACGGGAACTATGTTTTTCCTTCCTAGGGTCATCAATATTTTGAAATATGCTCAATAGTCCTGTATTTATCTCCACAGCAATCACTCCTTGCTCGTTTAAAAACGTGCATATTGCCATGTTTTTTGTTTATTCCAAGCTAGTAACTACTTTTTGGCCCGATTCCCGTGTGCCAGGGCCTGACACCACTTGCGCTTATTCTTGACTCTGTTAAGATTAGCGGTTTTTGTAAAGTGTATTTATGACAGAGCAAAACCTGGCCAAAATTGTAACTGAAATATCCCATATTCTAAATGATCATCACGCCATAGATGTTGTTACCATAGATGTGCAAAAGCAAACTACCATTACTAGCTACATGATAATTTGCTCTGGGCGTTCGTCGCGCCAAGTTAATGCTATCGCAGAGCATACTTTAGAAAAAATGAAAGCTCAAGGTTATCCTGCTATTAGCGTGTGTGGACTTAAAAGCGCTGAATGGGTGTTGATTGACTTTGGAGAAGCAATTTTACATATAATGCAGCCTGATATTCGAGCTTTTTATAACTTAGAAGGCTTGTGGCAAGCTTCTTAAGGTATGGCATGCTTAAAATTCTTCTTATAGCAAGTGGCACTAAAATGCACGGCTGGGTGCAGGAAGCCTCTCAAGTTTACTCCGCACACTTAAAAGAATTTTGCCAGTTTAGCCTTATTGAATTCCCCCTTGAAAAGCGCATTAAATCGCATAATATAGAACAATATAAAGAAAAAGAGGCCACTAAAATAACCCAATGCCTCCCTAAAAATAGTTATAACATTGCGCTTGATAGCCAAGGAATAAAGCTATCTAGTATTAAGCTTGCGGAAAAATTAGCGCACATAGAGCTTAATGCATCGCAAATATGCTTTATTATCGGCGGGCCAGATGGCTTAAGCGCCAGAATTTTAAAAAATGCACATGAAATATGGTCATTATCAGATCTAACGTTTTCCCATCCTTTAGTTCGTGTTGTAATATTAGAAGCTATATATCGTGGTTTAGCGATAAATAATAACCACCCTTACCACCGGTAAAATAATATTATGCCTAAGCGCTTTCGCCCACCTTTAACTAGCCAATTTATTCAGGTAAAACGCATCAACCTATTTATTTTTTTAGTGGGCTTTTTATGCTTAGTTTTACTTATACGCTTACTTGATCTGCAATGGATTCAATATAAATGGTTTAAAACTCAATCTTTAAGAAATCAGATGAGTATTACTCCAGCTGCGGCGCCAAGAGGTATAATAGTTGATAGAAATGGGGTTGTGCTTGCGGATAATATGCCTATGTATGTGCTCGAAATTATTCCTGAGCATGTCAATAATTTAGATGAGACTTTGCTTGAGATCCAAAAACTCATTCCTTCTATTTCTAAAGAAGATATTACCCTTTTCCATAAGTTACGCCGGCAAAACCGATCTTTTATGCCAATTGCGCTAAAAATGAAGCTCACCCAAGAAGAGATCGCAACTTTTGCCGTTAATCAATATCGTTTTAAAGGAGCGCGGATAAAAGCCGAGTCTTTGCGCTACTATCCTTTAGGCAACGAATTGGCGCACATTTTAGGTTACGTGGGCCGCATTAATGTAGAAGAATTAAAAGAGCTAAACCCTAAAATCTATCAAGGATCGCAATTTATTGGGAAAACCGGAATAGAGCGCTACTATGAAGAAAAATTACGCGGCAAAAACGGCTATGAACAGGTAGAAACTGATGTTAATGGGCGGATTGTAAGGGTTATTGAGCGCGTTCGATCGCATAGTGGCGAGAAATTAACCCTTACTATTGACACCAGCTTGCAACATACGGCTTTTACTAGTTTAGATAAAAATCATGGTGCTGTTATATTAATGGATGTTAAAACAGGTGAAATCTTAGCTATGGTAAGCACGCCGAGCTTTGATCCAAACCATTTTGTCAGCGGAATTTCCTCGGCTGAATATAAACTATTATCTTCTTCAACTAAGAGGCCTTTATTTAACCGTGCTATACGCGGCCTTTACCCCCCTGCTTCTACCATTAAGCCTTTTGTAGCCTTTACTGGCTTAAATCAAGGTGTTATTGATGAAAATACGGTTATTCAAGATAACGGTTGGTATAAATTGCCAAATATCAGCCATATCTACCACGACTGGTATAAAAGTGGCCATGGATTAGTTAATTTAAAACGCGCTATTACGGTTTCCTGCGATCCTTACTTTTATAACTTAGGCCATGTGTTAGGGATTAAACCTATATACAATATGTTAAGCAACTTTGGTTTTGGTAAGCTTACGAATATTGATTTGGTCGAAGAAACTGCAGGTATTGTGCCAAATGCCGAATGGAAAAGAAAAACAAAAGGACTCTCTTGGTATCCGGGCGACAGTTTAATAACTGCTATAGGTCAAGGTTTTATGCTAGTTACGCCTTTACAAATGGCGCAAGCAACCAGTCTTATGGCTAGAAAAGGCAAAGCTTATACGCCCCATTTACTGTATTCTTACGCAACAAAAAACCTTAATGCAACAAAAGTTTCTCCTTCTCCTATAACTCCAATCTCTGCTAATAAAAAGCAATATTGGCACTTAATTCACGATGCCATGCACAATGTAACTACGAGTGATGAAGGGACCGGCTATAGATTTGGCCGTAACCCTCCTTATTCTGTCGCAGCTAAAACCGGGACTGCGCAAGTATTTGGGGGTAAAGAATATATAAGACGCCTGCATCAAAAGTTACCTAAACACTTACGTGATCATTCTTTATTTATAGCCTTTGCACCAGTAGAAGATCCAAAAGTTGCAATTGCCGTAGTTGTGGAACACGATGTCATTGCGGCTAAGGTTGCAAGGGATGTTCTCGATGCTTATTTTAAACTTTACCCTTATGAGGCTAAGGTATGAAGAATAAACCTATTTATAAAATTACTAACCTCTCCTTGCATCTTGACTATCAATTATTAAGCTTGCTATTTATTTTAAGCGCCTTAGGCTTAGGTATTTTGTATAGCGCAAGTCAAAGCCACCCTGCGATTTTTTTAAAACAAAGCATCCACCTTGTATTAGCATTTTTCGCGCTTTTATTTTTCTCCTCTATCCCTCCACATAAGTATAAAAATGCCTCCCCTTATATTTATTGTTTTGGCTTACTATTACTTATTACTGTAATGGTAATCGGCAAGGTGGGTAAAGGCGCACAAAGGTGGCTTGATTTGGGCATTATGCGTTTTCAACCATCTGAAATAATGAAGCTTGCAGTTCCTATGATGAGCGCTTGGTATTTTGCCAATCAAAAAGGCCGGCTTAACTTTAATAATTTAGCCATTGGCGCCTTAATTATTTTTATCCCTTCCTTATTAATCGCCAAACAACCAGACTTAGGCACCGCAATTTCAGTAGCTATAGGTGGGCTTTGTGTTATTTTTATTGCCGGGGTAAATATCAACATTATGCTAGGAATAAGCTTTATGGGTTTAGCCCTGCTGCCCTTCTTATGGCATATGTTACATGACTATCAAAAACAACGAATATACACTCTCTTAAACCCCGAAAACGATCCTTTGGGATCTGGCTATCATATTATTCAATCTAAAATTGCTATTGGATCGGGCGGGTTATTTGGGAAAGGCTGGCTTAAAGGCAGTCAAGCTCATTTAAACTTTTTACCTGAACATGCTACTGATTTTATTTTTGCGGTAAATGGCGAGGAATTTGGCTTTATTGGCAGTATTGTGCTTATCATGCTTATATTTCTCATTACTTTACGCGGGTTAAATATTGCCGCTGATGCCCAAACAAATTACACCAGACTTTTAGCTGCTAGCCTAATTATGTCATTTTTCTTTGCCGCTTTTATCAACCTTGGAATGGTTATGGGAATTTTACCGGTAGTTGGGATCCCCTTACCCCTAGTAAGTTACGGCGGCAGCGCGCTCATTACATTCTTAGCCACATTTGGGGTTTTAATGTCTATAAGTACGCATAGAATATTATTTACCCAAAAACTCTAAATTGGTTTTAAAGCTTTTGCGATGGATCTCACAAGGACCATACTTAGCTAACTGCGCTAAATGTAATTTTGTGCCATATCCCTTATGCTGTTTAAATCCATAATTAGGATATAAAGCATCTAACTCTATCATCTCATTATCCCGCAATACCTTAGCTAAAATAGAAGCACAAGAAATAACCTCTATAGTTTCATCGCCTTTTATAAAAGCTTTACAAGGCATGCTAACGCGAGGCACAAACTTGCCATCTACCCAAACCTCATCAGGCTTAACCGCCAAATTTAGCACTGCACGCTTCATAGCCAGTAAAGTTGCATGATGAATATTTAAACTATCAATTTCCTGAACCTCAGCACGCCCAAAAGCAAAAGCCAAGGCATTTTGCTTAATAATAGGCGCTAGAGCCTCACGTTTAGCGGGAGTTAATTGTTTTGAATCCTTAGCAAAAGGCACAGGAGAATGTAAAATAACCGCAGCCGCAACCACAGCTCCCGCCAAAGGCCCCCGCCCAACCTCATCAACTCCTGCAATCCTTTGCATCTAATATCCCTAGCAATAATTTTTTGCTGAAATTCTAGCACATATAATGACTACGTTTAATTCATAGCTTTTTGCTTACTAACAGCGTTACATTTCATAATAGCAAGCTGCAAACAACGCTCACGACATCCGGGCTCAATAGGCAAAGCACAACTAAAATTAACACAATCTTTAGTATTCCCTTTAATACAAGAAATTTTATTAAAATCCTTTGTAGCTGCGCCCATTAGTAAAGGTAGGGATAAGATAAAATATAGATAGATAAGCTTCATGAAGTTAAGAGTTTATATTTAAAAACGCATTATACAACAACAATACACAATCGTCAGTTAAGCTATGGAGAGCGAGAAGCTAAACGCTGAACCCTTATACTATCATATTAAAACCAACCTATGCTAAACTGCGCACCTTTTTAAATCCTTACAAACTGCCATGGACAAAACCTACACCCCGCATGCTATTGAGGCTCGTTGGTATAAAGAATGGGAAGACAAGGGGTATTTTAGGCCTCAAGGCAGTGGGGCGCCTTATTGTATTATGTTACCTCCGCCTAATGTTACGGGTAGTCTGCATATGGGGCATGGGTTTCAGCATACTCTTATGGATGCTTTAATTCGCTATCATAGAATGTGCGGTGATCAAACTTTGTGGCAGCCTGGGACTGATCATGCGGGTATTTCTACGCAGCTAGTTGTTGAAAATAATCTTCTTAAAGAAAATATTTTACGTAAAGATCTTAGCCGTGAAGAGTTTGTTGCTAAAGTTTGGGAGTGGAAGGATAAATCAGGCAATCAAATTACTCGCCAAATGCAAGTTCTTGGCGCTTCTTGTGATTGGTCAAGAGAGCGTTTTACTATGGATGAAGGCTTATCTTTTGCTGTACAAAAAGTATTTATTCAGCTTTACGAAGATGGGCTTATATACCGTGGTAATAGGCTGGTTAACTGGGATCCAAAATTAGGTACGGCGGTTTCTGATTTAGAGGTTATTTCAGCAGAAGAAGATGGCTTTCTTTATCATATTCGCTATTTTCTCGAAAACTCAAAAGATAGCATAGTAATTGCAACAACCCGCCCGGAAACTTTACTAGGCGATACTGCTGTTGCTGTGCACCCTGATGATAAGCGCTATAAAAAATATATTGGTAAAAACGTATGCTTACCCTTATGCAGAAGGAGCATCCCTATTATTGCTGATACGGAAGTTGATCCTGATTTTGGTACGGGGTGCGTTAAAATAACTCCTGCGCATGACTTTAATGATTATCAAATGGGCAAAAGGCATGATTTGCCTATGATTAGTATTTTTACCAAAAAAGGCACGCTTAACAAAGAAGCCCCTGTTGCTTATCAAGGCATGCATATTTTAAAAGCGCGCGCCCGCGTTCTGCAAGACTTAAAAGCTTTAAACCAATTAGTTAAAGAAGAACCCCACCGCTTAAAAGTTCCCCGCGGGGAAAAATCTGCAGCTATTATTGAGCCTTTATTAACCGATCAATGGTATGTCAAAGTCGAGACTTTAGCGAAAAAAGCGCGTGATGCTGTGACTAATGAAGAGGTGCGCTTTATCCCACAAAATTGGACTAAAACTTATTTTCAATGGATGGATAATTTAGATGATTGGTGCATTAGTAGGCAGCTTTGGTGGGGCCATAGAATCCCTGCTTGGTATGATAGCCAAGGCAGAGTTTTAGTTGGCTACAATGAAGAGGATGTACGCTTTCGCTATCAGATCGCAGCCGATATGCCCCTTAAACAAGATGAAGACGTACTTGATACTTGGTTTTCCTCTGCTCTTTGGCCTTTTACTACTCTAGGTTGGCCTGAACATACAAATGAACTAAAAACTTTTTACCCTACAAGCGTCCTTATAACCGGATTTGATATAATATTTTTCTGGGTTGCGCGCATGCTTATGCTGGGATTAAAGTTTATTGGCAAAGTACCCTTTAAAGAAGTGTTAATTACTGGGTTAATTCTGGATAGTGAAGGGCAGAAAATGTCAAAATCCAAGGGCAATGTTATTGATCCTATGGATATTATTTATGGCATTTCTTGTGAAGATTTAATTAAAAAACGTACCTCCGCGCTTTTATTGCCTTCACAAATTGAGCGCATAACTAAGCACACTAAAAAAGCATTTCCCGACGGTATAGCGCCCTATGGTGTTGATGCCTTACGCTTTACTTTTTGCGCCCTTGGGAGTCACACAAGGCAGATCCGCTTTGATATTAAAAGAGTTGAAGGCTATCGTAATTTTTGTAACAAACTATGGAATGCCGCGCGCTTTGTAATTCAAAATATTGGTGAAACGGTTGGCGACTGGGGTGACGAGGCTTTGCAATATAGTCATGCTGATCTATGGGTGAGATCTTGTTTACAACAAACCATAGGCGCCTGTCATGAGCAATTTAAAAACTATAGATTTGATAAATTAGCCCAGATTTTATATGAATTCGTTTGGCATACTTACTGCGATTGGTATCTTGAATTTTCTAAGACTATATTGTACGACACAGAATCGGTCCCTGCTGCAAAACGTGCTACTAAAGAAACCCTTATTTACATTCTTGAAACCATACTCTCCTTACTGCACCCTTTAATGCCTTTCATAACAGAAGAAATTAATTTTCATTTAAATAAAACCTTAAAACAAGAAACCGAGTCTTTAATGCATTCTGCTTATCCTATTATAGATGCGAAATGGGTAAACCCTCTTTTAGAAGAAGAATTTAACTGGCTACAAGATTTAATAGAGAGTATTCGCACTATACGGAGTGAAATGCAAATTCCTCCTAGCGTTAATGTACCTTTGATATTAAAAAACGTTAAGGGCAGTATTAAAAAACGCATAGTTAATTTTCATGATTTATTAATTAATTTATGCAAACTTAATAGCATTACGCTATTTAACCAACAAGATACTCCCCCTGCTTCTGCTTCTGCTATCCTTGGCGAAGTAGAAATCCTTATTCCGCTCGCAGGCTTAATTGACAAAGACGCAGAACTTTTAAGGCTTGATAAAGCAATGGCTAAATTAGATAAAGATATTAACTTTATAACCAATAAGTTAAACAACTCCGAATTCATTAACAATGCTCCACCTCTAATAATCACCAAAGAACGCGAAAAGCTTTTAGAGGCTACTACTGCAAAAGATAAGCTTATAGCACATCAAGTATTTATTCAGAAGATGTAGATTAAATATCCCCAGGGCTGTCCCGTCTTAATAAATCATAAAGGCTCCCTTCTCCCGCTTGCTGGAGAAGGGTTGGGGATGAGGGTGATTTAACTTTTTTTTGTTCTATTAAATTCAAAATCTGTCTTGTTACCCCT
>MHBC01000014.1:35021-62184 GCA_001804735.1 Legionellales bacterium RIFCSPHIGHO2_12_FULL_37_14 | reverse complement strand
TTGGAAAATAATTATTAAAAATATATTAATCGCCTTAACTGGCATTGGTTTATTTGCAATAGGAATTAATTACTTAGTTACTAATCGCTTGTTTTTTAGTCAAACTCAGCGTGAGAGAAATGTTATAGCAGTGGAAGAGGGTTTTGAGCTAAATTGTTAATTATTTTCTTAATGCATCAATTACGGTGAACCGGTGGTGAAGATCAGAAAGAACACAATAAAAAATTAATATATTTCAAGCGCTTACAAAACAGGATGAGTTCATCACTCCTTCACCGCACTTTTACCCAAAATTTTTCTCATAAAAGCTCTAAAACTGAATCCACGCAAGGGCCATCGCCAGCAAGAAGTTTCTTGCGAAAGGTGTGTATGGCTCATGTTTCTTGACTAGTGATGCACTGATTTTCAGGAATCATTTTACACTGTATTGCCTTTGTTTTACTTCTCAGCGCATGGTTTTGTTGCGTGTTTGTGACAAGTTTCTACATCGTTTTTGTTGTCCTTCATCACAACTTACTTAAATGAACGCGAGGCCGCAATGCTAAAAACACCTCTCCCAGTAATTCACAAGTCTCTCGATGTACCCCAGGCCAACTAGACTCTCTCGGCCCCCCTACGTTTAATACACTGATGTGATGCTGCTCAATCCAGCCCAATATCTTATCAACCGCCCCACGCTTATCAGACAGGCTAACCACAAGATGGGGTTTGTTTTTTTCTGCTGCATAATCAATCGTTAGTTTTGTGCCATCCACAATGGATGGAGGGAGCGGCATGCGCGGGACAATAATGAGTGTGCCATCTGAATCTTCAATGTTTAATCGGGTACGCTCGTCTGGTATCGATGTAGATGCCTCCTTTAATACAGGATAGACAGTACGTATGTTTATGCCATTCGCATCCAGTCCACCCTTCGGACACCAACCACCAATCTCAATGCCTGCTTTGACCGCCATAGCAAGTGCAGCTTGATCAACCCCCGTCTGTCCACCTGAAACAACTTTTTTAATCATAAACAACCACCTGTTCGTTTTTCGTATATTTAAAGGGTGTAAATTGCTCCGGAAAATCGTATACGTCCATCCCTGTCAGCTTTTTAAGGTAATTGACGAGTAGATTTGATGGCCCTGCCAACACAATGCTGTATAGGGCTTTAATTGAAAAACTGAGTACAACCACCTGAAAAATGCTTTTTAACGGAATGGATGCAAGCTCCATCATGACGATTGCAATCAATGAATATAAAGCCTCTGAAATACTCGAAGCCCCTAAGCTTCTCAGCCAAAAATAACGACCTTTCAGTAACACCTTCCATCGAGTCAGAATGTATGAATTCACCAAGTTAGCAGCAATGTAGGCAATAAACCCACTCACATTAATCCGAAAGAGCGATGCCCCTAAGACAGAAGCATAAACAGCCTGTGCTTGAAAAAATGAAGGATGGGGTGCATGGATCACTAACTGACAGATCATCACAAAAATCGTTTGTGCAACAAATCCAGACAAAATCAGTGCTCTTGTGATTTTGTATCCATAAATTTCTGCAATGATATCGTCCAAAACAAAAATAAAAGGCGAAGTGAAGGTTCCACCTAAGACAAACAGGCTGTCGCTGCCAATATACCGGTTCGTTAAAATGGCATTACAGAGCATGATACTCATATAGAGCATGCTCATAAAAACGAGAACATTGTACTGCTGCGGGCGAGTAACCTGTGTTTGTATCGACGACTCATTTGCACTCATATATTACCCTTTTACCAACCTTAACGAGGGCCTCACCACGTGTCGGGATTGAACAACTGGATTGATCATCTTGTTTCCAGCCATCACACCAATACAAAATGCATGCGCGACATCAAACTCTTCTATCAATTCTCTAGAAAGTGCGATGTCTCGTGGATCCATGAGAAACTCCTCACCACTGTTTAAACAAACAAATCCCAAAAGGCCATTCCTGTTTTGGTATAATAAGTTCAAACTACCGTACCGATATCCCGCATACCTCCCCATTGGGTTAAGAGGCTTCCCATGATTTTCCGGATCGAGCATTCTGGTTTTCCACAGCTTCGCATATTCAATACCGATAAAGCAGGCTTGAACAGGATGCAATCCATATAAAATATAAAGATAAAACACAAGGTCTTCGACTGTTAACTCAAGTATCACCTTCGTATTGATGCACTGCACACGGTAATGCTCTTCAAACTCCGTTGAATAAGAATCGACTATTTTATACAAAATAAAGAACTCTTTGTCAATTTTTGACTTTTTAAACGGCTTACTCATATAACTACAAATCATTTTTAAGGGTTGCGCCAAATCCATTTGAAGCTCCTTTACGTCGCATTCAACTTCCTATTATAAAAAAGAGTCAAAACAACCACGGCAATCAAATCGTGCTCTTCTTTAGAGAAATTCAGCACATTAGCGGCTTGACTCACCGATCGTAAAGTCCAATCTGGTGGATCAATCGAAAGATCTCGTAAGGTGAGTTCGTGATTTGCACGTAAATTGACAAGGACGAGATCGCCGTCTGATGGTTTTAAATCCGGATCAAAAATAAAAATCGTCCCTGGCTGAAAAGGCGGATACATAGAGGGTCTGCTTTCTAGCGCGAAGGCTCGTTGACTGATCTGTTCATCCTGTCTGATGGTCACAGGAATCCAAGATTTCCAATTGCTCAAATCAATCGCATTAAAATCTTTTGCTTGATCCCAATCGAATACAGGAACAAAGATAGGCTTAGAGGGTTGATTCATTTCATGGGGCATTAACCTCTGTGTACCCACCAATGCGTCAAGGGATACATTAAAATAATCAGCAATGGTTTTTAATGTGAAGACACGCGGATCCATGGTTTCACCTGACAATAAACGCCTGACTGTCATAACGGGGATATTAAGATCCTGCGAAACCTTGGTTTCTGTTATTTTTTTCGACTTCATCAGCGTCGTCAAATTTTCTGCAATGCTGCTTTGCTGTTCCTGATTAAGCACTAAATATTCTGCTTCCATAAACATCCTCAACCACTAATAGATACAAAATTGTATATCAAAACAAATTTACTTAAAACAAAATTTGAATATTAAAACAATATAGTTTTAAATTAATAACAATGTTGTTATTATAAAGAAACATTAATGTTTTAATAAAAATAAGGAGTCACATGATGGCCGTTCATTGCAAGATAAAAATTTACCAGAGCATCGTTCAATATTTACTTGAATCGACGAACTATAATCTCAAAGACATTGCAGATCTGACTGATTCTTCAATTAAGACAATGCAGTATATTTATTTAGGAGAACAGCTCCCAACTAATTTTGCATCTGAGTATCAGCTTGTGCGGCTTTATCAGATCATCCTCAGGGCTCAATCCCCTATTATGACTGGGAATTAAACATGAAAACGTTCGACATAGAGCAAGCATCTATTTTTCTCGGTGCGCATAAAGAAACAGTGAGGCGCTTGACCTCATCTGGAGAAATTCCTGGTGTGAAGATTGGAAAAAAATGGATTTTCATTGAACAAGATCTTGTCGATTACATGCGATCGCAGTACGCTTGCGGTGTTACATCGCAAGGCGCTATAAGTAGGAGAGAAAAACAATGGCGCTTTACAAAAGAAACACCGTGTGGTGGATTAGTTTCACCCACAATGGACAGAGAATACAGCGCAGCACTGGGACTAGTAACAAAATAGCTGCCCAGGAGTATCACGATAGGCTTAAAGCTGAACTTTGGGCCATCGAGAAGCTTGAGAATAAAGCAATTTATTCTTGGAAAGATGCTGTGTTACGTTGGTTGAGCGAAAATGGGCATAAACGCAGTCTTGAAAAAGACAAGATGCATTTGCGGTGGTTGGATAGACATTTAAGAAACCACCAATTGCATGAGATCACTCGAGATACCATTGATCACATCGCAAATATGCGAGAGGCAAGTGGGGTTAGTCCTGCCACCGTGAATCGGATGCTCGAGGTAATGAGAGCGATCATGCGAAAAGCTCATACAGAGTGGGAATGGTTAGATAAGGTGCCTGTATTTCGAATGAGGCATGAGAAAAATCAACGCATTCGATGGTTAACCATAGAGGAGGCTGGTCGTTTATTGAAAGAGTTACCATCACATCTTAGAGATATGGCGGTATTCAGTTTGGCAACAGGTTTACGCGCCTCAAATGTTAAAGGCTTGCAGTGGCAAGATATTGATTTGAATAAAGGTCATGCCTGGATTCATCCGGATCAAGCCAAGGCCAATAAGGCGATTCCTGTACCATTGAATGACAATGCATTAACCATTCTGAAAAATAGGATGGGAATTCATCCTGAATATGTGTTTACGTATAAAGGAAATCCCATTCAGCAATGTAATACGAAGGCTTGGAAAAAAGCACTAGAGCGAGCAAACATTGAGTTTTTCCGTTGGCACGATCTAAGGCATACCTGGGCAAGTTGGCATGTTCAAAATGGAACAAGCTTACAAGAGTTGCAACAATTGGGAGGATGGTCAAGCTTTGATATGGTGCTGCGTTATGCTCATCTTTCGAGTGAACATTTACGTAAAGCTGCAAGCAGAATTGGAAGTCTGAACATGATTTCATGTGTAAGGCTTTAAGAAAAGTGTTACAAATTTGCTACACTACACTTTTCTAACCAGCTCGAAAATCGCTCGAAACCCAAGCTAGGATTGGTGGGCCGTATAGGATTTGAACCTATGACACAGTGGTTAAGAGCCACCTGCTCTACCAGCTGAGCTAACGGCCCAACGGCTGCGATTTTACTTGGATATTATTTGTTTGCCAAGCGTTTAAATATTTTTGAGCCATGTGAGGATATATCATCGTAGCCGCTATTTTTTTTGATATTCAGCATCGATCATGCTGTAAATCCAGATAATCAGCAATAACATGTTTGGAATTATTAATTTATGACATATAAAGAATATTACCGCTACCAAACTTATTGAAAATTTTTTTTTGTTTGGTCCGCGTGCTACGGGAAAAATATTTTTGATTCATATGCAATTTTTAAGCACTGTATTGAAAAAATGGGTTTACGCTTTTTGTTAATGATTTTTATTTAGGAGTACAACACTGCATGGCAGGTATTTTTAAATGCATTATGGGATGGTGATATAGTTTGACAATAATAAAAGCACCCTTGCAAAACACAAATCAATAAATATATAATCGCCGCCCATAGTTTTAATTAGGAACATTGTGCCAATAAATAATCACGAACAAGCGTTTGCTATTGCTGAGAATTACTTTAAAGAAAATCTGTTATATGTAAAATTTAGTAGAAAAATAAGCGGATTAGCTAACTCTTTTATTAGAACAAAAGCCGGCTTAGTAAAACTACTTTCAGCTAAAAATAATGAGGATGTTAAGTTTTATGGGAGTAAGATTAACTTAGGTCAATCAGATTTATCTCGAGTAAAGCTTGGGATTACTAAAAATTATAAACCTATCGCCGTTAAAATCTCTATAGATTCAATTTTATCTTTAACAGCACCTACTTTCTTTAACAATATTAAAAATGAAGAAAAAATAGCTAAAAATACCGGCTTATCAATAATTAGTCCGGTAGTTAGATCTAAAATGTTTGGGAGAATAGCCAAATATTATTTAAGAGGAGATGAGGATTTTTTATTAGGAAGTTATATTACTGATGAAAAGGCGGGGAAGGATATTAAGGTATATCAATTGCAAAAATACTATCCGATAGAATTATTTTCCTATATAGAGCGTAAAATTAATAGTAAAAAAATTAATTTATTAGAGTCAATTGATTGGAGCGCGCAATTTTTGCTTGAGGTTTGTGATCTTCATGCGGGTATTAGTTCAGCAAATAGAAAGCCTATTGTGCATCTTGATTTAAAACCAGAAAATTTAATGTTTGATGCAAATAAACAAATAAAACTGATTGATTTTGGTTTTGCCAGGGAAGATATTGATGGAAAATTTCTCGTAAATGGTGTGTTTCATGGTACTAAACTTTATGTTCCTAGTACGCATTATGGGCACCTGACTTGTAGACAGGCAGATTTTTTTGCCGCATTACTTACTATCTTTATTCCTAAAAAAGACGTTTTATCTTTATTAAAAGAAGTATTTGAACACTTGCCAGATGAGCTTAAAAATTTGATTTCTCCAGCTCCTCTAAAAGAGATGCGCAAAAACTGGTGGGAAAAATGTACTGAAAATCCATTTTATACAGAGCGTTCGGTATTAGCAGCAATAATTTTGTATAAAAATATTTTAGTTGAGAATGCTGCGGAAGCTAATGAGATATTTAGAGCTCAATATAAGCAATTAGAGTTAAATATAGCAAGGCAAGAACAATTAATTAATGATTATCGCAAAGAGCGTGCTTTAAAGGCGCGGCAAAAAGTAGAGCCAAAGGTGGCTGCTAATAGTTTTTTGCAAGCTAAGAGAGCAAGATCAGTTCCTGCGCCATCATCTCCCTTAGCCGTACCTGCAATAGAGTCACGAACGTTACCGGGATTTTAATTAATATCTAAATTGGTAGAGTTTGCATTTCTTCTAGAGCTTTTAGAGCAATTTTATGCCATAAGTTAGCGAGCTCGCTATTTTGCCAAATTGCAGTAGGTTCGCCTAATTCGCCTCCTGTTTGAATATTTTTATCTAACGGGAGTTTACCTAGTAGGGGCAGATTATAATTTTTGGATAATGTTGCAAGACCTTTATCGCCAAAAATATTTTCTTCATGCCCGCATGCAGTACAAGTATGAGTGGCCATATTTTCGATTAAGCCTAAAACATGTACATTTGTTTTATGAAACATTTGAATAGCTTTATCAGCGTCAATGGTTGCAACTGCTTGTGGAGTTGAAACCACAATCGCCGCAGTTAAAGGAATTTTTTGGACTAAGCTTAATTGAATATCCCCTGTGCCAGGAGGCAAGTCGATAATAAGAATATCAAGGCAAGGCCAAGCAGTCTTGTCAAGCATATGAATAAGCGATTTAGCTAGCATGGGGCCGCGCCAAATAAGCGCTTGTGAAAACTCGGTAATAAATCCAATGGACATTAGTTGAACGTTATATTTTTCAAGGGGTTTATATTTTTCAGCTTGAATACTAGCTTTTTGCTTAAGGTTAAGCATTAAAGGAATGCTTGGTCCATAGATATCAGCGTCTAGCAAACCAACACTTAAGCCAGTTTGGGCAAGGATAACAGCAAGGTTAACCGCAACTGTGGATTTACCAACACCGCCTTTGCCAGAGGCTATTGCTATAGTGTTTTTTATGTTTTTAATTCTATATTGACCAAGTTGTGTTTGGTAAGATTTCATGGGTTCATGTTGATTCATTATGCTAACGTAACTAAACAAATTGGATTGAGAGGATATACGAAGGAAGGCTTTTGATGCAATAGTTTTAGCACAACTCAACTCGCATAAATACTTCCTTTGTGAACCAAAAACATGCGTAAAGTTGAGGGTGTTCCTAAAAGTAAAAAAAAATGCCGGAAAATACTTGCAATTATCAGAATGCTTGTCTACTCTTAATATCTAGGCTTAAATTTTATAGTTGGTTTAATTTTATAACGTAATGTCGAGATAGAGAGTTACCTCTCACTTCAGAAGTTGGTTGTTGATGTGAGTATTGTTTTTGGTTGTATCCCTTAGGGAATAATTAAAATCAAGGAGAGCGTCATGCAGCCCAGTAATTGGCAGATTCTGGTATTAAAACCTACACCTGCCTTCTTAACTTTTCTTAGCACCCAATTTAATGACGCCAAGATTCCTGAATATCGTATGTTACAAACTGATAATACTGCTTATGTTTTTCCCCATCAAAATTCTGAAGAAGAGTTTTTGGATGAGATTGAAGCAAAATACGTAAATATGTTTAGACATGAAATTAAGCGTTGGCTAGGAGAAGGGCAAATTGCTAAAGATATAAATGCTAGCTTTTTAGATTTTTTGTGTTGTTTTAAATTTGAAGTTCATACGCATCTTGTTTTAATGGAAGAGTCTTTGTTAGACGGCAATCAAATGATTTGCATAAAGCCAAGGACAGCAATGATGAAACTAATTCAAGACAAACTATCTTCGCTGAATTACGGGGATGATTTAGTTACCCAACAAGAGATCACCCAGTGGCAAGAAAATGGCACAGTAATTGTAAAAAATCTACCGAGCGTGTATGATCTAAGACCATTTTTGCGTTTGCAGTATTATAATTTATACGAAACTGAAATGCTGCGTATGTGTAGTGATGTGACAGAAATTTGGCCTGAGGTTGAATCTTACCAAATGTTTTGTCGTTACTTTGTAGTAGAATATCACTCACAGCTATTGCATTTAGTGTAACTCCCCACGCTAGCGCTCTGGGTCGGGATGACGTACCTGGGGAGTTACCATTTAGTTTAAAAGTTTTAGAGGTGTGTTGTGATATTAAGATTATTTTTTTGTCTTTGTTTGCTTTTATCTTCTTCTTTATATGCTCTTGAAACTAATCAGCTTTTGCCTAACGAGCGTAATACCGTAGAGATTTTTCAACAGTATTCCCCCAACGTTGTTTATGTGCATAAGCTAGCTACTTATATGAATTCATCAAGACAAATTTTTGATGTTGCAGCAGGATCAGGATCGGGCATTGTTTGGAATAAAGAAGGCTATATTGTTACTAATTTTCACGTTGTAAATGGTGCAGATAGGTTAGCTGTTAGTATGGAAAATGCTACATATAGAGCTAAGATAATTGGTGTTGATCCATATAAAGACATAGCAGTTTTGCGCATAGATCCTAAAAAAGCTGCGCTCACCTTAAATAAGATTAAACCTTTTGTATTAGCCAAAAGTAGCGAGTTATTAGTTGGGCAAAAAGCTATTGCCATCGGGAACCCATTTGGACTTGATCATAGCCTTTCTGTAGGAGTTATATCAGCTTTAGGAAGACAAGTACCCGGCGAGGGAGGGGTTACTATGCATGATATGATTCAAACAGATGCAGCCATTAATCCAGGTAATTCGGGAGGCCCTCTATTAGATAGTAAAGGGCAGCTAATTGGTATGAATACAGCAATTTATTCTAAATCAGGCACTTCAGCGGGCGTAAGTTTTGCAACTTCTGCAGATGACCTTAATAAAATTGTACCCGAGATAATTAAACATGGGCGCATAGTGATGGTAGGAATTGGTATAACAAGGATTCCAGCTTATGTTGCCCATAGTTTAAATGTGCATAATGGGGTTTTGATTGCTGATGTTTTACCAAGATCTCCTGCGCAAAAAGCAGGGCTTAGAGGAACAAGACGGGCTATGTGGGGAGGCATTCAGCTTGGAGATATTATAGTTGGGGTAGATAATCATCCAATAGTTAATTACGATGCTTTATACTCATATTTTTCTAAACAAAAAGTTGGTACTAAAGTAACCCTTGATGTTTTACGCGCAGGACGAGTTTTTAAGGTTAAGTTAAAGACTATTGATATTGGTGCTTATTAACCTAGCCATGCCCTACGCATAAAAACAGACTGCCTCTTTCGTGAACGATTGCGTTACCGTCTGCGTTACCGAGATTAGAGCGGTAACGCAGACGGTAACGCTAACGTTCGCGTAAAAGTCAACTGTTTTTTCATGCGTAGGCCCTGTTAACCTAGCAAAACGCGATTGACAACAGCAAAATGCAATGTAAAATGATGTTTTAAACATCAAATTACATGAATCATGTATCCAAGGTTATTAAATTTACCTCCTGTAAATAGCAAATAAAATCTCAAGGTTTTTTCCAAATGATTAGCTGTTGATTTTTCTTCAGAAAAGCTTGTTGCGTTAAATGGTTCCATTCAAGGATCATTTCCGGGGAGGTTTTATATTTTTTTGCAATATCATCCAAATATTCATTTTCTTGGACGATGTGCACAACTTTAATGAGCTCAGGAAGTTGAGGTAATGGTTGGCTTATTGGATGTTGGTGTTCAATGTAGAGCTGCTCTATTGGGATAAGTAACTTTTGTCCTGGTTTTAACTCTTCATCACTCAGTTGATTAAGAGTGCGAATTAAGTTTGCAGTTGTGTAGTAACGTTTAGAAATAGATTTTATCGTATCGCCAGCTTGCACATAATGATAGGTCAGCTGACGCTCTAGGCGCCTAGTTGAGATGGCTAAATTTTGATAGAATTGATCGACATTAGTTTTAGGAATAAGGAGTTTAAAAGGTTCATTAGGAGACGCCGTCCAACGATTAAAACCAGGATTAAGCTTAATTAATTCGTTATAACTCATGCCAGCTAGTTTAGCTGCATGATTTAAATCTATAGGATTATTGATTTTGACTTCTTCAAAATAAGGTTTATGTGGAATAAGGGGAAGATGCGCATTGTAACGCTCTGGGTGCGCAATGACTTCTGCTAAGGCTAAAAGCCTTGGTACATACATACGCGTTTCGTGCGGCAAAGCTATAGTCCAATAATTACCTTGTTTTTGGTTTTGTCCAGCTCTTTTAATAGCGCGCAAAACGGTGCCTTCTCCTGCATCATAGGCGGCAAAAGTTAAATCCCAGTTGCCGTTAAAGAAATGATTTAGATAGCCCAAATAATTTAAGGCAGCTCTGGTTGAAGGAGCTATGCTTCTTCTATTATCAGTCCACCAATCTTTTTTTAGCCCTAATTCCTTACCAGTGTGGGGCATTATTTGCCAAAGCCCTGCTGCGCCAACCTTAGAATAGCTAAAAGGGTCAAAAGCGCTCTCTATTAAAGGTAGAAGAGCGATTTCCCCAGGCATTTTGCGCTTTTTTATTTCAGTTACAATGTGATAAATATAAGGTCTTGATTGGGAAAGCTGGCTAATATATTGAGGATGCGCCGCAAGCCATTTAAGTTGGCGTTGCACTTCGGGACGATTTACTTGGTGGTCAAGGATAAACTGTGAGCGCATAACCTCCCAAACAGAGGAAGTTTGGGTTGACATGTGAATTGGCATATGATTGGGCAATTGGGCGCTATGGGAAAACGCAAAACACAAGCCTAAAGTGAGTATTATATTGACGCAATATTTTTTAAATAACAACAGCGTGTGCCTGTTCTAGCTTAAAGGCCAAACATTTTACTATATTTTTGTAGATAAAAGAAGAAAAGAAATCTGAGCTAAATATAATCATGATGATTAATTTATTTGCATAATAGCATAAATGATGTTATAATGAAAGTTATTTACTTAAAAAAGAGGTAACAAATGCCAACTCCTAACTCGCAACTTACCATTTTTAATCCTAAGAAAACTGTAATTTGTTATAGTCTAGATTATGACGGAAGCTTTGCCTTTAATACAACTCACCAGGAAAGAGTAGATCCTAGAGAGAAAGAGAAGGTAGTAGCATTAACTATTCGTGAAAATGCTGCATTTTTGAATTCCATTCGCCGAGATAAGTGTGATAAGCAAGTTTTCTTTGTAGGTTCTAATAGACAAGATCTCATTGCTGAAGCTAAAAATGCTTATGGTAATGGAAATGGTTTTGCTTTTGATACTATCCAAAAAATAGCCGAAAATTACCTGGCTGCAGAATTTAATCCATTCTTATTAGGCACATTGTTGGAGTGTGAAGGACAGTACTTTGTGTATGATGACAAAGTTCCCATGGTCTATGCCCAAATGCACACTGCGGCGCAGCAATATCCTAATGATAATATTATTTTTCGATTTAATGATGATAAAGATGCTATTTTGCAAGATTTAGAGGATTTTTTTACCGAAAATCCGGATCTTATTCCGGCAAATGTGACTCTTGAGATTAATAGTTATGATAGACGTAATTCTCCTCTCCCTGTAAAAAGAGCGAGTATTCAAGGCATGGGAAAAATTGATAATGATATTTATGCAACATTAGTGAAAATTAATCAATTAACCGCTGAGCCTGCTGATAAATATGTAGGGCGTTATTGCAAGTTTGGTAAGCCTGTGACCAGTACAGCTGATGAAAAATCACCAGATTACATCGCAAGGCGCAAAAAGGTTTGTGCACTCAGTCTTTTTGCGCACGTGGACGTTGAAGAGGTTAAAGCTACCGATATGACAAACCTCGATGGAGTTAGTAAAAAAATACCAATGTGTAGTCTAGAAGACGACTCATTGTAATTTACTTAATCTTGCGAATTATTTTCTTCTGCATTAAGAGCAAGGTATACTTCTTCGCGATTAACTTTAAGAGAGCGCGGCGCATCTATCCCAAATTTAATGTTCCCGTGCTCTAACGTGCGAAAGGTAACAAGTTTAATAGCTACACCATTAACTGTTAAAGTTAATGGTTCTTCAAAAGGTAAATTAATAATATCCATGCGCATATAGTTTTGTTTGATCGACAGTTATTATGAGTAAAAAAAAAGATAAACGCAAATTAAATGCAACAAAAAATGCTCTCGACATTTAACAAAAGATCGCGATAAAATCCCCATTCCTAGTTTAGGCTGACACTTTAATTTTACTTGAGTACGTAATGTTAGAACTTAAACCACATCCAATTAGAGTTTTGATGGCTTGGTTGGTGCATGCATTTACTGCAACTGCGGCGTGTGCCGGTATGATGACTCTCATTAATATTTATCAACATCAATACGTCGCAGCTCTTTGGTTTATGGCAATTGCCGTAGTTATTGATGCAGTTGATGGTACTTTAGCGCGCATGGTTCATGTTAAGACAGTATTACCTAACATAGACGGGGCCTTGTTAGATAATATGGTTGATTATTTAAATTATGTAATAACACCATGTTTTTTCTTTTATATAAAGCCTGACATGCTTCCTACGCCATATACAATCCCTTTATTAATTACAATTATTATGACCTCAGCTTATCAATTTTGTCAGATTGATGCTAAGACCCCAGATCACTTTTTTAAAGGGTTTCCGTGCTATTGGAATATAGTTTTATTTTATATGTTTATCTTTAATACCGCTGCATTGTTTAACCTCTTAACTTTACTAATTTTATGTATTCTCATTTTTGTGCCAGTTAAATATGTTTATCCATCTAGACTTGATTATTTAACCGAATCGCGGCCACTCAAGATCTGTATGCATGTTTTTTCATGTATTTATGGCATAAGTTCTGCTTGTTTGTTGTGGCAATATCCAGATGCTAACTCTATTTGTGTCTTGTTATCGCTTGGCTATGTAGTGCTTTATTTGTCATCAAGTATTTATAGGACATATTATCCTATGATCAAATCGCGTATAATAATGCACCGAGCATAGGATCTGTTGATAGTGCATCTCACAAACTAGATCTCAATAACCTAAGTCCCGCTCCCACGACTTGATCGCGGGATTGTCCGCGGGACTTAGGCGTAAAGGGTAATAAAATGAGAGGGTATTACTGCAATGTATAAGCAATTGACATTAATATTGTGGAGTTTTTTTCTCGCAACTTTTGGCTGGGCTCAAAATATATTTCCCCATGGCTGTGAGGCGCAAGATTTTCAATTTTATCAAGGCAACTTGGTTTTGAATAAGCTTGGGGAGCAGCGACTTTTTATTATTTATAATCATGGTACTGAGCAAGTAGAAATTAAACGCTTACTTACCGAAGACGAATTTATGGCGCCTAATTTTTTGGTGTATTTGGCTGGTGGTAATTGGTCAGCATTTGCTTCTGATCTAGCAAATTTACAGTTTGAATGCCACACAAAAGTAAACGATTTTATCCAAAAAGTTGATTGTGGCCAGTTTTTGGATGTCTGTGTGTATCCGCGGGCTAAATTTGCTTTAAGTAACATGGGCAATTATTGGGTATCTGCCAATAAACAGCAGCAAGATGTAGTTAATGAAGCTGCGGCAAAAGGAATTTACTTACATTGGTAACGCGAGGAGTTTATGGTTAAAACTGCTTCAAATATGTTAGCACTTGGTACTTGTGCGCCACATTTTTATTTAGAAGATGTAGCTAGTGGCAAAATGATAAGTTTAGGCAAAAAAGAACATCCGAAAGCAACTCTTATTATGTTTATTTGTAATCATTGCCCTTATGTAAAGCATGCAAATAAAGGCATAGTAGCACTTGCTAAAGACTATCAACCTAAAGGAGTTAGGTTTATTGCTATTAATTCGAATGATATTGAACAATATCCTGAAGACTCGCCGCAGCACATGCAACAAGTTGCAAAAGAAACAGGTTATATTTTTCCTTATTTATTTGACAAAACTCAAGAAGTAGCGAAAGCCTATCATGCAGCTTGTACACCAGATTTTTTCTTGTTTGATAAAAAATTAGCTTTGGTTTATCGTGGCCAGCTGGATGACTCAAGACCAGGCAACGATATCCCAATAACCGGAGAGTCTATTCGCACAGCGCTTGATTGTTTATTGCTTTCTAAGCCTTTACCAACGCTGCAAAAGCCTAGCTTAGGTTGTAATATTAAGTGGAAGATTACAAAGTAAACTCTTCCCCAAGATATACTTCCCTTACTTTAGAATTCTCTAAGATTTCTTGGGAGCTGCCTTCACACAATACCTGACCTTGGTTAACAATATAAGCGCGCTCACAGATCTCTAAAGTTTCTCTTACATTATGATCAGTAATTAAAACCCCGATATTTTTTTCGCATAAGTGTTTAATCATGAGCTTAATATCAATTACCGAAATAGGATCAACCCCAGCAAAAGGTTCATCAAGTAAGATAAAGCTGGGTTCAGTTGCTAAAGCACGGGCAATTTCCAGTCTCCGCCTTTCGCCGCCTGAGAGACTTAACCCTAAACTATTTCTTAAGTGGGTAATACGAAACTCAACTAATAAACTCTCCAGTTTTTGGATGCGCTGAGCTTTAGAGAGATTATTGCATAACTCAAGAATTGCCATAATGTTATTGGCAACCGTCATTTTTCTGAATACTGACGGCTCTTGGGGTAAATAACCAACTCCCAAGCGCGCTCTTTTATGAATAGGTAAATTAGTAAGATCTTTGTCGCCTAAAATAATTTTGCCTTCATCACAAGCAATTAGACCTACTATCATATAAAAACAAGTAGTTTTACCAGCTCCGTTAGGTCCTAATAAGCCAACACATGATCCTCTTTTAACAGATATGCTAACATTATTTACAACAGCGCGGTGTTTAAATGATTTTTTTAAATTTATTGCTTGAAGGATATTGCTCATATAACTTTCTTATCCCTACATATGAGATTTAGGCAACAATACCGCTTTTGCCCTACGGAGTAAAATATGTTTAGTATTAAGATCGGCTTTCATCCCTTGCTTTGCATTAATGGTATGCCCAACTTGCTTAATCTCAACAGCAGCATCTGTATAAGCTTGGGCTTTTTTAGGCAGATACGTCAAGTATTCGGTGCTTAAATTAAATGGCCCAGGATCTTTGGGATTAATTTCTTGCATTAATACCTGCCCTTCAAAAACTACAGCTTCAAACCCTTGTTTTGTTGTAGCGTACTTAGAAACCAAGTGCCAGAGTTTATTTTCATGGTCGTGAAAATGAATATTTGGATCATTAAAATGATACTGATCATTATCAGGAATATGCGTTAATTTAGTAGCAGTTACTTTTCTTGCAACTTTGCCAATTTCATTAAACTCAAATAAATTAACTTCGTGTAAAATAATATCAGGTAAAACAGACAAAGACTGCTCAGATACCCTAGGCTTTGAATCAATACTGCCAAAGTACCATCCTAAAACACCCATTATGACTAAGATTATTGATAATAAAAATGTGCTCGCTAAATTCATGATAAGGATAAATATTTTTTAATGGCAGTGGCGGTTTTATTTTGCGCAGTTAATAAGAAATCACATGCTTCCCGTACTGCGCCACTCCCACCTTTTGCTGTGGTTTTAATGGTAGCGGAGGCTTTTACTTCAGGAACAGCGTTTGCAACAGCAAAGCTTAAGCCTACTTGCTGCATAATTGGAATATCAGGTAAATCATCACCAATATAGGCAAAAGATTCAAAGTCAATCTGCAAAATTTCTTGCAGTTTAAGAAAGGCATTTTCTTTATTATATTGGCCTTTAAAGTAATGAGTTATCCCAAGTTGGCGCATGCGATGATCTATAACCTCACATTTAGAAGTAGTTATTACAGCAACTTCAATTCCGCTTAACATGAGCAATTTTAGCCCCATGCCATCTTGGACGTTAAAAGATCGTAACTCATTACCATGATTATCAATAATAATGGCGCCATCCGTCAGCACACCATCGACATCAGTAATAAAGCATTTAATTTTTTCTGCTTTGGCATAATAAGGTAAAGTTAAGTATTCTTGCATCTTAAATAACTCCGGCACGTAATAAATCATGTAAATGGACAATTGCCTGAATGGATTTTTTATCATCTACAACTATTAATGAGGTTATTTTGTTCGTTTGCATTACAGATAAGGCTTCTGCTGCAAGCGTACCAGGCTGTGTAGTTTTACAATTTACGGTCATAACTTCTGCGATTGGAGTTTTGTGGATATCTACTTGTTTGTTTAAAGTGCGCCTAATATCCCCGTCGGTGTATACTCCAACTAATTCATCATTGTGGTTAACAACACAAGTCATACCCAATCTTTTGGCGGTAACTTCTTCTAATGCATCTTTAATGCAAGTAGCAGCTTTTACTTTGGGAATCGCCTCACCAGTTTGCCAGATTTGATCAATCTTAAGGAGGAGTTTTTTACCCAAGTTGCCTCCAGGATGCGAGTTGGCAAAGTCTTCTTTGGTAAAACCCTTAGAGTTAAGTAGGGCAATAGCTAATGCATCTCCCATAACTAAAGTTACCGTAGTGCTCGTTGTAGGCGCTAACCCAAAAGGACAAGCTTCTTTGCCTACTCCAATGTGTAAAGTAACAGTGGCAGATTTGGCAAGTGGTGATTCAAGGTTGCCTGTTAAAGCAATAATAGGAACGTTGAGTCTTATTATGCTTGGGAGGAGAGATAAAATCTCAGGGGTGTTACCTGAGTATGAAATAATTATTAATATATCTTTTTTCGTTATCATGCCAAGATCACCATGAGTAGCTTCAGCAGGATGCACAAAAAAAGCAGGAGTACCAAGGCTTGCAAAAGTTGAGGCAATTTTGCGCCCAATATGTCCTGATTTACCCATGCCAGTTAAAATAACGCGGCCTTCTGAAGCTGCAAGAATAAGCCTACATGCTGCGTCAAAATTTTTATCAATTTTTTGGGATAAATCAAAGATTGCTTGCGCTTCAGTTTCAGTAACAGCTAAACCTAATTTACAAAAGTCGCTCATAATATTTGCAAATAATTATTTTTAGTTCGCCTAGTTTAGCATATTCAATAAAGAATTTTTTAACTTTAGTTGGAAAATTTGCTAAAAAGGTTTATAACTATAGTGTACTAGGTAAATAGTATAAAAATATTAATATTGATCAATAAACGTGGAGAAATACAAATGGATGCGTCTTTTAAAAAACGATTTGCCCAAGTTTTAATAGCTGGGAGTGCAATGGTTTTAGTTGCAGCTTGTAATAATGATATGCTGTCTATGCAACCAATGCCAAATGATAAGCCGGTGGTTGTAAAGGATCATGAGTGCCGCCATCATAATAAACACCATAATCATCATAAACACCATCGTGCACATCATAACAAAAAGCACCACAAACAAGCAGATACAACTAAGAAAGCTAGTGCTGCAGCCACTAACACTCAATCTTAGATATTTGCCGGGTAAAGCCACGTTTAGCGTGGCTTTTTTTTGCCCAAAAAAAAGCCCAATAAAAATTGGGCTTTTAATTAACAGGGTTATTAAATTTCTCTTTGAGAAGGTCTTTGTTTTCTAGAAGCTAATTTAGCACGACCAATTTTTTTGGCTTTTTTAGCCGATTTCTTAGCTTGTAAACCTTCACTACGGCCAAAGCTTTGTTGATTTTGACGTTGATTGCTGTTGTATTCAAAAGGATTCATTTTAGTCTCCATAAAGTTTTAAGTAGAAAATTGATAAAAGACGGCGAACACTTTTACCATTAACAACATAATTAACTCTAGGATAGGGTTTGTGAAAAAGCAAATTAGGTGGCAAACTGCTCTATTAAGCCCATGCTCGAAGATTTAGTATGCTAAAGTATTTAATTGGGATTTTGGCATTTTTTATAATAATCTCAATTTTGCCTACATATAGATATTTCCTTAAACAATACAAAATAAGTTCCTGGTTAAAGGCTCTAAACCTTAAGCAGCATAGCGCAGAGTTTGACAAAATTTTTTCTACGGTAGATGGCTTTCGGATTTCAAAACGTGAAAGGCAAGAAAATGATGCATTCGAGTATACCTATGGAGAGATAGATTTTTTATCATTTATCGCTTTGATCTCGCTTACGCATCCAAATGCGAATACCCGTTTTTATGATTTAGGCTGTGGAATTGGGAAAGCAGTAATATCATGTGCTCTTGTTTATGATATGCAATTATATTGCGGAATTGAATTATTTAATGGCTTGTATATAGCCGCAGTTAAGCAACAAGAGCATTTATTACGCTTGCCGGAATATCAAACTAATGCAAAAAAGGTGTTATTTATTTGTGATGATTTTCTTAATGTGAACATAGAAGATGCAAACCTAATATTTATCAATTCAACAGCATTTGTTGGCAATACTTGGCAACTATTGAACGAGAAAATTGATCGCACCGTAAAATTTGCCACCATAATTACTGTTAGTAAAAAATTAAGCACCAGGATGTTTAAAGTTAAGCTAAAGACCCAAATAAATATGAGTTGGGGAGTAGCTACCGTTTTTATTCACGAATATGTTGACGAAAATATCAGTGTGAGCTGAGAGATGCTAGGCTTTGGAACCAACATTAATTTTCATGGATTTTATAAAGATTTTTTGGGTAAGATATGCATTCAATCTCAATTTAAGCATTTTATTATATGACAAAAGCACGCGACTATTATGACGTTATGGGGCTTACTAAGGGCGCCAGCGATAAAGATATTAAAATGGCTTATAGGCGTCTTGCACGCAAATACCATCCAGATATTAATAAAGAGCCTGATGCTGAAGAGAAGTTTAAGGAATTAGGTCAAGCTTATGAAGTATTAAAGGATCCTAAAAAACGTGCCGAATACGATCAATTTGGCCAGCAAGAGCAATTTAGTGGGCAAGAGGGCAATCCTTTTTATAGTTATACCAACCAATCAGCCAGAGGATCCTCTCCCTTTGATGAAGACTTGCTTTCATCTTTATTTGGCTTTGGGAGACATAAGCAAGCGCAAATGAAAGGTGAAGATTACAATGCTAATATTACTTTATCATTAGATGAAGCTTATAAAGGCACCACAAGACAAGTAGAAATACCATACCCGCATGTCAATGCCCAAGGTGAGAAAGTAGTAAACACAGAAACCTTGCAGGTTAAAATTCCGCCAGGCATAGTTGCAGGACATAAAATTCGTTTATTAGGTAAAGGCGGGCCTTCATATAATAATGGCCCGAATGGGAACCTTTATTTAACCGTACATTTTCATCAGCACCCATATTTTGATGTTAAAGAAAAAGATATTTATTTAACTCTCCCAATTACTCCCTGGGAGGCTGCATTAGGTGCTAGTGTTAAGGTCCCAACCTTGGGCGGGCGCGTTGATTTAAAAATTCCCGCAGGCTCGCAAACCGGGCAACAATTGCGTTTGAAAGGGCGCGGGTTACCAGGAAAAGTAGCAGGGGATCAATTAGTTTTACTAAAAGTCGTTGTGCCTCTTGCAAAAGATGAGCATGCTAAAAAATTATATGAACAAATGCAGCGTGACTTACAGTTTAACCCAAGAGAAATATGGGAAAGGAGTTAAAAAGGCATATGAAAAACATAACTACTGTTGTATTTGATGAAGACGCAACCTATACCTTAGTTGAAGTTTCAGAAGAGCTTAATATTTCCGCTGAATTGTTAAATGAAATGCAAGAGTATGGTTTATTTGAAGTAATTGACGAGAGACATGAAGCGCTAATTGATCAAGAATCCCTAAGAAAAATTGAATCAGCTTGTCGTTTACATCAAGATTTAGGTGTTAACTTGCCAGGCGTAGTTCTTGCGCTAGAATTACTAGATGAGATTGAAGATTTACGCCAGCAGTTAGCAATTTTGGAGAGGAAATGACATGAGGACTAAACTTTTGCTGTTGTTGTTATTGGTGCAATCTTTAGCATATGCTAGTAGCCCAGAAGGATTATGGCTTTCAAGAGATGAAGAGACGGGCAAAGAGCGGGTAATAATTAAAATCGAAAAAGTAAATGGCGTATTGCAAGCGCGGATTATGCAAGTCTTTAAAAAGCAAGGTGACACTGGCGTTTGTCTAAAGTGCCCTCTACCTTTTAAAAATAAACCAGTTGCTAATATGGTTTTTGCTTGGGGTATGCAACCTACTAAAGAAGGCTCATGGGGAAATGGGCATATTTTAGATCCTAAATCAGGCAGGGTTTATCGCGGCAAAATGACTTTGCAAAATGACAATGAGCTTATCGTGCGGGGGTATTTGGGTATTTCCATACTTGGGAGAAGTCAGGTTTGGGAGCGTTATAATAAGCCTTTGAGTAATGGAGCTAAAGAGACATAATATGGATATCATCTTTATTTTGCTGCTTGTTATATCTTTTATTGCGCTTTTAGGACTAATTCAGTTTTATGACTATTTATTTAGGATTGGCTGATGGTTTTTTATATAGTTTGTTCTATTATCGTAGCTCTACTCTTAATTTATTTATTATTTGTTTTATTTAGACCAGAGATTTTTTAAAAATGGGCATAGCGCTTTTAAAATTAGCAGTTTACCTGGGAATTCTAGGGTTATTAATTAAGCCAGTAGGTTTATATATGGCGCGCGTTTTCCTGCATGAGCCTTGTGGGTTAGACTTTATTTTATCTCCTGTTGAACAGTTAATTTATAAGTTTTGCACAGTACAGCCAAAACAAGGCATGCATTGGAAAACCTATGCTACTTCTCTGCTAAAATTTAATTTTCTTGGCATTTTATTAGCCTATTTTTTGCTAAGATTGCAAGGCTATTTACCATTTAATCCGCAGCATATTGTAGGAGTTAATCCTATTGATGCATTTAATACAGCAATTAGCTTTACGACCAACACAAATTGGCAAGTCTATAATCCTGAAACTGATATTAGTTATTTAAGTACTATGCTTGTTCTCACTGTACAAAACTTTTTGTCAGCGGCAACAGGTATTGCGGTTTTAATGGCTTTAATCCGTGGATTTACGAAAAATAATAGCGAGTCTATAGGAAATTTTTGGGTTGATTTAGTAAGAGCGGTTTTATACATTTTGTTGCCGCTTGCGTTTATTCTTGCACTTGTTTTAGTTTCTCAAGGGGTTATTCAAAATCTTAAGCCTGCAGTTATGGCAACTCCTATAGACCTTAGCGTTATCCAAGGAAGCCAAGTATTACCTATGGGTCCTGCAGCCTCTATGGTGGCAATAAAACAGCTTGGCTCGAATGGGGGAGGGTTTTTTAATGCAAATTCTGCGCATCCTTTTGAAAACCCTACACCTTTGGTAAATTTAATTGAAATGTTAGCTATTTTACTTTTACCCGCAGCTCTTTGTTACACTTTTGGAGTATTAGTAAAACGTACTCTTAATGGAGTTATTTTGCTTTTTGCCATGTTTATGATTTTTGTGCCTTTGACTATTTTAGATATATATTTTGAAAAAGAGTTAAATCCTGCTTTAACCCAAATGGGGGTTGCCAAAAACGCTACATCTAATTTTTATCCTGGGGGCAATATGGAGGGCAAAGAAACGCGCCTTGGGGTTGTTGAATCAGCTATTTGGGCAGTTGCAACCTCAGCTTCCAGTAATGGATCTACTAATGCATCCCTTGATTCATTTATGCCTTTAGCAGGAGGTATTCCTTTGTGGTTAATTGAGCTAGGAGAGGTTATTTTTGGTGGAGTCGGTTTAGGTTTATGTGGGATGTTGGTAATGGTTATGTTAACGGCTTTTATTGCAGGGTTAATGGTTGGGCGTACGCCAAGCTTTTTAGGGAAAAAGATAGAGCCATTTGAGATGAAAATGATGGTTATATATGTATTGTTGCCGATAATTCTAACAATATTATTAACAGCCATCGCCTGTGTTACCAAGATGGGCACTGACGCTATCCTCAACAAAGGACCACACGGATTAACCGAAATTTTATATGCATTTTCTTCAATGGCAAATCAAAACGGCAGTTCGTTTGCAGGGCTTAATGCTAGTACGCCTTTTTATAGTATTAGCGGGGCAATGCTTATGCTGATAACGCGCTATGCCGGGATAGTTGCAATTCTAGCACTCGCAGGCTCTTTAGCGCAAAAAAATACCCATGCTGAAACTATAGGTACGCTTGCAACCACCACGCCAATTTTTATGGTTTTGTTAATTTGTATAATAATAGTTATTGGCGCATTAGCTTTTTTGCCAGTTTTAGTATTAGGGCCTTTTATTGAACATCTTAGGTTGTTTGCGTAATTTGCTTTCCTAGTTTGATTTATAAGAACTATTCACCGAGGATCCTAAAAGGAGGTGTAGAGTTTTCCAGAAGAATGTTGCCAGGTTTTAAATCGAGGTGCGCATACCCTTTTTCCTTGTGCAATTTATGTACTTCTAAAGCTATGTGAATTGCTATAGCAAGTTTTACATCATCGTCTTTACGTGACATTTTCGTTGCGGTAGGGTTTTTTGTAAAATAATCCTTAGCTTGTTGCGCCTTTTGTTTAGCAAACTCGAGTAAACGCTGTTGTTCTTGTTCAGGCGTTGAGTCCTCACTGGTAGCTAAATTGAAAGCTTCGTATAGGAGATGTAAATTTGTATCTGGCATTTTAATTCCTTTATATGTAATTAATATGCTTCATATCGCTAAATTAGTATTATATGTTAATTATAGAACATATTGCTGTATTGTTGCGCTTATTTTGGCTTATTTTCAATCAAATGACGCCGGGCTTATGCGATGATGCTGGTTCATTGCCTGGGGTAGGAGGTCTTGCAGCTTGGATGGAGTTTGCCATTCTTTCTTGAGTGTATTTGCATTGTTGCTGCTTTAACTTTTGCAGTAATGTTTCTTTAAGATCAATAGGATTACCAGCTTTTTTTTGTTCATTATATTTTTGGAAAACTTTAACTGCTGCAGTAGCTACTTCTGTAAATGGAGGCTTTTCTTGCTTAGTATTTTGATAGTGTTTAAATACTTCAAGGCTAGCATCAGCTATGGCATCGTCAGCAGCGTCAACAAAAGCTAGTCCTTGAGCATTATCCTGGAGTAACTCCATTGCTAAAATTTTTTGAGTGGTTTCATAACTTTGGTTTTTACCAATTGTATCCTCAATTAAAAGCGTAAGTATAGGAAGGTTGTCTGCAATATACTTATCTGGTAACACATTATTAAGACCATAATAAGCCAAAAATAAGTGAATTTTATTTTCTGGCGTTTTATCGGTTTTTAACTTTTGCAACATTTCTGAAACTTCTTTAGTGATATGTTTACTCTCCATTATTGTGATCCCATTTTCTAGAGCAACTGCCACATTTTTTGTTCTATTTGCTAGATTATCAATTAGAGCTGCTTGATCATAATTTAGATTTTCACGATTTTCCTTAGGCACCTTTAACATAATTTCTTGGCAAAGCTTATCTAGGTCATCGATTTCATTATTCGGTAGTTGGGCAAGAAATTCTGCTGTAAGAAACTTACCAAAAATCTGTGCATATGTTCTTTGAATAGTTAGAGTTTTAGCAAATTTTTCTTCCAGAAGAAAAATTTCATCTGAGTAAAGTTCATGTTGTTTTAATTTATTCCAAAAGTTTAGATAGCATGTCTGTAATTCTGTGAAGTCTGTATTTGGTGGTATGTTCCCTAGGGTATCTGTAGCGTATTTTTTAAGCATATACTCAAATACTATAGTTTGTTGAGTATTCCACAGATTTTCTGAAGGTTCTATGTTGTTATAACATGCAAGTAGCATATTGTAATCATCTTCCGATTTAATAAACTTAGCAAAGTTATCAAGCCCAAGATAGAGTAGGATTAATTCAGCGTTGCGTTGCCAAATTGGCTTGTCACTATGAATAGTTTTAAGCATTTGTTCACGATCTTCTTGCGTTATATTGGTGCAATCGAGATTTAACTTACTTGTGTATGCGTTTAGTATATTAGCAACAATAGTTTCCCTATCATTTGGAAATATGCCTTCAATATACTCAATTGAATCGCTAGATGCGTTTATTCTTAGCTCATTATGCAAAAATATTAGCTGTTGAAGCTTGTTTTCAAAGACATCTTTAGTGATCTTATTAGCTTCATATTGATTCTTTAAAGCAACAATATTAAGAGCCAAATTTTTATCAAAGTTTACTGAACCATTTTCAAGCTCTAAATGTTCAACACATATCATATATGCTGTAACTTGTGCTTCGTAATCTTTATTCACGTTATAAATTTTTTCTAATTTAGCTTCCATAATTTTTTTTAACAAAGACGGGTTCGTCTTATTTTTTTCATATAGATGAATTATGCTTTTACAATCATCGTGAGATAAGCTGCAAATTGGATAAACTTCTAGCTTATGGAGAATTAGGTTTGCGGAGATAACGGCGGATGTATCTCTTCTATTTATAGATGCTATCTGCTCATGAGTTGTCAATATGTCATACAATATAACGTTTTTGGCTTTTATGTCTTCAAGGTTAATCAATGGATTGGTAGAATTTATATCTTCTTGGGTCAGGGTACGCTTTAAGGCAAATACGTCACAATCCATATAACTCTGTAAAGTTTCCCAAGTTTCTCTTATATTTTTTGCTGGTGTGAAACTATCTCCTCTTCGAACATAGCCAGGGAAATATAAAGCAGTTCCTACAATTGGCCATTCAAATTTATTAGTAAGTGGTGATGCATAGCCAAAATCAATAAGCTTTACTTCATATGGAGGTTTTGACTCACGCAGCACCATGTTAGAAGGCTTTAAATCGAGATGAGCATATTTTTTATCAGTGTGTAATTTATACACCTCTAAAGCTACTTGAATTGCTATATCAAACTTATTCTCTTCATCAAGTTCATTCCTTTCTAATACTTTCTCCAGGTCCCGTCCTAGGTATGGCATAACGGTATAATATTTTGAGTGATCAGACACTTGTTGATTATTTTGATTTTTCTTAAATCCCCATTTTTTTGGTTTAGTTGTTTGTGAAGTACGCTGCATTTTTTGTGTATCTATAATGCCAAGCTCATGAAGTATTGTTGTTTCTCGACGTTGTGGGTCTAAGTTAGAACTTTCAATTTTAACTATGTCTAAGGATAAGTTATCATCAAAAGGATCTATGCAAATTGCTAACTTAGATTTTCCAAATCCCCCTTCACCTATGTATTGTCCTTTAGCTGCGATAAGGTAAGTTTTATATTGTTTTTTACCACTGTTTTCTTCGTCCTCTTCATTATCTTCGCTATTTTTTCGTTCAACTCTTATAACTGAACAGCCAGTTTCTTTATCCTCGCGTTTACGCGACATCTTATTTTCAAGAGGGTTTTCAGAAAAAAATTTCTTAGCCTCTACAGCCTTTTGTGCGGCAAACTGGCGTAACAGATTTTGTTTGGCAGCTGGATCTAGTTCTAATTTTAATTCTTTAACCTTATCTGTTAACCCGAATGCTTCAATTAACTCATCTATTTCAGGCATGCTAATTCCTTAATCATATAGATTAAGTATAGATCAAATGTCGGGGGTGGAGATGAATTGTAAACAGCCCTAATATTTTTTTATTTTTAGTTGCAGTATTATATGAAATAAAAGTGATAAGCAGTTTTATAATGGAACGCAATAATAGGGAAATTATGGCAACAAATAGCATTGTATTCCAAGCCATTAAACAAGCATTTCTAAAACTAACTCCTTGGCATCAGTTTAAAAACCCCGTGATGTTTGCGGTTTATATTGGGGCTATTTTAGTCAGTTATGTTTATGGGGAATCGTTATTTAAGGCAGCAGTGCCTGATAGTTTTTCTTTGGAAATTGGCTTATGGCTTTGGGCAACTATTTTGTTTGCTAATTTTGCTGAAGGGGTTGCTGAAGGTAGGGGTAAGGCACAGGCGCAAAATTTACGCAGTGCGCGCCGGGATATTATAGCTAAGAAACTAGCAAAGCCTGCTAAAAATGCCAAAAGTGTAACTGTTAAGTCTTCAGAGCTTAATGTAGGCGATTATGTATTTGTTAAAGCCGGGGATTTTATTCCTTGTGATGGCGAGGTGGTAGAAGGAGTAGCTTCGGTAAATGAAAGCGCTATAACAGGGGAAAGCGCGCCAGTTATTCGGGAAAGTGGGGGCGATAGGAGCGCGGTAACAGGTGGGACCCAAGTTATTTCTGATTGGTTAGTAGTTCGGATTACCGGTAAGCCTGGCAGTACATTTTTGGATACTATGATAGCTCTTGTAGAAGGAGCAAAACGGCAAAAAACTCCTAACGAACTTGCATTGACGATATTTTTAGCTGCTATGACTATTATTTTTTTAATAATAGCATCTTCCATTGTGCCTTTTTCTATTTATAGCGTAAGTGATAATAGCCAAGATTTGGTTATTTCGATTACGACAGTAGTCGCTTTATTTGTTTGTCTTGCGCCAACTACCATAGGAGGGTTGCTTTCTGCAATTGGGATTGCGGGTATGGATAGAATGATACAGATGAATATTATTGCTTACTCAGGTAGGGCAGTTGAGGCGGCCGGGGATGTAGATGTCCTTATCTTGGACAAAACCGGGACCATTACTGAAGGTGATAGATGTGCAGTTGAGTTTTTGCCAGTTAAAGGAGTTACGCTAAAAAGGCTTAGCTTAGCCACTCAATTAGCTTCAGCTGCGGATGAAACTCCCGAAGGACGCAGTATAGTTGCCTTAGCGCGCGATAAATATGCAACAAAACTTGATAAAGAGCAAGTTGCAGAAGCGACTTATATCGCATTTACTGCAGAAACAAGAATGAGTGGCGCTAATTACAAGGGCAGGCAGATTCGCAAAGGGGCTCACTCTGCTATCAAACAACATATCAAGGATCTACATGGAGTATTTCCTAAAGAAGCGCAAGAATTTGTTGACAAGATTTCAAGTAAAGGTGGCACTGCCTTGGTAGTTTCTGAAGATAAAGAAGTTTTAGGGGTAATTCATCTTAAAGATAAA
>MHBC01000014.1:16272-35011 GCA_001804735.1 Legionellales bacterium RIFCSPHIGHO2_12_FULL_37_14 | reverse complement strand
AGGCTTAGACAAATGGGAATAAAAACTATTATGGTAACAGGGGATTATCCTCTTACTGCTGCCTCCATTGCAGGAGAAACAGGCCTTGATGACTTTCTAGCTCAAGCAACCCCGGAAGAAAAATTAACACTCATTCGTAATCTACAATCCCAAGGACACCTTGTAGCGATGACAGGAGATGGCACTAATGACGCTCCTGCTCTTGCGCAGGCAGATGTTGGTTTAGCCATGAATACTGGCACCCAAGCTGCGAAAGAAGCTGCCAATTTAGTTGATTTAAACTCAAATCCTACTAAGCTCATAGAGTGTGTGGAAATAGGTAAACAACTGCTTATAACGCGCGGCGCGCTTACAACCTTTAGTATTACCAACGATATAGCTAAGTATTTTGTAATTTTACCTGCAGCGTTTGTTGGCACTTTTCCTAGTTTGAGTCAAATTAATGTATTGCATTTATCTAGTTCTTTGCATGCGATTTTGGCGGCAGTAATATTTAATGCTCTTATAATAGTTTTCTTAGTGCCTTTAGCTTTATATGGAGTAAAGTATCAAGCAAAGTCTGCGGCATACCTTTTAGAAAGACATATTTTGCTTTATGGAGTGGGGGGATTGATTGTTCCTTTTATTGGGATAAAGTTGATTGATATGTGCTTAAATATTGGTATGTTCTAATGGTAGATTTTTTGAAAAATTCACGGCAGTTAATGGGGGTTTTTGGGGCGTTAACTATTTTAACTGGTCTTATTTATCCTTTAACGGTTACTTTAATTGCCCAATTATGCTTTCCATATAAGGCAAATGGAAGCCTAATTATTAAAGATGGGATAGTACGCGGCTCATACCTAATTGGGCAGCGCTTTGAGTCAAACCAATATTTTTGGGGACGGCCTTCTGTTACACCTAATTTTCCTTATAATGCTATGTCTTCGCATGCTTCAAATTTAGCGCCTTCTAATCCTTTATTTGTCAATGAAGTAAAAAATAGAATTACTAAGATTGCTTTAACTAATCCCAAGCAATCTTTATGGTATCCAATTGATTTAGTTACTGCATCTGGCAGCGGGCTTGATCCTGAGATTAGTCCTTTAGCAGCGTTTTATCAGATTCCGCGCGTTGCAAAAGCGCGCACTATGCAAGTTAATGACTTAGAAAGGTTGGTTGCGCAATATACTCAATATAAAACTCTCTTTATTTTAGGCGAGGCGCGTATCAATGTGGTAGTGCTTAATCTTGCCTTAGATAGAATGCAAAGGGAAAAAATATGAGTAAAGAAAGACAAAACCCTGATCTCTTCCTAGAAAAAGCGCAAAAAGAAGATTTAGCGCAAAATCGCGGCAAACTTAAAATTTACTTAGGCGCAGCTCCAGGAGTTGGTAAAACTTATGAGATGTTGCAAGACGGCCTTGATTCGAGGGCTAGAGGTGTAGACGTTGTTTTAGGAGTTGGAGAGTCTCATGGGCGCGCTGAAACTAAATCAATGATCGAAAAATTTGAGTTAATCCCTAAACTTAAGAAAACCTATAAGGGCAAAGTGCTGTGGGAGTTTAACCTTGATACTGCTTTAAAACGCGCTCCAGGACTTATTTTAATTGATGAAATGGCCCACACTAACGCACCATCTTCACGGCATAATAAACGTTGGCAAGATATTAAAGAATTAATTGACCGTGGCATTGACGTTGCAACCACCTTAAATGTGCAACATATTGAAAGTTTAAATGATGATGTAGCGCAAATTATTCAAGCCCCCATTAGTGAAACTGTTCCTGATTCAATGATAGAGCTTGCCCATACTATAGAATTAGTAGATTTAACCCCTGAAGATTTACTCGTGCGTTTGGATGAAGGCAAAGTATATATTCCCGAACAAGCAGTTTATGCCAAGGAAGGGTATTTTCAGATTGGTAAATTAATAGCTTTACGTGAACTGGCCTTAAGAGTAGTTGCTAAAAGGGTAAATGCCCAGGCATTTTCCTATAGACAAGAAGGTGGTATAGATAAAATTTGGCCTACAACCGAGAAAATTATGGTCTGTGTTGGGGCTGGTAAGGAGACCCATAAACTAATTCGGGTGGCAAAACGGTTAGCTACGAGCTTAAAGATAGAATGGATGGCGGTTTATATCGATGTTCCTAAGATGTTTTCTACAAGCAATGAAAGAAGCCAGGCACTCCAAAATTTACGCTTTGCGCGTGAATTAGGGGCCGTAACAAGGACTTTGGTTGGTTATGATAAAGTAAAAGAGATAATGAGCTATGCAAGATCGCAAAATGTTACCTTGCTAATGATTTGGAAGCCAATAAGATCAAGATGGTATGATCTTGTTTCTCTTAGTCTCGCTGATAGGCTTATTAGAAATAGCGGGGAAATTGACGTATATGTCATGACCGATGTCCCAAAAAAACGCGAATTAAGGTTACGCATAGACAACCTGCAATATTCGCATGAAGCATATTTGGGTATGGTTGCATTTATTTTTTCTATAGCTGCTGCACGCTTATTTTTATTTCCTAGTTTGTTGCATCAATATTTAGTTTGGACTTTTCTTTTTGCTCTAACAATGGTTGCTATGTTAGGAAATTTTGGTTTGTCATTGCTTGCCATAATAGTTTTTAGTTTATGTGATAATTATTTATCTCCATGGCTAACTAAAGGCCTTATTTTGTCAGATAATTTGGCCATGATTGATTGGATAATGCTATCTACAATGACGTTTATTATGACAACTCTTTGGTACACTATTCGTTTTCAAACAAAAGCATCGCGCAATCTCGAAAATCAAACAACAGCAGCAAATAAACTAATGCGTAAGCTTGCAACAGTGAGTAAAAGAGAAGAGCTCCTCAAAATTGGTGTTGATTTTATTGCCCAATTTTTTAATTGTAAGGTAATGGGATTATTGCCAAGGGACGCTGAGTTAGAAATATATGCAAGAGCAAATACCAAACAAAATCTAGATGATAAATCTCGCGGAATAGCAAAATGGGTATTTGAACTTGGGCAAATGGCAGGTCTTGGGACAGATACATTATCGTACGCCAAAGCTTTATATATGCCGCTTTTAGGAACCAATGGAGTTATTGGGGTCTTAAGTATAAAACCTCTTGATAAAGAGCAGTTTACCACCAACGAAAATCTTGAGTGTCTTGAAGCATTTAGTTATCAAATAGCAATTGCCATTGAAGCTTTGCAATTGCATAGGGCCCTCAGATGAAATCCAATATTTCTTGACTTTTTTTAGATCGATGTTATCATTTGCTGTCCATTTATTTTGATTTTGAGGAAATTGATCGTGAAATATATTGCTTATTTATTTGCGTTTGTTTTTATTTGTGCACAGCCAGTTTTAGCTGAAAATTTGCCCAATAGACATTTTTATCCTAATTCTTTGCAAAATGCTGCTCCTGAAGCAACTGTTAAAGATCAAAAATTAGGTGTTTTTGGCTGTTATATTGAGATTTTAAATGATTCTTATAGTTCAGTAATTGTGACTGGGCGTTATGATGATGGGGTTCCTTTAATTCCTTTTAATATTTATAGTTTCGAGTATTCGCATTATATTGATATGTTTTATTCAGGATATTGCCATAATGGTATGTATTTGAACATAGAAACCTTTGATGGTTACCCTGTTTTTTCTGGCTACGTGTATACTGGTAGCACTATACACATTGTGACTTGGTATGCTAATAAAATTAAAGCTGACGTTTCTCTAAAGAAAAAAGTAGGTTAAGCTTTGGCCCGTAGCCTAAAGGCTATGGGCATATACCTTTAATGGACAAAAAATAAATGGAGCTTAGTATGTTTCCTTTCTTTAACCAAGATTTATCTACTGCTGATCCTGATTTATATAAAGCTATTGAGCTTGAAATAAATAGGCAAAATAAGCACATTGAATTGATTGCCTCGGAAAATTATACAAGCTTGCGCGTTATGCAAGTGCAAGGATCTGTCTTAACTAATAAGTATGCGGAAGGTTATCCAAACAAGCGTTATTATGGTGGTTGTGAATACGTAGACATGGCAGAGTCTCTTGCAATTGAAAGGGCCAAAAAATTATTTAAAGCACATTACGTAAATGTCCAGCCGCATTCTGGAGCTTCAGCTAACGCTGCTGTTATGCTTGCGCTTTTAAGGCCAGGAGATACTATTCTCGGGATGGCGCTACCGCATGGGGGGCACTTAACACATGGGAGCAAAGCAAATTTCTCTGGCAAACTTTATAATGCAGTAAGCTATGGAGTTGATTTAGCGACCGGTTTAGTTGATTATGCCGAAGTTTTGCGGTTAGCCGAACTCTATCATCCAAGACTAATAGTAGCTGGATTTTCCGCTTATTCGCGCTCCTTAGATTGGCAGCGCTTTCGTGAAATAGCAGATAAAGTAGGTGCATATTTATTAGTTGATATGGCGCATATTGCAGGACTTATTGCTGCAGATTTAATTCCTTCACCTATTCTGTATGCAGATGTAGTAACAACGACTACACATAAAACTTTACGGGGTCCTCGCGGAGGTATGATTTTAGCTAAAGAAAATGCTGAAATTGCAAGAAAGCTTAATTCGGCAGTTTTTCCAGGCTTGCAAGGTGGGCCCTTGATGCATGTTATTGCGGCTAAAGCAGTAGCTTTTCATGAAGCTTTGCAACCTGAGTTTAAAGCCTATCAAAAACAAGTTATGCAAAATGCTAAGTTTTTAGCTCATTCTTTACAAGAGCGCGGTCTTAATATAGTTTCAGGTGGCACAGATAATCACTTAATGCTCCTTGATCTTAGAAGTAAAAAATTAACTGGCAAGGAAGCTGATGTCGCTTTACATAGCGCGCAAATTACTGTTAATAAAAACACGGTTCCCAATGATCCTGAATCTGCTTTTGTAACTAGTGGATTACGGTTAGGCACGCCAGCTGTTACTACAAGAGGCATGCGTGAAAAAGAAATGGGAATAATTGCAAATTGGATAGCAGATCTTTTAGAAAATATAAATGATACAAGTCTTATCCAAAAAATTGCTGGCGAAGTTAGTCAATTGTGTACTAACTTTCCCATATATAAATAGGTGCTTAGTGAATAAACAACAAATAAGAGCAAGGCAACGTGCAAGAGAGCTTGCCGTACAGGCAGTTTACCAAAGTATTATGGCTAACCAGCCTATGGTTGAGGTAGAAGCACATTTTCAGCCGGTAATAAATAAAGACAAAATGGACGTTAGTTATTTTGTTAAGCTTATTAAAGGGGTTGAAGCTAATCTTCAGGAAATTGATACTGCATATACACCATATTTAGACAGAAAACCTGAGGAGCTTAGTCCAGTTGAAAAATCAATTTTACGCCTTGCGAGTTTTGAACTTATATTTTGCCCAGATATTCCTTTTAAAGTTGTATTAGAAGAAGCAGTTTTATTGGCCAAAACCTTTGGCGCGCAGGATAGTTTTCGCTATGTTAATGGCGTGCTTAATCAGTTAGCCGGTAAAGTTAGAGTCTATGAAAAAGCCAAGTAAGTATGGATGAATTTACTCTAATAAAAAATTACTTTCAAAAAAATGCTATTTCGCGCGCAGAAGTTAAATTTGGTATTGGCGATGATTGCGCATGCATTAAAGCGCCACCAGATAAAGACCTTTTAATAAGCATAGATACTTTAGTGAGAGGAGTGCATTTTTTACCTACAATAGATCCTTATGCAATTGCTTATAAGGCTGTGATGGTGAATATAAGTGATTGTGTAGCTATGGCGGCAGAGCCTTTTGCGGTTTTGCTTGCGCTTACTATAGAAGAAGTAAATGAAAATTGGTTAGAAAGGTTTTCTCGGGGTTTAAAAGATGCATTAGCCAAATATAATATTGCTTTAATTGGCGGAGATCTTACGCGTGGTCCTTTATCTATCACTATTACTATACAAGCCCTTGCTCCTAGTGGAAAAGCTGTTTACCGCCATGGAGCGCGCGCGGGGGATATTATCTACGTTAGTGGATACTTAGGTCTTGCTGCCTATGCCGTTAAAAATAGAGCTTTAAACGAATTAGATAAATTTACTCAAGCATTACATTATCCGACTCCAAGAGTAGATTTAATTGCCATACTGCGCGCTTACGCAACTTCAGCAATAGATATTTCAGATGGGTTATTAGCAGACTTAAATCATATTTGTACAGCCTCGAAATTAGGCGCTTCTATAGATTTAGCGGCAATTCCTCGGGAAAAGCTTAATGAAGACATGCTTGATTTTGCGTTAAATGGTGGCGATGATTATGAAATCTGTTTTACTATACCAAAAGCCAGCCAAAAATCTTTTTTAGCTATGTTAGCTAAAGCTAAATTAAAGTGTTATGCAATTGGTGTTATGCAACAAGAGTTAGGTATATTTACTAAGGAAGCTGTTAAACTTTTACCGCAAGGCTACATGCATTTTAAGGACTTACATGATGAATAAATTAAATAAAATAAAAAGTTTAGTTTTAAGGGATCCAAGATATTTTATCGCCTTTGGCTTTGGTTCTGGTCTTACGCCTTTTGCTCCTGGTACATTTGGTACTTTAGCATCTATATTAGTTTATTTTTTATTAGTAAACTTTACTTGGCATTTATATATAGGGTTTGTTAGCTTTGCATTTGTTGTAGGCGTTATTATTTGTAATGAAATAGCCAAAGAGCTTGGTATTAATGACTACCAGGGGATAGTTTGGGATGAGTTTATTGGGTTTTGGTTGACAATGTTTCTTGTTCCTTTTGAGTTAACTTGGCTAATATTGGGCTTTGTATTGTTTAGGGCATTTGATATCTTAAAGCCTTTTCCCATAAAACGGATTGAAATGCTAAAACATAAAGGTTTTGCAATTATGTTCGATGATGTTATTGCAGCTCTTTATGCATGGTTAACTTTACATTTAATTATTTTAGTGTGCTCTTATGGACATTGATCATAAAGAATTAAGTAGTGCTCTTCTAACCTTTGGTATCGTTGCTTTTTCAGTATTTATTATTCACCGCTTTATTCCATCGATTGTTTGGGCTGCAATTATAGCTAGTGCGACATATCCTTTGTATAAAAAATGGAAAAATATTTTTGGCAAGTATGAGAACTTTTGTGCTTTTAGTTTTTCTTTGTTGCTTAGTTTATTAATTATTTTACCAATTAGCTGGTTAATTAGTTTGTTGTTTGTTGAGACTCAAGTATTTTTTAACTATACCCAATTGCTAAATAGCCAAGGAGGCGACGCTCCTGACTTTATCCAATCTATACCTATTTTCGGCCAAGAATTAGTGAGATTCTGGGATGAGAACTTAGGTAAGCCAGGTAACGTTAAAGCTTTGATAGCTAATATAAATCACTCAATTGTTCCTTATAGTTATTATTTAAAACAAGTAGGGATAAATATTGTCCATAGGAGTTTTCAATTAGGGTTTACCTTGCTGACTCTCTTTTTCTTCTACAGAGATGGTGAAGCAATTTATGAACAAGTCAACAGTATTGGCGCCTATTGTTTAGATGAAAGATGGTTTCGCTATGTTGATCATTTACCAGTTGCTTTACGGGGAACTGTTAATGGAACAATTTTAGTTGGTTTAGGTGTTGGATTATGTATGGGAGCTTGTTACACAATCCTAGACTTCCCAACGCCAACTCTAACAGGATTTATTACTGCTTTTGCTGCCATGATTCCTTTTGTCACACCCCTTGTTTTTTTGGTTGTTGCCCTTATATTTTTTGTTTCGGGACAAGTAATTTCAGCACTAATAGTAATTTGTTGGGGTACATTTGTTATGTTTATGGCTGATCATTTTGTTAAACCAGCTTTAATAGGAGGCGCTATTCGTCTGCCTTTTCTAGCTGTGCTATTTGGTATATTAGGTGGCCTTGAGGCATTAGGTGTTTTAGGGCTATTTGTTGGACCTATGGTTATGGTGCTATTTATTACCTTATGCCAAGAATTCCAAGCCCAACCTTATTCTAAAAATACTACTATTGCTGATTTATCATAGGAGTATATATGGCAGATATTTGGACAACCAGGTTACAAGACTTAATGACAGCCGAGCAAGTTCTTGCGCATTTTGTTGATGCTGAGGTTACAAAACTTAATATATTTGAGCTTGCAGTTGACCTTAAAGCAAAGCAAATGAACTACGTTTTATCTCCCTGGGTTTTAGCCCTTGCAGCTAGATATGTAAGTATTTATGGGATAGAAAAAGGGGAAGAAATTACCCGCCGTGTTATAAGTTTTTATATACGCGAACATCAAACTTTACATTAGCATCTCAAAACTGGGCAATGTATTGATTATACGCTTTTTGAAAACCGCCATTGTTTTGATATTCTAGTAAAGCGGTATTAATTTCCTCAAGTAGAGGAGCATTGCTTTTATTAACGGCAATACCAAACCCATACCCATAAAGAAATGGTTCGCCAATTGTTACAATGCGATTGTGATATTGATTTTGCCAATAGATTGCTGTGGCTGAATCCATTAGGGCTAAATCAATTTGTTGCTTATTTAATGCATCAATTAAATCAGAAAGTTTTTTAAATTCGACAACTTTAATATTTGGGATAGTTAGTTTGTTTACTAGATCGATAAGTACGCTACCTGCTTCAATACCAATTTTTTTATTTGCTAAAGATGCATCACTAAAGTTCGCAATTTCCTTGGTTTTTAAACCTAGGTATTGAGCATAACTTAATAAATAAGGAATAGAAAAAGCTACAGCTTTGGTTCTTTCAATCGTAATAGTAACCCCGCCTATTCCAATGTCATTGGTACCATTTTCTACAGAGTCGAGGATATTATGGAAAGGTATTAGGTTATACTGGCAAGTTCTTTCTATGCTATTGCATAAATGCTCCATCATATCAATATCAAACCCATAAAGTATTTTGTTAGCGCCTTGCATAACAAAAGGCGGATTATACATATTAGCGGCAATCTTCAATGCTGGCATAGGGGCTGCATAGATAGGGTTAAGAAACGATAAGCAAAATATCAAAGCTAAGTATTTTTTCATCCTTGAAGTCCTTTTAGCAAGCGTTACTATTTTGAAATTTATTGAATATATTAAACGCTAAAACAGCATTTTTGGCCACATTATTTTTTCATTAAATTTTTAGGTGACTTAGCTTAAGGTTGTAAGACCTGAAAAAATGGGAGTAGAATGGTATTAGTCCTAAACTTCAATAAGGTAGGGGATATTATGTCAAGCGTAGGAAGTGAAATTAACAAAGGGCATGAATATTCTTTTTTCTCAGTAGGTAAGGGAGTTAATAGCAATTCGCAAAAGTGGAAGCCATGTGGCAGTGTTTATTTGGCTTTAGCTGTTGCTATTTGTGATGCTATGTTAAGTAGTCCATTTAGTGCTTCGCAAGCAGGCATTAATAAGCTTATCCAAATATATTTTCGCAGACATCCTATTTTTAATGCTCCAGGAAAAGACACTTTATGGTCTTCTTTTAAATCGTTAATTATGTCTGATAAAATTACAATAGTGTGTAAACAGTTAGCTGATACGCTTTATGCATTAACTTTACAAGGATTGCATGAAAACGTTACCAGGTATCACGAGTTTGCCTTGCCGCAAGAAAGACGCCAAAACGCTAATCAATGGATTGCTAAAAGTGCGCCTAATGTAATTGCTGATATTCTAGGTCTTTCCATTAGGTTATCAATTATAGCTTCTGGACGTCCTTTACCTGCCAGTACGTTTTATGAACAGCAAAATGGATACAAAAGAATCATTGATATTCGTGAACGCCATGGTCAATATTCAGCAAAAATTCTTAATTGGGAAACTTTTCAAGCAATATCGCAAGAAGATGCAAATCCCAATGAGGATAAAGCTTTAAGGCTAAGATTAGAAGATAAGTTTAACACGGAGATTAATGCGTCTTTGCGCAAATTTAATGAGTTTTATCAATCCGCTTTAGTTATGTTAAACGCTGGCGAGTTTAGTAAGTCTACTTTGATTGACTTGTATATTAATAACTTATGTCCAAGGTTACATGGAACTCAGGCTTTTTTTGATAGTATTCATATAGAAGAAGCTTCTCATCAGGTACATATGATGTTAGAAATATTAGATGCCTTTGCAAGGTTGGTAGCTTTAGGAGATTTGAGCAAAGATTTATTTTTTGATTTTTTACAACAAAACGCCCAATTACCACCTAAAAACGCTGCCCAAACTCAAGCTAATTTTAGAAGATAAGCAATATGAATTCCAAATCCCAGCATAATATACATGCATGGATGTTAATTTTACCAAAAACTCAGCGCTTATATGCATTTAAAAATAAAGCCCTTGTTGCTATTTACAACGTTTCAACCGCGAAAAATGGTTTAGGCGAGCTTAAAGGAAGTGAGTGTACTCCAAGGGGATGGCATCAAGTACACTCAGTTATAGGGCTTGATGCCCCCAAAAATGCGGTCTTTGTTGGCCGGGTTTGGACAAAGGAGCGTTATACAAAACAATTAGCAAAAAAGTTTCCAGCAAGAGATTGGATATTATCAAGGATTATTTGGCTTGATGGATTAGAAGAAGGATTTAATAAAGGTAAAGACGTTGATACTTTGGCGCGTTATATTTATATCCATGGAACTAAAGAGCCTTTATTACCCAATAAACCCCTGTCGCATGGCTGCATTCGGATGAAAAATCAGGATATTATTGAGTTAGCAGACTGGGTTTTTGAAGGTATGCGAGTATATATTCACAGCTATTGATAAAAAAGGTGCTATTAATATGGTGATGAAATTTGAAAAAGCTAAAGAAGAAATTTTGCAGCAATTAGTTGCACTCATTAAGCAACGGCCAAAAGAGGCAGGGGATTTATGTGCTGAATTTGCCCGGCAATATTTTTCTACAGTGGCTTTAGAAGATCTAAAGATGTGGAAAATTGAAGATTTGTTTGCAGCCTGTGTGCACTTTTGGAAGCTTATTTATGCGCGTAAGCGCCATGAAACAAAAGTCAAAGTTTATAACCCGACTTTTGCCCAAGATGGCTGGCATTCTGGGTATACAGTTATTGAAGTAGTAATTGAAGAGATGCCTTTTCTTGTAAATTCTATTCGTATGGTTATCGATAGAATGGGTTTATTTTCCAACTTGATAATTCATATGAGTGGCATGGCATTAGCGCGCAATAGTAAACACGAGATAACCGAGATTTATCCTAAGCCATATAGAGGAGATGAAGGGTATATAGAAGAGCCTATATGGATTCAAATAAATAAAATAAATGACAAAGCGGTTATCGATGAGCTGCAACATAAATTAAAACTTACGTTAGATGAAATACGCTGTGTAGTTAAAGATTGGATGCCTATGCGGCAAAAAGTTCAAGAAAGTATTGCTGAAATTGCCCATTTAGGTTCAGTTATAGAAAAGGAGACTTTATCTGAAACTACGGCTTTCTTAAATTGGATAAATGATGATCATTTCACTTTTTTAGGCATGATTGATTATGAGATTGAGCATAAAAATAATGGTAAACATTTAGCGCCTGTTAGACTTTCAGGGCATGGAATATTACGCGAAAAGGTACTTTCAGATCGCAATGAATCTTTAGATGAAATAATGAGTAAGTCTTGTGAACTTACTTCTTTACCCATGCTGTTATTAATGACCAAAACGAATAAGCTTTCTACTATTCATCGCAATGTTTACACAGATTATATTGGTATTAAACGTGTGAATGCCAAAGGAGAGTTTCTTGGCGAGCGGCGGATTATCGGGTTATACACGAGCGCAGCTTATAATACGAACCCAAAACATATTCCTTTTTTGCGCCATAAAGTTGATCAAGTGATGCGAAGCTCTGAGTTAAACCCAAGGAGCCATAAAGCTAAGGTATTGCTTAATATTTTGGAAACCTTACCAAGAGATGATCTTATTCAGATGCCTGAAGATGAATTATTAGAAATGACCATGGGTATCTTTAACATTCAAGAAAGGCGAAATATTCGTTTATTTGCAAGAGAAGACGTCTATAAAAGGTTTGTTTCATGTCTTGTTTATATCCCAAGAGATCAATTTAATGCATCATTGCGTGAAGCCATGCAAGCAGTATTAGCAATGGCTTTTGATAGTCAAAACATGACATATTCAACTTGGTTTTCTGAGTCTGTTTTAGCCAGGATTAACTTTGTTATTAGATTAAAACCATCCCAAGAAAAGGAAAAATGGAATTTTAAAAAAATTGAACAGGAGCTAATAGAAGTAGGGCGCTCTTGGACAGACGATTTTCAAAAAGAATTATTTGAGGTTTTTAATGAAGAAAAATCTTGTATGTTATTTACAAAATATAAGCATGTTTTTTCTAATGGTTATAGAGATAATTTTGCTCCGCACGTTGCCGTGCAGGATATGATGTATGTTGAGTCTTTGCAGGCAGGACACGAACTATTAATGCATTTTTATTGTGATCGAGATGACAAAGATTCTTTCCGCTTAAAGATATTTCAACATGATAGAACTATTCCTTTAGCAGAGATTTTGCCTATTCTAGAAAATTTAGGCATGAAAGCTATAACTGAAAGACCTTATCGCTTGCATTTTGATGAAGGTGGGGAGGTGTGGATTACTGACTTTTCTCTTTACTACATAAGACAAATTAATTTTTCCATAGAGGAGATGCAAAGTAGAGTTCAAACAGCTTTTGTTAAGGTTTGGCAAAAAGAAGCTGAAAACGATGGGTTTAATCAGTTAATCTTAGCAGCAGGACTTGATTGGTGTCAGGTAAAGATCTTTAGGGCATATGCAAGATATTTAAAACAAATAGGTTTTACCTTTAGTCAAGACTATATTGCAGATACTTTAGTTAAGCATCCTGAAATTGCCAAAAATTGTATTGCGTTATTTGAAACGCGGTTTGATCCTGATTTATATAATGATGGAGCTGAAAGAGAAAAAAACGCCGAAAAATTGAGTAATATTATTATTAAAAAGTTAAATGACGTTTCAAACCTCGATGAGGATAAAATATTTAGGCAGTATGTAAACGTTATTAATGCAACTTTAAGAACCAATTATTATCAAACAGATGATAATAACGAAATAAAAAGTTATTTGTCCTTGAAATTTAACTGTAAAACCATCCATAACATTCCAAAACCCTGCCCAATGTTTGAGATTTTCGTTTATTCCCCTAGAGTTGAAGGGGTGCATTTACGTGGGGGCAAGGTTGCGCGGGGTGGTGTAAGGTGGTCAGATAGGCGGGAGGATTTTCGTACGGAAGTTTTAGGGTTAATGAAAGCCCAGCAAGTTAAGAATGCAATTATTGTTCCAACAGGAGCTAAAGGCGGCTTTGTACCTAAAAACTTAGCTGTTGATACTAGTCGTGATCTTGCTTTTCAAGAGGCTATAGTTTGTTACAAAATTTTTATTCGTGGACTCTTAGACATTACGGATAATTACCTGCATGGCAAAGTAATTAAACCTAACAATGTTATTTGCTATGATGAAGCAGATACTTATCTTGTTGTAGCAGCAGATAAAGGCACAGCAACTTTTTCTGATTATGCTAATGAAATAGCACTAGAATACAAATTTTGGTTAGGAGATGCCTTTGCCTCTGGCGGATCTGTGGGCTACGATCATAAGAAAATGGGTATTACGGCAAGGGGCGCTTTTGAATCAGTTAAAAGGCATTTTTTTGAATTAGGTGAACCTTTAGGCAAAAAAGCATTTACTGTAGTTGGCGTTGGCGATATGTCAGGAGACGTTTTTGGCAATGGCATGTTATTGTCAAACCAAATCGAGCTTGTAGCTGCTTTTAATCATGCGCATGTGTTTATTGATCCAAATCCCAACCATAATACAAGCTTTAATGAAAGGAAGCGCCTTTTTGCTTTGCCACGTTCCTCATGGTCTGATTATGATCCTAAACTTATTTCTAAAGGTGGTGGGGTTTTTGAGCGCAGTGCTAAATCAATTACTGTTACAAAAGAAATGCGCTTGAGGTTTGGAATTAAAAAGAAGCAGATTGAACCTAATGAGTTAATTCGCAATGTCTTACTTTCTGAATTTGACTTATTGTGGAGTGCTGGCATTGGGACTTTTGTAAAAGCCTCCATTGAGTCGCACGCTGATGTAGGTGATAGGACAAATGATGCGATTAGAGTCAATGCTTGTGATCTTAAGTGTAAGGTTATTGGTGAAGGTGGTAATTTAGGCCTTACCCAAAAAGCCAGAGTTGAATATGACTTTACAGGTGGTAATGTCTATACTGACTTTATTGACAATTCTGCAGGGGTTAATTGTTCAGATAAAGAAGTAAATATTAAAATTTTATTAAATCCCGACTTATTAGAAGGAAAACTTAGTTTCGAAGACCGTAATACTCTGCTAGCGTCAATGACAGATGATGTTGCTTTGCTTGTATTAAAGGAAAATATTTCCCAACCTAGAGCTATTAACTTATCTGCATTTCAACCTGCTTCAATAGATTTACATATGCGCTATATTCATTTTCTTGAACGTTCTTCTAAATTAGACAGACAAATTGAAAACATTCCTAATGACAAAGCGTTATTAGAATATAAATTATTAGGCAAGGGTATAGGTAAGCCAAGCCTTTCGGTACTACAGTGTTATAGCAAAATGATTCTTAAAGATTGTGTATTAGCATCTGATTTACCGGAAGATTCGTTTTTAGATGAGATTTTAATCGGTTGTTTTCCACCCCAATTAAGAGTCAAATACGAATCCCAAATAAAAAAACATCCTTTACGGCGTGAGATTATTGCCACTAAATTGTGCAATATTATTGTAGATGAAATGAGCTTTAGCTTTGTCTACCGCGTGAAGGATGAAACTGCGGCTTCCGAAGCATCTATAGTAAGAGCTTACCTTATTGCGCGTTCTGTGCTTGGGCTTGAGTATATTTTAAAGGAAATTGCTGATAGCCAAGATGTTATTACGGCAGAGCACGAAAAAAATATGTTAATGATTTACTTGCGTTTAGTAAGACGTATGGTTAGATGGTTATTACGTAATAGTACTGATTTACATATTCAAAAAAACGTAGATAGATATAAAGATGGGATAAAAACTTTAAGAGAGATGTTGCCAGATATTTTATTGCCTAGCACAATGCAAAAGCAAACCTCCTTATTAAAGACATATAAGTCATGGGGAGTTTCAGCAGAACTTTCCTATGAACTCGCCATAACAAGGCCACTATTTTCAGCCTTTGATTTAATTGAAGCTTCATATAGTTTAAAGAAAGATATTGTATTTGTTGCAACGATTTATTTTAATATTGGTGAGCGCTTAGATATTGATTGGGTTAGAACTCAAGTTATTGCCCACCCCACAGAATCAAGGTGGGATGGGTTATCAAGAGAGGCGATTCGTGATGATTTAGACAGGACCCAAAGATTAATAACTGAAGTGTTAATAAAAAATCATTATAATGTTAAAGCTAAAGAAACAGATTGCATCGACGCTTGGTTAAGCACGCGCGAAGCGGCTTTAGGAAGATGGCAAGAGGTAGTGGCAAATTTAAAAGCTAGCTCATCATTAAATTACACTATGTTCTTTGTGGCAATGCGGCAGTTAATGGACTTACTTGAACAAGCTCCTCTCCTTGAAGAAGTGAGTGCAGTTGCGGAGTAAATACCAAGAATTTTATATTTAGATTAAAAATAAATCAAAAAGAACTAAACTTATTCAGATATTATCCGATAACAACATGGAAGGAGGATAATATTATGAACAAAAAGATCATAATTTGCACTTTATCAGCCTTGGCTGTCGGTTGCGCTACCATGGACGATTCAACTTCTGTAGTTGATGATGCAGGTTATACTCACCATACATTAAGTATGGCGGCCGATACTCGTGGCTCTTGGAGCTTTCCAGCAAAACGTCCTGCAACTGGCCGGAAAGTATTTATATTTGATCCTAAAATCCCTGCTTGGGCGGCTTATGATTCAGAAGGTAATTTAGTTAAAACTGGATCGGCATCAGGCGGTAGCGACTACTGTGACGATATTGGGCGCAGTTGCCGTACTACAGTTGGGACCTATCATGTATATTCTAAGAAAGGTCCTGAATGTAAATCTAGCTTATACCCAGTAGAAACCGGCGGTGGAGCAAGAATGCCATATTGTATGCACTTCAATGGTGGCTATTCTATTCATGCAGCTTATGAAGTTCCACACTACAACTCAAGCCATGGGTGCATTAGGGTTTTACCTAGTGCGGCAAAATGGTTAAATGAGGATTTTATGACTGTAGGAACTACAGTTGTAGTTGAACCTTATTAAGCTAAGGAGCAAGTTAAGCGTAGCGAGGTTTTCCTCCTACGCTTTTTATTTTAAGGATAAAGTATGGAAAAATACCAAGATCGTGAAGAAGCAGGCTCTGTAGTTGCTGATAATCTTAAAGACTATATGGATAATCCAAATGCTATAGTTTTAGCGCTAGCCCGAGGCGGAGTACCAGTTGGATATGAGATTGCTAAAAAACTGCATTTACCCTTAGACGTAATGATAGTAAGAAAGCTTGGGGTGCCCACGAACCCTGAGTTTGCCTTTGGGGCAATTACTAGTGGTGGGGTAATAATTTTAAATCAAGAAATTATAAAGACTTTAGCACTTAAGGAGCAAGTAATAGCTGAGATTAAAGAAAAAGAGGAGCAAGAATTAACACGCAGAGAGAAGGTATATAGGGGCGCAAGACCTCTGCCAAATATAGAGAATAAGACAGTAATATTAGTTGACGATGGAATAGCAACAGGATATACCGTAAAAGCTGCGATTATTGCTTTACGTAAGCAAAACCCCGCCCAAATTATCCTTGCTGTACCAGTTGCTCCTCAAGATACACTAAAGGAGTTACAAAATTTAGTAGACGATATTGTCTGTCCATTAATCCCAGATGATTTACAGGCGGTTGGGTTGTGGTATAGGGTTTTTGCCCAAACTTCGGATGCTGAAGTTATACAGTTGTTAGGATAAATAAAATTAAAAGGATTTATAATGCAAACGCTAACAGTATTTGGTACTCGTCCTGAAGCTATCAAAATGGCTCCTTTAATTAAAGCTCTGAATGAAAACCCTAATTTCCATAATTTAGTTTGTGTAACAGGGCAGCATAAATCTATGCTAAGCCAAGTATTAGATCTTTTTAACATCACTCCCGATTTTCAGTTAAATGTCATGACAAAAAATCAAACATTATCTAGCTTAACTAGTAAAATTTTGCATGGTATGGCAGCTATTTTTACCCAATATAAACCAGATCTAGTTTTTGTGCATGGTGATACTACAACAACTCTTGCAGCTTCTCTTGCAGCATTCTATCACCGAGTTAAAGTGGCGCATGTTGAGGCAGGTTTACGTACCAGGCACCTCTATTCGCCTTGGCCTGAGGAGATAAATCGCAAGTTAACCGATCATCTGGCAAGCTTACATTTTGCCCCAACTATTGAAACGCAACAAAATTTATTCCAAGAAGGCATAGATGAAAAAACAGTTTTTGTAACGGGAAATACGGTAATTGATGCGCTATATCAAATTGTTGCAAAATTAGACAGCTCACCAGCTTTAACTCAAGAAATGCAAAATCTTTTTCCTATGCTAGCTGAAAACCGTAAGTATATTTTAGTAACAGGCCATAGACGCGAGAGTTTTGGCTTAGGTTTTGAAAATATTTGTAATGCCATTGCCGAAGTTGCTAAAATATACCCCGAAGTTGATATTATATATCCAGTGCATTTAAACCCACAGGTGCAAGCTCCCGTATACAAGATATTAAGTAAGATAAATAATGTGCATTTAATTGAGCCAGTTGATTATCTGCCTTTCGTATATTTAATGAAAAATGCACATATAATTTTGACTGACTCAGGAGGCATCCAAGAAGAAGCCCCATCGCTTGGTAAACCTGTCCTAGTGATGCGCGAGATAACCGAGCGCAAAGAAGCGTTAGCCAAGGGCACGCTCTTATTAGTTGGCACTGATAAGCATAAGATTGTAAATGGAGTTAAGAGATTGCTGGAAGATGAGGCATATTATAAGCATATGTCTTGGGCGCATGACACTTATGGGGATGGTGAGGCTGCTAAGAAGATTGTCAATATTGTGGCAAGGATAAACAAACAATGCGTATTTTCATTACAGGGGCATCGGGCTTTGTAGGCCGGCAGCTTGTGCCTTATTTGTTAAATAATACCAAGGCTATGCTTTGCTTAGCTACGCGCTCAGATAGTCAGAAGCTTAAAAATGCCCGAGTTAGTTATTTTAACTTTAAGTCACTTTCTGAAGATATTAATTGGCAGGATGGTATAAGAGGGTGTGATGCGGTAGTTCATTTAGCAGCAAGGGTACATGTAATGCACGAAAACGCCAAATCTCCTCTTGAATTGTACCGCCTTATTAATGTAAAAGCGACTTTAAACCTAGCAGAACAAGCAGCGCGTGCTAAGGTTAAACGTTTTATTTATATTAGTTCAATTAAGGTTAATGGCGAAAATACAACTAAAGGAGTTAAGTTTAGTCCTGATGATAAGCTAAACCCAGTTGATCCATATGCTTTATCTAAATATGAAGCTGAACAAGGCCTTTTAAAGCTTGCGCAAAAAACAGGTATGGAAGTTGTTATCATTAGGCCGCCTTTAGTTTATGGTCCAAATGTTAAAGGTAATTTTATTAAGATATTTAATTTAGTTAAAACCGGCATTCCTTTGCCTTTAGGAAATATTAAAAATAAACGCAGTTTAGTTTCTGTTTATAATCTAATTACTT
>MHBC01000014.1:0-16235 GCA_001804735.1 Legionellales bacterium RIFCSPHIGHO2_12_FULL_37_14 | reverse complement strand
TCAAATATTTTTAGTAAGTGATGGCTTTGATCTTTCAACCTCTGAACTTTTAGCTAAAATAGCAGAGTCTTTAGGCAGAAAATCACGCTGTTTTGCTTTACCAAGTTTTATCATGCAGCTAGTTGCGCGAGCTTTAGGTAAAACAGGCATTTATCAACGCCTTTGGGGGAGTTTAGAGGTTGATATTAGTAAAACTACAAACTTACTCAATTGGCAACCCAAAAACGATATACACAATGTTTTAAAGGAGCTATATGGCAGGACATAGTAAATGGGCAAATATAAAATTTAGAAAAAGTGCCCAAGATGCAAAAAAAGGTAAAATTTTTACCAAATTAATTCGTGAGATTACTGTTGCAGCCCGCACAGGCGGGTGTGATGAAGGGAGCAACGCTAGATTACGCGATGCTATTATGAAAGCATTAAAAGCCAACATGAAGCGCGATACCATAGATCATGCAATTAAACGTGGGATTGGGGATCTTGGCTCTGATAGCATGGAGTCTATGCGCTATGAAGGCTATGCTGCAGGTGGGGTTGCGGTATTAGTTGATTGTTTGTCAGACAATAGGAACCGCACTGTATCTGAAGTGCGGCACGCGTTTACCAAAAACCATGGTAATCTAGGGACTGATGGTTCAGTTGCTTATCTTTTTAAACAACAAGGTGAAATTTTACTTAGCAAAGAGGTGGATGAAAATAAAGCTATGGAACTTGCTATTGATGCTGGCGCAACTGATGTAGAAACTATCGATAATCAGGTATTAGTAGTAACGCCCCCTTCCTTTTATCATACTATGTTAGGTATTTTTGCGGAAAATAATATGCAAGTTGAACATGCAGAACTATGTATGCGCGCAGCAAACTTAATCCCTCTTGATGTTGAAAGTGCTAAATCAGTATTAAAACTTATTGATGCGTTAGAAGATTTAGATGATGTACAGGATGTACATACAAATGCTGACTTTCCTGAAGAAGCTTTTAAGTGATGATATATCTTGGAATAGATCCAGGCTCGCGTACTACAGGGTATGGCATTATAAAAGAGGAGCTCAATAAACTTTTTTACGTAGATAGCGGCGTTATTCGCACAACTCACACCAATTTAAGTAATAGATTATTGCAAATTTATGATGGGGTTTGTGAGTTGATGCAACGCTACTCGCCTGATGAGGTTGTAATAGAGGCAGTTTTTATGCATCAAAACGCCGCGAGCGCTTTAAAATTAGGCCAGGCAAGAGGAGCTGCCCTTGTTGCTGCAGCTTCTTTTAGAGTTAAAATTGCCGAATATGCGCCCCGGGTTATCAAGCAAGCTGTTGTAGGTTTTGGCGGAGCTGATAAAGTACAAGTAACTGAGATGGTGAGCAAAATCCTCACATTAAGTAATAACCCAAAAGAGGATGCCGCGGATGCTTTAGCAGCTGCAATTTGTCACAGCCACCATCGTCATTTTACGCAACTAATAGAGCGAGAACAACATGATAGGATGGATTAGGGGAGTCATCGTTGATAGGCCAGAAATTGGCAAATTAGTCATAGAAACAGAAGGAGTTGGGTATGATGTTGAAACTTCACATTATACATTCTTTAAATTAGAGACTGCTAAGGAGACAGTTGGGCTCCATATTCATACAATTGTGCGGGAAGATGCGATTTTATTGTATGGCTTTCTAGATAAGCAAGAGCGCTCTTTATTTAGGATGCTTATTAAAGTAAATGGCATAGGTCCTAAGCTTGCCATGAGTATCCTTTCCAGCATATCCCCAAGTGAGTTCTATACTTGCCTTAAAACGCAAGATGCCCTGACCCTAGTCAAACTACCCGGCGTAGGTAAAAAAACCGCTGAGAGACTTATAATTGAGCTTAAAGACAAGTTTAATGATACCGCAACATCTATTGATATTTTGCCAAATAGTGCTAAACAAGAAGCGATGTTTGCTTTAGAATCCTTGGGTTATAAGAGTAATATGGCAACCCAGATGATAAAAGCTGTCGCTAAGGAAGGGTTAAGCTCTGAAGAGCTTATTCGTGCAGCTCTAAAAAGCGTTAAAGCCTAAGCAAGGAACAACCATGATTAGCCAAGAGCTATGGTTAGATTTTCATACAAGACGCACTTTTGCAATTATTTCCCACCCTGATGCGGGCAAAACTACGGTTACCGAAAAAATCCTCCTATTTGGCGGCGCTATTGAACTTGCTGGCACAGTAAAAGGTCGCAAAGCAACCCGCCATGCAACCTCTGATTGGATGAAAATGGAACAAGAAAGAGGAATTTCCATTACCACCTCAGTTATGCAATTTATTTATAAAGACAAGGTATTTAACCTCCTTGATACTCCAGGCCACGAAGATTTTTCTGAAGATACTTATCGTACCTTAACTGCTGTTGATTCAGCCTTAATGGTTATTGATGCTGCTAAAGGAGTTGAAGCAAGGACTATTAAGCTAATGGAAGTATGCCGTTTAAGAGATACTCCTATCATGACATTTATCAATAAACTTGATAGAGAAGGGCAAGAGCCAATTGCGCTTTTAGATGAAATTGAGTCTGTGCTAAAAATAGAGTGTGCCCCTGTTACCTGGCCAATTGGAATGGGCAGCCGTTTTAAGGGGATCTATCATTTTATTGAAGATGCGGTATACCTTTTTACCAGTGGACAAAACACTAAACGCCAAGAAGGGCAAAAAATTCAAGGGCTAAACAATAAAGAGCTAGATATTATTCTTCCTGATATGGCAGAAGAGCTAAGAGAAGAAGTTGCTTTAGTAAAAGGAGCTTCCCATGAGTTTGACGTTGCTAAATATTTAAAAGGTGAGCTTACTGGCGTTTATTTTGGATCAGCTATTAATAATTTTGGCATTAAGGCTTTACTTGATGATTTTATTACCTATGCACCTTGTCCTAAGTCAAGAGAAGCTATAGAAAGAATAGTAGATCCTGCTGAGAAAACCTTCGCGGGTTTTGTTTTCAAAATACAAGCAAATATGGATCCTAACCATCGTGACCGCATAGCGTTCTTGCGGATTTGTTCAGGCGAGTACCATAAAGGGGCAAAGATACAGCATTTAAGGTTTGGTAAAACCATTCAAGTGCAACATGCACTTACCTTTATGGCGGGAGATAGAACGCATACTGAAACAGCGGTAGCAGGAGATATCATAGGTTTACATAATCATGGAACTATTCAAATTGGGGATACATTTACTCATGGAGAAAAACTAAAGTTTACTGGGATCCCTTATTTTGCTCCTGAACTCTTTAAAAGGGTGATTTTAAGAGATCCTTTGAAAAGTAAATCATTGTTAAAAGGCTTAATCGAATTATCCGAAGAAGGCGCAACCCAAGTATTTCGCCCATTAATTAATAACGACCTTATTTTAGGAGCGATAGGGAGCCTCCAGTTTGATGTAATAGCGCATCGCCTGAAATATGAATATAACGTTGATTGCGCTTATGAAGCGGTAAATATAGCAGCAGCAAGATGGGTGTATGCCAAAGATGATAAAGTTATGGCATATTTTAAACAAAAAGCTTTTGATAATTTAGCGGTAGATGGATCTGATGCCCTGATTTACCTTGCTCCTACCAAAGTAAACTTAACTATGGTTTATGAAAGATACAAAGAAATAGAATTTTGCAGAACCCGTGAGCATTAGAGCGTATTGGAGCTTCTTGACAACCTGGTTAAAACGTACAATAATACTGTACGTAAATAGTTTTTCGAGAGAATAATGGATACTTCATATAGTGAACTTAGACAAAATTTAAAGAGAATGATTGATTGGACGACTGATAATCATGAGCCAGCTTTCATAACCTCGCATAAAGAACGCAAAGCAGTTTTAATTTCATATGATGATTATTGCTCATTAGCAGAAACAGCTTATTTATTAAAAAGTCCAGCAAATGCCCAAAGATTACTTAAAGCTATCCTTGATTCTGAAAAGGGCAAAAATATCCAAAAACATGGCCTAATTGATGAGTAAACTTAGCTGGCATCTTGATGCTTGGGAAGATTATTTATTTTGGCAGAAAAACGACAAGAAAATTTTGCAAAAAACAAATGAATTAATAAAAGCAATTATTCGCGATCCTTTTTCTGGTATTGGTAAGCCTGAGTCTCTAAAGCATGCATTAGATGGCTACTGGAGTCGCCGTATTACCCAAGAACACAGATTGGTTTACAAGGTAACCGAAGATGGAGTGCACATAGTGCAATGTCGATATCATTATTAACCTAGAAATGCAGTTCAAAGCGTAGCGAGCCAGTTCAATGCAGTAAGATGGCGTAGTAGCTTTGAACTGCTTTTTCTAGGTTAATCCTTTGTATTCAGTAAACTCGCATTTCCACCTGCTGCAGTGGTATCTATAGTCAATGTGCGCTCGACACAAAGCCTGCTAAGGTAATTTGGGCCGCCTGCTTTAGGGCCTGTGCCTGATAAGCCTTCGCCACCGAAAGGTTGTAAGCCTACTACAGCGCCAATCATATTGCGGTTAACGTAACAGTTGCCAGCTTTTAGCTTATTGTGAATAAAGTCTACTGTTGCTTGAATACGGCTGTGAATGCCACATGTTAGACCGTATCCTGTATTATTAATATCTTCTATTATTTTATTTAACTCGCTGGATTTATAAGAAATAACATGCAATATAGGCCCGAAAACTTCCCCATTAAGATCGCTAATAGCATTAATTTTAATCATGGTTGGGGGCATAAAATTACCTTCTTTAGCCTCATCTTTTAGTTGGCATTGGTATAATATTGGGAAAGATTTTTGCATGTTGGCTACATGCTCTTGTAAGGCTAAAAGGGCTGCTTTATCAATTATAGGTCCTATATCAGTCGCTAAATAAAAAGGATCGCCTATGCTTAATTCTTGCATTGCGCCTTTAATAAGCTTGATACAACGCAGAAATACCTCTTCTTGAATGTATAAGACACGTAAAGCGGAGCATCTTTGGCCTGCGCTCCCAAAGGCGGAAGATATAACGTCATTTGCTACTTGCTCTAATAAAGCTGAAGAGTCTACGAGCATAGTGTTTAAGCCGCCAGTTTCAGCAATCAGGGGGACTATTTCATTACTTTTTTGCGTAAGAGCAAGCGCTATTAAGTGTGCTGTTTTAGTAGATCCTGTAAAGATAACTCCTTTAATATGTTGGTTTTGCGTAAGCCTAGCGCCAATTTCCCTGTCTCCAAATAAACACTTAAGCGCCTGCCTTGGAATGCCTGCTTTATACATAAGATTTACCGCATAATCGGCAATTAATGGGGTTTGCGCGGCAGGTTTTGCTATAACTGTGTTGCCAGTAACAAGGGCTGCTACAACTTGCCCAGTAAATATTGCTAAGGGAAAATTCCAGGGACTAATACAAACTAAAACGCCGCGTGGATGTAAGCTTAAAGTATTTTTCTCTCCGGTATATCCATAAAACTCAGTTGGAGTTTGCATTAACTTTACGGCTGAATATGCATAATAACGACAAAAATCAATAGCTTCGCGCACTTCAGCTATACAATCAGGCAAAGTTTTACCAGCTTCTTTAATTAAAATATAGATAAGATTTACTTGATGTTTTTCATATAAATTAGCAAGCTCAAGCAGGCATTTAGCGCGCTCTTGGACATTTTTTTGCTTCCAAAGCATAAATCCTGCAAGAGTTTCTGCAACTTGAGGCTCAATGTCCTCTTCTTTAGTTGCAACTACATTTCCTAAGGTTTCCTTGTTAATTGCTTGTATTTGCGCATACAACTTAGCCACTTCTTCTCGGTCGCTAAGATCAATGCCACTTGAGTTTATTCTTATGGGAGCGAAAATATTAGTTGGCAAGGGGATATTTTGGTTTATTTTCGTAAGAGATTCTTTAGCAGCATTTATTGGATCTACCACCAAATCTTCAAGAGGAGTGTTTTTTTCTACAATGCGGTTTACAAATGAAGAGTTAGCGCCATTTTCAAGAATTCTTCTTACTAAATAAGGCAAAAGATCCTCATGCTTGCCAACTGGAGCGTAGATTCTACAAGGGATTTTGCGTTCTTGAGTAATATTTTTGTATAATTCTTGACCCATTCCATATAAAGCTTGAAACTCAAATTGGTTATTCGAGCTATAAAGCTCCAAAATCATGGCTACTGTGTAAGCATTATGGGTGGCAAACTGAGGATAGATAACATCAGTTAAGGTTAAAAGCTTTTTAGCGCAAGCTTGAAAAGCTACATCAGTAAAAACTTTATGGGTAAATACGGGATAATCTTTTAGTCCTAGCATTTGGGTGCGTTTAATTTCAGTATCCCAGTAGGCGCCTTTAATAAGCCTTACCATCATGCGTTTTTGCTGCTTACTTGCAAGTTCTTCTATAAAATCAATAACCGCAAACGCGCGTTTTTGATAAGACTGGATAGCAAGCCCAAAACCATTCCAATCCGCTAGTGCCTTATTGGTATAAACGCTTTCTATAACATCTAAAGATAAATCAAGCCTTTCTGCTTCTTCAGCGTCTATAGTTAGTCCCATTTGATATTTTTTGGCAGTTTGGGCAAGCGCTAGGAGTTTAGGCACTAGTTCATTTAAAACGCGCGCGCTTTTTGCCTCTTGATATCTTGGATGTAATGCTGAAAGCTTGATAGAAATACCAGGGTTAGTGTAAACGTTAGCATTTACTTTAATACTCGCGCCAATAGCCTCTATTGCAGCATAATAAGCATTAAAATAGCGCTCAGCATCTTCCAGCGTAATAGCAGCTTCGCCTAACATATCGAAAGAGTAAGCATAATTGGGATTTACATTTTGTAAGGCCTCTTGAATGGTTCTCCCCATGACAAATTGATTGCCCATAATGTGCATGGCTTTTTCGGTGCTCGCGCGGATAATACTTGCGCTACTTTTACCAAGAAAGTTATATAAGGTTTTGGTTAAAATAGAATTAGCTTTTTCCGGAGATAAAATTTTTCCTGTTAACATCAAAGCAAAGGTTGTGGCATTAATAAAAAGGCTGTCATTTTTCCCTAAATGCTCCTGCCAATTACCTTGCATAAACTTATCTTTAATAAGCTTATCAATAGTTACTTTATCAGGAATACGTAATAAAGCCTCAGCAAGGCACATCAAAGCAATACCTTCGTCAGTGCTTAAAGAATATTCAGCCAAAAAAACATCAATTCTGTGGGCTTTTTGCTGCGCGCTTCTTAATGCTTTAACTAAATTAATAGCTTCGGCTTTAATATTATTAACAACATTATCATCAAGCGTAGCTGCAGCAATATACTGTTCAACAATAGCCTTCTCCGGCATGCGATAGGCAGAGTTGATGGTTTTACGTATCCCTTGTGGCGGTTCAATAATTAAATGAGGTTGTTGCATATGGGTCCTTAATAAGGCAAAGGTTTTGTAAATTAGTTGATGGATTATATATGAATGTTGGGCCAAGGCCCAACCTACTGATACTTCAGTGCCAATCCAGAAATGCGCGGGCATGACAGGGTTTTTTTCATGTACAGAGGAAAAATAGATCAAAAAATGGACATAATCCAAATAATCATGTATAATGACGAGCTTATTAAGTTGGAGATTGATTTATGAACCCTATTATTAGTCTTTTAGCAGCAGCATTGTTATCTACTGGTCTTATTACTACAAATGGTACTCACGCAACAGGCAATTTTAATATTCAAGACCTAATTAAACACTTAAGTGAGAAAGCTCCAAAGCTGAATAAAAAGGTCTTAGCCCTAGCTCTTAAAGCCTATAATAAAGCTTTTATTAAAGGAGAAGTTAAAAATCATAAATTAACCGTTATCGATTACTCACTCCCATCATCAAAACAACGTATGTGGGTGTTTGATCTTGATAGAGAACGCTTATTATTCAACACTCATGTGGCACATGGCGCAAACTCAGGTCTTGATGTTCCCCATTATTTTTCTAATTCAAATAGTAGCCATGCTACAAGCCTAGGTACTTTTGTAACCCGCGATATTTATAGTGGCCATAATGGTTTATCTCTTAATCTAAAAGGCTTAGAACGCGGTATAAATGATCATGCCCTCGAAAGACGGGTGGTAATGCATGGCGCATGGTATGTAGATCCATCATTTATCAAAAAAGTAGGGCGCGCTGGGCGAAGTTGGGGATGTCCTGCTATTGCCGCATCGCTTGCTAAGCCAATTATCAACACAATTAAAAATGGCTCAGTGATTTTTGCGTTTTATCCAGATAAGAACTTTTTACGGAGTTCTAATTTTCTAGGGTAGGCTTCATTAACTCTGCCAGCAAAGCGCCTAAAAACCGCGTGGCTTCCCCACCTGTTATGGCTCTATGATCAAATGTTAGGGAAAGCGGAATAAGTTTATGAATGGCCGGTTTGCCCTTGAATGGGACAACCGCGTCAAAGATTTTACCAACGCCTAATATAGCTACCGTAGGTGGGACAATAATAGGGCTTGCAAATTTTCCGCTAAATTTGCCAAAGTTCGATAAAACAATAGTTGCATCTTTAAATGTATCGCTCCCTAAACTCCTTGCGTGTAAAGATTTTTTATAGCTTTCAATAAGTTTTCTTAATTCCGTAAAAGATTTTTGTTGCACATTAGGAATAACTGGAACAAAAAGCCCATCTTCACTGTCCATCGCAAGGCCAATATTTACCTCTCTGCAGTATTTTACTGCATAAGAGCTTTCATCAAACCAAGCATTAAGGGATGGCTCTTTTTTTACTGCTATAACAATCGCCTTTAATAAACGAATAGTTATATCAGAATCTTTTGCCCATGCATCAATATCTACTTCATCAAAAATTGTAACTGGGACAACTTGTTGGTGTGATAAAACCATGCTTTGCAGCATGGCACGTCTTACTCCTCTTAGAGGTTTATAACCTTGGGGCGCTTCTAGCGTATCTTTACTAGCTGCCTTAATGTCTTCTTTAGTAATAAGCCCCTTTGGGCCAGTGCCATTTATGTTATTAAGATCTACGTTAAGTTTTTTAGCTAAAAGCCTCACCTGAGGAGTTGCGCGAATATAAAGGTTACTTCCTGTATTAGTCCCAACAATAAAGCCCTCCTCAAGAGAAGAGCTTTGTTCTTCAAGTTTACCAACAACTGTGCCTTGGTCTTTAAGATCTGTTGAGTCGGCAAATTTAACCAGCGGCGCGCCAGTTTTAATAATATCTTTAGGTTTACCGAATAACTCAACAATAACCCCTGCTTGCGGCGCTGGTACGTCAACTACCGCTTTTGCGGTTTCCATAGCAACCATGGGTTGAAAAGCTTCAACTTTATCGCCTACTTTAACAAACCACTCATGGATTTCGGCATCAAGAAGACCTTCGCCTAAGTCGGGTAAATAAAAAATACTCATATGATCCCTCATAACTGCTATTTAAAATAAACTTAATACGGTATCAGTAATTCGTTTAACACTAGGTAAATAATATTTTTCCAGTTGAAAGTAGGGCATAGTAATATCGTAGCCAGTTACGCGTTGGACTGGAGCTTTAAGATAAGAAAAAGCCTGTTCCATTAAAAATGCGCTAATTTCAGCCCCAACGCCACAAGTTTTAGCAGCTTCGTGAATTATAACGCAGCGTGAAGTCTTAAATACTGACTCAAGAATAGTGTCATAATCTAATGGTTTGATACTGGCAACATCAATAACCTCACATTCTATACCTTCTTTACTAAGTTCTGCTGCTGCTTGTAAAGTCTCATGAATACTAGCGCCCCAACTTATTAAACTTATATCTTTGCCTTGCCTTAAAGTAAAACATTGTCCTATGGGTAAGGTCTTGCCATCGTTTGCGACCTCTTGTTTAATAAGACGATAAATACGTTTAGGCTCTAAAAAAATAACTGGATCAGGGTTTGCTATTGCAGCTAAAAGTAAGCCATAAGCTCTTTGTGGTGAAGATGGAATAACAACTTGTAAACCTGGAATATGGGCAAACAAGGCTTCAGTACTTTCTGAGTGGTGTTCAGGAGCGCGGATCCCGCCGCCAAAAGGAGCGCGCAATACTATAGGACAATTAAGCCTGCCGCGAGTGCGATTGCGCATTCTGGCTGCATGGGTAATTATTTGGTTAAGGGCAGGGTAGATAAACCCCATAAACTGAAATTCCGCAATAGGTTTTAAGCCTTGTAAGGACATACCAATTGCAAGCCCCGCAATCATTGATTCAGAGAGCGGGGTGTCGAAAACTCTTTTCTCGGTAAATTTTTCTTGTAAGCCTTGGGTTGTGCGAAAAACTCCGCCATTTTTACCCACGTCTTCACCAAATACAATAACGTTTTCATCTTGTTCTAAAGCATAAGAAAGCGCAAGATTAACCGCTTCTACAAGGTTAACTAAGGGCATTGTTTTCCTCTTCTTCTATGGCTGTTGCGCGTTGCTCTATTAAGTAATCAGGAAAAGTAGCAAAATGATAGTCAAATGCACTAGTAACTTGAGGTTTAGGCATGTGCAGGAATTTATCTACCTCAGCATTAACTTCTTCGGTACAAGATTTTTGAATTTCTTGCTCTAATTCCTCGGTTAATATTTTTTGGTCGAAAAGAAATTGTTTAAAGCGGATTAAAGGTTCTTTATTACGCGCTTCCTTTACTTCTGCTTCTGGTTGATAGCGGGTTGCGTCATCTGCGGTTGTATGATGCGATAAGCGGTAACTAATTGCTTCAATTAAAGAAGGTCCTTTGCCTTGTCTTGCTTTGGTAATAGCCTCTCCTATTACTTGCCTTAAAGCAAGAATATCATTGCCATCAACTTGTTCACCGGTAAAACCGCCCGCAATGGCTTTTTGCGCTAGCGTCTCGCACTTTGTTTGTTTATTCAAAGGTACAGAAATAGCCCATTGGTTATTGTTGATAACAAACACTAAAGGCAGTTGCCAAGCGCCAGCAACATTAATAGCTTCATAAAAATCACCTTCTGAGGTTGCGCCATCTCCCAAGGCAACTAAGGCGATATTTTTAGTATTTTTATATTTTAAAGCAAACGCAATGCCCGCGGCATGCAGACACTGTGACGCTATAGGTACGCAAATCCCAGGATCATGACAAGTTTTAACATAGTTGTTACCCCTTTCATCCCCACCCCAGTAAGCTAATATTTCATGGAGGCTAACTCCGCGCTGTAATTGTGCAGCGTAGTCACGATAATAGGGGATAAAAATATCGTCTTTTTCTAAAGCATGGCCTATTGCAGTACCAATTGCTTCTTGGCCATTAACAGGAGCATAAGTTCCCATTTTACCAGTACGCTGTAAGGAGATTGCCCTTTGATCAAAAAGCCGTGTTAGGAGCATTATTTTATAAAATTCACGTAATGTTTGAGCTGATTTAGCAAACTCGGGCAGCTCACCACAAATCTTTGCTTCGGCATTTAAAATTTGGGTGTAGCAGACAGCAAAATGAGCAACAAAAGTCACTTGGAATATCCTGCACTAAAAAGATTTTATAGCATAGCGCGTCTAATTAACACTGTCATCACTTCCTAAAGAGAAGCTTTTTATTCACACAATCAACGAAAATTTTATCATGCGGAACAAATTTCCCCGCAAGGAGTTGTTGCGCTAAAGGATTTTCCAACTCTTGTTGAATAGCTCTTTTTAAAGGCCTTGCCCCATACACAGGATCGAATCCGACATTTGCCAGAAAATCTAAGGCGCTTTGGCTAAGATCAAGGTTAATGTCGTATTGTTTGAGGCGTTTTTGTAAATAGGTAAGCTGAATCTCGGCAATGTGTTTGATTTCTTCTTTGCGTAAAGGATGAAAGACCACCATTTCATCAACTCGATTAATAAACTCAGGGCGAAAATGCTGAGAAACAATTGCAAGCACCATAGATTTTAGCTTCTCTTCAGTTAATTTATCAGCATTTTCTTGAATTTTGTCAGATCCTAAATTGGAAGTCATAACAATTACCGTATTGCGAAAATCTACAGTTCTTCCCTGGCCATCTGTTAATCTGCCTGCGTCTAAAACCTGCAGGAGTATATTAAATACATCAGGGTGGGCTTTTTCAATTTCATCAAGCAAAATAACGGCATAAGGACGCCTTCTTACAGCTTCGGTTAAATAACCACCTTCTTCATAGCCGACATAACCAGGAGGAGCGCCAATCAGCCTTGCAACTGCATGTTTTTCCATAAACTCCGACATATCAATGCGCACCATAGCATCATCAGTATCAAACATAAAATAAGCTAACGCTTTACATAATTCAGTTTTACCAACTCCAGTTGGGCCGAGAAAAAGGAATGAGCCAATAGGTTTATTAGGATCGGAAAGGCCCGCGCGTGATCGTCTAATGGCATTGGCAACTGCAGTAATAGCTTCATCTTGGCCAACTAGTCTTTTATGTAAAATACTTTCCATGTGCATTAACTTTTCTTTTTCGCCCGCAAGCATTTTAGCAACGGGGATGCCTGTCCATTTAGAAACAATTTCTGCTATTTCTTCATCAGTTACTTTATTGCGCACTAACTGTGGGCCTTTGGTTTCTTGTTCTACCTCTTGTTTTAAAAGTTTTTCAAGCTCGGGGATTTTGCCGTATTGTAATTCAGACATTTTAGCAAGGTCACCTTTACGCCTTGCGTTTTCTAACTCTACTTTGGCTGCTTCTAAATCTAACTTGACTTGGTTTGTGCCTTGGAGCATGGCTTTTTCGCTTTTCCAGATCTCATTTAGATCAGCTGCCTTTTTCTCTAATTCACTAATATTGCTTTCTAAATCTTTAAGGCGCTTTTTCGAAGGTTCATCTTGCTCTTTTTTTAAGGCTTCACGCTCGATTTTCAGTTGAATAAGGCGCCTATCTAATTTGTCTAGACTTTCAGGTTTTGAGTCAATTTCCATTCTAATTAAGCTTGCTGCTTCATCGATTAAATCTATGGCTTTATCAGGAAGTTGCCTATTGGTGATATAGCGGTGCGAAAGAGTTGCTGCAGCAATAATGGCAGGATCTGTGATGGTTACGCCATGGTGGATTTCATAACGCTCTTTAAGGCCGCGCAATATGGCAATAGCATCTTCAACACTAGGCTCACCAACGTAAACCGTTTGAAAACGCCTTTCAAGCGCTTTATCTTTTTCAATGTGTTGGCGGTATTCATCAAGAGTTGTTGCACCTATACAATGTAATTCACCTCTTGCTAAAGCAGGCTTTAACATATTACCAGCGTCCATGGCGCCTTCTGCTTTACCTGCGCCTACCATGGTATGTAATTCGTCAATAAATAAAATTATTTGCCCCTCTTGTTTGCTTAAGTCTTTTAATACTGCTTTTAAGCGCTCTTCAAACTCACCTCTAAACTTAGCTCCTGCGATAAGCGCTCCCATATCAAGGGCTAACAGCTTTTTATTTTTTAATCCTTCAGGGACTTCATCATTAACGATTCTTTGGGCAAGGCCTTCAACAATAGCAGTCTTACCAACTCCAGGTTCGCCGATTAAAACTGGGTTATTCTTAGTGCGGCGTTCTAATACTTGGATTGTACGGCGAATTTCATCGTCGCGCCCAATAACAGGGTCAAGCTTGCCTTGCAAGGCTCTTTCAGTAAGATCTAGCGTATATTTATTTAAAGCTTCCCGAGTTTCTTCAGCATTGGGATTCTGCACAGTTTCACCGCCGCGCATATCTTTAATTGCTTGTTTTATTTTACTATTTTCTGCCCCATTTTGGATAAGTATTTTTTGTAAAGCGCAAGAACTATCCATTAAAGCTAAAATAAAAAATTCGCTCGCTATGTAAGCGTCATTATTTTCTTCAGCTAATTTGTCAGCGATATTAAGGAGCTTAGCCAGAGTATTAGAGACATGCACTTCTCCTTGTACCCCTGAAACTTTAGGCATGCGCTTTATAGCATCATCTACTTGATTTTTTAACGCAGAAACTTTAACGCCCGCTTTAGTTAAAAGCGCAGGAATTCCACTACCTTCTTGCGTAAGCATTGCCTTTAAAACATGTTCTGGCTCAATAAAGTTACACTCACCTCTAACAGCTAGAGATTGTGCTTCAGTTAAAGCCGATTGAAACTTTGCAGTTAATTTATCAAGACTCATAATTCTTACGCTCCAACAGTTACAATTCCTAATGATTTTCAGTAAGATGGGGACATTCACTTAAAAAACAAGATAGGATATTCATGGATAAAGTTTACGATGGCACTAAAGATGCGCAAACTTTGCTAAATCAACTAGTGTTAGACTTTATGAAAGAGCAAAAGCGCAAAAGACGTTTCCGCTGGGCTATACGTTTTATAATTTTAGGCGTAGTGCTTTTTTCGCTTTATGGTTTTTACCAAAATATAGCTGAAGAAACTGTTAGTAAAAATAAACCCCATGTAGGTTTAATCGATGTAAATGGAGAAATAGGCCAAGATGATGTAGTTAACGCTGATGACTTTACCAAAAGCCTTGATACAGCCTTTAAAAACTCCAACATGAAAGCTATAGTTATTAGAGTTAATAGCCCAGGCGGCAGCCCCGTACAAGCTGATTATATCTACAATCAAATTCGTTATTATCGCGCCAAAAATAAAGAAGTTCCGGTATACGCGGTATGCATGGATATTTGCGCCTCGGCAGCTTATTACATCGCCGCTGCTGCAGATGAAATTTATGCTAATCCCTCTAGTATGGTAGGCTCAATTGGGGTTTTATATAACGGCTTTGGTTTTGTCGACAGTTTGCAAAAGTTAGGAGTAACCCGCAGACTCTATACAGCAGGTAAAAACAAAGGCTTTCTCGATCCATTTTCTCCTGTAGATCCTAGCCAAGTACCATTGTTACAAGCCATGCTAGATCAAGTACACAACACCTTTATTACCAAAGTAAAAGAGGGTAGGGGCAGTAAACTTGTTAATAACCAAGAAATTTTTTCAGGACTAATTTGGACAGGAATTGAAGCCAAAAACCTTGGCTTAATTGACGGCTTTGCAAGCGCAGGGCAACTAATGCGCGATAAACTAAAAATCGAGCAAGCCATAGATTACACATATAAAAGATCGGTGTTTGAAAGGATGAGCAAAAATATTAATACCCTAGCCCCTAATGTTGAAAAATACCTGTCATATGGGGCTGGTAGGCTAAAGTGATATACGGGGCAGGATGCTGTTAGTAATCATGTCCGCTCTGTGTTTTGATTGGATTGCAAAGAAGCTATTCAAAAATAAACCTTTTTGTTTAGCCATAGTTGCAAAAGATACTGTACGGTTGTTTGTAGGGTCAGACTCGAAACGGAATTCAATCTTATATTCACGATTAGCTTCAGTATAAGTAGTTGTAGCCATAGGTATAGTACCTAATAAATTCTCTGTATTTGGATATAAAGGCTTGCCATCATCTCCTTTAATATTGGTTAAAAAGTGCTTAAGTTTTGCGTTCTTAACTAAAGTTGAGATGCCATGAACGATTGCTACAATAGGCAAAGCGACCAATCCAGCGGCCAAAGTAAAAGCAAGCCTTGGAATGTCTAAAAGAAAATGTAAAGCCAGGAGAGTCTTCAAAATTATTGGGAAAAATAAGCCATTTCTATAGCTGTTTATATATCTTTCTTGTACTTTAACTTGAGCTGCATGCAATAAACTATGCAAAAAAGCAAAGGTCCCAAAAGTTAGATAATCAAATAAACCTAAACGAAATTTAGTCTCTTTATTTTTTGAATTAATTTGATAAAAGTTAAGGAAATCTAAAGAGCCAATAATATCAGTAGCCATAATCATTTTTAATATAAATGGAGATGATAAGGTTGGGCCATGGACTCCATATTTATGACCAAATACATCCTTAAAAGGATTGAAGCTTAATTTAATAGCAAAATTTATAAAGCGAAATTTCATATATTCTCCCAACTGATAAAAAGTACTAAAATTTTCCCTGTGCTAATAATACATTTAATTTATATAATACGCAAATAGTTTTTTTTTGATCATTATCCTGCATAATGTTACTTGGTTAATCCACCAATCTGGAGATTTCTGAAATCATATACAAAGGAATAGATAAAATGCGTTGATGCTTTTCCAATTGGCGTAGAGATAGTCGAACTCCCAATGAATACCAGGGCTGTCCCGTCTTAATAAATCATAAAGGCTCCCTTCTCCCGCTTGCGGGAGAAGGGTTGGGGATGAGGGTGGTTTAAAATAAAAAGAAAGCTGGCTTAAGCAATGAAACGCTAGGTTTTATTATAAGGCAGAGTTTTAAATGATGAATGAATATGCACGTACTTTACGACAGAACATGACGGAT
>MHBC01000013.1 GCA_001804735.1 Legionellales bacterium RIFCSPHIGHO2_12_FULL_37_14 | reverse complement strand
CTTTTATGATTTATTAAGACGGGACAGCCCTGGGCCAAACCTACTAGCGACTAATTTGCAGCAGCAAAAAAAAAGCCTGTCATAAGACAGGCTTTTACAATGTGTTGGACAGTAAAATTAAACGTTTCCAACCCATTTAGCACCGAAGAACAAACCATTTAATGAGAAGTTACTATAGTCCCCACCATAAGCAATAGTTTGTGCATCAAAGTAATTATACCACATGTAACCAACATCTAGACCTAGATCCCCTTGAGCAACCATGAAGTCATAACGAGCACCAAGTTTGCCTTCTAACTCAGGAACCATCGTAGTTTTAGATGCAACCATGTTTAATGGTATATCAGCTCCAGTAAACCCAGCCACTGTTTGTTTCAACGAACCAATCAACAAGCTGGCAGCAGCATTACCATAAATGCCAAAGCCATTGCCAAGACCATAGTTCATGTCAATACCAAAGCGTGGTCCGAATCCATTATAAGTCATGGAGTCAGAAATAGGCACCCCTAAGTTCGTCACAGCTGTAGTGTTGAATGGGGTGAAAATTGTACTAGTAGATACAAGGTTCAATTGGTTAGTAACACGAGCCCATTCAATACCGCCATGAATACGAACATTCTTCATGTCGCTAAAGTCAATTTCTTGACCCAACTCTAAATCAACCTGATCCCACTTTGGATTAACAGAAATTGATCCTGCGTACGAACCGCTAAGCAGGGTTCTACTAGTGCTTCTGTTTAGGTGGTACCAGTTAAGATTTAAATCATTTCCTGTATTGAAATGATAAGAACCTTCAATCTCGAAACCCCAACCCCATTTAGGATCAATGTTTTGAACAGAGTCTCCAGTTGTGGCAGAGGTTAAGATATTCCCAGACCACAAACTACCTGTATAAGTAGATTGCAGATACAAAGCCTGACCACCTACATCCCAAGCGTCACGTTCACAAGGAATAGTAACATTCCCAGGTACGCAAACAGGGCCCATAGTACCAGCGAATACTGCGCTGCTACTTAAAGCGAGAACAGCTACTGCTGTTTTTTTAAACTTTAACATGCTTCATCTCCACTTTTTTATTATTAATTTCCATGTGACCGTCAACTCACCTAATATAAGTAATTTTGACCAAGTACGCAATCATCGCTCAATAATACGTCCTGAGCACGTACATGGGCAAATTATCAGACGCTGGTTTCCCAAAGTCAACACTATTTATATATTTTTTATTGATAAATCTATAGATCGGTATTTACAAATAGACCACAAGGGAAATATGTTACGCAAATGGGGCAATTATGTCGCAAACCTATTTGCCGACTCTAAATAAAATTCATGTTAATATGCGCAATCTAAATTTAAAAACAAAGCTCTTATGAAATATATTGAAATCATCTATCCAGACGACTGGCATGTACATTTACGCGATAAGGATTGTCTACCTGACACGGTACAAGCGACGGCCTTTAGCTTTCTGCGCGCACTTGCAATGCCAAATTTAGCACAGCCTGTAACTACAATTGATGATTTATTGCAATATAGAGAAAGAATTATTAAAGCAACTCCTAAATCAGCGCAATTTTTGCCATATATGACTTTATACTTAAATGATCAAACAACTGCAGAAACTCTTAACCAAGCTAAAAAATTTGACTTTATTTTAGGAGCTAAATTGTACCCTCAGCATGCGACAACCAATTCAGCTTTAGGCGCAGCTAATATTTTGGATCTTTATCCATTATTTGAGGTTATGCAAACTAATGATTTAGTTCTGCAAGTCCATGGTGAAGATGTCACTGCTGATATTTTTGACAAAGAAGAGCGATTTATTAATAATTTCCTTAAGCCAATTTGTAAGCAATTTCCCCGCCTGAGAGTTGTGCTTGAACACATATCAACTAAAGCTGCGATAGATTTTGTTACAAATACCAAAGCAAACATAGCAGCAACCATTACTCCCCACCATTTATTATATAATCGTAATGATTTACTTAATCAGGGAATTAAACCTCATCTATATTGCTTACCTATTTTAAAAAGGAGAGAAGATCAAGCCGCACTTAGACTTGCGGCAACCAGCGGTAATCCTAAATTTTTTGCCGGGACTGATAGCGCTCCACATGCCAAAAATGAAAAGGAAAGTAATTGTGGATGTGCTGGTATTTTTTCTTCTCCTTATGCTGTAGCTATATACGCGCAAATATTTGAAGATTTAAATAAACTTGACTATTTGGAAGCATTTTTAAGCAAATTTGGCGCAGAGTTTTATAATCTCCCTTTAAATCAACAAACCTTAACTCTGGCAAAACGTTCCCAAACAATTCCTTTTGAACTTCCCTTTGGGAAAAATAAGGTAGTCCCAATTGCCGCTGGGGAATCCATAGCTTGGAGCATTTATGAGCACTAAAGCAAACCCGTGGTTAAAAAAGCGTTTTCGGGGGTTTCTCCCGGTGGTAGTTGATGTGGAAACCTCTGGAGTTAACCCATTTCAACATGCTTTACTGGAAATTTGTATCGTCCTGCTTCACATGGATGAAGATGGTCTATTACATCCTCGCAAAAGCTATTCGGAGCATATTTTACCTTTTGAAGGAGCCTTACTTGATCCTGAGGCCCTGGCTTTTAATAAAATTGATCCCTTTCAACCGCTGCGCTACGCCCTATCAGAGAAGGCTGCTCTAAAAAATTTATTTAAACCAGTTCAAGAAGCAGTAAAAGAGGCAGGCTGCCAACGAGCGGTCCTTGTAGGACATAATGCCTGGTTTGATCTGTTATTTGTTAAATCTGCGGCCAAACGTTGCAACATTAAGTTACCTTTTCACGAATTTACTTCCTTTGATACGGCAACCTTAGCAGGTCTTATATATGGCCAGACAGTACTAGCAAAAGCGTTACAAGCAGCTAAAATACCTTTCGACATTAATGAGGCCCACTCAGCGATTTACGATGCAGAAAAAACTGCAGTGTTGTTTTGTACAATGATAAATCACTATCAAGGTTTGTTGTAAAACTTTTAGGCTCAAGACTCCATTTTACACAGATCCGAATGTCTTTACTGCTTCGGGGGAGCCAATTAGGACGATGTGGTAAGTTTAGGAAGACATCAAAAGGTTTTCGTGGCTTAAACACTAGCTTTTCAGCGCTCATTTCCAAGTTCGAAAATAAAATTGAGATAATCCGACGCTTTTCCTCTAGTTTCGAACTTTTGAATAAATCATGGGCTTTCGAAGCCAGAGAAATATTGTTGCAAGCGTTTTGTTAAAGCCGTCATCGGCTTCAGATAGTCGCTGTAGCCTGACCTCTAGGTTGTTCCTTTCTGCTTGCAAGTCAATAATCATCTCGTCATAGTCCTCTCTTGAGATGGCAGCATCTAAAAACCTCAATGATCCCCTCATGCCAAATACGCGCAAGCGCGGGGATGGTGTGTGGATGATTTTTCAAAAGGTCAATCTTAATCATGTATACTCAACCTGTGCACCATACTTAATAAGCAATCTGTTGTTTCTGTCCATGTCGATTTGCATACTGAACGACCAGTTTGCCCTTCACCATAGAAGCCTTTTCTGTAAAGTAACCCTTGGGTGGCCGAATCGAGGCATGACGAGGGAAAGGATACACCTGGATGGTATTGTTTTCATCATAACAAACATAGATACGACGCTTGGGGTCCACCAATAAGGGACGATTATGATAGTAATCTGGTGGTTCATGAGGATCCAAAAAATCAATCCTGTATTCATGAACTGGACAATAAACAACGATTGCCGGTGCTATAAAAATATAAGCAACCATGCAACCTGTGCCACACCCTGCTTCTAAAGTGGCGGTATTATCATCTAGCCACTTAACAGAGAACCCACGATATTGCTCGGCAATGGTATACGTTTCTTTTGTATGAAAGTTAATGTAATGTGCCTTCCCACAAGCAGCACCAACAATCGCAGCAGTTTTTGAGGAATTATACTCAACGCCACAATGCTTTTTGGCATGCATTTCTTTTTGGATGATTTCAAACGCAGAAGCATTTTGAGAAGCCCGTGCAAAGCAGTTATTTATCCAATTTAACGAAGTGAAAATGAGGAACATCTGGCAGATCAAAAAACTTTTCTTGATAGCGATGCTGTGGCGGCCCACTGAAATAATGACACACTTGTGGGATTGGGTTTTCACTCTCCGGCGCATTGAATACTTCTCGAAAAGTCTCTTTACATCTTTGCCATGCCTGTTGATCTGATTGTTTCTCATATTCCGATTTCCCATTCTTGCCAGGATGTTGCAACATCTTGTAATTAGGATCATTTTTGCGCCAACAAGAAAATTGTAAGGGTTTTAGCACAATGCTCCGATAAGAGTCTCCAAAAATTTTCTTTGTGAGACGATTTCGAATGACCCATGCAATTGCTTGTCTACTAGCTGCGTTTTCACCTCTTGCTTCGCCATACAGCGTCAAAACAAAAAATAGGTGATCAAATGGGAGATGTTCTTCCGCTGCAATATCTTGATACGCACCATGGTAACAGCAACAATATCCTTTGACGTTTTCAGTGTACGTCTTACCGTTTTTGCTCACTCTTCTACGTTTATGAGGACGCACCCAATATTTTCCATCAGGACAAGATTGCGTGTTCTCGCCTGCGATATCTTGTCTGCTTGTATGTTGTTGCATACATATGCTCCTTTTTAATCGTCTTGGCTCAACTTTTCTGGAACCTTTCTACGTTCAAGAAAATTATCAGCGCTCACTACTTTTTGACCAGTCTTTGTTTCTAATGCAATACGGGCTTTCTTCGCAATCCCTCCACCCTCCCGACTAGCAACCTCGTTCTCACTCATCCCTACAGCCTCCATCGTTTCTGCGATTTGTCTTGTGGAGAGCTCTGCAAGCGCAGTAAAAATAAGCTCTGCTTTAGGGCTTGGAATAGATTGAATGAGACGAAGAAGGGTTTCAGCGGTTGCAGCGTCTGTAAGACGTAATTTTCCATCCTCTGCAAGCATTTTCAACCGGTTACAATTTGTAACCGTTTCACTACCCTCCTTATTTAATCGGTTTTTCAAGACTTTCCAATAATTTCTAGCCGCTTGAAAATCCGGTTGTTGAATTAAGGCTTGAATCACATCAACCACAGAAAAATACCATGTCTCTGTGGCTTCATCGTACAAACGCCTGATTTTATAGTCCTCAAATAATGTTGGATTGCTTTTCATCATTTTCTCCTTTTATGATGTTTTAATGCCAGCGTAATTATGACAATTCTATTTTGAAATATCATCAGATCAGGCAGTCAAATTTATTTGCATGGCTTGCATCTGATTTTTCAATGAAAGACAATGGCCCAAGCTGATAACTTCCTCTCGCCTTTCAGTTCGTAACATGCTTACTAAGGGGAGCGAAATTATATTTAAAATATGGTCTATAATTACAATAAATGAACTTGAGTCTGGTAATAAAATGAGCCTTAGTGCAGACGAACTTCAACAAATTGTAAAAAGAATAAAAACGGCAAATGATTTTAGAGAAAATACGAAAAAACTTGATCCTGACGCAGTAAAACAAGTTTTTTATGCGCTTGAGACACAGCTGCCAAACATGATTCGTGATGTGCAAGATTTAGCAAACATCATTGCTAATTTAAGTGACGACAAAACAAACAAAGTTATAAATAGTATCTCTCCAAATCAATTATCACGACTACTACGTTCTAGCGATACTCCACTTGGTTCAGCACCAGAAAACATAGCTAAATTTGCAGGGGAAATAAAATTAATTAACAAAGAGAGCGATAAAAACATTAACCGACTCTTCCAAAATTGGGAGGGTGAGAAATCAAAAAAAGAGTTAATATCTGATATAACCATGTATCTTATGAATGATTCGTATCCTACGGAAATAAGAAAAGAATTTTTAGAGGCTCTGCGAAAAGAAAATCCGGAGTTTTCTAGGCAAGTAGAAAATAATCTTAATGAGAATTTTAAAATATCTCCTGGTAATTATATGGCTTCTATACTCCATTTATTTGATACAAATAGAGAGAATTCTTCTGAAGAAAATACAAATAACCTTCAACCTTTTGAACCAGGCATGAATATTGACCAAACAATAAATATTCTTAACAGTTTAGTTCATAAAAGTAGTGAAGAGATCCTGACAAATATTAACGATCCTGGTTCCAACAATGAATTTAATTTAGCGCTTTTAAAAAAGTTAAGTAAGAATAATCCTAAGTGTTATAAGGAGGTTATGGAAGGAATTAATTTGGATAAATTAAGGTACTTACTGACAATAGAGACATCATTGCTTAACGATTTGTCTCCTATGAAATCGTCCCAATTGCTTTATCATTTTGAGGATAAAACAAAAAACCGTACTCCTTTCAAGGTGATCACGCCAATTTATTAATATTTAATAAATAATCCTAAAGTCTTTAACGAGCTTTTTATAAATAATTTTGATTTTTCTAAACAAATGATTGAAATATACCCAGCACTCGTTAAGCATTTGGATAGGGAATCTCTTCTTACAGTTATGAATGACACGACGATACCAGCTTCATCCAAAGCATTTGTAATTAGTCAGCTTGATGAGCCCCTTAAGCATGATATACTTATAAACACCAGCATGGAAAGTCTTTGTGCAGATAAAAAAGGAGGAGTTTTAATTGCCCTCCTTGCAGATGATATGATTGTAAATCTTCTTAAACTACAAGGAGATGGCCTAGATGACAATCAAAAAAACTTCTTCAAAAAGCTATGTAAAAGTGTCTATAGTGCCCGATTAACGAAAATACTAGGTGATCTAGATGTAAATACACTTAAAGCATTAATTCAGGAATTTAAACCGATAGAAAAATTCGTACCTAAAGATAAACTGAATAAGTTAGATTCTTCTAGTAATGAATCAACTGCAGATATGTCCTCTACTTCTGTGTTCAGAGAAAAGGTCGTGAATTTGCATGCAGCAGCGGCAAATCAAGAGGAAAGGGCTGCAGCGAACGAGGCAGATAAGATAGGGAAAAACGTTAGTCAAAAAACACTTTCCCAAAATTAGACAAAAAAATTGGCTGACTCCTGTTCAAAAAGGCCGCTAGATTGCTTCGCTAACGCTCGCAATGACAACATTTAGAGGGGACCCTGGGTGAAGTAGGAAGTTACATTTTAAAATTTATCATTGCCCATTATTATTTTGAGAAAATCGCGAATCTTTGTTGTTATTGCTGTTTGCCGCGTTATTATTAACCGCAAAAAACCCAGCAACTACCCTACTTGCCTGGGCAAAAAACGCTGTTTGTGCTTGCGAAGTTGCTTGAGGTCTTGATAGATAATCAAAATTCATTTTTGTGCTAAAGTCTGGATCTTCAAGTAATTCGTTAGCCGTGAAACGTCTTCCTTGCACACAATCTGGCAACATTAATTTACTTACTATGTTACGAATATATTTTGGATATTGATTATTATTTATAAAGGCATGTATTTGCTTTATTGCCGCCTCGTCATATTCTAAAGAAGCGTAAAGATCGGTCTTTTCACAAAAATTCATGATTGAGCCTCCAAGGCACCATAAATCTTTGGAAAGCTCGGTATTATCACCATTTGCGTCATAATTATCGCGTGTTGTAAGTTCTTGAGGAGTTAAAAATGCGGTATGTACTATTTTAACGACACCATATTTAGGCTTGGCCGAAGTGTCTTTGAAAACCCAAATGTTGTCTGGGGTAAGATCTGATCCAAACCTATAGCTTAGCTCTCTTAGTTTACCCGGCTTTGAACTATCGTTAGTTATAAGATCACTTGCGCCTCTAACTAATTTGTCATGATACACTTTTAAGCAATATAAAACTGAATTTGCAACGTTAATAATTAAATCTTCCGTATTTTTATGTCTAAAGCTTGCGCGATTTCTAATTTCTTCTTGGAAGGCGGCAAGCGGAATTGCATCGGGACATTCCATTACAACTTTAAGCACAAGTTGCGGCTCTACATCTTGTGTCTGTCTAAAATACTCTAAAAAGGCGTTCTCATATACAACACCATTTTGTCTATGAAAAGCCGTAAACCCTCTAGTTTCTACGTCTATTAGTCGTTTTTGTTCTTCTACATTTTTGGGTAAGAATATGGTTTTAACCAATTTACCTCTAGTATCTTCAGAAGAAATAAAAACTGCAAAGTTACCTCTTGAGCTTTTCAAGGAATCTAATAAACCAAACAATTTAGTAAAATGTACTATGTCTTTAGGATATTGCCTATCTAAATCTTCAAGCTTAGCTATAAATTTACTTTCCTCTTCTTGTGAGAAGGCCTCTGTTAATTCTTGCCTTTTAGCATCATAGGAGTTTTTTAATTCTTGCAAATATTGCTCTAGGTTAACTTCCTGATGTTTTGTATAATCTAGCCTGTTAGTGTCTATGCAGTTTAAAAAGTTAATGCCATAACCACTTATTTTTATATTATAATGTTCGATGGGCAGAGGAAGATCGTTGATTTTTTCTGCGCTTAGTTTATAAGGTTTTAGCGTACTTTTAAGGCGCTGGGTAAATTCTTCCCTACCTTTTTCCACATATGACATATATGGCATCATTGCTCTTTCTAAGTCTTTTATAGTTGCTCTATTTTCAGTATCCATATGTATACACATGGCAATTATTTTTTCGACAATTTGGTATTCTTCCGAATTTTTGGGTTTATGCTCAAACCTTAATCGGCTAATCTTTTCTGCCAAATAGGCTTGAATCCCTTTAGTTTGAATCTCATTAAATGACTTTTTAATATTACTCAGGCCACTACCAGTTGGCGTGCATTTTTTGAACTGATAATAAGGAGACAAAGGGCGTCCTAAGATTAAGGCTCTCCATATAGCTCCAACACACCAAACGTTAGCCGCACCTTTTTCAGTGTTTTTAAACCCTAAAATTTGTTCTGGAGCAAAATATTCACAATTATCTTGTAAATCATGCAGTTGTTTTATGCCTGAAATTTTAATTATTCGACTATTTTGCCTTGAGCTAGGAAAATTAATTTCCATAAGATGCGGAGTTATTAATAAATCATCCTTATCATTTAGCTGCTCTATAATCTCGTCAATAATAAATAATACTTCTGCTTCACTTAGGGGTTTCTTTAAAGCAGCAAGAAAATCTATTAAGGAGCAAAAAGAAGGACAAGGATTTTCAAGCAATCTTGCACAAAATTCGGCTTTTCCTTGGCTTAATATACTTTCTTTGCCGGTAAAAAAATTGATTTTTAATTTCTCTATTAAAGGGCGATTAGCGTAATTTAAATCTAGGCAGCACGAAATTTGGAGAGCTATGCTCTCGTTGTCAGTTAAAAAAACTTCCAGAGAATTTGCAAATTGCTTACTTGTTTCTATTATATAACTTTCCATCATTTTTTTGGCTTTTTGTTTATTTATTTCCTTTTTAATGACTTTCATTGCAGTAGTGTACCCATAATGGGTATCTAACTCTTTTTGGATGTCTCCAAGTCTTGTTGGACAATACCAAACTGCATCTTTACTGTAATCATCAACTAAAAAACGCCCATGTAAAAAAAGCCACGTAAGCACCGCTCCTAAAGACCAAATATCCGCGGGTTTTTTATTTGCCTTAGAAGTTCCATTATGCTGTATTTGTTCAGGAGCTAAAAAAGCATTGCGCGCTGCAAGGGTAGATATTCCCATGTTTGCAATTATTCTAGTTAAATTAACGTCTAATAAATTTATAGCCACAGTAGTTATATCGCCATTTTCAAACTCACCTACAAAGAAATTATGCGGACAAATATTTATATCCATGACGCGTGTATCGGAAGCAGAATTAGCATGCAATGCCTTAACTGCAAGGAGCATTTGATAAAATAAAAACAACGATTCATTTATAGATACCCAGGTCTTAGACTCTTCTAACCTGCGAAAAACGTCGTATAAATCTCCATGTGAATAATAAGGGTAAATAGTTCTAAGCCATAACTGTCCATCATTCTTAACAAAATAAGCTGTATATATACCTGCTATGTTAGTATTATCTTTAAATCCCATAACAGCTAATTCATTATGCAAAACTTTTTGGATATTTTCTTTGCACGGCTGAAACCCAAGGCTAGTATGTTTGGCATAAACGTATTTATTGTAACTTGCTAAAATTAAATTTTCATTTGTATCTTTTAAACAAAATACTTCAAGAAAACGTCGAGGGCCTTGCCCAACAAATTCTTTAAGCGTGTAATGTTTATTAAAATCAAACTGCCATTCATATGGAGTATCATCCCAGGGTTTATCATTATAGGTAATCCCGTTATACGTTAGGCTAACGCTACCGCCAAAAATATCCATATGATCGGCAAGAAAATCTCCCTTTGGCAGGATTTTGGGCAGTGCGAAGTTGATTACTTTTGGTGGTTCTTCTCTGTCCTCTTCATTGGGCGCGGGGGGCAAAGCTATATAATAATGACTGGTGTTTGCATATAGACTAAATGTAGGAAGTTTTTCAACCTTTGACTCTTGTGATTGGGCTTGTGCAGTTTGCTGATTATTATCTCTTTCCTGAAGCATTTTTCCACCATTTTGGTTTAACCTAGAAAAAGCAGTTCAAAGCTACTACGTAAACTTAATGCGTTGAGCTTTTTTTCTAGGTTTAAAAAAATGGGTATCTTATAGCTAACATCCTTACTAGTCAATATTTGAGCCAGTTGGGGTCATATTTACGCTTCTGCTCTTAGTGAAGGCGGTTTGTGTTTTTGGGTTAATAAGTGTCCCAACTTACAACTCTCCTTCATGCTCAGCCAAGTAAGAAGCAACTCCAGCTTGCGATGCTTTCATACCTTTTTTACCTTTTCTCCATCCAGCTGGGCAAACTTCCCCATGCTCGTCAGAAAACTGCGCGGCGTCAATTATGCGGAGAATTTCATCTATATCGCGGCCAATAGGTAGGTCATTTACGATTTGTGCGCGCACGACCGCGTCTTTCCCAACTATAAAGGCTGCACGAAAGGCAACGCCAGCAACAGGATGCTCAACCCCATATGCTTGCGCAATATGATGAGTTACATCAGAGGCCATGGTAAATTGAACCGGGCCAATACCGCCGTTTTTAATTGGAACTTGGCGATACGCGCTATGGGAAAATTGTGAATCTACTGAGACGCTCACAACTTCAACCTGCCGTTTTTTAAATTCCTCAATACGATGATCTAAAGCAATTAACTCTGATGGGCATACAAAAGTAAAATCCAAGGGGTAGAAAAATATTAGGGCATAATGTCCTTTTATTTCTTCATAAAGATTATAATTACTTTTAATTTCGCCATTTGGTAAAACTGCAGCTACAGTAAAATCTGGGGCTTTTCTTCCGACTAAAACACTCATGAGGTTCTCCAGTTATGATGAAACGTTTATCTCATTCAACAAAGTTTGCAATTCACCTTGTTGGTACATCTCAACGATAATATCACAGCCTCCTATTAACTCTCCATTAACATAAAGCTGAGGAAAAGTAGGCCAATTTGCATATTGCGGCAAAGTTGCACGGATATCTGGGTTAGTAAGTACATCAACGGTAGCAAAAGGCACAGCACACTCATTAAGACATTGCACTGCGCGCAGAGAAAAACCACACTGCGGCATATCTTTGCTGCCTTTCATATATAAAATTACCTTGTTTTGCTCAATTTGCTGCTTGATTTTCGTTAAAACCGCTTCGGTGTCCACTTTACTTCTCCAAGATATTGCAACTAAGCGTCGCATTATGCCCAAAAATATATCTGGGTACAATAGACTTCTTCGGAAACTCGCTGCCTCGAGTCAGTAGAGTTTCCGAAGAAGTCTAATAAGTTACCCGTGAAAATGCCGCTTATTTCCTGTTGGTCGCGCATTTTTTTCAATGTATTGAATTACTTTGCTTGCAACATTAATTTGCGATGCTGTCTCGACGCCTTCTAAGCCTGGAGATGCGTTGACTTCGAGAATAAGAGGGCCTCTGTTAGAACGAATTATGTCAACTCCAGCAACCCTTAGTCCAAGAACTTTGGATGCCGCAACCGCAACAGTCCTTTCTTCCTTGGTAATCTTAACTTTTGTCGCTTTTCCACCTTGATGGACATTGGCTCTAAAATCACCTTCTTTTGCTTGACGCTTGATAGCGGCAACTACCTTATCACCAACTACAAAACACCTAATATCTGTTCCTTCTGCTTCACGAATAAATTCTTGTACCAAAATATTGGCTGACATTTCTTTAAAGGCATTGATAGTGCTAACGGCTGATAAATGACTCTCAGCCAAAATTACGCCCTTGCCTTGCGTGCCTTCTAAAAGCTTAATAACAACCGGCGCTCCGCCAACCATTTGAATTAAGTCTTCGGTATCGTCAGGAGATTGGGCAAAGCCTGTTGAAGGTATTGGCAACCCTTTACGCGCTAAGATTTGCAGCGATCTAAATTTATCTCTTGCACGTAATATTGCAATAGATGAATTAAGTGAATACATGCCCATTGTTTCAAGGTGTCTTAATACCGCAGTACCATAAAACGTAAATTGCACCCCAATCCTGGGGATTACGGCATCATATTTGTCAAATTCTTCTTTGCCTCTGTGATGAATACTTGGCTGAGAAGCTGCAACATTCATATAGCATTTTAAAGGGTTAATAATAGTAACTTTATGCCCAGCTAGCTCGCCCTCTTCTTTTAGACGCACGTGCGAATATACGTCAGCTTTAGTAGCTAAAATTGCAATTTTCATAGTTTATTACTTCCGAGCTAAAACTCGATAATCATGAGCTAAATTTTCTGCTGAAAATGGGGGATTAAAAAAAGCTTGGAGCTCACCTTTAGGGTTCACCACCATAATAGCGCCACTATGTTCGATGGTATATGCATTGGTGGATTGTCCTTGTGGTAATTTAATTTTAGCGTATGCAATACCCATCTCACTTGCCAATGATTTTACCACACTGGCAGTTGAGGTTGCACCATAAAAATTAGGATGAAAAGCTTCTACGTAATATTTTAGCCGCGCTAAGCTATCATGCTTAGGATCTAGGCTAACCATTACGACTTGGGGCAAATCTACTTTTTTGCCTTGCTTAAGTAATTGATATGATTTAGCTAATTTAGCCATTGTAGTAGGGCATAGCTCGGGACAAGACGTAAAACCAAAAAATAACCAAGTCCACTTGCCTTGTAAATCTTTTTGGGTAAAAGGACGTCCATCAACTCCTTGCAAATTAAAAGCACTTACTTCTCTTGCAGGCTCTAGTACGGTTGCAAAAGATACCTCTTGGGTATCATTACTGTGCCAGTGTTGAAACAAAAATAAGCCAAACATAAAGCTTACTCCTAACACTAATGCTGCAACTGTCAAATTTGTTTTGGTCATTACTTCACTTTTACTACGCATAAACTCTCCAAATATGATCTACTAAAAGAGCAGAAAATAAAATTAATAAGTAGGTTATTGAAAACCGAAATAATTTATAAGCTAAAGCAATATTATTAGTACGCAGCAAATAATATGCATCATACATAAACTTTAAGCCCAATACCAGCGCAATTAAACCATAAAAAATTCCACTCATGTTGACAATAAAAGGTAATTCGCTCACCAGCAGCAATAAAATACTATATAAAAAGATCATTTTTTTAGTAAAAAAAACTCCATAGATAACAGGCAACATGGGGATCTTAACTAGCTTATATTCTTCTTGCCGGTATAAGGAAAGCGCCCAAAAATGCGGTGGAGTCCAAGTGAAGATAATTAACACGAGGAGTAAGGCGCTAGGATTTATGCTATTACTAACAGCCGCCCATCCCAATAAAGGGGGAGCTGCTCCAGCTAACCCGCCTATTACAATATTTTGGGGCGTAGCCCTTTTTAAGTAGGCTGTATACACTAAGGCATAAGCTATTAAGGTAATAAATGTTAATGCCATAGTTAAGACATTTACCAAAAGATATAAAACACCAAGACCAATTAGCGCTAAACAAGTTGCAAAAGATAATACTTCCTTTTTCGCTAAACGCCCACTAGCAACTGGCCTTGCTTGTGTCCTACGCATTTTTAAATCAATTTGTCTATCTAGGTAATGATTTACAGCAGCAGCGCTTGCAGCACAAGCTCCAACACCAGTTAAGGTTGCGAAAGTAAGCATAAGCTGCGGCCAGGAGTTTGCCGCAAGTACCATCCCAACCCAAACCGTGACTAACATCATGGCAACTACGCGCGGCTTACATACTTCAAGGTAATCGCTAGCTTTTTGTTTTAAGGAGGTATTATTCACTTAGTAGGCTCCTTTATTGACAGCATAAGCATCCAGGTTGTGAATAATAACACTGCTACTATATTGTGTAATACTGCAGAGAATAAAGGTAAAAAATATACAACATTAATTATCCCTAAAATAACTTGCACGCCTAACAAAAAAAGCATTGTTCCTAGCATTCTCTGCCAAAAAATATCTTTAACTAAGCTTTTAAACCCCAAAATACTTGCAAACCCAATGCTATAAAAAGCCACACATAAAGCTCCCAAGCGATGCACCACTTGAATTGCAACCCGCAACTCTTGGGGAAACACTCCGCCTTGATAATTAACCCCTATTGGGTAAACAAAAAGTTGCTTTAAGGCTTTTAAAGTTTCCATACTAATAGGCCAAAAAGATCCATTACAAGTGGGAAATTTCGTGCATGCTATGCCTGCATAATTTGCACTTACAAAGCCTCCTAATAGCATTTGCAAAAATACTAATAAAGCGCCAATAAAAATGGCTAGCCGCCATGCTTTTGGTAAAGGGGGTATTATATTTTTACGTAAGGAAAATCTAAATAATACTAAAGAGCAAAACAAAATAGCGCCCAATAATAAATGCGCGCAAACTACGAGCGGTAATAGCTTCCAAGTTACTGTCCACATGCCAAATAATGCTTGAAAAATAATAATAGAGATTAAAAAAAAGGGAAAGAACAAGTTAAGATCAACCCCTTGCTTGCGTATTTTTTTAACAAAAAAAGTACTAAATACCACCAAGAGCACCAAAACCCCTGCCATATAGCGATGAACCATTTCAGTTAAAGCCTTGGCAGCTTCAAATACTTGGGCGCTCTTAAAAGCCGCTGCTTTAGCCATAGCATAAGAGGCTTGTGGGACAATTACTTGGCCATAACAAAAAGGCCAATCAGGACACCCTAGGCCGGCATTAGTTAGGCGCGTGTATGCGCCTAAAGTAATGACAGTCAAAGCAACTATGATAGTAAAATTTAAATACTTACATAAAAATTCTAGGGCCCGCGGCTTGCGAGCGCCTACGTCCCGCTCCCACGACTTGATCGCGGGATTGTCCGCGGGATAAAACGATGTAGAAAGATTCATAGATCCTAAGGATGTGCCGCGGGACGTAGGTTTAGGAGATGCAGTTTTCATTATATAAGGTGCTTTAAATCAGAGTATATATCATTAAGCTTGCTCGTATCTTGATAAACCAGGACAACTCTGCCTTTTGCATCGAGCAACCACACTTTTGGAACACTTAGCGAATTTGGTATATGCCTAATATTTACAAACTTAACGTCCATATCTTGTAACTTTTGCTTATTAAAAACTGGGGCTTGCGCTAGGGTTAATTGTACATTATAAAGCTTTCTCCCCAAAGATAAGCGCATTTTGGCAAGGTTGGTTAAGTCGTGCATACATAAATCCGTGCAGGCTTGATTTACTATATAAACTAGCTGCCAAGGTCTAGAAGATTGTAATTCAGGGATAAAAATACTCTCTTTTAATAACTCGCCACGGTTAGTTTTATAGTTTGCAACATAACTCTTATGCGAATAAAGCCAGACACTACAAATAAGCGGCAGCAAAAAGATAATTAATAAAATGCCTAAAATTTTTTTATTTGTTAACTGCATGGCTTTGCCCTTTAAAAAAACAAATAACCCCTAATACCAATAGCAACAAAGCTAAACTAAACCATTGAAAAGCGTAGGCATAATGCCGCTCTTTTTGCATTGTAACTATCTGCCAATCACGGACATATCCATATGGCTCTTCTCTATTTAAGCGAATGATGAAGGGGAGAACGTTTTGATGCAAGATATTTTGTAGCATTTTGGTGTCAAATTGCGCTATTACCCAAACAAACGCTTGTTTTTTTTCTAGAGTATTTCGCAAAAATACATTACTCCTTAAAGGTGTATAAGCATTGCCTACAAGGGTAATCTCTTGCGTAGGTGTATTTACATAAGGAACATAAGAACGTGAAGATCCTCCATTTACCCACCCTCTATCAACCATTACTACAGTATTTCTAGCTAAGAAAAATGGGGATAAAACATGATAACCCCATTTATGCTGATAATATTGGTTATCTAAAAAAATAACCGATTTAGCATAATGTCCCTTTACTTTAAGGCGTTGATATTGCAAAGGTTTAGGTAAATTTACATTCCATAACTTAAGTGGTTTTGTTTGTTCTTCTTGATAACGCAAAATTAAATCTTTTTTCTCATGTCCGCGCTTTATCTGCCAAAAGCCCAAACTGACAAAAAAGCTTATGCCGAGAAAAAATATCAGGAAATATTTTAATGAAAAATTAATTGTAAACATAATATAATTCGCTAAATTGAGCTTTGTGAGTATATACCCATAATGTTTAGTAAAATAGTTGTTCTTCTCGTCATGTTGGTTATTTTAGTCGCACTTGGAAGTGGGCTTTTCTTTTTAGTAAGCGATAAAGACAGCCAAACCCGCCTAATAAAAGCCCTTACTTTGCGGATTGGCCTTAGCATTTTGCTATTTATATTTTTGCTCAGCGGTTTTTATTTTGGCTGGCTTAGCCCACACAGTTAATGCTATACTGAAAATTCTACCCTAAGGATTAAACCCATGCACACTTTAATAATATGCCTTTTTATAGCTTGTCTTTTACCATTTCTTTCCAAATTGCCTGTGGCTTTTGCAATGAAAAATATGCAAGGCGGTTACGATAATAACCATCCGCGCGATCAACAAGCCAAATTAACTGGGTTTGGCGCGCGCGCGCTCGCTGCGCATAAAAATGAATTTGAAGCGTTAACTGTTTTTGCAGCTGCTATCGTTACTTCCCTTGCCTTAAAACAATATTCCCCTACTACGCAGAATTTAGCGATTTTATATCTTTTATCTCGGGTTATTTATCAATTTACTTATTTAATTAATTGGGGATCTTTTCGCACTCTTGTTTGGCTTATTGGTACCCTTTCTTCTCTTGGCATATTGTGGTTATGCATAATTTGAAAGCGCCAGTTCCATTAAAATTTAATTCTTATCTGCCCTCACTTGCCCCAAGATCTAAAAATGCGCATAAGGGTGATTTTGGTAAAATATTAATTATTGGCGGTTATGCGGGATTTCCTGGCGCTGTGCGCTTGGCAGGCGAAGCCGCTTTACGCTCTGGCGCAGGTATTGTAACTATAGCAACGCATAGCTCACATGCTCACTATCTTCAAGCATCTAGGCCTGAATTAATCGTGCATGGCGTAGATAGTGCTGCTGCTTTAACATCACATCTTTATAACGCCACTGTTATCGCTATAGGGCCTGGCTTAGGCCAGGACAAGTGGAGTAAAGAATTACTCCAAGAAACTTTACAAGTTAAAGATAAACCTATTGTGTTTGATGCGGATGTGCTTAATCTTATGGCTAAAAACAATTATCCATGCGAAAAGCACCATCTATACACTCCCCATCCAGGAGAAGCAGCAAGACTTTTACAATGTAAAATAGAAGACATTGAAGCCAATAGACTTAAAGCCTTAGCCAAGCTTACTGAAAAATATGCGGGGATTATGGTTTTAAAAGGCAGCGGGAGCTTGATTGGTCAACAGCAAAACCCTACTTTTATTTGTCAAAATGGCAATCCAGGCATGGCAACAGCAGGGATGGGAGACGTATTAACAGGAATAATTGCTGCCTTAATTGGCCAAAAAATCCCCTTGCTTAAAGCTGCCTGCCTTGGAGTTTTAGTCCATGCTCTTGCAGGAGATAAAGCGGCTTTAGAAGGAGAAAGAGGGTTAATCGCCTCCGATATTTTTCCCTATCTTAAAACTATACTTAACCCAAAATGAAAGTCCTTAAGCCTTCCGTAAATATTATTGGCGTAGGCAAACTTGGCCTTACCCTTGCTATTGCGCTTAAAGACCATGTAGAGATTAAAGCAATAACCGCAAGAGAAAAAAAGCATTTAGCCTATGCACAAAAGTTAGTTAATAGCGCTAGTGCCTTACTTTTTCCCGCAACTCTACCTTATGCTGACATAACTTTTATTACCACTAACGACGATAGCATAGCTAATGTCGCATCTAGCTTAACTAAACTTAGTCAATATAAAAAAAATGCTATCATGGTGCATTGTAGTGGTTTATTAACGAGCCAAGTTTTACAACCACTTAAAGACTTAGGGTATAGCGTTGGCAGTATTCACCCTTTTAGATCTTTTGCTAAATATGATCCTAAAAAAACCCAACCTTTGCTTAAAAACTGTCCTTGTTTTATCGAAGGGGACTCATTAATGGTTACCAAAATTAGTAAATTATTTAAAAAATGTGGGGCACAGATCTATCCTATTAAACTTGAAACTAAAACCAAACATCATCTAGCCGCAGTTTTAGCTGCTAATCATCTAATAACTTTACTGTTAAACGCCCAAAATTGCTTACAAGCAAATGGGTTAAAAGAAAAGGAAAATCTTGCAGCTCTTATAAATTTAATAGAGAGCACCTTAAATAATTTAAAAGAAAGTAAATCACTCAAAGAAGCTTTAACAGGACCCATTATAAGAGGGGATAAAAAAACCTTAGAGCAGCATTTTTCTGCTATTAAAGATTCCTCCTTACAAAGGCTATATATTGCTTTGTCACTAGCAGCGCTTGAGGCAGCGCCGCTTGCTGAGAATATAAAAGCTGAAATCATGGCAAAACTTTTGATGCGCTAAAACTGAAAAAAACATGATGTATACTAATTTTTAATCTGATAATATTAATCGACTTGTAGCTAAGATTAAATGGCAACTGTCCATACTACTTGTAGTTTATCAATGCTTCCAATGGAAATTTTATGAAAAGGATAATTCTCTGCGTTGTAGCATGCATGTATGGTTGGTCTGCTTTTTCTCATAGCGCGCGCATAATTTATGGTTTGCCTTACGCCGAATGCGTAACTCAGCAAAAACATACCCTTAAGTTTTATGTACAGGCCAACAGTTTTACTAAAGAATCATATGCGCAATATTATAAACAGCAATTACAAGCTAGAACAATTTACCCAGTAAAGATTAAGCGTAAGTTTGTCCATAAAAAGCGTTTTTATGCAGTTATACTAGGACCAATATCGTCAGTTGTGGAATTAAGAAAAACCGCAAGTGCTCTTAAAAACGTTAGCACTTCGCCTCCACGCAAAAACAAAAACAAAGTTGTGCGCCAGCAAGCTGCTCCGCCAGCTAGACATTTTTCACGGAATATATTGAAGTTTGCTGCTATAAAATCCAAGTTTGCTGAAGGTAATTGGGTTTTGGGGATAGGTGCTGGAGGGCAACATGCCTCATGGCCAGCTAATACCGAGGTAGATAATGGCTCGAATTTTGCTCCTCCTAATAACGTTGATTTATATACCACTACAAATAAGAGTAGTGCAGTTTTTGAGTTGAGCGCTGGACGCCGTTGGACAACTTATAACCGAATATTCCCTGCATATGAGCTAGATCTATTATGGCAGTTTGGTTTTAATAACAATTTAGGCGGCACTATTACCCAATATAGTGAACCAGTGTTTTTAAATTACTCTTATAAATGGAAGGTACAATCAAATCTTTTGCTGGTTGCGGCTAAATTAAACGTAGCGCAATATAAAATATTTTTACCATTTGTTACGGGTGGCATAGGGCCTACGTTTAATCTTGCAAATTCTTATAACGAAACTGCATTTTCCGGGGTAACTGAACGCATAAGCCCTAGTTTTCAAGATAATAATACTCCTCAATTTGCGTATCGCTTGGGCGCTGGCATTGATGTTGCATTGAACCCGCAAATTTTAATTTCTGTGGGGTACAATTATCAAAATTTAGGCCATGTTTCCTCAGGGTATGGGTTGAGTTCTTGGTCGACTGAGAAGTTAAGTCTAGGTTCATACGGGCAAAATGAGTTTTTGATCAAGCTGCATTACATATTTGCTAATAATAACATGAAATAATTCAAGAGTACGTGGAGAAAACTATCTAAAAGGATAAATTGGTATGAATGCCTGTCGATTTGCGCTTAATTTAGTCTTATTTTTATTTCTTGGAAACGCTTATGCGGCTGTTGATCCTGTGAGCTGGTCTTTAAATCCTGCTTCTGGTTTCCCCGCTGCAATTCCGGGGCAATCATCAAGCGTGACTTATACATTGACGGTGAACCCAAAATTTCCCGGCCCTGTGACTTTGCATACCCAATTTATTAAGTCTTACCATGATTTTACTATAACTGATGGGTGTAATAACCAAACATTAAATAAGGGGGCTTCTTGTACGGTAGTTATTGCATTTGTTCCAACAGATACCACTATGGCTACGATTCAGATGAGCTATCAGTATAATGATAACGTTATTCCCTTGCCGACCTTAAGCGTATCTGGAACAGCGCAAAATTCTGGCATTGTTGGCACCATTTCTGGATTACCTTCTACCATCTCACTTAGTAATCCAGAACAACAACCTATTTTTACGGTTACTTACAAGAATACAAGTTCTGCTGCTATAACTGGTTACGCAGGAAATTCTTCCGGTTTAAATTTATTAGCAACTTCTTCCACTAGTGTTGCTACAGTGGCGGTGGTATCAGATAGTAATACTTGCGGTACAGTAAATGCCCCTGTAATAATAAAAGGCGGGCATTCATGTACAATACAAGGACAGGTTACTCCAGTAAGTGCAGGATCTGTCACCATATCGGGGCTTTTTACTTACAATAATGGCTCTGATACGGCAAATCCATCACAACCAACTACAGTAGTATCTGACTCGGGAACATGTTTTTCTGCAGAAGCTACCCTGCCATTTCAAAACCCAACTTTACGCTATGCAGATAACATTCTACAGTTTACCTATTCAAATGGATGCGCCACAGCGCAAACGTTAGGAGAAGTTACTTTTGGTTCAACAGGTACATCATCAAGCCCTACTATTTTAGGTAATCCATATAATGCAGCTTATGACGACTGTTCCAGCCAAAGTATAGCTGCACATGGTCATTGTACAGTGCTTGTGTCAGTGATTCCGCAAAATGATGGGACACTCACTGTGACAGCAACTGCTAGCAGTGTGAGTGCTTCATCTACTACAACTGTTAACGAGCCTTCATACAACCATAGCATCACTATGGTTAATCAATGCCCATTCCCAGTTTGGTATGGGGTAGGCGCTCCTGGCGATCCAACTTCTTCGCCATCACCAAGTGCTTATATGCTAGATGCACAAGTTTCAACAGAAGCGCCAACTACAAAAACAATTACGGTTACTGCTAGCGGAGATGCATATAGCGGCATTATTATCCCGCGAACTGGTTGTACCTTAAATAGTTCTAGTTTTACTTGCGCAACTGGGGATTGTGTATCCGGCACTAATGGACAATGTACCAACACCGGTTTTGAACCATTTACCCGCATAGAGGAAGTTTTTCCTACTTCTTCCACTCAAGGAAATTATGATATTACTCTACAAATGGGAGCCACAGTACCTGTTGAATATAAGGGGTTAGGGCCAAGTACTAACGATTATACGTTAGGAGCTGCCGCGGCTTTTGTATGTAGTGGTGCGGGAGCACCTATTCCAATTCCGTTTGAAGATCCGCCTTATTCAGCTGATATTACCCTTGGCGCTTGTTCTTGGACCTATACGGTGCCGAACACGCCTGCTGGATCTTCTCCTGTTTATTATTTTGTTACAAATGATAGTGGAGCATTGTCGAGTTGCAGCTCTTGTAATTCTCCATCGGTGTGTGGTTTGGCGTATGAGACCACACCCGAAGCTGGGACAATTGTTTTAGCCTGCGGCGAGCTGCTTGGCTATTGGTCATTAAATCAATTGGGTAATAGTCCAGCTAGTGATTTTACGACAGTTCCAAGCGCCTATAATCCTTATACTCTTTTTGAATTTACTAAAGACTTAACAGTTGCTAATGGATTTCAATCTGGATATCCAACAGGGGCAAACGCATACGACTTATATTCATGTACCCCCCAAGATCCAGCATTACAAACATGTTACCCTAGCACGGATGGAAGTCTATGTTGTGGCGCGCAAAACTGGAATGCAGCAGGTAGCTATGGCTCCTATCTAACTGCGCAAGATTCAGATTATGCGGGTGGAGCACCAAACCCTGATTGGACAGAAACTACAGCTTTACCAATTACCCCGTATGCTTCCATTTTATGGCTGAAACTTGCATGCCCTACAGCGTATTCATACCCATTTGATGATCCATCATCGTCATTTAATTGTGATAATAGCGATGCTGCGATGACGCAAGCCGTAGCTATGGATTTTGAGATTGTTTTTTGTCCGGGGGGCATATACGGAGCTTTATCAACCACACCGTGAAAATTAGAGCTAAGTATTCTAATTTTCATTGCAAATGGAATAAGGTGACTTGGGCGGCTACAAGATGTATAATTTTATTTCTTTTTTCAAATTGTAAACTATTTGTCTTATGACCAAAGTTATTATCGGGCTCTCTGGCGGGGTTGATTCATCGGTTAGTGCCTATTTACTTAAAGAACAAGGCTATGAAGTTGAAGCTTTGTTTATGAAAAACTGGGATGAAGCCAAAGAAAAATGTACTGCTGAACTTGATCTCAAAGATGCAACTGCAGTATGTAAAGCGCTTAATATTCCTCTTAATACAGTTAATTTCACCCAAGAATACTGGGATAAAGTATTTACCCACTTTTTAGATGAATATGCCAAAGGCCGCACCCCCAATCCTGATGTTTTATGCAATAAAGAAATTAAGTTTAAGGCATTCCTTGAACATGCCCTTAAACTTGGCGCTGATTATATTGCAACAGGGCACTACGCCAAAGTTAAAACAACTGATGAAGGAGTAGAGCTTTATAAAGCCAAAGATAGAGATAAAGACCAAAGCTATTTTCTCCACGCGATTTCGCCTTACGCCCTTACCAAAACATTATTTCCCTTAGGCGAGCTATTAAAATCTGAAGTAAGGGATATTGCTAAAGCGCTTAGGCTTGTTACGCATAATAAAAAAGACTCAACCGGTATTTGCTTTATAGGAGAAAGAAGATTTAAACCGTTTTTAAATGAATTTCTCCTCGCACAACCTGGGCCAATTATAAGCACTGATAATGTAGAATTAGGTCAGCATGATGGGCTAATGTTTTATACTTTTGGCCAACGCCAAGGATTAAAAATAGGGGGGATAAAAAACCATGATGAAGCTCCTTGGTACGTGGTTGATAAAGACATTCCTAATAACAAGTTAATAGTTGCCCAAGGCAAGAATCACCCTTTACTGTATGCAAAAGGTCTAATTTGTGGTCCTATAAATTGGCTTATAAAAAAGCCTACTTTTCCTTTAACCTGTAATGCCAAAACTCGTTATAGGCAAGCTGATCAGCCCTGTCTTATCTCACCTATTGATGCCGATAAATATTGTGTTTACTTTGCTAATAGCCAGCGCTCCCTAACCATCGGCCAATATGTAGTTTTTTATCAAATGCAACACTGTCTAGGAGGCGCAGTAATTGAATCTATCATCCGCTAAATGTATGATAAGCCAACTTCGATTTCAAAATTCGAACTAATGAAAATTGCAAAACTAAATGCAGAGCAGCTTTATTCAGCAATGTTGGCAGGGTGCCATGCCGTTATTCGCGAACGCGAATATTTAAATACTATTAACGTTTTTCCAGTCCAAGACGGAGATACGGGCGATAATATGGCAGCAACCGCTCATGCTGTTATTCATAATGCAACCTTAAAAAATTCTATTAAAGATACGCTGCAGTCTGTGGCCTACGCCAGTATGACTGGCGCACGCGGTAACTCTGGCATGATTTTCTCCCAATTTTTTAATGCTCTTGCTGACTTTGCCAAACATGAAGAAGAAACTCTAAGCATGCAAAGTTTTGGGGAATTACTTAATAAGGCGGCAAAACGCGTACGCACGGCTATCTTAAACCCTATAGATGGCACCATGTTAACTATTATGGAATATTGGTCAACATATACCGATGAGGCTGCTGAGCAAATTCCTTGTTTTAAATCAGCGCTCCAAAATATTACTGATAAATTACATGATGCAGTTGCGCAAACAACCCAAGCCATCGCTGCGCTTAAGGCAGCTAATGTAGTAGATGCTGGAGCCTTAGGCTTTTTTCATTTTGTCTCAGGATTTAGCCGCTATATTGCAGATCCACAAAGTCTTCCCAAACAAGATATAGAAAAACTTAAGCCAATATCCCATACCGATCTTGATTTTTGTGCCAATGAGCCGCCTAAAGATGGTCGTTATTGTACTGAAGCCATGTTAACCCATGATTCTCTTAATCAGCCTCTCCTTATGGAGATTTTACAGCAATATGGTAGCTCAATCGTTGTAAGTGCAAATGCTGCCCAATGTAGGTTTCATTTACACACTGATAAACCATGGGAGGTTTTTAATGCCATTATGCCTTTAGGAAAAATTAGTGCCCCTAAAGTTGATGACATGTTAAGACAATATGAAACCCTAAGCCTAAAAAAACATGATATAGCCTTAGTGACTGACTCTAACGCTGATTTACCAAACGCATATTTTGATGAAAATCAGATCCATATTTTGCCTTTAAATGTGCATATAGAAGGTAATGATTTACTTGATAAATATAGTATTCACCCTGGCCAGTTTTATAAACAACTTAATAGCTATACTTCAAATCCTAAAACTTCTGCACCCTCAACTTTAGCTATGGAGCAAAAACTAAGACCGTTAGCCGAAAAATATGCGGAAGTTATTGTCTTAACTATTGCAAAACCTCTTAGCAGCACCCATGACTCTCTTAAACACGTAGCCGCCAAGTTTCCTAACGTGCATGTGCTCGATAGTAAGCTCTGCTCAGGGGCGCAAGGGTTATTAATTATGGAAGCTGTTGAAGCTATAAAGTTAAATAAGCCTGTTGAGTTTGTTCTCACCCAAATTAAAAACTTTATTCCCAAAATTCAACTTTATTTCATAATTAACGATATGTCAGCTCTCATTCGCTCAGGACGTATGAATAAAATTATCGGGAAAATGGCGCAGTTATCAGGCTTAAAGCCCATATTTTCATTAAACACTGAAGGTAAAACCCACTTAGTTGGCCAAGCTTTTAATGAAACCGCCGCGCTTAACAAAATGCTGCAACTTGCTAAAGAACCAATAAAAAATGGAGCAAAGCTTAAGTCATATTGCTTAATGCACGCAGATTACCCCCAAGCTGCCAAAACTTTAGCAGAGCAAACTACGGCTTTGTTTAACATTCCACCTTTATACATAGAATCTGCCGCAGTTACTATAGGATCACATGCAGGAGCAGGTTGTATTGGTATTGCAACTTGTATTGCCTAAATTAACGCACATAAAACAATCTTTTATATTGATATAATATCAATGACGCCATATTATACGCACTCCTTAACAAAACATACGCGGACTAATGCCAAAATTCAGCCTTATACTAGCAATAAATAACCAAAATTTATTTGGAGAACTAACTACCAACTCTAGCGAAATTCCCATAGGAAGGCCTTTTGAGGGACAATTAATTTTACATAATCTAACTCAACCTATGCCAACCAAGACTGTGCATGTTGGCACCTTTTTATTTCCTGATGAACAATTTGAGAAAATCCTTATTTTAGATGGCGATCACCGCGTGCTTACCCAAAACAATGAACTAATTACCCACTTCACAGGACCAATTAATGAACAATATTTAACTGATAGTTATCTTGCAAGTCCTCCTCTTGTATGTACTTATAAAAAATATGCTAACGGCCGCCTTGCTTTATTTAAACAGGGGATTTTCAAAAGTGGGGCTCAGGAAAGTGGCGAGGAACATTGTTATAATTCTTCGGAACAATATATAGAAAAGGGAAAATCAGGTCACTATTATGGAAAGTTTTCTATAGTACAAACCCAAGGACAAGAGCCAACAAATGCCTTTGATGATCCAAATGGGATTTTATTTATTATCTCCTCCGAAAACCATATTTTAATCTCCCATAACTTTACCCAAGGGAAAATGGAAAATTCCTTATATTTAGCTAATGTGCAAAACAAAAAATTACTCTCAATATTCTTGATTTCAAGACATTATTATGAATCTACGGTTTGGCATGCAGAAAATGCCAACAACGGCCAATTTAAGCTTGACTGCCAACATGGTTTTGCTGAAATGAGTGCAAGTATTTTGCCAATTTTTAAACTTATCCATCAAAAACTAATATTGCTCAAATTAATAAACGAGCAGGAAGTAGCCCCGCAAGAAGTCATCCTTAAATTACCAAAAGAATCTACCAAAAAGGTGCGTCTTCTCAACAATGTGTCAGGGGATCTGATAGAAGGAAATTTTGATAGCCTAGGTAGGCTGACAGGCAAAGCTGTCATCGCTAATATTCAAAGAGATAACGTAACAATTACCATTGAAGGTGATTTTGTCGAGCACCATTTTGTCCGCGGCAAAGTTACTTCGCAGTTTATTGATGGGATCTGTTATATTTTTGAAGGCGATATTGGTACTAATAAGAATAATATTCCTGGATCTTTTACTTACACAAATACCAACGCAGATAAAGTTATTTATAAAGGAGTCTTTGCGCGCAAACATGATTTTATAATTGAAAGGGTAAAAAATGCTAAAACCCCAGCGGTTTTAGAAAAATATAAAAACAACGTCTTAATCTTACGCTATGAAGGTGAATTGCTCGATGATGAAGCGCATGGCAAAGGCACAAGAACAGAGTGGGGCGAAAATGTATTTGGAAAATACGTAAGGGTAACTTCAGGGGAGTTTGTGCACGGCGAGATTTTAAAAGACAGCGTTATTGAAACTAAAGTCTCGCGCGCCACTTGTGATATTTTCTCTTCTCTAACTATAAACCAAAGAATAAAAGATATATTTGGTATATTTGATGCCTTTGAGTACAAAGAAATAACTTTTAAAGACGATAGACCTAAGCGTTATGTAAAAAGTAAAGGTACTTTTTTTTCGCGGCTTTTTATTAAGGGAACCCGTGAAGAAAAACAAGCAAATAGCGCTATAACTACTTTTTATACTGGAGATTTCACCGATGAAGAACTCAATGATCTAAACGGCATTAAATACGAACATCCTACTGAAGGTCGAGGTAAATGGCAGCAAGGTTTTAAAGATGGCAACCCAATTAAACCCAAGCTCTGGTACCAAGTAGAATTAGCCAATAATTATTTAGTTAAAATAACTGAATTTTATAATGAGGAAGCCCAGTGGTCTTTGACAAGAGAAGATGCCTGTGAATATAAATACCAATCAAACCAAAAAGGCAATCTTAAAACTCTTAAGCAAGCAACAAATCAATCCGAAGGATTATTTAAAAAAATAGAGCAATCTTTGATTAATTTTGGGGTTACAAAAATCCTTGTTCTCGATGAAGCGCAAATTACCAAAACTCGCGAGAGTTTGCTTGCCGAGTATGAAGAAGAACAAAAACGTAAACAAGAAAAAAAATCGCTGGCAGCAAAAAAAGTAAAAAGCCAGCAACCAGCAGAGTCTAGCCCTAAGCCAAAAGCCAAACCAAGTAAAAATAAAGAAATTAAGCCTAAAAACCTTGCGGCAAAAGCCCATATAGACAAAACGCCCGACGACTCCCCATCTTCCACAAAAGCCAGTACTTCTTCTAAAAGCTGTGCAGTTACAAATGAAGAAAGTAGTAATGAAGAAGGTAGTCAGAATGCAAATAATGCCGTAACGCCTCCTAACGATAAACCCAATAATGCTTCAAAAATAGTTGCTTCATTGCAACACAGTAATAATAAATACACTTTAACAATTCAAGACGCCCCCAATCATTACACTATAGAAACCAGCGAACCTGTCAAAGCAGGCGTTGCGTTTAAAGGAGCTATTACCGTAAAAATTTATAATAGTACCAACGCGCTTATTAAAACCCATGAGTTTAAAGGAAGGTTTATCCCAACTGAAGATGGTGATGAGAATTTAACCGCTGGTTTTTATTGCACCCAGCTTGAGGGAGAAGAGATAGTTATAGATGAAGAAGAAAGGTTAGTTACAACTATTATATCTTCGCTTGATGCTGAAAAAAACTTACACCAAACTCACTTTGTGCAAGCATTAGATTTATGGAAACAAAAAAATACAGCGCCTAACCCTTATCGTCTCCATAGACCAGAGCCCAAGCTCTCACCACCCCCACCCATAGGCAATGCATGCAGTCAACCTAACTGTTAGAGATTTTTTCCCTATTTTTATTTGCGAAGTTCATTTTAAGATATAATATAAAATATATCCTAAAGGAGTATGAGTGATGGAAAATAAAATTTGGGGATCTTTTATTCTATGCTTAAGCTTAATATTAAGCGCATCTGTAGCCCTCGCAGTTCCTAGTATATATTGCCCAACTAATCATGCCTATATCTCAGTTGGGATGACAAAAGATCAGGTAATTTCCGCTTGTGGTAAGCCAACACGCAAGGAAGAAAGCAAAGAGCCTTATAAAAAGAAAATTCCTATGATGCAATTAATGTATAACAGTCGCGGCACCCAGCAGGCTTTTTATGGAGTGTGGACTATCCCAGTTGGCGTTACTACTGGCTCTAGTTTAGAGGTTGATGTTGTTGACAACAAAGTTTACTCTGTACAAGTTAACGGTGAGCAATCAAAAGCTTTTTCTATTTGCAAAGGTATACCTATTACAAAAGGGGAACCAGTGAGCAACGTCTATAACGCTTGTGGCAACCCTTCTACTTTGAATAACACCTACATAGAAAAAGTTGAGCCTAACGCGCCGTATCCTGAAACTTGGTATTATACATTTCCTTACCAAGATTCAATTAGAGTAACATTTGTGAATGATAAATTAATTGGGATTAACTAAGGGGTGCTTTTATTATGCTAGATCTACAAAATCTGCCAAATTTTCATGATGCCTGTCTTGAACGCTGGCAAAGTATACCGCCAACTCTTGAGGCAGAAGGTTTTTATAAATTAATTCAAGCAGATCACGCTGACAATTATCAGCTGTGGCTAGCAGAAGATAGAGCAAGGCGCGATGACAAGGGTTATGAATTTGTCTATCACGCCAAACGTGAAATCGACAGATGGAACCAAGCGCGTAACGATCAAGTAGAGGCGATGGATTTATGGCTGTTTGAACACTTATCTCCTCCACCTATTGGAACCTGCCCGGTTAACTCAGAAACTCCAGCAATGATAATCGATAGACTTTCTATAATGTCCCTTAAAATATTTCACATGGCACTCCAAGCCAAAAGATCTGAGGCCTCTGAGGCTCATAGAGAAACGTGTAGGCATAAGCTTGGCATTTTACGTACTCAAAGAATAATGCTGCATGAGTGTTTATTAACTTTAATTAATGATATTAAAGGAGGGAAACGCACCTTTGGTATGTTTCGTCAATTTAAAATGTATAACGATCCAAACTTAAACCCGCAACTTTATGCAGGCAAAGGTGAAGAGGGCGCATAAATTTTACAATTAAAGTATAATGTAACTCCCCACGACACTTTGGAGAACTCTTGTGACACCCTCGCATTTTTTTACTTTTCCGCGTATGGGAAAAGTAAAGCATATTCATTTTGTTGGTATAGGCGGCGCTGGGATGTGCGGAATCGCCGAAGTATTACATGAGGAAGGGTATGTAATTACTGGATCTGACCTTAGCGAAACCAAAACCATACATCGCCTTAGAGATTTAGGTATCCATGTATTTATTGGGCATGCCAGTGCTAACATTACTAATGCCGATGTGCTTGTGCAATCAAGCGCCATTAGCGCTGACAATGAGGAGCTTGTGGCAGCGCGCAAATTAATGATTCCCATTATTCCAAGAGCCGCCATGCTCGCTGAGCTTATGCGCTTTCGCTTTGGCATTGCTATCGCAGGCACCCATGGCAAGACTACAACTACAAGCTTAATTAGCCATGTATTAATCGAAGCAGGATATGATCCAACTTATGTAATAGGCGGTAAGCTTAATTGCTCAGGACAGCACGCTCAACTTGGTAAATCTCCATATTTAGTTGCCGAAGCAGATGAAAGTGACGCATCTTTCTTATTTTTAAAGCCCATGATGGCCGTTGTTACTAATATCGATAAAGATCATATGAGTACTTATGCCAATAGCTTTACCAAACTCAAGCAAACTTTTGTTGAGTTTTTACATCATTTACCTTTTTATGGCTTGGCAGCGCTATGTATTGATTGCCCTCAAGTACGTAAATTATTTACCCAAATAGAAAGGCCTAAGGCAAGCTACGGATTTTCACGAGATGCTGCCTACAGAGCTTACAATTGGCAGCAACAAGAGCTTGTTAGCACCTTTACAGTTACAAGACCCGCTCCTTATAAAGAACTTACCCTAACATTACCAGTTCCTGGTAAACATAATGTTCTAAATGCCCTTGCAACTATAGCAATTGCAACTGAGCTTGGCTTAAATGATGCGGTAATTACCAATTCCCTAGCCAACTTTCAAGGCGTGGGAAGGCGCTTTCAGTTGCTAGGAGAAGTCGCCTTTCCTAAAGGAAAAGCTCTCGTTATTGATGATTATGGTCATCATCCTAATGAAATAAAAGCCACTATCGAAGCATTTCGCGCTATCTGGCCCAACAAAAAACTAGTGCATGTATTCCAACCACATAGATACACCCGCACGCGTGATTTATTTGACGACTTTGTCAACGTGCTATCATTATCTGACGAGTTACTTTTACTAGATATTTATCCAGCTGGAGAGTCTCCAATTGCCGGGATTACTAGTGAAACTTTACTTAAAAAAATCCAACAAAAGTCGGAGCATGCCCACTCTACAACCCAAGAAAATTTGCATAGTACGGTTGCTTCTGTAGTTACTGATGGATGTGCGGTTTTAATGCAAGGCGCGGGTAATATAAGCCAACTAGCTCAAGCGCTTGTTAAGGTAAAATAGCTTATGCAAAAACGGCCATCTTACTCACCCTTAGGTGAATATTTAGAAAATATTCCTCTAGCTGATTACACAACTTGGAGAGTTGGTGGTAAAGCGAAAGCTTTATATAAGCCAGTTAATATCCAAGACTTAGCAGCCTTCCTTAAAGAGCTCCCTGCCTCTCAGCCAATTCATTGGTTAGGGCTCGGGAGTAATTCTTTATTTCGGGACAAAGGCTTTGCAGGCACTGTTATTTTAACTCAAGGATGTCTAAAAAATATTGATTTAATATCGCAAGACATTGTAAGGGCAGAAGCCGGGGTATCATGCGCTAGCATGGCAAGATTTTGCGCGCGTAATAATTTAGCTAAAGCAGAATTTTTAGCAGGCATCCCAGGAACTGTTGGCGGCGCTTTAAGGATGAATGCCGGTTGCTATGACGGTGAAACCTGGAATTACGTAAGCGAAGTTGAAACTATAACCCGCAACGGCCAAATACATAAGCGTACACCTGATTCTTTTACCGTATCTTATCGTAATGTTATTGGCTTAGAAGAAGATGAATGGTTTATTGCTGCAAGCTTTCGTCTCCCTAAAGGCGAAAAAGCAATCTCGCTAAACACTATTAAAGAACTACTGGAAAGACGCAAAAACACCCAACCAACCAACGAATATAATTGCGGTTCCGTATTTAGAAACCCTAAAGGAAATTATGCAGCAGCATTAATAGAACAATGCGGCTTAAAGGGTTATCGCATTGGCGGAGCTATGGTATCTTTAAAACATGCTAATTTTATTATTAACGAAAATAAAAGCGCGAGCGCAACTGACATTGAATCACTGATAACGTTTATTCAAAACACTGTTAGAGAAAAAACCAACATTAGTTTGGTGCGCGAAGTGCACATTATTGGAGAAGCTTAATGAGTACAAGGTTAAAAGTTGCACTTTTGTATGGCGGGCCATCTGGTGAACATGAAATATCTTTGCGATCCGCAGCATCTGTTTTAGCTAATTTATCGCGCGACAAATACCAAGTTATTCCTATAGGCATAGATAAATCAGGTTGCTGCTACCATACTCCGATTGAAGAGATTCAAACTTACACTGAAAGTTTACCTATTAAAATATCCACATCAGAACCTTTGCCAGGCCTTAATGTTAATGGGCATTTTGTAATTGATACTGATGTTGTATTACCTATTGTGCATGGACCTTTACTCGAAGACGGCGCTCTGCAAGGAATTTTAGAGTTCACTAAAGTAGCATTTGTAGGAAGCTCTGTTCTAAGCTCGGCTATGTGTATGGATAAAGACATTACGCGGAAATTAGTTAGTCTTTTGGATGTGCGGTTTGCCAAGTATTTAACCTTAGCAGCAAGCGCGAGCATTCAAGAAAAGCATAGTTTTTATGAAAATATTTTTCAACATTTTCAGTTTCCCCTATTCGTTAAACCATGTCGAATGGGTTCTAGTGTAGGCATTAGCAAAGTCAAAACTAAAGAAGAATTAGAGCATGCCATTGTAGAGGCTTTTCGTTACGATACAGACATTATTGTAGAAGAAGGTATTAATGGAAGGGAAATAGAACTTGCGGTATTAGAAAATTCTGAGCCACATCTACCCCCATTAGTTAGTGTGCCAGGCGAGCTTATCGTTAACCACCCCGATGGTTTTTACTCTTATAATGCAAAATACATAGAATCTGACAAAACCGCTTTAGTTATTCCTGCAGATCTTCCCAAAGATATGGTGGCGCGCCTGCAAGAAATTTCTGCTAAAGTATTTACTCAACTAAAATGTAACGGCATGGCAAGAGTTGATTTTTTTGTCAATGTGAGCACAAACTCGATTTATTTTAATGAAATTAATACCTTGCCAGGCTTTACTTCAATTAGTATGTATCCGCGCTTATGGAATGCCAGCGGCGTTGAATACTCATTATTACTGGATAGACTAATTCAATTGGCCTTGGCAAATCATAATTTAAAACAACAACTGCTAAGAGACTATCAATAGGAGACGGTTGTGTCTTTTGATGTAGGGCTTAGACTAAAGTATACACTTACAGTTTTTGGTCTTGTGGCTTTAGCTTGTGCATTATCTTTAAGGCTTATTTACCTTTATCTAGACAACCAAACAAAATTTCCCATTAATACCATCAAAATTATTGCAACTTATAAACATATAACGCGCGCTAAGCTAGAGGACATATTATCCCACTATCAAAATAAAAGTTTTTATACTTTAGGAGTCAATAAATTATACCAAGAAATTATGCAGCTTCCTTGGGTAGAAGAGGTTGATATCAGTCGCATTAGACCTGATACCGTCAAGATCTCAATCAAGGAAAAAAAAGCTTTTGCATTATGGAATGATAGTATTGTTGCGACAAATAAAACCTTAATTAATGACAAAGGCTCTTTACCTTATTTACAACACCTACCTAAACTAATTAGTAAGGCTTACAATTATTCTGAGATGCTTAAAATGTACGCCAAATTACAACAAGCACTTACAAAATATGGCTTTAAAATAGCAACTCTTGAAGAAAGACCTAATAAAGCCTGGGAAATAACTTTAACCAATGGCATCTTGTTAAGAGCCGGTAAACATGACACTGTATTGCGCGTTACCCGCTTTTGCAAAGCCTATCCTTTTATTACAGAATCCCATGGAAAAATCTCGAGCGTGGATTTACGTTACCCTAAAGGGATGGCTGTGCAGTGAAGTTTAGAGTACAGCAGCTCCCGGCGAAGCCGGGACTGCTGTAAGTAAAGTATTTTAAAAGACGCACGCCGCTTTGCTGGGCGCGGGCCCGGTCTCGTGTACGTGGAGGAGTCGCTTTCGCGACAGGATACTGGATGTATTTTATCAGCTGCAGATGCTTTATGCAGCCCTAAATTAATTCGCGCGTAGCGCTCATTCACGTGAACGAGACCGCGCCCGCGCCCAGCAAAGCGGCGTGCGTCTTTTAAAACCGTTTATAATAAGAAATATTGTACAATGCGCCAGATTCTAGGTATAGTTTCGCTAAACTCCTTCGTAGGATACGCATGGCAAAAAAAGTTGAAAAAAATATTATCACAAGCTTAGATATTGGAACATCCAAAGTTGTTGCATTAATAGGCGAATTAAAAAAAGATGGTTCTATCGAAATTATTGGTATAGGACGCGAACCTTCGCTTGGTCTTAAGCGTGGAGTTATTGTAGACATTGACGCTACCGTAAACTCTATTCAACGCGCCCTCCAAGCAGCAGAATTAATGGCAAATTGTGAAGTTAGAACTGCCTACACTGGTATAGCGGGTAGCCATATTCGTAGTTTAAACTCCCATGGGATCGTTGCCATCAAAGACAAAGAGGTTTCTCCTTTTGATGTTGACAGGGTAATTGAAGCAGCTAAAGCTGTAGCTATTCCTGCTGATCAAAAAATTCTGCATGTACTGCCGCAAGAGTTTATTATTGATCAACAAGGCAATATTCGTGAACCTGCTGGAATGGCTGGCGTACGCCTTGAGGCTAAAGTGCATATTGTTACAGGAGCTATGAGCTCATCCCAAAATATTACCAAATGCGTAAGGCGTTGTGGGCTTGAAGTTAACGATATTATTTTACAACAACTAGCCGCTAGCCATGCGGTTTTAACTGAAGATGAAAAAGAGCTTGGCGTTTGCTTGTTAGATATAGGTGGAGGTACTACAGATATTGCGATTTTTTATGCTGGTTCAATTAAACATTCGGCAGTTATTCCCATTGCAGGTGATCAAGTAACTAACGATATCGCTATGGCACTTCGCACGCCTACAAAAGCTGCTGAAGCAATAAAAATCCAATATGGCTCAGCCCTTCCTGCGCTTGCCTCAGAAAAAGAAATGATTGATGTTTTAAGTGTTAACGATAAACCCGTGCGCCAAATTTCAGCAAGAGCATTAGCTGATGTAATTTGCGCACGTTATGAAGAGCTATTTTCTCTTATCCTCAATGAGCTAAAAAGAGGTGGCTATGAAGAACACATTCCTGCTGGTATCATCTTAACTGGGGGAGGCTCGCGCTTAAAGGGAGTATTAGAATTGGCTGAACATTGTTTTGGCATGCCAGTTAGGCAAGGAATGGCTAATAATATTATTGCTCCTGCCGATATTAACAATGATCCTTCACTAACTACTGGTGTTGGTCTACTATTACATGGATACAAACAACAAACTACCGGATATTACTCATCCGCTAAAAGTGTTGGAAATAAAAGTTTGTGGCTAAGAGTTAAAGAGTGGTTTAAAGGTAATTTTTAATACTTATAAAAAAGGATAGTCATGTTTGAGCTCGTTGAATCATCTGAAACTAAAAGCGCAGTTATCAAAGTCATAGGCGTAGGTGGCGGTGGCGGGAATGCTGTTGAGCATATGCTGAGCGAAAATATTGAAGGAGTTGAGTTTTACTGTGCCAACACTGATGCCCAAGCGCTGAAAAACTCTAGCGCCAAAAATCAATTACAATTAGGCGAAGCATTAACAAAGGGCTTAGGAGCAGGCGCCAATCCTCAAGTTGGCCGAGCTTCTGCCGAAGAAGACCGAGAGCGAATTCGCGATATTTTATCTGGTGCTGACATGGTATTTATAACAGCTGGCATGGGCGGCGGTACCGGCACGGGAGCGGCCCCTGTGTTTGCTGAAATTGCTAAAGAGCTTGAAATTTTAACTGTGGCCGTAGTTACTAAGCCTTTTTCTTTCGAAGGTAAACAAAGGGCCCTAGCTGCAGAAGATGGCATTAAACGCCTAGCCCAACATGTGGACTCCTTAATCACCATTCCCAACAATAAACTTCTTAGTGTGCTTGGCAAAAATATAAGCCTGTTAAATGCCTTTAAAGCTGCAAATAATGTTTTATTAGGGGCAGTTAAAGGGATCTCCGATCTTATTACGAGACCAGGCCTCATTAACGTTGACTTTGCTGACGTGCGTACTGTTATGTCTGAGATGGGTATGGCCATGATGGGCACAGGAAGCGCCTCAGGCGAACAGCGTGCACGCAAAGCTGCAGAAGCTGCGATTGCATCTCCTTTATTAGAGGATGTAAATTTTTCCGGCGCTAAGGGCATTTTAGTAAATATTACTGCCGGACTTAATATGTCTATTGGCGAGTTCGAAGAAGTAGGGGATGTAATTAAAACCTTTATTTCTGATGATGCTACGGTAGTTATCGGTACGGTTATTGATCCTGAGCTTGCAGACGAAATTAGGGTTACCGTTATTGTAACTGGCTTAGGTGAAATAAGACAAAAGCAAAAAACCATTGAAATAAGCCCCCGCAAAATGCGCTTATCTGAAGCTACGCGCCAAGATGGAGCCGTTGATTATCAAAAATTAGACAGGCCAGCTGTATTGCGCAAACAACAAATAAACCAAGTTAAGGACAATGATGTCAGTGCGGCTCTAGCTGCAGATGTCGATTATCTCGATATTCCGGCTTTTTTACGGCGCCAAGAAGAATCTGTAGAAGAATAATTTTTTTTTTGCTAGGATGTTGCGTTTTTTTAGAGGAAACGATATGGATATCGATAAGGTGCTAATTTCATGATTCGCCAACGAACATTGAAAAAAAACATATCTGCAACTGGCGTGGGATTGCACTCTGGTGAAAAAATAATTTTATCTTTACATCCAGCGCCACCCAATTCAGGAATAGTCTTTCGCCGCATTGATTTATCTCCCGTCGTTGAAATCCCCGCGCTTTATCAACACGTTTGTGAAACACTTTTATGTACAACCATAGGCAAAAATACTATTAAAATTGCCACCGTCGAGCATTTGCTCTCCGCGTTAGCAGGCCTTGGAATTGATAATGCCTTCATTGATGTAACAGGGCCTGAATTACCTATTATGGATGGCTCAGCCGCACCGTTTGTGTTTCTTATTCAATCAGCTGGTATTAAAGAGCAATCTAAGCCTAAGCGATTTATTCGTATATTGAAGCCTTTAGAAATAGAAGATGGCGACCGTTGGGTTAAATTTAGCCCATATAATGGTTACAAAATTACCTTTACCATTGATTTCAATCACCCAGTTTTCAACAATAAACCCAAACTTGCAAGCTTTGACTTCTCAGGTACTTCTTATGTTAAGGAAGTATGCCGAGCAAGGACTTTTGGCTTTTTGGCTGATTATGAAAAGCTAAGGGAAAACGATTTAGCTAAAGGTGGTAGCCTTGATAATACTGTCGTTGTCGATGAATATCGCGTAATAAATGAAGATGGTCTGCGCTTTGAAAGTGAATTTGTCTCGCATAAGGTTTTAGATGCCATTGGCGATTTATATTTACTTGGATCAAGCTTAATTGGATCGTTTGAAGGGCACAAATCTGGTCACGAGCTTAATAATCGCCTATTGCGTATGTTAATGAACACCCAAGAAGCTTGGGAGTATACTTATTTTGAAGCAACTCATCAGCCTCATCACCCAGTAGCGCGCTTTTTCCCTTTAGAAGATCCCGCATAAGTTTTTATGCGTAAAACCCGCATCTATCAACAAGGTGACTTCAAAGTCAAAGATCTAGTCACGTTAGATAACTTCGCTGCGCATCATCTTGCTGTTGTTTTAAGGGCGCGCATAAAAGATGAGATCTATCTTTTTCCGGGAAATGGTTATGAATATCTGGCAACCATTTGGGAAATTAATAAAAAAACTGTCATAGTACATATAGATAAAGAGCTTAAAAAAAGCCTTGAATCGCCACTTGCTATTCATCTTGGGCAAGCAATTTGTAAAAGTGACAAAATGGATTGGATTTTACAAAAAGCCACCGAGCTTGGAGTTTGCGAATTTACGCCCATTATTGCAGATCGCTCCCAAGGCTTTAATGCCAAGATGGCAGAAAAAAAACTAAAGCATTGGAAAAATATAATAATCCATGCAACAGAACAATCAGGACGCACCATACTCCCTAAACTTAATCAGCCCATAAGCTTGTTAAGCCTTGTGCAAAAAGTGCAGGCAAAAGCTAAATTGTTACTTACCCAAGATGCCGAGTTAACTTTTAAAACCATTCCACGCCTTGATAAAGACATAAGCTTTTTAGTAGGTCCTGAAGGAGGATGGTCTAATGATGAGCTCAGAATTTCCACAGAGCAGGGCTTTAAGAAAGTAAAACTAGGCCCAAGAATATTAAGAACCGAAACCGCCCCACTTGCAAGCCTTGCCATATTGCAATTTATGGCTGGAGATTTGTAGGTTTTTATTAAGGATTGCTGATTACCTAAAGAACCCTAAAAATCGCAGTATTTGCTCGCAGCTCAAAAATAATATAACATATGCACTTTTTCTCATTCATGCCATATCTATGAGCAAATACCCCGTTAAACTTAACCTTCCCTCTGGCACTTTAAGTGGCTATTTTGAAGGAGACGATGAAAAGGTAAATATTAAGGACTGTATGCATGGCAAGTTAGTCCTTGGTTTTACCTTAAACCAGGAGGATATTGCTGCTGACAGTCTTAACTTTCACCTTGTTATTACTAATAAAAAGCTTGCTGCTATTTTTTTAGTTTCGCAGCAAGATAGTAAGGTGCGTATTTGGGAAGCTCTTTGTTCTTCTGCGGATACGTTTGAGTTAAAATGCATTCATGCTTGGGGGATAAATACCCAAGATTTAGCAAATTTAATAAATAATATGCACAGAGGTCTTTTTGAGTTAGGTTTAGTCTCTTGCGCAACTAAGCCATTTACCTTAACGCTAACCACGCTTAACTCTTATAAAAAAGGTATTAAAAAGCCTATTATGTTGTTAAATGGTCAAATAGGCGAATGTGAGGCGGGGGAGTTTAAGCTTGGGTGTTTGCATGGAAGTGCTAAAATTACGCAATTGCCTACTAAAAAAGCTGGATTTACTAAGACCGTAGAAGGCAGCTTTACTGATCATTCTTTTACTGCAGGATCGGTAACTACCGAGCATGCCAAAGGCGCGGAAAAAGAAGTTTTAAGCGGGAGTTTTGCAGAAGCAAAAGAGTTTAAATCAAAGCTTGAGATTTCTTTAAACCACAATAAAAGCAAAACAGTTTTTAATGGATGGTTTTGTAGGGAAGATGATATCAGCTTTAAATATTTAAAAGAGCCTAAAGATGCATTAATTGAAGTATATGCAATGGAAAATGGCGCGTTTAGCTTAACCTCTAAGTTCATGGGTAGCGCTAAAAGGCATGACTGCTTTCATGGGGTGGGTGCAATAACTTTATTTATAAAAACTGCAGAGAACACTTCTGTCATTATGAAAGCTGCGGGAGAATTCAATGAACATGTGCTAAATGCCGGCGGTCAAGTAACAATTTTGGCAAATATTAATGCTATTTCATCTAAATTTTATCTTACTACTTTAAAAGACTATGCTGTTGATGACCTTGCAAGCCATAACTTTGAAGCTAAAGGTAAGGCTGTGAGAAAAATTGATGTTGCAAGTGAACCTATTAATCTTGATCTAGATGGGGTGTTTAAACTAGATACGTTTGTAAGAGGCAAGGCAAGTTTTGCGATGCAAGAAGGAGCTATGGTATGGGAAGGTGGCTTTGCTCCTGAGTATTTTGGCTTACAAAGTGCAAACGACCAAGATATTTGTGTTATGCAAGAGACGGATAGTCAAAATAGAGTCGTTTTATTTGCCCGTGGAGTTTTTAATAACGCGCGGCTTGAGTCTGGCTTCGCCATTACCTATAACTACGCTACTAATGTTTCTATTTTTTCTTCTGGTAAATGGAATACTAATTTACCCGCAAACTCAAATACCCAGCATATATTAAAAAACCAGCTAGCTAACTCGGTAAAATGTTTTTTATATAAAGATAGCTTAACAGGCATATGGCATAACAATGTTCAGTATGGCAAGCCTATTGATGAAAATACCTATTATAAGCTTACGCTAAATAATGCCGAAAAACTGAGTAAATTGGAGTTTTTCAACCATGACTCGCGCCTTTGGGCGGTTGAACGCCATGCTAACAATGAACTAACTAGCATATTAGATGACAAAACTATAAATAAGCTGCATGCGAATACTGAGTTTTGGCGTATTGATACGCTTTTAGCGGGAGAAAAAACCTTATTGCCATATCAAATTAAAGACAAGCCAAATTTAGAAACTTTGGCTGATACAGAAAGTCAAAGTAAAAAGGATGAGGCATTTAATATAATCAGGCAAAAACTTAAGAATCAAGAAGCCCCTCAAGGCTTGGCTGCAACTGCTGAGCCTTTTTACAGCGTTTGTTTAGAAAATTATTTGGGCCTTTGGCCGCGGAGCAATAATGCTGAATTAACCAATATATTTTATTTTGTCCAGCTAAAAGATAAAAATATAGCCTCAATCGAGTTACATTCCCTTCATTATAAAGACTCTATGCTATGGCGTGCTACCAAGGACCATACGCAAAATCTTTATATTTTTTCTTGTGTGCATAATTGGGCCATACTGCAAGATAAAATCATGCCTTTATTTAAGGCTATAGAAGAATATATGCAGCAAAATGGATATATCACTCCTAATGAAGGAGCTATCCAAATAGAGCTTACTGAAGACCCTACAAATCGCGGACTTATGCAATTATTTAATGATTGCAAAGGTAAGCTTATTGAAGGAACTATTAATGCAGAAACCGGCTGTTTAACTGGCCAAGCAAAGCTAATAATTAACTCGAATATTGCTAATAAAACCATAGAAATAAGCGGTAAATTTAACGAACATCATTTACTCGCAGGAAAAATAACAATTCAGCATGAAAATAACATAGTCGAGATATTTGAAGGAGAATTTCCTCTTAAGGAATTAATTTCTTTAACTTATTTGCAAATTTATAAAAACACCAAACTTAAAATTATAGGGACTTTTGCCCGTTTGCATAACCACATATTTGCAAACCTACCTGCGGCAGTAGAACCAGTATATAGTGAAGTCTCAGCACTTCCTGAAGAAAAAGTTGTCGAAATATATAAAGGTTATATGCAAAATGATATGCGCAAAGGGCGCGGGGAATTAACTTTATATAATGTTGCAGATAAAGACTTGGTGACAATAGAAGGAGATTTTTTAGGTAATCATACTGTAAACGTTGGAGCTAAAATTTACTCTGAAGCATCAGCTAATAATTGCATAGTAAAATCGCATAGCGAAGTTACAAGCGTTTTTAGCTTACGCCAAATTTATACCGCAAATGAAAGCGTAAGCATTCACCAAAAAACCGATAACAAAACATTTATCATCGATAGAAAAGGGGTATTTTTAAACTATAAGCTTGAAGAAGGCGAGTTTTATAAATACTTACTTGCAAGCAAAGCTGCCCCAAACTCAAAAACAATTACCAATGCAGCAACACCAAACCTAGGAGATGCACAAGTCCTCTGTGGGCGCGCTAATCCTGTAAATGGAGAAGTTGTCGCCTATGGGAGAGGTATTTTTCAAAATGCCGGTTTAACTAAAGGAGTTTGGTTTGAGTTTGAAAACTCTAAATTAAAAGAATTTACCTTGGGTAAATACGCACCGCCAGAGTTTTTATTGCATGATAAATTGGGCATTAGATTTAAATATAATCCTCAAGATAATAGTGGAATTTGGGAACAAGGGTTTACCAATGACATCCCAAATGATCCTAAACAGCATTTTGTAGTAAAATTTTCTGGCTTTTTTTTAGTAAGCATAGCTTGCTTTTACGCTGCCAAAGAAATATGGTCGCTAACCAGAAATTGTAAAACCCTTGACTATAACTTCAAGGCATTAATAAAACCCCACCCTAAACTAGTAAAAGCTGAAAAAGCCGAGCAACTTTTTCAAGATATTGAAAAAAACTTAATAGATATTAAGCTCATACAAGAGCTACCCTTAGATTTGCTAGAAGAAAAGCCTAAAAGTACCAAGCCATTAAAGAAAATTAAAGAAGTCATAAAGCCTGCTAAAAAATCTCCTCCTAAGCCTTCTAATCCTTCGGTGGATACTCCCATAAAGGTAGTCGAAGAAGAAAAGAACGCCCCATTAGATAACGCAGAACCCACAATCCTTAAGTTCTCTTCGCATTCTTATACATATAGCGATGCTTATGCAAGGCTCCATAAGGTAGATAAAACCTTTTTAATTACTTCTTGCAGTTATAAGATGAGCTTTCTTGATACTCCTTCCTCAAATGAGCAATTTACCTTTAGCCATAGTCTAAAAACCAACTCCTGTCCTCATCAAAGCGCAACGTTTGAGGGAGAAATTCGCGCGGATGCAATAAAAACTAACGCGGTGTATACAACTTTTCTCCAAGAAGGCTTATTTAATTGGGTCCATCACCCAAGATATAATCATGACTTGGGCTATTTTTGCTTTGAATTATTAGCCGGCTATAGCACAACAATCTCTTTTATTAGACAGCAAGTATGCGTTGAAACAATAGAAAATAAGCAGATCACCAATAGGGAAATTATCTCTCTTGAAAAGTGGCGCCAAGACCATAAAGAATGCCAAGCTAAAAGCCAAGATGCCTTAAGCATAGCGCAAAACCCTTTTGGCTTTTATTTTCCTACTGAGAAAAAAACATCTTCTTTGGATCCATTAGCCGTACAACAAGGCAATGCTCATCTATAATTTTGCAATCAATTTAAAAGTAGATGTCGGAATTGCTTTGATAATACACATCACTACCCACCAGTACCCAGGAACATAAATTTCGTCTTTTTTCTTGTCTATAGCTATTACTATTTTATCTGCAACAGAAGTCACTGGCGCCCATAATATTCCCTTATTGAATTTTGCTGTCATTGGCGTATCAACAAATCCAGGCTTAATCGTGATAATTGCAACATGAGATCGGTATAAGCGTTGGCGCAAACCTGAAGTGAAAGATGTGAGCATGGCTTTAGCACTTCCATAAACATAATTACTGGCTCTACCCCGATCGCCTGCAACCGATGAGATAATAGCAATAGTCCCACTCTTTTTCGCTTCAAATTTGTTAGCAATGAGCGTTAGGAGTGAAATGGTGGAAAGAGCATTTGTTTTAAGCTCGTAAAGGGTTTCCTCAACGCTTTGCTCACAAGACTTTTGGTTTGAAAGTGTTCCATGTGCTATCAATACGGTATCAAAATCATTTAGGGCATGCTCTGCAGCATCCAACATATCAATGTGGTGCTCAATATCATTCAAATCCATACAATAAGTATCTAATACAGAAGCACCTCTTACCTTGAGATCTTGCGCAATGATATTAAGACGTTCAGCATTTCGTCCAACCAAAAAAATGGCCTCTCCTCTATGAGCCCAAAGCCTTGCACATTGCTCAGCGATGGCCGAAGTTGCGCCAATAATAAGTATTTTTTTCATGCTAGCCCCAATCTTTTAGATTGTGCAGAGGCGAATCGGCCGACTGCACCATATTTATCTCTGACAAACTCAAATTCTTGCCAATGAGGGTACATGTTCTTGAAGGTATTTTGGCTCATTAAAGCATCCTTAGCAAGATAAATACGACCGTCCATGCTCATTATCAGACTATCCAACTTGGCCAGTAAATTGACCGTTTTTTGCGACATTTTAAAGTCCAGAGATAACGCATAACCTAGCATGGGAAACGTCATCAGATTATTATTTGCTTCTCCAAACTGTTTAAGGACAGCCAGAAATGATCCGGAGTTGCTACTGGCAATATGTGCAAGAATCGTTTTCATATTGGCAGCCCCATTTTCTTTGGGCAGTACAAATTGATATTGTACAAGACCGGCTTTCCCATAGAGTCTGTTCCAATAACCTATAGCATCCAAAGGATAGAAAAAAGAGCTCAACGAAATGTTTTTTGTTTTGTTATGCACGGCCCTGATGTAATACAAAGAATTGAAAGCTGCAAGGAGATGTTTGTTAAGAAAGGCTGCTGGGGTGTATATCGGAACATTGATAGGGTTCTTAAGATTAAAATTTAGTCCACCTGTATTTGAATGCTCCGCAAACATCATCACACATCGCCCTAAGTCTTTGCCCTTGGAAATACAATCAATCCATGCGACGCTATATGTTGATTGAGCCTGATTTTCAAACGCTTCATAGGCTTCCTCTAAACAGCTTGTCTTAAAAATGGTTTGCGTCATAATAGATGATTTTATAGGTATAAGCTGTATGGTCGCTGTTATAATAATCCCAGTAAGTCCCATGCCGGAGCAGCTTGCATAAAAAAGATCGGGTAATTGATGCCGAGACGTTGTGACAATATCGCCCGTACCAAGCAGCATATCCATAGAGAGAACAAACTGGCTGAAAGCACCTACCTTGTGATGATTTTTACCGTGTACATCACTTGCTATTGCACCACCAATGGTCACATAACTTGTCCCTGGTGTGACCGGTATAAACCAGCCATGAGGAATAATCAGTTTGAGCATATCCCGAATGGTTATACCTGCCTCAACAGTTATTATGCCTGTGTTAACATCAAAAGCAATAAAATGGTCAAGATAGGTGGTTTGTAATACAGTTGAAGCATTAGCGCTGTCACCATAACTCCGTCCCATACCACGAGCAATGAGAGGCACATCAATAAGCGTCTTACAAACTTTCTGCGACAAAGGAGTTCTCAGCTCAGCATCGATCTTCAAATATCCACCCCAACCGTGTATCAACATCAAATGATAACCTCTCGATCATGTCTCAATTAAACCACAAGTCATCCTAATTAATATTCCATTTTGAAGCAATACCAAATATGACCACTAGCAAAAACGCGACGAAACGACTGGTCTTGTCTTTGATAGCAAAGATGATGGGGTCGTCATTCATCATATTTCTATGAGCAATCATCCAAACCCAACTAATCCAAAAAAGCATCAGAGGAATAGCGAACCAAATGATTTGTGGCTGAGTATAAAGACTGACTACACTTTCACTATTGACATAAAGAGCAAGAATTAAAACTGCGGCGTAACCTGAGGTAACTCCTAATGTTTGAATCAATGGCGCATCAGAGACGTAATATCCTCGACCATTAGCGATACTATTGCCTTGTGATGCTTGAAGTTGTAATTCTGAATAACGCTTAACAAGAGCAAGGGACAAAAAAATGAAAATAGAAAAGGCAAGCAACCAAAACGATAGTGTCACCTCAGAAGCAATGCTGCCAGAAACGATTCTGCATGTATATAAAATACACAGTGCCAGGCAATCGATCAGAGCGAATCGTTTTAATCTCATAGAATAAACAATCGTCAGAAAAAAATAGACGAGTAATGACATAAAGAAAGCCTGATTCACAGCAAGCGCCAATATAAAGCTAACCGCTAGCAAAAATGGCGCGCCAAAAAAACCGTAGGCAATAGGAACTGCACCAGAAGCAAAAGGGCGGTGGCATTTCCTAGGATGCTGTCGATCACTTTCTAAATCCAAAAGGTCATTGATAATATAAACAGCAGAAGCACAAGTACTAAAAGAAATAAATGCAAGCAATAGTTTTTGTAACTGAGGTAGACTATCAATTTGGTGAGCTGCTAAAAGTGGAACAAACAGTAATAAATTTTTAATCCACTGATGTATACGAAATACCTGACGCCAGTGCACTCTCATGCGAGGGGCACGCGGAATGACCTTGTCAACTTCGGCTATTTTTTGAGCGCCTTTGAGTACAGCCTTACGGGCATTAACCACAATTATTTTACGTGCTCCGCGCCAAACCCCCATATCAGAAGCAGAATTACCAGCATAGTCATATTGCTGTCCACCTAAAATTTTTTGAAGAGCCAAACGTTTATTAACCCCGTTGATATTGATTTTACCGTCGCTGGCAATCACTGAATCAAATACACCTAAATAATTCGCAATCGACAAAGCAACTGATTGATCAGCTGCCGTGCAAAGAATAACCTTTCTGCCTAAAGATTTTTGATCGACAAGCCACTTCAGTAGTTCTTGATTATAGGGAAGTGTCGAAGGATTCAATGAAACCCGCTTGGCAACCTCTAATTTAAAGCGAGCTTTGCCGTATAGTAACCAAAAAAACAATGCTAATATGATCAACGGAGATCTGTGGAGTAGTCGGATTAGTAGCTCATGTAAGGTATCAGTTTTAATTAATGAACCATCTAGATCAACAACAATAGGAAGATCTAATGATCCTCGTGACGACACTTCCATTTTTATGGCTCCTTTCTTTCTTAGGCATAAAAAATTCTACACCCGCACCTAAATACCATGATCGGATTTTCATCGAAAATACCATGTACCTTTTGTGTATATCTGCCGCCAAAAATTGGTTCTTTAGTTATACTGTTAGACCATGATTATCGCGTTCACATAAAGCATTTAACCTATCTTTTTTGGGTAAAAGCTCTAAAATTTTCTTCAATAAATCAAAGTCTTCTGCGGCCTTATGCGCTACATTATATATTTCCTGCACTTCCTGCATCACTTGCACCCTATCTTTTTCTGGCAAAAGCGCCAAAATGTCTACAAAAATCTCCAGGTTTTGGGGTGCATAATAAAGTAAACATGTGAAACTTTTATGTTTTTCATACAAAACCTCTAACCTAGCTTCTGCCGGCAAACGCTCTAATAGGCATTTTATAGAAACAGCATCAATTGGAGCATAAAACACTGCTGCTCTTTTATAATTGTCTTCCGTAAGGAGGGCTCCTAGCCTTTCATTTTCTGGATAAAGGTCTAATAACTCACTTATAGAGCTTAGGTTATTTGCCGCTTTATGCAGGGCAGTTTGCCCATTTGCATCGGGGGTTTTAATCACTCTTAGCCAGCTTGCAGGTGGTATAAGGTCAAGGATTTCGGTTATATCGCCTTTTGTGTAATTAAGCACTGATTGTCTTGCATAGTCTTCTTGCAGCAAGACTTCAAGCCTATTCTCTTCTTGGCACACAAGTAAAAATTGTCTTAATGAGGCTAGATTAGGCGCCACTTTATGCAGTATGGTTTGACCATTAGCGTTTTTTCGATACAAAATTTTGCGTCTTTCTTCTAGGGATAAACTTGCTAAAATTTGCTCTATGAATAAAAGATCTCCCTTAAAATACTCAAGGACATTTTGCCCTGCTTCATTTTCCTCTAACACAAATTGCAATCTACTCTCTGCTGGCAAAGACGCCAAGATTATTTTTAAAGAATCATTAGCATAAAGCGCGGCTCTATATAGGGCTGTGTTGCCAGAACTAGCACATTTTTGCTGCGCTAACTTTAGCACCTCGTCAGGCGAAAAATAACCTAAGACAGTCTCTAAAACCTTAAGACTAGATGCCGCATAACGCAGCAAAGATTGATGTACCAGCATAAATTCAAACCTACGCTCTTTAGGAACATTAGCTAAAAAGTCTCTTAAAGCTTCAGGAGATAGCAGCGCTAAGCGCTCTAGTACATTATACCCAAGCTTATCCTTTTGCTGGAGGAGCTTGTTTTTATTTTCCGGCGCTAAATTGGTTAATACATATGCCAACACTTTAGGGTTAGCTGAACAATGATCCAGGATTGTTGCCTCATCTAGCTTAAGTTGCAAAAATTTTACCCTGACATTTTCAGGATAAGTCATTATGCTATATATTGTTTCTTGCAAGCTTGCTTTATTACTAGCGAAATATTCTGCTTGTAACTCTAAAGCAGCATCGCCTAATATGCTATACAGCACCTTAAAGCTTGCCGGGGTTAACTTCAACAAGTGCGGGACTTGTTCGTATTGGATAATTACTGGATTTTCACAATAGCTACCATTTAGTGTCATTTGCGGTATCCGCAAAATTCCTGCACTTACCTTTGCTAGCCCGTCTATCCACGCACTATTAGCTGGCTTAACTAAGGTTTTTATAGTTGCATAAAATGCGTTTAGCTCATCAGCATTCATAGCAAAATCTAGCACAAATAAATCGCGAAAAATTCCACTTTTAAGTAAAGCTTCTTTTGCAACTCGCGGACTATCTAAAAGAGCTGCAATAAGAAATTGAGTTTGAGATAAGCTAAAGCTATTTTTAGTTAAGGTAAGCAAATTCAGCGGATTTTGTTCTGTAGCAACAAGCTCGTCAAATACTTTCTTCATTATATGCTAACGTACCTTAAGCAGAGGAAGGAGTATAAAGATTTGCTTCTAAGTCCTTTAAATCAGCAGCTAATTTTTTGCTATCATATTTTTCGGTATTAGCTTTAAAAAACCTACTGCCATCACAAGTTCCGCAGGTAACTAAGAAAATAACAACCCTGGCAATAATACTTAAAAAATAAGTAAGCGCATTTAAGGCATCATGTAACCAAGCCATACAAGTTTTATTAGCAGTAAGTGCGTTGTTCATGTCATTTATATTATTTCTGCAGTGTTCTACAAAATCGGCCAAGCTAATTAGACCATGTTGGTAATGACTAATTGCCCAATCAAAACTTTCCATATACTGTAGTAGTTTAGCATAATCACCCAACTCACTTATTCCTTGCTCTATCTTATTAAATGTCTTAAAAAATCCCCTAAAGGCTTCCAAGACGCGTGGGTCATCTGCCTCTCTTAGATTATCCTTATATTCCCAATGACATCTTATATAACTCAAGCCTGCTTTCCAATCTGGGAGCAACTCTTCGCTCACAGGATAAGGCCAAACTGCATGATACTTGAGAGGTACCGCAAGCTTTTTTGCTATCTTATCAATAGCGTCAAATACAGTTTCAGCATGCCCTTGCATTTCTTCCAACTGAGATTTAAGAAACTGCCCTCTTAACTCGCAATTCGTTGCCTCTCTATTTGAAATGGTGATTCTCTTAGACTCATCAGTTCCATCATACAGATCAAAAACCTTTACTTCATGGATCCCATTACTCTTATCATATGGAGGAGAAAACTTAAGATTAGTTAATTTAATACTCTTCAAACAGTCAATTTGATCTTGAGTTAGCTCAGCGTCTGTAAGATCGGTTACGGTTGTGAAATCAAATTTTTCTACTTCTTTTATAAAACTAATTGCAGATTCTCGAGAAATCATAAATATTCTACCCTGTTATTAAATTCTTGCCCAGATATTATATACCTTGTAGAAAAAAAGTAAACACAAAGCTTCCAAGACCAACCTGCTTAGAAATGTTGGGCCAAGGCCCAACATAAACTTTACAAGGTTGGCTCTTGGCCCAACCAACGCCTTACAAGTTTATCAACTTAGCTGCCTCTTTAGGCATGGCGTTGTTGGCAAAGCTTATCCCTGTTATAAAAAACTGCCCGGGCAATGTGTGGATGATCGAGCTTAGCTTCTCAATATGAACTCCATCAATTTCTGAGCAAACATCATCCCAAATGTAAAGACAGGGTTTAGCCAAGATTTCTGCCTGGGCTAGTTTTAAGGTGAGTAAAACTATTTTTTGTTGGCCGCGCGAGAGGTAGTGTTTGGCTTTGCCAGTAGTCGTGGTTAAAACTAGATCTGCTTGATGCGGGCCTAGTTGGGTATATTGTTTGTATATGTCGGTAGCATAATTTTGCTCTAAAGCGCTTTGGAGGGTTTGTGAGTTATTCTCTTTGCCCCAACCTTTAAAGTAATTTATTTCAGAGGTAAAAGTTGCTAGCGCGTTTAGTTTTTCTTTAAATATGGGGATTAATATTTCTATGTATTCTTGGCGCGCGCTATGAATCCACTCACCTAAATCGCTTATTGTTTGGTTCCATGGTTTAAAGGCTGCTGGTTTGGCTCCAGTTTTTAGGAGCATGTTTCTTTGTTTTAATGCTTGGCGGTATTGAAATAAATGTTGATGATAATCATGTTTCACGTGAAACAATCCCCAATCTAATAATTGCCGCCTTACATTAGGGCCTGCATCAATAATTTCAAATAAGTCTTGATAGATAACTTGTGAAGGCAGAAATGTTGTAAGCTCGCTGGTGCGTAAACAGGGCTGCGAGTTTATTTTAATTTGCGAAGAAGCTGCAATGGCCTTTCTAAGGCTTACCGTATGGCCATTTTGCAACTCGGCAAATAAATTCATTTCCTTTTCATCGGTATGAATTAGCGGAATAATTTCCCGCAAACGAAAAGATCTTCCTGTTGATAATAAAGAAATAGCCTCAAGTAATGCCGTTTTGCCACTGCCGTTTGCTCCTGCAATAAAATTAAATTTGGGATGAAACTCAAAGGCCTTATCCTTAAAACAGCGAAAAGATTTAATTTTAAGCGAGGTCAATATCATATTTTCATTGGCATGATAATGTATTGATAAAATTTATCATCAAAAGGTTCCACAAGGATAGGGGTATCGGCGTTGTAAAATGCTAGGCGCACAACACTGGTTTTAATAGCATTTAAAGCCTCTAATAAGTACAGAGGATTAAGGCCGATGCGTAAATCAGGTCCATCTATGGTTGCCTCTACATTTTCTTTTACTTCTTCTTGTTCGCTGTTTTGGGCTAAAAGGACTAGATTGCCGCCTTGAATATCAAAAACCAGGGGGCGCGACTTATCTTCAGCAATAATTAAAATTCGGGTAAGCGCACGTTTTAAAGCCTCCACATCAGCAAGAACAAATAAATTACTCTTTTTAGGTATTGCTTGTTGATAAGGCAAATACTGCGCATCCACCAGTTTGGAGGTAAAAATAAAGTCGGCGGTTTCTGCTTGAAATAGTGCAGCCCCGAGATTTATCCTGATTGATTCACAATCAACCAAATTAAGCAGCCTTAAGAGCTCTTGCGCTGCCTTTCTTGGCAGTATTTGCCTTTCTTTATCGGTAAGAAGCGCTATTTCGCGTGATGCAATCGCCATTCTATGGCCATCTGCGCCAACTGTAGTTAAGCTATCCTTATCCCCTTCAAATAATAGTCCATTAAGAAAAATACGGGTGTCCTGCTGCGAAACCGCAAAGATGGTACTATCAATAAGCTCGGTTAATATTTCTTTAGGAACATCAAACGACTGCTGCCAAGGTGGCGCTTCAATAAAAGGAAAATTTTCCATGGCAATTGGGGTAAATTTAAACTTGCTTAGCCCTGAATTAATATAAAGTGCATCTTTTTGCACCTCAACAGTAACCACAGCATCGTCATCCATGGTACGCAGAATATCGCCAAATTTTTTCGCAGGTAGCATAAAAGGGTCGACAAGATCCTCGGTAAACGGTAAAAAAGCAGTTAGCTCTATCTCTAAATCAGTAGCAGTTAGCGTAAGCTTGCCAGCAACACTTCTTACTAAGATAGAAGATAGCGCAGGCAAAAGCTGTTTTTTATCTACCGCATTAGCAACTATTTGAATGGCTGGCTGCCATTGTTTTTTTGCAAAGCTTAGTTTGGTCATATACAAAACCCGGCATACTTAAGAGGACAAAATACGCAGTAAATTTTTATAGTCTTCAGCGAACGCTTTATCAGTTTGCAGCAAATCCTTAACCTTGCGACATGCATGGATAACCGTTGTGTGGTCACGGCCCCCAAAGTGATCGGCAATTTCAGGTAGGCTATGGTTAGTTAGCTCTTTAGCCAAAGCCATAGCAAGCTGCCTTGGACGAGCAATTGAACGCGTGCGTCTTTTAGATAATAAATCTGCAACCTTAACTTTATAATACTCAGCTACTGTCTTTTGAATGTTGTCAATGGTAACGAGCTTATCTTGCAAAGCCAATAAATCTTTAAGCGCTTCTTGCACAAAATCTATAGTAATGACTTTACCAGTAAAATGGGCATTAGCAATTACGCGCCGTAGTGCCCCCTCAAGCTCCCTTACATTCGAGCGAATTTTTTTAGCAATAAAAAATGCAACCTCATAAGGCAGCTCTATAGAACTTTGCTGTGCTTTACTCATAAGGATGGCAACCCGCATTTCAAGCTCAGGCGGCTCTACAGCAACTGTAAGACCCCAGCCAAACCGTGACTTAAGCCGCTCTTCTACCCCTTCTATTTCTTTAGGATAACGATCGCTCGTTAAGATAATTTGTTGCTGGCCCTCTAAAAGCGCGTTAAATGTGTGAAAAAATTCTTCTTGCGAGCGATCTTTACCGGCAAAAAATTGAATATCGTCAATAAGCAGCGCATTAAGCGAACGATAAAAGCTCTTAAATTCATTAATAGCATTTGTCTGCAAAGCCTTAACCATATCAGCAACAAAGCGCTCAGAATGTAAATATAAGACCTTGGCGGCTGGGTTGCGTTGTAAAATAGTATTGCCAATAGCATGCATTAAATGGGTTTTACCTAGCCCAACACCGCCATAAATAAATAAAGGGTTATATGCCTCGCCAGGCTTTTCGGCTACTTGCAAAGAAGCGGCGCGCGCAAGTTGGTTCGAGTTACCTTCGACAAATGACTCAAAGGTAAAGTTTTTGTTTAAATAGCTGTCTTTGTAATCTGGGGTTTTGGTGGAAATGGCCTTGGCTTGTACAGGGCTTGCTGGTTTATCTTTTGCTTTGGCAGGCTTTGTACCTACCTCTATGTTGACCATTTGAATTGAATGATCTTTAAAAGAAGCAATAATTTCTTGAATACGCTGCTGATAATGCTTCTTAACCCAATCAAGCACAAAGCGATTAGGCGCGAGCAAGGTAAGCGCATTTTTATCAAATACAACTTGTAAAGGACGTAGCCATGTATTGAACTGGTGAGAGGGAAACTCATCTTCTAGATCATTAAGACAACGTTGCCATAGCTCTTCTGACACGAATAGTGCACTCCTTGCTGACAAAGGCTGTCAAGAATAGCACAGCAAATACCAGCTGTCATCTGAGTATATTTTCATCGCGAAATTTACAAAATAATGGTAAAATTTCAAGTTCAATTGCTGATGAGTAGAACTCTGTTATGACTGCAGAAAATAATAATTATGATTCCAAGAGCATTAAAGTACTAAAAGGGCTTGATGCCGTTAGAAAGCGTCCCGGGATGTATATTGGTGATACCGATGATGGCACCGGTTTACATCATATGGTCTTTGAAGTTGTTGATAACTCTATTGACGAAGCGTTAGCCGGGTTTTGTCACAAGATTGAAGTTAAAATCCACGCTGATGAAAGCATTTCAGTAAAAGATGACGGCAGAGGGATACCTGTTGATATGCATGCTGAGGAAGGAAAATCCGCTGCGGAAGTTATCATGACTGTTTTGCACGCTGGCGGTAAATTTGATGACAACTCTTATAAAATTTCTGGTGGTTTGCATGGAGTTGGGGTTTCTGTAGTAAACGCCCTTTCAGAGCGCCTTGAGCTTAAAATTATGCGCGACAATAAACTTCACGTGCAGATTTACGAACATGGCGTGCCCAAGGCCCCTTTAGCTGTTGAGGGCGAGGCGCAGCAAACCGGCACGGAAATTTGGTTTAAACCCAGTAAAAATACTTTTACTAATATTGTTTTTCATTACGATATTTTAGCCAAACGCCTAAGAGAGTTATCATTTTTAAATTCCGGCGTTCAAATATATCTTTATGATGAAAGAGACGGTAGAAGTGATAATTTTCATTATGAAGGTGGAATTGAAGAGTTCGTTAGACATTTAAATAAAAATAAAACTCCACTTATGCCTGCTGTATTTTCTTTTAAAGGCTGCAAAGATGATATCACTGTAGAAGTTGCCTTACAGTGGAATGACACTTATCAAGAAACCTTATATTGCTTTACTAATAATATTCCCCAAAAAGATGGCGGAACTCACCTTGCAGGCTTTCGCGCGGGTTTAACTAGAACGCTGAATAATTATATTGAAAAAGAAGGTTATGCTAAAAAGGCTAAGGTATCGACAACTGGGGATGACGCAAGAGAAGGTTTAACCGCTGTCCTTTCAGTAAAAATCCATGATCCTAAATTTTCTTCCCAAACTAAAGATAAGCTAGTTTCATCAGAGGTAAAAAGCGTTGTTGAATCTTTAGTTGCAGAAAAGCTTAACGATTTATTGCTCGAAAACCCAACGGTTGCGCGCACTATTGTTAATAAAATTATTGAAGCTGCAAGAGCAAGAGAAGCCGCGCGCAAAGCGAGGGATCTTACCAGGCGCAAAGGCGCCCTTGATATAGCTGGTCTTCCTGGTAAATTAGCTGATTGCCAAGAAAGGGATCCTGCATTATCTGAACTTTATATTGTCGAGGGAGATTCAGCAGGAGGCTCAGCTAAACAAGCAAGAGATCGAAAATATCAAGCAGTCCTTCCTTTAAAAGGCAAGATCTTAAATGTAGAAAAGGCGCGCTTTGATAAAATGTTATCTTCGCAAGAAGTTGCAACTTTAATTACTGCTTTGGGATGTGGGATTGGGGTTGATGAATATAATCCTGATAGCACTCGCTACCATAAAATTATTATAATGACCGATGCCGACGTTGATGGCGCCCACATCAGAACTTTATTGCTTACTTTCTTTTTCCGCCAGACACCTGATCTACTTCTGCGCGGTTATATTTATATTGCTCAACCTCCTTTATATAAAGTAAAGCGCGGCAAGCAAGAACAATATGTAAAAGATGATGAAGCCTTATTCGCCTATCTTACCCAAACAGCCTTAGATGGAGCTGCCTTTTACCCCACAAAGGGCGCCTTGCCTGTCCAAGGCGCGGTTTTAGAAGGATTATTTCAACATTATCGAGTTTTAATGCAGTTAGTGAAAAAACTAGGAAGAAGATACACTCCGCTTATTGTCCAGCAGCTTATGTATTTGCCTCCTTTGGCAGTTAATGCCTTAAAAGATGAGGCTGCCGTTAAAGAGTGGTGTAAACTTTTAGCTAATGAAGTTAAAAAAGTTGATAATCATCTTTTTCAACACGAAGTTGAGGTTATTTATAAAGAAGAAGCAGCTATTTTTATTCCAGTCGTCCACGTAAAACAACACGGCCAGACAATTGATATTGAATTATCGCAAGAATTATTATCTTCTAAAGACTATAAAGAATTATGCACCTTAGGATCTGAGCTTGCTAATCTTATTGAAGACGAAGCCGAGGTAAAACGTGCTGACAAGGGCATTACGGTTAAATATTTTGCCGACGCTGTGGAATGGTTAATGGAGGAGGCAAAAAAAGGTCAAGCTATTCAGCGTTATAAAGGTTTAGGAGAAATGAACCCTGATCAGCTGTGGGAGACAACTATGGATCCTGCAGTAAGAAGAATGATGCAGGTCACCATTGAAGACGCTGTTTCGGCGGATGCAATTTTCACCACCTTAATGGGAGATGAAGTTGATCCTAGGCGAGAGTTTATCGAAACATTTGCCTTAGAAGCTGAAAATATTGATACTTAGGTAGGTTGGGCCTTGGCCCAACAGCAAAGCTGTAGCTGTAGGTTGGGCCAAGGCCCAACATGCCACAAATGAGTATAAAATTATGCAAAAATTTTTGTTGGGTATATTATCTCTCGCATTAATAACAGGTGCGGTCATGGCAAGTGATAGCAAAATTGTATACGGCTATGTAGAAAAAGTAATTTTAGTAGATAAAGACCTTGAGCTTTCCGCTAAGCTTGATACAGGAGCAAAATCAGCTTCTTTAAGTGCAATCAATATTAAAGAGCATTATGAAAACGGCAAGCACTATTTAAGCTTTACTGTGCCAACTAAGCAAGGGGATTATAAATGTAAAGCCGAGTATGTGGGTAAGGTTAATATTAAGCCGCGTATGGGCGAATATCTTAAAGAGCTAGCTAAATTTCGCCCCTTAAGACGCCCTATAGTGAAAATGCATATTCGCTTAGGTAAAAAAGATAGAGAAATTTTACTTAACTTAACTAATCGCAAGCGCTTTAATTACTCTATTTTGCTTGGGCGAGATGCTATCGTTGCTTTTGATGGCGTAGTTGACCCCTCGCGTATTTTTCTCATCAAAGATAGGTAAGATTCATGCTAAAACACAATAAACATGTTTATGGACTTATTATTTTTTTGTTTTTACTTGGAAGTAGCGTGTTTTGCTATAGACATTGGGCTTTAGATGTTCCTTTAAAAGATACTGACGTAGTAAATAATTGGGTGGTTGAAGGAAACTTAAAGTTTAAAGCGAGTGGTAAAACCCCAATTAAAGCAAAGTTAATGATCCCCTACTCTCCGCCTAATTGGGTAATTTTAGACGAATATTTTATTTCTCATCACTTTGGAGTTAATACAAACTTAGAAGGCGTAAACCGTCAGGTTGTGTGGTCTTTACGTAATGGCCATGGCTTGCAATCTTTATATTACAGAGCTATTTTACGCCAAACCCAAAAAGCTGATGTCGCTCTATCTTCTTTAGCATTTGATAAAGCTACCAATTTAACTCAGGAGCAAAAGACGGCTTTAGAAGCTATTATCTCGCAAGCAAAAGAAACCTCCGCAGATGCCCAAACTTTTGCCCAAAATGTTATTAAACTCCTAAATACTAAAAGCGAAAACAGTAAAATTTTATTTAAAGATAATCCTGGCGAAGTAGGGCTAATAAACGCAGTATTATGGACGCTTGGGCAGGCAAACATTAATGCCCTAGCCGCAAGATGCGTGGATTTAAAACAACAAAAACATGCTACATTTAAATGGCTTATAGTAGTAAACATTGGACAACAATGGATCTATATAAATCCACATTCAGCAAACGTTGGCTTACCCCACGATTTATTAGTATGGAATTATGGATTGGATGATGTTTTTAGTATTAAAGGGGGCAAAAGCCCTACTCTTAATTTAACTGTCTCTAAAGCTCCTATGAACGCTCTTAACATTGCTAAATTAAGAGGCTTACAAACCGATTCTGATCTTTTACGGTTTTCTCTTTTACAGCTCCCGGTTAACACCCAAGACATGTATAAAATTCTTTTAACCATTCCTATTGGGGCTTTTATAATTTTATTGTTACGCAATTTCATAGGCTTAAAGACTTTTGGGACTTTTATGCCGGTTTTAATCGCTTTAGCATTCCGTGAAACCCATTTAATCTGGGGTATTAGCTTATTTACGATAATAGTTGCTTTTGGTCTTCTAGTTAGGTTTTACCTTGCACAATTACATTTGTTATTGGTGCCGCGCTTATCAGCCATTTTAACTGTGGTTATTTTGCTTATGATAGGCATAAGCATAGTTAGCCAAAACTTAGGCTTAGATAAAGGGCTATCGGTTGCCTTATTTCCTATGGTTATTTTAACTATGACTATCGAAAGAATGTGCATTATTTGGGATGAACGTGGGGCAGGTGAAGCTCTGAAATCTGGCTTAGGTAGTTTAGTTGCCGCTCTTCTTGCTTACTGGGCTATGAGTAATAATAACTTACAATATTTACTCTTTGCTTTTCCTGAGCTTTTACTGGTTTTATTAGCAATTATTCTTTGGTTGGGACAATATCGCGGTTATAGATTATTTGAGCTGTTGCGTTTTAAAGCTTTAGGTAAGGGCAGCTAAACTATGTTGCGCTTGTATCGTAATTTAAAAAAATCTGGCGTCTTAAGTATTAATAAACGTAATAGTGACTACGTTTTAAAATACAATGCGCGCAGTAAATACCCTTTAGTTGACAATAAATTAAAAAGCAAAAAGCTTGCTCTTGAAGCCAATATTGCCACTCCCCCTTTGTATGCTGTAGTAAAACACGAATACGAATTAAATAACCTTGCTACTATATTAGCCCCCTACTCTGATTTTGTGATAAAGCCTGCCCAAGGAGCTGGTGGAGATGGGATTATTGTTATAAAAGACAAGGTTTTTGGATCTAAATATCGCAGTGTTAATGGCAAGCTTTATACTATAGAAGACTTAAGACATCATTTTTCATCCCTTTTGTCTGGAGCATATAGCTTAAGTGGGCGCGCTGATGCTGCTTTAATTGAGCATAGAGTAGTGGTTGATCCTGTATTTGAAGCTGTAACTTATGAAGGCATCCCAGATATTCGTATTATTGTCCTCTTAGGTTATCCTGCCATGGCTATGGTAAGACTGCCAACACGCAACTCAGGAGGTAAAGCAAACTTACATCAAGGCGCTATAGGAGTTGGGGTTAACATGAGTAATGGCTTAACCTTAGGCGGAGTATTTCAAAATGAAGTTATTGATTATCACCCTGACACTTTACACTCAATAGTAGGCATTGAAGTTCCATTTTGGGATAAAATATTATTTATCGCTTCGCGTTGTTATGAGTTAACTGGGTTAGGCTACTTAGGGGTTGATATAGTCCTTGATAAAACTCACGGACCATTAATGTTAGAAATAAACGCCCGCCCAGGCCTAAACATTCAAATAGCTAACCGGGAAGGCGCTTTGGGGCGGTATAAGCGTATAGAAGAACGCGCCGCAACCATTAAAGATAGTATAGAGTCAAGAATCTCTTTTAGTCAGGAAGAGTTTGCTAGGTAAGACGTTGATGCGATCGGTTATTTTTTGTAAGTGGATCATGAAAATTGAGTCCTTGTCGCTCAATTTTCATAAAAAACGCCATGGATATCTATGCTTGGCTTTCAATAAAAGCTACTAGTTGTGACTTAGAAAGCAAGCCAACTTTTGTGGCAACCAATTCACCGTTTTTAAATAAGAGTAGTGTAGGAATGCTCATAACCCCATATTTAGCTGGAGTTTGTGGATTGGCGTCAATGTCTATCTTAGCAAAACGCACATCCTTATGAAGCTCAGCCACTTCGGCAAAAACTGGTGCCAGCGCCCGACAAGGCCCACACCACTCAGCCCAAAAGTCGACAAGCACCGCTTGCTTGGCATTTAATACTTCTTCTTCAAAAGATGAATCTGATAAAACTGTAATGTGCTCACTCATAAAAGATCCTAAAGGTATGATGTAAATAGTATTAGGAGGATAATTCTAAAGAACTCTGCTTACTTCGTCCAGGAAATTTACACTATACTATGGCGTTTTAATGATGTCGTCCTGGCGTAGGTGCTTTTCTTTCGTAAGAAGCTAATTTTTCTTTTGTTTCTTCTATTTCTTTTATAGCTGTAACTATAGCTTCTCTAAAGGGGGCAGTAACTGCTTTTGGATCACCTAATTTGGAAAGAACATAGGCGTCACATAATTCGAGAAATTTGGTGCATTCCTCTCGAAGCACCTTATCACTTTGCAATGATTCAATATTCTCTTTAATGATTTCGATACACCCTATCATTGCTTTAATCCTTGAAGGCGCATCTTTATCTATATCCTTAATAATTAGAAGATTTGCTTCAATGGCTGAACTAATAGAAATAGCAGCCATAATTTGGTCATCTGTTCTTCTTCTAGCAGATATGTTTTCACAAGATGTTTTTATTATGCCTGCAGTTTGTACAATTTCTGCAATTTCAGCAATTTTATTCAGTTCTTGATCAGTATCACTCGCCGCTTGTGGAGTATCTGGTTTATGTTTAGAGATAATTTTGGTACATAACTCTTTAAATTCTGTAAACCCTGCATCCTCAAACAAGCCTTTTTTTTCATCATATAGTTTCATAAATTCTAAACTAGCTTTATATTGTTCTACATCATCCCCGCTAGATCTAATCTTTTCAATACTATCTACTAAAAGAAAAAAAGCTAATTGGACATCTTCATACATATTTTCTATTCCAGTGAATCTTCGCATTACATTGTTGATTTGTTCAGCTTCATCTTTAGTTATAGTTACTCTCTCGTCTATTTTTAGCTTAAATATACTATCTGGAATAAATGAGTTCCAATGCTCCTTACCAGTGTGATTAAGGATCATTTCTGATGGTTGACCATCACGTCCATAAGCTGGACGTCCCCCTATATAAATGTAAAGTTGTATCGGGTTTTCATAAGTAAAATCAACGCTGCCTTTAATATTTTTATGTGTTTGTTCGTTTTGAATAGCCCTATGCAACACCATCAAGTTTTCCTCGGTTGCATAAACAAGACCTGTTTGTAAATGTTTTCTATATTCTTCAAGGTGTTCATCTAAAAAGTTCAGGGTTTGTTTATTTATTAGTTCAGCTAATATATTCTTTTTATAGTCTTCTATTTGTTCTGGTGTTGCTCCTTGGTGATTTTTAAGTTCTTTTTGTAATCTATCTTGATATTCTATCTCTAGTTCCCTTCGGTGTATTTTGGCAAATTCCTCCATAGCTCCTCTAATGCCTTGAACTCTATAAATCTCGGCATCATTGAAATTTACATTTTTATTATCATTAACTATAAGTCTTTCTAAATTTGAATTATTGCCTTGCATAGCTAGTTTAAAATAATACTCAATGCCATAATTAGCTGCAGTAAATAATGAACTTCCTTTAGGATCTGCTGTATACTGCTCAACAGTAGCATCAGCCGTTAAATTCCTAGCAGCTTTTCCTAAAATAGGTTCTATAACTTGTTCAATATCAGTTCTGCTAATTTCTTCATTTGGATTTTTGGCTAATATTGCATTCAACTGATCAATCTTATCTGGGGTTAACCTTAATCTTGCAAATATTCTTGTAGTAAGGTCATTATCTTTTTTTTTGCGTAAGTAATACATTAATGAAACACTATAGGCATTATACATACAATCGCCACGACCAGTAACTTCAACTTTAAGAGGCATTTTGCATTCCTTATAATAACTTATTGTATATATATTATACATTATAATATTATTTTATGCATAATTTGCACGCTTTTTGTTTTAGCTTAGATGCCGTTGATGAGTAGTGGAATTAAGAGTTATAACTTGTTTATAAAAGCTAATTTAAAGGTATAAGTTTTTTGTATTAAATTATTACCCACCTATTATATCCATTATTAGCAGAACAAATATACAGCTTTACTGTTAATATAAGTTATTGAATAATATGTCTTTATTAAAACTATTAACAGATCTTCTTTTGCTAATAATAATCATAATCTTCTTTTTATACATATTTATAGTTATTAGCTGCGGTATAATAATACCTTTCAATAATTTGTAAGTGATAAAATGCAACGCTTAGCGCTACGGATGCCAAACTGGGTGGGAGATGCTTTAATGGTTCTGCCTATTATTGATGGTTTGACTGCTTTAAATATTGAAGTTGAATTATTAGGTAAATCTTGGTTAGCTGATTTATTTTCTGGCTATAACGTAACTACCTTCAATATTCCTCCGCAGTTATTTAAAGCACAGCAAGAGTACAAGAGGATTTTGGCAAAAGATGTAGTACTTTTTACAAACAGTATAAGAAGTGCCGCGGCAGCTTCCCTTGCCAACAAGAACACTGTTGGTTATCTAACGGTAGGGCGAAGTATTTTTTTAACCCATGGGTTAAAAAAAGCACAAGGTCTCCATGAAACCGAGTACTTTTTTAACCTTGCAGCATATGCTGTTAATAATATTTTTGCTAAAAGTTTAACTAAAAAACCTGAGTTTAAGCTTAAAATAGGCCAAAATAGCGTTAAAAATGCTGAAGATATATTATTAAGTAATAATATTAACGCTAATTATTTGGTATTGTGTCCTGGCGCAACCGGTCATGGAGTAAATGGTGAGTCTAAGGTTTGGCCTTATTGGGATGGCTTAATTAAAGCTTTAATCAAGCAAAAAATAGCTCTTATCGCATGCCCTGCTAACAATGAAATAGAAAAATTTACCCAGATTTTTCCTAGGGAAGTTAAAATTTTACCTGGTGTGAATTTATCTACATATGCTGCTATTATGCAGAGCTCTAAATTAGTTATTGCTAATGATAGCGGACCTTTACATTTAGCCGCAGCTGTTAATGCGCAAGTTTTAGGATTGTTTGGGGTTTCTTCTCCCAAAAGAGTTGCCCCTAAAAATGCATATATTTTAGGCGAATTAGGTAAGTGGCCTCTACTCTCTCAAGTATTGCAAGCTCTAAAGGAATATTTATGAAGCAAATTTTAAACCTAGAAAAACTAAAAAATGCCAAAGTAGACGCAACTTACTTTCCTTACCTTACAGTTGAACAATTTATTAATGATAGCGAGCTTAGTAACGTAATAGCAGATTTTCCTAAGATTAAGGTAAGAGGAAGTGTTCCTTACCAAGCTTTAAATTATGGATCTTACTTTAAGGGGCTTATTAATGAGCTTCTCGATACCAATTTACGCAGCATAATAGCAGCTAAGTTTAATATAGATTTAGCCAACACGAGCACAATGATTACAGTTAGAGGGCAAACAAATTTACGAGATGGCGCAATTCATACTGACACCCCAAGTAAGCTTATGACTTTATTGTTTTACTTCAATCAAGATTGGCAAGAGACTAAAGGCAATTTACGCCTCTTAAAAAATGGCACCAATTTAGATGATTATTTTGCGGAAATTACCCCAACTGCTGGTAAATTATTAATTTTCAAGGTTACAAATAACTGCTGGCATGGGCATTATCCTTTTATTGGTAAAAGGCAGGCGATTCAGCTAAATTACGTTACCAATAAAGCTGTAGTTGCTAGAGAAGTAAAAAAACATACTTTTTCTTATCGAGTTAAAAAAATAACTAATTTTTTAGGTATTAAGTGAAGATTTTATTAGTAAAACTCACCTCTATGGGTGATTTAATTCAAATGCTACCGGCATTAACCGATGCTAAACAAAAGATACCAGATATAAAATTTGACTGGGTTATTGAAGAGTCATTTCAAGATGTTGCTAAGGTTCATCCAAGTATTGATAGGATTATTACTTTAAGCTATCGCAAATGGAAAGGAAGATTTTTATCCGCGCTTTTCTTAGGGGAGTTTGCTAACTTTTTTAAATTATTGCGTAAAGAGCGTTACGCTATGGTTATTGATGCGCAATCTAACATTAAAAGTAGTCTAGTTACCCTTTTGGCGCGCGGAAAAAAATATGGCTTAGATAAAACCTCTGTACGCGAATATGGCGCGCAGTTTATTTACCATAAGACTATCCATATTGATAGAGATCAAAATCATCTTTTAAGGATGCGTAAACTTTTGGCAATGTTTTTAGGCTATAGTGTTCCTAATACCACAGTTGATTATGGGGTTAATCTTTTAACTTTACCTAAACTTACGTTAAATTTGCCGCAAAAATTTGTTTTTATAACTCATATAGCTAGCAGAGAAAATAAACTTTGGCCTCTTATTTATTGGGATGAGGTAATTGAATTTATCTTAAATAAAGGCTATGAAATTGTTTTACCTTGGTTTAGTGAAGAAGAAAAAGCAAGATCTTTACGCTTAAAAAAGGCAAGAAATACGGTTCATCTTTTACCCAACCTTGGGCTTCTAGATAAAATGTCCGTCTTAAAAAATGCCAAATTTGCCGTTAGTTTAGATACAGGCTTAGGCCATATGGCAGCTTCCTTGAATATTCCAAATGTTAGTTTAAATGGACCATCAAATTCGCGTTTAACCGGCCCTCTTGGCCATAAGCAAATTCTTTTAGATGCGCACAATATTCCCTGTGCTCCTTGTTATAGGAGTAAGTGTCATTATAAAGGAGAGGCAAAATACACTACTCTGTGTCTTGAGAGTATTACTCCTAAGCAAGTTATAGAGGCGATTTCCCTTTTGCTAGAGGGGTGCGATTAATTTGACATCAATATAAAATATCCATATGATCTCGCTCTTTTGTATTAATTAGTATAAGAAGTGGGCTAAAATGAAGAGAACTTTTCAACCTAGCGTTATCAAGCGTAAGCGTGATCATGGCTTTAGGGCAAGAATGGCAACAAAAGGCGGTCGTTTGGTATTAAAGCGCCGTCGAGCAAAAGGCAGAAAGCGTTTATCTGCGTAAATGTATACTTTTCCTAAACAAAAGCGCCTGCTTTATGCTCATGAGTATGAGGCTACCTTTAACAAGGGAAAAAAAATATTTTCTGATTTTTTTGTATTTTTTTATTGTGAAAATGAGTTTACCTATCCAAGGCTGGGTATTGTTATTTCGAAAAAGAAAGTAGCTAAATCACATGAAAGGCAACGCATTAAGCGCTTAATTAGGGAGAGTTTTCGGTGCCGAAAGCTTAAAAATGTCGATGTAATAGTAGTTGCAAGGCACGGCATAGAAAATGAAAATAACGCTTCCCTTTTGAGTCAGTTAGGGCATGTATGGGACGATTTAGTCAGTTGTTAATAAAAATTATAAGTTTCCCCATAAGGTTATATCAATTGGCCATAAGACCTTTTTTGCCTATGTCATGTAGGTTTTACCCGAGCTGCTCGCAGTACGCTATAGAAGCAATTAATACCCACGGCTTACTTAAAGGCACATGCCTTGCGTTATTTAGATTGTGTAGATGTAATCCTTTAGCAAAAGGCGGTATTGATTATGTCCCGCCAAGTAACCTAAATAAGAGAGAACTATAAATGGATACACCTAGAGTAATCATGTATGCGGTTTTAGGGTTGTTGGTATATTTTATTATTCAACAATGGCAAAAAGATTTTCCACCACAGCCGCAAGAAGAGATTACTTACACCCAAACAAATAACCAAGGGTTACCTGATATAGAAAAAAAACCTAAAAATGCAGCAACAGAAGCAATTTTGCCAAAACAAGAAATGTTCTCACAGACTTCTTTAGTTGAGGTAAAAACAGACGTTCTTAAGTTAAAAATCGATTTAAATCAAGGTGAAATAGTAGAAGCTTCGCTTAATAAATATCCAATAAGTCTTAATGATTCAGCGCCCATAGAAATCTTAAGCAAAAATATTAATCGCCAGTTTGTGGCAAAAAGTCAGCTTGTTTCTATGGGCGATACAGGGCTCAATGTAGATGACTTTAATTTTCAAACGGCAGATAAAAGCTATCAGTTGGAAAAAAATAAAGAAAATTTAACTATAGATCTTGTTGGCACAAATAAAAACGGCATTAGGGTCGTTAAATCTTATAATTTAAAGCGTGGCTCATATTTAATTGAAATATCTTATAAAATTTTTAATGAGTCAGCTAAAGCATGGAAAGGCTATTTAAACACCCAAATCGTCCAATCATCACCACCTGAAAGTCAGGGTGGGTTGTTTCAAATTGGGACGTATAGTGGGCCATCCTATTCTGATCCTTTAGTTCATAAATTCAAAAAATATCCTTTTCAATCCATGGAAAAAAATAACCTTAATATTAAAACTAAAGGTGGCTGGATTGCTATGCAACAACATTACTTCTTGGTTTCCTTTATCCCGCAAGAAGCACAGAAAAACACACTTTATACACGCGCTATGAACGATACTTATACTATAGGTACGCTCGGCCAACCTATAATAGTTGAGCCACAAGAAACTCATACTGCAGAAGCTAGGTTATATATTGGCCCTGAGTTAACCCATATTTTGAAAAATATTGCGCCTTCTTTAGATATGACCGTAGACTACGGCCTACTTTGGTTTATTTCGTCCGCGCTTTTTTCGGTAATGAAATTGATTGATGCTTTCGTGGGAAACTGGGGGTTTACCATTATCCTCGTTACGCTGCTTATAAAACTATGCTTTTATCGGCTATCAGCTAGCAGTTATAAGTCTATGGCGGGAATGCGTAATTTACAACCAAAGCTTGAAGCATTAAAAGCCCGCTTTGGTGAAGATAAGGCAAAGTTAAGTCAAGCAACTATGGAGCTTTATCGCCAGGAAAAAATTAATCCATTTGGTGGATGTTTACCAATAGTAATTCAAATCCCGGTATTTATTGCCCTTTATTGGGTGTTAATTGAAAGCGTAGAGCTTAGACAAGCCCCATTTATTTTTTGGATCCATGATTTATCTTCCCCTGATCCTTATCATGTGTTGCCGGTAATTATGGGTATTTCTATGTTAATTCAACAACGCTTAAACCCAGCTCCGCCAGATCCTATGCAGGCAAAAATGATGATGTTTTTGCCGGTGCTATTTACGGGGATTTTTTGGAATTTTCCTGCTGGTTTGGTTTTATACTGGATTGTGAATAATTTTCTTTCTATCTTACAGCAGTGGTGGATTACAAAGGGTGTTCTAAAGGATGGTTCTAAAAGTACAAAATGAGTTCTTTAGGTAATACAATAGTTGCAATTGCAACCGCCCCTTATCAAGGGGCTATTGGCATAATTCGCTTATCAGGGCCTTTGGCTTACCAGATTAGTCAAAAACTTCTAAGAAGTAAAAACATCCTTAAACCTAGACAGGCTAAGTATTGTAAGCTTAAAGATAAAAATGGTGTTCTTGTCGATGAGGCCATTGTTATATTTTATCCTGCGCCAAACTCTTTTACCGGCGAAGATGTGGTTGAGTTGCAATGTCATGGTTCTATAGTCGTTTTAGATGCAATTGTGAAAATTTGCTTAGACTATGGAGCTTTGTATGCTTCCCAAGGAGAGTTTAGTTTAAGAGCATTTTTAAATGGTAAAATTGATTTAGTTCAAGCAGAAGCCATAGCTGATTTAATCGCAGCATCTTCAATTGAGGCCGCTAATATGGCCCAAAGATCGCTTGCCGGAGATTTTTCCAAACTTATAGAAAACTTGCAGCAAAAACTAACTCATTTAAGGGTTCTGGTAGAAGCAGGAGTTGATTTTCCTGATGAGGATATTGATTTATTAAAAGAAGCCGATGTTAAAACTAAATTGCAAGCTATCTCAAATGAAATTAAAAATATTCTTAATAAGGCGCAACAAGGCTCATTAATGCAAGAAGGTTGTAAGTTAATTATAGTAGGCGCGCCTAATGCCGGGAAATCTACCTTGATGAACCTTCTGGCGGGAAAAGAAGTCGCCATTGTAACTCCTATTCCTGGAACTACACGCGATCTTATGCAAGAAAAAATCCTCATTGATGGACTACCTTTTTTGTTGGTAGATACAGCAGGCTTAAGAACTACTGAGTGCCCTATTGAACAAGAAGGTATGAAAAGGGCAAAAGAAGCGATTAAACAAGCGGATTTATTGTTGTGGGTAACTGATTGCACCTCAAGTGAAGCGCTTCATTTGGACACATTGCTCGATAAAAACTTAACCGCAAATATAAAAGTTCTAACTGTGGTTAATAAAATTGACATCTTACCTAAAGAAGCAGGCAACTTACCCCAAGATGCTATTTATATCTCTGCTAAAACCGGCGAAGGCGTAGAAAACTTACGTAAAGAGATGTTAAAGGCAGTCGGCTATAAAAAAAATGAAAGCTTATTTATCGCAAGACGGCGGCACTTAGAAGCCTTAGAAGCGACCAAAAAAGCTATTAATTTAGCCCAAGAGCAAATAAACACGACGCACATAATAGAGCTAATAGCCGAAGAACTACGTCAAGCTCAGCTTAATTTAAGCGCAATAACGGGGGAATTTTCTTCTGATCAATTATTAGGGGAGATCTTTTCTACTTTTTGTATAGGGAAATAACATATGGATCCTCCAGCAGGTAGGTTGGGCCCAACAACCTATGGATTCTCGAGACTAAGCACTCCTAAGTTAAAATCATATGCAAAAAGTTCAGCATAGCGCCCCCAGTCTATCATGGTGCGCAAAATCCTCTCGGCTTCTTTTTCACTGAAATAGTCTTCCAATTTACTTAAAAAACGTTCTTCCGACACGCGATGACCGGACTTTTCATCTAAAATTTTGCGAATATAATGTGCAAGTGGTACATGGACTAATAATTGCTTAGCAAATTGCTGTTTTCTTGCTTGGAGATCAGAATTCGCTACTTCTTTGCCTAAGTCAGTTAGTTGGACGTCCCCTGCTACTATTTCGGCAAATTGCAATACCTCTAACATTTCTAGCATGGGAAATAAATCATCAATAGTCATCATTAATTCATCGGCTAATTCTGGCAAATCAATTTTCTTTTCAAACGAGTTTAAGGTTTCGAGTAAACCAAAAAGCTCAGAAGGATCAACCTCAGGTACTCTATAGGCAAGGGTTAAAGCCCTTTCTCTGTGGGGGCGTCTTAAGTGGCTGCTAGTTGTCATTAAGGTATAAATATGATCAACTAAGAGGCGAAAATCACTCGAAGCGGTTTGGCGCGGGTATTGGAAAGGTACAGGGATTTCTGCACGTACATACCCAGGATCGTTGCCAAAAATAACAATTCGGTTCGCCAATTGCACTGCTTCTTCAATGTTATGCGTTACCAATAAAATTGCATGAATATTGGTTTTTTGGGCTTGCCATAAATCTAAGAGATCTGATTTTAGATTTTCCGCTGTTAAAACGTCTAAAGCAGAAAATGGTTCATCCATTAATAATACATCTGGGTTAACCACTAATGCGCGCGCAAAACCAACCCGCTGCCGCATTCCCCCTGAAAGCTCTTTAGGATAGGCAGATTCAAATCCATCAAGCCCGATAGTATCAATAGCTTGAATAGCGCGTTTTTTGCGTTCTTCTTTATTTATCCCTTGCGCTTCTAGGCCTATTTCAACGTTTTCTAATACTGTAAGCCAGGGCATTAAGGCAAAGGATTGAAATACCATAGAGATCCCTTGAATAGGTTTAGTAACTTTTTCATTACGATAAATAATAGTTCCTGAGTTAGGGGCAATTAACCCAGCTAATATGCGTAATAAAGTAGATTTGCCCGATCCAGATTTTCCCAATAAAGCCACAATCTCGCCTTGGTTAAGACTAAAATTAACATCTTCTAATACCAATAAATCTTGATTAAAACCTTTTCTAAAAGATTTATAGCAATGTTCAACGCTGATAATTTGCCCCATTTTTAACCTCAAACAATAAACCGCTCTTCGGCGAATCTATACAAAGGCCGCCAGAGTATATGATTAAAGAGCAAAACAAAACCGCACATTATACAAGTTCCTAAAACAATCTCTGGAAAGTGGCCAGCTATAGTATTTTCTTTAATATAAGATCCTAGACCAGATCCATTAAGCGTAGTTTTTCCCCAACTAACACACTCAGCAACGATGCTAGCATTCCAAGCAGCGCCAGATGCTGTTATTGCCCCTGTTACGTAAAAGGGAAAAACTCCTGGCAAGGCTAGCCTTTTCCACCAAGCAAAGCCTTTTAAGCCAAAGTTACTTGCAGCTAAACAAAGATCGCGGGGGATTCTTGCAGCTCCTGCTATTACATTAAACAAGATATACCACTGCGCACTTAAAATAACTAAAGGCGTAACCCATACTTCAACGTTTAAATTAAAGCGTACAATAGCGATGACAAACAAAGGGTAAAATAAATTAACCGGAAATGCTGCTGCCATCTGTAACAATGGTTGGATTCTGCTGGCCCAAATTGGCCTTAAGCCGATTAAAACTCCAATAGGAACCCAAATTATTGAGCTTAATAATATTGCAATGATTACTCTAATGGAAGTTGCAACGCCAAGCAGTATTACATGCAAAAAAGTAGCTAAAGTAATAGTTGAGTAAATATAAATGCTTAAGCGTAAACTAATTCCCAGCAAAATTAAGCTTAGGAGAGCGTACCATATAATATTTAGCGATAAAGTTAATTTAGGCATTGGTTGAGATTTTTTTAAATTAAATAACTGGTTAATTTTTTTGGCGTTTAAAAATCTGTCTTTTAGCTGTCCCAAAGGTCTAAGAACACGCCGTAAAAAATGGCTTGCCATTATCCAGTTTAGCAGCCAAGCATCAGCTAAATCATCTTGGGAAGAAGCATCCATTTTGAATTTTTCAACCCAGACAACAAGAGGTCTAAAAACTAGCTGATCATACAAAAAAATTATGAAAATCATTGCTAAAATGGCGTAGCCTAAAGCTGTTAAGTTTTGAGTTTCAACAGCAACAGCTATATAAGAACCTATACCAGGTAAGCGAATATCTTGATGGGCAACTTGAATTGCTTCAGATAAAACGACAAAAAACCAGCTTGCTGACATTGACATCATAATATTCCATATCAGTGCAGACAAAGAAAATGGTACCTCAAGCTTCCAAAACCTTTGCCAAGGCGATAGCTGAAAAACGTCCGCAACTTCAATTAACTCAGGCGGAAAAGTTTTAAGTGATTGGTAAAAACTGAAAGTCATATTCCATACTTGCGCGGTAAATATCGCAAATATACATGCACACTCAGGCCCTAAAAGCTGACCAGGAAAAAGCTGAATAAAACCGGCAACAGTAATTGATAAAAAACTTAAAACAGGCACAGATTGTAAAACGTCAAGCGTGGGGATTATTAGCTTCTCGGCGCTCCTTGACTTAGCCGCCAGAGTTCCTACAACTAAAGTAAAAAGCAAAGAAAAAAAGAGCGCGATAAATAAACGTAATACAGTATATAAGGCATAATGAGGTAGGTAAGAAAGCTTAAGTGAAATGGGTAGGTGCTGACCAAGAGAATACGGGCGGGTAATTTGGCTAGCAGCTTCGCCTAGAAAAAACAATATTGCAAAAATAATTAGGATTAAGCCTAAGTCCCATTGATTAATAAAACGTACCAGTGTTGGTCTATTGGCAAACGTGAAATTATTTAGGTTCACAGTGCTCTCCTCAAATCCTCACCATCACTCTCCACGAAGGCGGAGGGTTGATCGCCAACTTAAGCCAGCTTACAATAGCATAACTTTATCTTACTTGCCGAGCTTTTATGCGCCATCTACTCGTAACTCTTTTATTATTATTGGCTTTTGGCTTACACGCAAAAGCACCACATGATACCGATCCTTCACAAGCCGACTTATCTATCTGGGTAAATGAGGCAATTGTTCATACATATACTTTTGATTATAAAAATTATCTAGCCGACCAAAAAAATATAGCGCATTATTTTTCTGCTAAAGCGTGGCTGAATTATTCTGCGGCGCTAACTTCTTCTAAACTTTTAGATACAATTAAAAAAAATTTATATTATGTATCTGCTGTGGCCCAATCCACCCCCCAAATTAAAAAACGCGGACCAGGGGTCTGGTTAGCTACTATGCCAGTTATGGTAGTATATAGAAATGCGCAAAAAGAAGTTAAGCAAACCCTTTTAGTAACCATTAATTTTTCCGTAAGTGAAACCAAAACAGGAGTGCGGGGTTTGCAAATAGAAAGTTTCGAATCAAAAGTCATCCAACCTGCTTGTGAGTGTAATAGGTAGTAATGTTGTGGCTTAAGATAACGCAAAGACAAAATCTCCTTAAAGCGCGATCTAGTGTACCAGATTGGTACCAACAGCATTGTGCGCAAAAAATTACCAAACTTATTCTTAATCTCCCTATTTACCAACAAGCAAGTTGTATTGCTCTTTATCAAGCTATTAAGCAGGAAATTTCTTTAGAGGCCTTATTTTTGCATGCTAATAAATCACATAAAACTTGCGTTTTTCCCATACTTAATAAGGATAAAAGCTTACAATTTGGCGTTGCTAATGAGAAAACTATATTTAAAAAAAACCGCTTTGAAATTTTAGAGCCTACTATTAATGAGCCTTCTAAAAAGCCCATAGATATTTATTTTATTCCTTTAGTTGGCTTCGATTCTAAGGGCAATAGGTTAGGTATGGGTGCGGGCTATTATGATAGAACTTTGGCTAAAATTAATAATCCGTTTTGTGTAGGTATTGCCTATTCTTTTCAGCAATTAAAATTAATCCCTTCTGCGGCAACTGATCATAAGCTTGATTTGATAATAACTGAAAAAGAGATAATAAAAGGAGGAGCATAATGCAGAGCTACTGGCTAATGAAGTCCGAGCCTTCTTGTTTTAGTATTGATGATTTAATAAATGCGCCCAAGCAAACTACTTGTTGGGATGGAGTAAGGAACTATCAAGCAAGGAACTTTATGCGTGATAGGATGAGTATTAAAGATAAAGTATTATTTTATCATTCTAACTGTAGTAAGCCTGCTATTGTGGGGATTGCAGAAGTAACAAGCAAAGCCTACCCTGATCATACTGCCTTTGATCCAAACAGTGATCATCCTGATTTAAGTACCTCCCCATCAAATCCGCGGTGGTATATGGTTGATATTAAGTTTAAAGAAAAGCTTAACACCCCCCTTACATTAGAGATGCTTAAAAACTATCCGCCTTTAGTCAACATGATCCTCTTAAGAAAAGGCAATCGCTTATCAGTTCTGCCAGTTACTCCAAATGAGTGGAAGTTTTTAATGAGTTTAAAGGAGTCCTTATGTTAAACAGTGAAATTATCGAAAATATTGGGGAAAATTTAATTAAATTTATCAAAGAGTCCAAGGAGCAAACTGAAGCGGCGATAAAGCAAGGTATCAATGCGATTCTCACCGAGACTTTCTCCAAAGTTGAATTAGTAACGCGGGAAGAATTCGATGTCCAAGCCAAGGTGTTGGCAAGAACACGCGCCAAACTTGATGATTTGGCAGACAAGTTAGCGAAAATTGAAAAAGCTATCCCAACTCCCCACAAAGATTAGTAGTAAACATTTTTTCTGCTTGTTTAAGATTTGCAGTAACACTAAGAATGTAAATTAATTTGGCGTGAATGGCTTCAGGAGTCATATTACCGGCGCTTATAGCGCCAGCTTCTTCAAGAGCGCGGCCTGTTGAATAGATGCTTTCATCTATATTCCCTTTTAGACATTGGGTGGTGTTAATAATTAATATTTTATTAGCGTGGGCTTTTTTCAGCACTTTGAGGAAGTTTGGATCAAGATTAGGGGCGTTGCCGGTTCCATAGGTTGCTAAAATTAACGCTTTTAATGGGGTGTCAATGAGATGCTCTAAGGCTTTAATGTCACACCCAGGGAAAAGCCAAAAATCTCCAATAGAATGCAGAGAAACTTTTATTACCTCTAGGGGTTTTTTAGGTTTTGGTAAGAGTAGTTGAGATGCTAGGTCAACTTTAACACCAACTTGCGCAAGTGGGGGGAAATTGGGGGAAGCGAAAGCAGCAAAATTGTAAGCATGGAGTTTGCGCGCCCTATTACCGCGCAACAAATGCTGATTAAAATAAATACAAACTTCATAAATAGGGTAATTACTACAAAGCAAAAGGGAGGTAACTATATTCCCAACTGCATCGTTACGCACCGCGGATAAAGGGACTAAAGATCCTGTGAGGATTACTGGCTTGCCTAAGTTTTTTAGCATAAATGAAAGCGCAGATGCCGTATAGGCCATGGTGTCTGTGCCATGAAAAATGATAAAACCATCCACTTCGTTATAGGCTTTTTCAATGTCTAGAACAAGTTGATTCCAGTCGCTAATCCCTATATTGGCAGAATCAATCAGAGGATTACTTTCTATAACATTAAAATCCGGCATTTCGGGTTGTTGAAGAACAGCTAAATTAGCGAGCGCAGCTTCCACGTAGCCAGTAGCAGGGGCTAGGCCATGTTGAGTGGGGATTGAGCTTATAGTTCCCCCGGTATTAATAATTAATATTTTCTTTTCTTTCATAATCTAATTGTGGACGTACGATCAGTTCTTGCCAAGCTAAAGTAATTCAGGGAAAATCATTGCATGAAAAAAGCTATGCGAAATAATGATGGTGGCGATTGTCGACCGATCTGGCTATCGGTTAAACGTAGGGATTATTTTAGCTAATAATAAAGGGCGTCTTTTTTGGGGGCGCAGACATGGGCATGATGCCTGGCAGTTTCCCCAAGGCGGCGTGAGTAAAGGTGAGTCCGCTGAAAGGGCTATGTTGCGCGAGTTGCGCGAAGAAGTTGGCTTAGAACCTCAAGACGTTAAGATTTTGGCAAGCACCAAGAGTTGGTTAAGGTACAGGCTACCAAAGCAGTACTTGCGCCATGGCACCGATCCTTTAGTTATTGGCCAAAAACAAAAATGGTTTTTACTTAAAATGATAGTATCTGAGCAAAAAATTCGCTTGGATTTAAGTGATTCTCCCGAATTTGATAGTTGGCGCTGGATTGACAGCGAAGTCCCACAAGAAGAAGTAATATTTTTTAAACGTAAAGTTTACACTCATGCTTTAAAAGAGTTTGAGTCTATTTTGAAATCCATGATGGAAAAGTCAGGCAAAGGTGCTCTGTGAGGCCTAATGTTAAAAATCTTAAAAAGAATTGTTCAAGATGTAACAACAGCAACTTATCTATCAGATGCCCTTATGGTATTGGTGGAAAGGGTACGCAAGGCTATAGAAGTTGATGCAGTCAGCATTTATTTAATTGATCCAATTAGTTCATCATATGTTTTAGTTGCAGCCGAAGGCCTCAATAAAGATGCATTATTTAAAGTGCGTATGGACCTTAATACTGGTTTAGTCGGTCTTGTTGGGAGGCGCGAGGAGCTAGTTAACGTGCCTGTGCAATCAAGCCACCCTGATTTCGCATTTCAAGCACTGCTGCATGATCAGCATCTATCAGGATTTCTCGGTGTACCAATTATTCAACATCGCAAACTCTATGGCGTTATTTGTGCCCAGCAAATTGAACAAAAAGTGTTTGACGATACCCAAGAAGCTTTTTTAATTACTTTAGCAGCGCAATTAGGCGGTATTTTAGCGCAAGCAGAAGCAACAGGTGAGCTCCAAGAGTTAACCGAGCTTGTAGAGCCTACAAAGTCGAAAATGGAGTCAACAGGGGCTATTTTAGCCGGTATAGGCAGTGTGCCAGGAATTGGTATAGGTACCGCGGTTGTTGTTTATCCGCTTGCGGATCTTGAAATGGTGCCTAAACAAACGGCGCAAGACCTAAATATTGAGACCGAAACTTTTTTAGCTGCTTTAGAAGCAACGCGTAATGAGATCCAGCGCTTAAGCGACAAAATGAAAGCAACAGTCAGGGATGAAGAGCATGCTTTATTTGATGTTTATCTTAGAATTTTAGACAAAGATAGTTTAGGGGCAGAAGTCACTACAGTTATTCAAGAAGAGCATTATTGTGCGCAAGCGGCGCTTGCGGTTGTTATAAAAAGGCATGTTAAACAATTTGAAAGTATGGAAGATGAATATTTACGCGAACGCGCCAGCGATATTCAAAACTTAGGGCAGAGAGTGCTTGCAGAGTTACAGCGATCTATTCGTGAGGAATTTATCTATCCTGAAAGAACAGTGTTAGTTGGCGAGGAAATTACCGCAGCAGATTTAGCTGAAGTGCCTGAAGGGCAATTAGTCGGAATTGTTTCACAAAGTGGCGCTAATAATTCTCACGTTGCTATATTAGCTAGAGCCTTAAGCATTCCCGCCGTTATGGGGGTGCGTGGCTTAAAAGTAGAACAATTATTTAAGCGCGCAGTTATTGTAGATGGATATGAGGGACAGGTTTACGTTTCTCCTACTAAAAGAGTTTTAGCCCAATACAAAAAGCTTGCTGAAGAAGAGCGCGCTCTTAACCAAAGCTTGATGTGCCTTAAAGATAAACCAGCAATAACAACAGATGGGCATCATGTTGCTTTGCATGTAAATATTGGTTTAGCGATTGATACGGGTTTATCTTTAAATGTTGGCGCCGAAGGAGTTGGGCTTTACCGATCTGAGATGCCTTTTATGAGTCGCGAGCGCTTTCCCTCTGAAGATGAGCAATATGTAATTTATAGACAAATTTTAAAAGCCTTTGCCCCTAGGGAAGTTACAATGCGCACCTTAGATATTGGGGGTGATAAAGGCTTAAATTACTTTCCTGTTGAAGAAGATAACCCCTACCTTGGTTGGCGGGGAATTCGTATTACTCTAGATCACCCAGACGTTTTTTTAATGCAGATAAGAGCCATGATGCGCGCAAGCGAAGGCTTGAATAACCTTAAATTTATGTTGCCAATGGTAACTATGTATAAAGAGGTTATTGAAGGACAAAGCCTCATACGCCAAGCATATAAAGAGCTTATTGAAGAAGGCGTAATGATTGCAAAACCTAAAGTAGGGGTAATGATTGAGGTGCCGGCTGCTATATCGTTTGTAAAAGACTTAGGAACAGAGGTTGATTTTATTTCTGTAGGCAGTAATGATCTTACCCAATATTTATTAGCTGTAGACAGAAATAACGCAAGAGTTGCTAATTTATATGATCCATTCCACCCTGCGATGTTGCAAGTGTTACGCAAAATTGTTAAAGATGCGCATGAAGTTGGTATGGAAGTTAGTATTTGTGGTGAAATGGCAAGTGATCCTTTGGCAGTTATTCTTTTAATAGCAATGGGCTATGATTCATTAAGCATGAATGCTTCTAGTTTGCCTAAGATTAAATGGGTTGTGCGTAACTTATCTATGCGTTATGCAAAAAAATTATTAAATGAAATATTTAAATTAAAGCATTCTAGTGATATCAAAAAATATATGGAAGAAGCGTTGCATGGTGAAGGATTATCTGAATTAACTCGCATAGGGAGATCATAAGGTGTTATTTGGATGGGTAAATTTGCTTTACCTTTTAACTGGATGTTTTACCGGACTTATGTCAGGAACCTTAGGAATAGGTGGGGGTGTTGTCGTTGTTCCTGCATTAATGTTTATATTAGAGCTAAATAATCTTGTTCCTGCTGCATTAAGCATGCATATGGCAGCTGGGAGCTCTCTCGCAATTATTTTATTTACTTCTATTTCAGCTCTTAGAGCTCACAGGAGCATTGAGCCTATTTTGTGGGAGGTGTATGGGCGTTTATGGCCGGGGATTATATTAGGAACAATATTTGGCGCTATTTTAGCTTCCTTTCTTTCCACCAGCGTTCTTAGGGTGATTTTTGCGCTTTTTTTATTGTTCGTTGCTTATAAAATGGCATTTGCGCAAAGAGAGCAGATAGCCAGCTTTCCCTCTAAGTGGTTAAATCAACTTGTAAGCTTTATTGTGGGATTAAAGTCAGGTTTACTTGGGGTAGGCGGCGGGGTTTTAATTATTCCTTATTTAACTTATTGCGGGGTTAACCCAAGGCGCATTGCTCCTGTTTCGTCTTTGTGTACTATGACAGTTGCCTTTATTGGCACCCTTACCTTTATGTTTTTAAGTCATGATTTAACCAAAGTGAAGTATGCAACAGGCTATGTATATTGGCCTGCCGTATTTTGGGTAACGCTTGCCAGCACGTTGGCGGCTCCTTTGGGGGCAAAATTAAGTTATGTATTGCCGTTACGCGTGATGCGCTACGCATTTATTGGTATATTGCTATTAACTGTAGTGGGGTTGGTTCTGTGATAAATTATCCTAATTTTAATCCTGTTGCCCTGTCATTAGGGCCTTTACGTATATATTGGTATGGCATTATGTATCTGCTGGCGTTTTTTCTTGCTTATATAATAGCCAGCATGCGCGTAAAGAAATATAAGCTTAGTTGGAAAAAAACTGAACTCGAAGACTTGGTATTTTATTGCGCTATTGGGGTAATTTTGGGCGGAAGGCTAGGTTATATGTTGTTTTATAGCAATGGCGCTTGGCTTCATAACCCTTTGCTTATTTTTAAAATCTGGGAAGGCGGCATGGCTTTTCATGGTGGGGTAATTGGCGTGGGCGCTGCTTTATATTTATTTGCCAGAAAAACCCAAAGAAGTTTTCTTGCAGTAACCGATTTTACAGCGCCTCTTGTGCCTTTAGGCTTGGCTTTGGGAAGAGTAGGCAATTTTATAAATGGCGAGCTTTGGGGGCGGGTAACTAACCTGCCTTGGAGCATGGTATTTCCCCATGCAGGCTTTATGCCAAGGCACCCATCGCAGCTATATGAGGCCGCGCTTGAAGGGATTTTATTATTTATTATTGTCTTTAAGTATGCTGAAAAACCGCGCAATGATGGTTACGTTACGGCGGTTTTTTTAATGGGTTATGCTTTGTGTCGCATTATTGTCGAATTTTTCCGCCAACCTGATCTTCAGTTAGGTTTTCTGGCCTTTGGTTGGCTTACTATGGGCCAACTATTATCTGTGCCACTTTTTGCCATAGGCGCCTATTTATGGTGGAGAAAAACATGAAAGCTTATCAAGATTTACTCAAGCATATTTTAACTAATGGGGTTATGAAGGGCGATAGAACAGGTACAGGCACTCTGTCGGTTTTTGCTTATCAAATGCGCTTTGATTTAACTCAAGGCTTTCCTCTCATAACCACGAAAAAAATTCATTTAAAAAGTGTAATCCACGAGCTTTTATGGTTTTTACAGGGGCAAACGAATATCGCTTATTTAAAAGATAATGGCGTCAGTATTTGGGATGAGTGGGCTGATGCAAATGGTAATCTAGGCCCCATTTATGGACATCAATGGCGCTCTTGGCCTAAGGCAGATGGTGGCCATATTGATCAATTAAGCGAGCTTATTGAGCAAATTAAAACAAACAAAGACTCAAGGCGGTTATTAGTAAGCGCCTGGAATGTGGGTGAGCTTGATCAAATGGCCCTAATGCCATGTCACGTGTTATTTCAGTTTTATGTGGCTAATAACAAGCTTTCTTGTCAGCTTTACCAGCGTTCGGCCGACGTTTTCCTAGGGGTTCCTTTTAATATTGCCTCATATGCGCTTTTAACGCATATGGTAGCAGCCCAGTGTAAGCTTGAGCCTTCTGAGTTTATTTGGACAGGCGGCGATTGTCATCTTTATTTAAATCACCTAGAACAAGCCAAGTTACAACTAAGCCGTACTCCTTATCCTTTACCGGAACTCAAACTAACCCGTACGCCAAAATCATTATTTGATTATGTTTACTCTGACTTTAACATCGTAAACTATCAGTGCCATCAAGCAATTAAAGCTCCCATAGCGGTTTGAGTGTTTTTTTGACAATTTCCCACATTGACTTTTTCCCACCACGTGGTATAATTAAAATTATTTTGGAGTGTTTTTATGGCATTAAGAATGGTAAGGCCAGATGCAAAAGGGCGGGTTACATTAGGCTCCTTAACTAAAGGTATTAGTGGATTTTCTGTGCGCCAAGAACCAAATGGGACTGTTATTTTGAAGCCTTTTGTTGAAATGCCCATTAATGAAAAATGGCTTTTTAAAAATATGGTTGCTCTAGAGAGAGTACGTAAAGGATTAGAGCAAGCTAAAAATAAGAAGTTAATAGACAGAGGTAGCTTTGCGCAATTTTCCGATGATGAAATCGAATAGCAGCAATGTTTAAATTGTTATTTACGGAACAAGCTGATCAGGACTTAAATCAGCTCGAAATTGATCCTTCTATGCATAAGCGATGTAAAGCTGTTAAAAAAGCATTAGGTTATTTAGAAACCAATCCACGCCACCCTGGACTGAACACTCATAAATACTCCTCTTTACAAGGTCCTTCTGGAGAAGAAATATTTGAAGCATACGCGGAAAACAATACACCAGCAGCATATCGTATCTTTTGGTATTATGGTCCAAATAAAAAACAAATTACCATACTTGCTATAACGCCTCACCCATAAAGGTCAAAGCCCATACTACTCGTCAGCCCAAAATGGGCGTATATCGATATTTTTATATTTGCGGGGTTTTCCGGTGTAGAGAACGCTATAGCTGTCAGAGTCGCTGTGGTTAGCTGTTAATATAGTTTGTAGATGGGTGGTCATGCCTTGGGTGAAGGTGCTGCTTTTTTTTATTTCGACAAATTCCTTGGAGCGTTTTTTATCTATAATTAAGTCCACTTCAACTCCATGGCTGGTTCTTAAATAAAATAGTTCTTGGTTGAGTTTTTTATGCTGAATGTTTTTCAGAATGTTGCTAATTACATAGTTTTCAAACAAGCTACCTGCCATAGGTCCAAGGTTGTATTGTTTTGCCGTTTCAATCCCTGTTAAATAAGAAACTAACCCTGTATCGTAGAAATATATTTTGGGAGCTTTTACAATACGTTTACCAAAATTTTCATAATATGGCGCAAGTAAAAATACGATAAATGATGCTTCTAATACAGAAATCCAGCGTTTAATTGTAGCTTGAGATACCGCAATTGAGCTTGCAAGCGCATTCATATTAAGTAACTGGGAGGTTTGGGTGGCAAGAAGATTAAGTAAGCGATTAAAATCTCTTAAATCTCCAATATTTAGAATACTTCTGACATCTTTTTCAATATATGTATTAACGTAGCTACTATACCAATCATTTACGTGAGAATAGTTTTTTTCTGCAAGCTCAGGATATTGTCCTTGGAATATGGCGCACTCTTTAAAAGCCGCCGGCAATTCTTGGTGCTGGAAGGGTAATAACGTTAAAAGGCCTATTCTACCTGCCAAAGACTCACTGATTTTTCCTAGCAAATTAAATTGGGATGATCCAGTTACTACAAACTTGCCGTAGTTTTGCCTATCTTCGTCAACCGCCATTTTTATATAATGAAAAATTTCCGGAACTTTTTGTGCTTCGTCAAAGATTACTTTGTTAGAGTATGTATTTATGAAGCCTTCTGGATCTTCAGAAAAAAGCCTTACATTTGTAGGATCATCAAAGGTTACATATTTATATTTATCACTTAGCATATGTTTAAGTAAAGTAGACTTGCCGGATTGCCTTGGGCCAGTTAAACCTATAACGGGGAATATTTTTAAATATTCGAGTAGTTTATGTTCAATAACGCGCGGCAAGTATTTCATTTGTGTAAATTCATTATTTAAAGTTGATATTGCACATGGTAGGGGATTTTATTTTGCAAAGCAAGCGCGGGTTCATCCACAAAAGCTTGATCAACAACCATATTTTCTGTTATAATTTGCCCTAACAGTTTATTTTTTTAGCACATATATGCAAATTGAACTTTCTAAATCCACTCTTGATGAGGCAAAAGAGCTTGCTTTAGGAGCTTCTTTGAGTTTAGAGAAACTCTTAGAGTTAATTAAGGATGTAAATACCGCAGAATCTTTGCGAATTTTATTGCTCCATGATTTGCTAACATCTTTTGAAAGCCTATCGACAAGTAAAATTATGCCAGAGCAAAAAGCTAAATCTAAAAGGCACAAACGATTATTCTGGTATACCCTTGGCGCAGGGCTTTTGAATGTGATTTGTGATGGGTTTGGGAGTATGTCGGTTTTGCTAACAACTTTTGTTGATGTGGCAACTGCCGGTATGGCTTTACTCTGGGCAAGCGTTGGGTTTGCTCTCTTGTATGGCGGTTTGTTTGTGCTTTTTCAGTTGTGTAGTCAATACAAAGGAAGTATTTTTAACTCATCGTATGATTTAAATCATTATGTACAAGAGCATAGCTTGCTAAATGCTCTAGCGCAATTTATGGATACAAGGTCATTTTTACAAATGGCTAGGAAAAGTGTTTTAACAAAAGCCGAAATAAAGGCGCTTAAAGATTGCCTTCTAGATAGAGATAACTATTTAATGGCCCATGCACAAGAGCTAGAAGCAAAGCGGCGCGGTAAGTGGGTTAAGTTTACCCAGAATGCATTTACGGTTATTTTTAGCACTTGGACATTTACTTATGGCTTTATGTTTGGATTTTTTACGCTTGCTATGGTTATGACATTATTGCCAGCAGTTATTATTCCAGTGTGGGGATGTTTAATCCTTGGCACGGTAACAGGGCTTGCGGCGCTTTCAGTTTATTGGCTAAATGGACAGAGTAAAATTGATCGTGCTATTGAGTCTTTTGCTAATTTAGATAAAAAATCTATAGATGTGCTGCTAAAGCCTATAGCTTTAAATGCTAAAAGCCTAGAAGACAAAAACTCAGTAGATCTAATAGTTAAAGAAGAGCCTGCTTCCGTTAATGCCGCACAACAAACTTTTTTTTTTCGCAAGGAGCTAACCCTAGGCGCAAGTTCACCTTTAAGAAGATGTCGCAGCGCAGATGATATTGCATGCAAAGCTTGACTTCGTTTGGTTCTCGAAGTTTAATACCCATCTTGCGGCCAGATAGCTCAGTCGGTAGAGCAGAGGACTGAAAATCCTTGTGTCGGCAGTTCGATTCTGCCTCTGGCCACCACAAAACTTTATACATTTCTCTTCATGGCAAAAATAGCGCTATATTTAGCAGGTGGTGGAGCAAGAGGCGCCTATCAAGCAGGCGTGTTAAAGGCTATACAGCATCTGCTACAACTGAAAACTTTACCTTTTGAAATAATTACTGGCGTAAGCGTTGGATCTATTAATGCTGCCATCTTAATCGAACATGCTGATGATTTTTTTCAAGGGATCCATAAGCTAGAAACTTTATGGAGTGAGCTTTCTTGTGAACAAATATTTGATTCAAGCAACTTTGGGTTAGCTAAATCTTTGATAGCTAATTTAAGCCGTTCCATAATAAAAAATAGACAGGCTGGTTACTTATTAAATACAAGACCGCTCCAAGGGTTTATCACTAAAAATATAAATTTTGATACAATTCAAACAAATATTGACAACGGAATAGTTAAAGCATTCGAAGTTATTACCCATTGCTATGAAACTCAGCAGACGCTTTCTTTTTATCAAAATCATGAACCTGTATTTGAAGACTGGCAATATCCCCGCCATATTTCGCAACGGGCGCGCATTGCTATGGAACATATACTAGCTTCAAGCGCCCTGCCTTTATTCTTCCCTACTGTAAGAATTGATGGCTTGCATTATGGGGATGGTGGGATGGGGCTTGTATCTCCTTTAAGAGGCGCCATTCGCTTTAATGCCGAGCGTTTATTTATAATTGGCACAAGGCCAAGCCCTAACTTTAGTCGGGCACATTTAGCGTATAAAGAGGATATTGATTTTGCTAACATTTTAGGCGGTATGCTGAGTGGTCTTTTTTTAGATAATCTTGATCGTGATATAGAAATGGTTAATAGAATGAATGATATTGCGCGTCTTTTATCCCTCTGGAAAAAGCGCCACTCTCCTTGGCGACCAATTAAAACTTTGTATATGCGGCCAAGTATGGATATTGCTTCAATTGCGCAGAGCATGTACATTGCCATGCCTACATTATTACGGTTTATGCTTAATTATTTAGGGGCTAAAAGACATTCAGGGGACTTATTAAGCTTCCTGTTATTCGAACAAGCTTTTACGCGCGAACTACTTTCTCTTGGTTTTCAAGATGGAATGAGCCAACAAGAACAAATTATGGATTTTTTTGCCTAATGGTTGAGCCACTATTATTACGTGCCCTAAGAAGGGAAAAAGTTGAACGCACTCCGGTGTGGATTATGCGCCAAGCGGGGCGCTATTTGCCTGAATATCGCAAACTGCGCGCGCAAGCGACTAATTTTCTTACTTTATGCCAAACACCTAGTTTAGCTAAAGAAGTGACTTTACAACCTATGCGGCGGTTTTCGCTAGATGCGGCTATTGTATTTTCTGATATTTTAACTATTCCAGCAGCAATGGGCTTAGGTTTAGATTTTGTTGAAGGGGAAGGTCCATGTTTTGCAAGTCCCTTAACCTCGGTGGATAATTTAGCTGCTATAGATGCGTTTAAGCTTATAGAGCGCTTAGGTTACGTTATGGAAACAATAAATCTCGTACGCGCCGAACTTCCTTTAAATATTCCCTTAATAGGATTTGCCGGTAGCCCTTTTACATTAGCTTGCTATATGGTTGAGGGGAAAAGTAGCCGTTCTTTTAGTAAAATGCTAAGCTGGGTTTATGCGCGTACCCAAGATACGCATACCTTACTTAACTTCCTTGCTTCAATTATTGGATTATATCTTAAAGCGCAAATAGAGGCCGGCGCCCAAGTTATTATGCTGTTTGACACTTGGGGAGGATTACTTAACCCGGTTAATTTTACTGAATTTTCGCTTAACTATATGCAAAAAATTATTGCCGATGTTAAAATGGCATTTCCAACTATACCAATTATTCTTTTTTCCAAGGGAATAGGCTCTATGCTTGAGCTTGTTATGGCATCTTCAGCTGATGCAATTGGCGTTGATTGGACTGTCGACCTAGGTTATGCAAGAAGACTAGCTAAAGGCAAAACTGCGCTCCAAGGTAATCTAGATCCTGCGGTATTACTTACCAATGAAAAAGTAATCGAAGTTGAGGTAAAAAAAGTTTTACAAGCTTATGGAAAAGGCGAGGGACATATTTTTAACTTAGGTCATGGAATTACCCCTGATGTTCCTTGGGAAAATGTTAAAATAATGCTAGACGCAGTGCAACGCTTAAGCCCGAGCTATCATGAATAATAAGCAAAATATGGAATATGATTGGATAGAAATTCATAACTTAAAGGTCATAACCTACATAGGCATACACGCATGGGAGAGGCGTGTTGAACAGAGTTTAATATTAGATATTGCCTGCGGGATAAATTTACCACCCAAGGTTACTGAGTTAAAAGATACTCTCGATTACACCTTTCTTAGCGAAGCTGTCACGGAGTTTATTAAGACTCAATCTTTTCAGCTAATAGAAACCTTAGCTCAGCAGCTTCTGCAGTTTATTGTGGAAAAATTTAACGTAAAGGCTGTAACACTAAAAGTAACCAAACCAAATGCGCTTGATAAAGCAAAAGGCGCGAGTGTAATGCTTAATCGCACTTTATAAGTTGGCGATCAACATATCTATATTTTCCTGTAGAGTGGACAAATGTGCAGGTAAAATATTTATTTATAGGTTTACCCTTAACAGTTGCTAACTGATGGCCTAATTTATCCAAAGGAATTTTATCTTGCACTAATTGCACTAGAGAATTTGTAGGAATGTCTATGCTTATATAGGCTTCATTCTCCTTATTAATTTTTGCGCGCAAAAGATCAATAACTTGCTCTTCTTCAAGATAAATTGGGCGGGATGCTAGTTGGTTGGGTAATGCGGCTAGAATACTAAGCCAGTTATTAATCGAGCCACCTTTTGCGCAGTAAATAGAGATATATACCCTAGTCATAGTTTGCTGACCGCTTTGCGATACTACTGTGTCTGGGGTAGCAAGAGCCTTTTTAGGGGGAGATAGTAATGCTTTAAATTCATCGCGGATACTCGCAATCTTTTTGCCAATTACCGTTAAAAATTTGGATTTACCCCAAACAGGATTATCCACTGCATTATTCAGCTCCTGCAAAATGGTATCTTGTTGTTGTTTGGTTAAAATCATACTCATAATTTAAGGCCTTTAAAGGGATGAAGATGTTTTATTAGCTACTGCTTGCTCTTGTGTAAGCTCCGTTTTATCAGTAAAAGTAGCCTTTTCTATGTTTTTATACAAAGATCCTAAAAGCTCAAGGGCGCTGGCTGTGTGTTCAGTAGGAACTCTCTTTTGCATGGCAGCTACATCAGCAGTAGAGATCTCAATGTCTGCTAAAATTCCTTGAACATCACGTTGCCCAACTTTTTGATCTAGAGGAGTCTCACGGGAAAAAAAAGCTTTAGAACGCATAATTATGTAACTCCTTGTGTATTAATATTACTATCTATATGTAAAGTATATCACACTTATGCGCAAAATAAGAGTAGTTTACGTGATTTTTTTACCAGGCATTGGTGTTAATCGTACATAAGCTCGTCAAGAGGCGTATAATCTTTGCTTGGACCGCCTTGAATAAGCTCACTTAGTACGTCAAGGATGCATAACAAACGCAAGGAGTTAGGAGTAACTTCGTCAAAGATAACTCTGGTGCCTAAGATTGTGCCTTCGGCATCTTCAAAAGTTGCACCAAGGCCATATCCTAAACAAAGAGAGCATAATTGTTCAGCACGTTTTGTTAAGGCCGGCAACATGCCAGTTAAAGAGAAAACTTCATCGTAAGACAAAAAACGATCATTTAAATAAAACTTTGCATTTAGTCGAGTTGCAATTAGGGAAAGTGTTTTAGGTAGTTCAGTACTCATAGCCGCGCCACCATGGTTGAGAGGATTTAATTTTTCCTGAAATCGTACTTACCACAGAGCGCAAGAAAATGGGCACCGTAAAGCCAAAATGCTCAATTACACCAAAAAAAATCGCCGAGACAAGCACGATAATACCAGTCCACGTGCGAAGGTGCATAAGAAATAAAAATAATGGGAAAGCGGCGCGCGCATCGATCATAAAAAACCGCGCACTCCTTGCTGAATCACGCCAATGAGTCCCTGGAGGAAAAGTTTCTGCCATTGGATCGCCTTTTGCAAAGTGATAGTACAAATATTTTACGGGTTTAAGCGCGCAAAATCCAGTGTCTAAATCAATGTTTTATAGTATAATCTTTTCCCAATTTTGTGAAGAAATGGCTCCTTAAAATGATAGACAATATACGCAACATCGCAATCATCGCGCACGTTGATCACGGCAAAACCACTCTGGTTGATAAGCTTTTACAGCAAACAGGTACTTTAAATGCGCGCGCGCCTAAGGTTGAACGAGTTATGGACTCTGATGCCTTAGAAAAAGAACGTGGAATTACTATTTTGGCTAAAAATACTTGTGTGAATTGGCAAGGCTATAAAATTAATATTGTTGATACTCCAGGACATGCTGATTTTGGCGGCGAAGTAGAGCGTATTTTATCTATGGTTGATAGTGTCCTACTTTTAGTTGACGCTGTAGACGGTCCAATGCCGCAAACGCGCTTTGTTACTCAGAAAGCTTTTGCTCGTGGTCTTAACCCTATTGTGGTGGTGAATAAAATAGATAGGCCAGGCGCAAGGCCTGATTGGGTTATCGATCAGGTCTTTGATCTATTTGATAATTTAGGCGCAACCGACACCCAGCTTGATTTTCCCATTGTATATGCTTCTGCCTTAAACGGTTACGCAAAGCTTAATTTACAAGATGATTCAGCCGATATGACGCCCCTATTAAATACTATCGTAAGTAAAGTCTCGCCACCTGATGTAAACCTAGAAGGCCCTTTTCAGATGCAAATTAGCTCGCTTGATTATTCTTCTTACGTAGGCACAATCGGCATAGGGAGAATAAAGCGTGGTCGCATAACTCCTAAAACCAATATTAAAATAATCTCTAAAGATGGCGCAATTTCTTCTGGTCGAGTTTTACAGTTATTAGGGTTTAATGGCTTAGAAAGAATAGAAGTAGAGCTTGCAGAAGCAGGCGACATTATTGCAATAAGTGGAGTAGATAACCTCCACATTTCAGACACTCTATGTGATGTGCAGCAAGTTGAGGCCCTCCAGCCATTGACGGTTGATGAGCCTACCATAAGCATGACATTTCAAGTTAATGACTCCCCCTTTGCGGGTAAAGAAGGTAAGTTTGTTACTAGTCGTAAAATCAAAGAGCGTCTTGAAACGGAACTTTTACATAATGTAGCCTTAAAAGTTGAAGAAACTGAAGATCCTGATAAATTTAAAGTTTCTGGCCGTGGCGAGTTACATTTATCTATATTAATTGAAAACATGCGAAGAGAAGGCTACGAACTTGCCATCTCAAGACCTGAAGTTATTCTAAAAGTTGTAGCAGGAGAAAAAGAAGAGCCTTACGAGCAGCTAACTGTTGACGTAGAAGAAGAATATCAAGGCAATGTTATGGAAAAATTAGGGAGTCGCAAAGCTGAGCTTAAAAACATGGTTTCAGATGGTAAAGGACGAGTGCGCTTAGACTATATAATCCCTACCCGCGGCCTTATAGGATTTCATACTGAATTTTTATCGCAAACATCTGGAACAGGGTTGATATATCATGTATTTGATAAGTATGGGCCTTATATTAAGGCTGATATTGGTCAAAGGGTTAATGGAGTTTTGATTGCAAATTGTTTAGGAACTGCAAGAGCATTTGCCTTATTTAACTTGCAAGAACGTGGTAGATTATTTGTTGAGCATCAAACGCCAGCTTATGAAGGCATGATTGTAGGGATTCATGCGCGGGATAATGATTTGGTGGTAAACGTAACCAAAGAAAAACAATTAACCAACGTGCGTGCTTCAGGTTCGGATGAGAATATTATCTTAACCCCGCCTATTAAATTCAGCTTAGAAGAGGCGCTAGAGTTTATTGATGATGATGAATTGGTTGAAGTTACCCCTAAATCAATTCGCCTACGTAAAAAGTTACTCAAGGAAAATGATCGCAAAAGACAAGCGCGATCTAAAGAGGATTAAGCATGACGAAACTCACTCCCATAGCGTTTAAACGCGTTATTGTTTACGCAAGGCACCATAGAGCTAACGTTGAAGTTATGGAAAGTCTAGAAAGAGTAATGGCTTTGTTAGCCAAGCTTCCGGTGAAAAGCTTTTTAGAAAAAGAAACTGCTGCGGTATTTGAGATCCATCATCCTATTTTACCTCATAAAGAAATGGGAAAAAAAGGTGATGTTATTTTAGTTATAGGGGGTGATGGAAGTTTATTATCAGCAGCACGTATGGCTGTTGGTCTTAATGTACCGGTTGTAGGAGTAAACAGAGGTCGCCTGGGGTTTTTAACCGACATTTCACCGCAAGACATAGAAGTAGAGCTTTTGGATGTATTAGGGGGCAATTATATTGAAGAACACAGATTTTTATTGGAAGCAAGCATAGAGTCAGAAGAAGGCCAACATTTTAAATCCTGCGCCTTAAACGACGTTGTGGTAAGTCAAGGCCTGGAAACTCACTTAATGGAATTTGAAGTTATGATAAATGGCAGGCTCTTAAGTCATTATCATGCCGATGGCATTATTTTTGCAACGCCAACAGGATCTACCGCATACTCTTTATCAGCAGGTGGGCCTATTATGCACCCTTTGTTAAACACCATAACAATAGTTCCTATGTTCCCGCATCGCTTAAGCTCCCGCCCTATAGTAATTGGCGCAGAAGCTAACATTACTCTTAAGCCGGCAAATACTAATGAATCTTCTTTATTATTAAGTGCTGATAGCCATGAACAAGAGGTAGTGCGCACTTTACAATGGATTAGCATTAAAAAATACCCTGTATTGCTTAGATTACTTCACCCAATGAGCTACGACTATTACGCAACCTTAAGGCGTAAGCTAGGCTGGGAAGCATCAGTATTATAAGGAGACTCCATGAATGAACCCACGCTTGTAAAACGCATAATAGTAGGCATAAGTGGCGCTTCCGGTATTATTTACGGCGTGCGCCTCCTAGAAGCCTTAAATACTTTAGATATAGAAACTCATCTAGTCATTACGCAAATGGGGCAGTTAACCCGCGCTTATGAAACTCCTTACAGTCAAGCTGATTTAAAAGATTTAGCTAGCGTTTATCACCCTTGGCGTGATTTAACAGCTTCAATTGCAAGCGGCTCTTTCCCTACCATGGGCATGGTAGTTGCCCCTTGCTCAATGAAAACTTTAGCGGAAATTGCCCATGGATTGGGTGGCCATTTATTAAGCCGCGCAGCCGATGTAGTGCTAAAAGAACGTAGACGCTTAGTATTAATGGTGCGCGAAGCTCCTCTTAATCTAGCCCATCTCCAAAACATGGTACAAGTAACCCAAATGGGAGGCATAATCTTCCCTCCAGTTCCAGCTTTCTACCATCACCCCCAATCTATTGATGAAATCATCGAAGATCAAATTGGCAGGGTATTAGATTTATTTGGTATAGAAAATGACCTTGCTAAAAGGTGGGAATGAGTATCTCTTGTAGAGACTATGCATAAAGAAGTTAGACTCTTAGGCACTAAAATATTATACTTCTTTCGCCTTAAATTTTTCTTTCTATAGTTTAAAATGGAGCTCAAATGAAAGAGACATATTATGCCAGCAAAAAAAAGCCAGTTAACCTTGACTTAACTACTATGGCTTTCCCTCCTATGGCAATTGCCTCTATTTTGCATCGCATTTCCGGAGTTGTGTTATTTTTATGTCTGCCGGTTATTTTGTATTGGCTTAATCTTTCATTGAAAAATGCCTCTTCATTCACTGACTTACAGTTAATTTTGGCAAATCCTTATTATAAATCTTTGCTTTGGCTATTTGTGTCCTCGCTTTGGTACCATTTGATTGCGGGCATTCGGCATATGTTTATGGATATTGGTATTGGAGAGTCTTTAAAGGCAGGTTATGCGAGCGCTAATTTAGTGATTATTTTAGGGATATTTGGCGCTCTTGGATTAGGAGTCTTGATATGGTAACAAATGTAACCAGTTTAACTGGGAGCGGCTTAAAAGATTGGCTGATTCAACGCGCAACCGCGGTATTTTTATTAATCTACACCCTGTTTGCAATCACTTTTTTTATTACGCACCCCAAAGTTGATTTTCCCGAATGGCAGCTGGTTTTTCATTGCCGCTGCGTGCAAATTGCTACCATTTTAGCGGTGGTTGCTATTTTATTGCATGCTTATATTGGCATTTGGACGGTGCTAACAGATTACGTTAAATGCAAATGGCTACGCTTAAGTCTACTATCTATAGTGGCTTTTACCCTATTTGCAGAAGGACTTTGGACATTTTTGCTAGTATGGGGACAATAAAATATGGCTATATTGCGACATACATTTGATGTAGTAATTGTAGGTGCAGGTGGCGCTGGGATGCGTGCAGCCTTACAAGTTGCCCAAGCAGGCCTTAAAGTAGCCTTGATTTCTAAAGTATTTCCCACGCGCTCCCATACGGTTTCAGCGCAAGGTGGAATTACTGTTTCTCTTGGGAATGCGCATGAAGATGATTGGCGTTGGCATATGTTTGATACGGTTAAAGGTTCAGACTATTTAGGCGACCAAGATGCTATTGAATACATGTGTAGAGTAGGTCCTGAGGCCATCTATGAGCTAGAGCATATGGGGTTGCCATTTTCGCGCATGGATAATGGGCGAATTTATCAACGGGCTTTTGGTGGCCAGTCTAAACATTTTGGCGGGGAGCAAGCCTCACGCACTGCTGCTGCTGCTGACAGAACAGGCCATGCCCTTCTCCACACTCTATATCAACAAAATTTAAAAGCTAAAACCACCATATTTAGCGAATGGTTTGCGCTTGATTTAGTAAAAGATGCCAAAGGCCGGGTTGTGGGTGTGCTGTGCTTTGAAATTGAAACAGGACAGCTAGTCTTTTTTCATTCAAGGGTTTGTATTTTAGCAACGGGTGGCGCTGGGCGCATTTATCAATCTACCACAAATGCCTACATTAACACAGGTGATGGTTTTGGTATGGTGTTACGTGCAGGCATTCCTTTACAGGATATGGAAATGTGGCAGTTTCATCCAACAGGTATAGCTGGAGCTGGAGTTTTAGTAACCGAAGGTTGTCGTGGTGAAGGCGGGTATTTAATAAATAAAGACGGCGATCGATTTATGGAACGTTATGCCCCGCATGCTAAAGATTTAGCTTCACGAGATGTGGTTTCAAGATCAATAGCGCTTGAGTTACGCCAAGGTAGAGGCTTTGATCCTGAAGGCATTGATTACGTCAAACTTAAAATAGATCATTTAGGCGCAGATCTAATAAAATCACGTTTACCAGGGATTCGCGAGCTCTCGCTGAAGTTTGCCGGGGTTGATCCTATCAATGATCCAATTCCTGTAGTTCCAACTTGTCACTACAGCATGGGCGGCATTCCAACTAACTACCATGGTCAAGTTTTAAAGCACAATAAAGGCACAGATACTGCAGTTCTAGGGTTATACGCTGTTGGAGAGTGTGCTTGCGTGTCGGTACATGGCTCTAACCGCTTAGGTGGTAACTCTTTACTTGATTTAGTGGTTTTTGGGCGTGCAGCAGGGCAGCATGTTGAGCAGCTTGGACTTGCAAATGAGTTACCCGAGCTTTCTTACGTTCAGGATGACGATATAAACGCGCCTTTAGCAAGATTTGATAGATGGGAAAACTCCAAAGAAGGCGAACACCCTATCGTTATCCGCGATGCTTTACAAAGAGTAATGCAAGAAGACTTCGGGGTTTTTCGCAAAGGCGAAGTCATGGAAAAAGGTTTATGTAGGCTTGATGCTTTACGTGAACGCTTAGGCCACGCTTATTTAGCTGATAAAACCAGAATTTTTAACACCGAAAGAGTTGGCGCTTTAGAGTTAGATAATTTAATGGCCACAGCTTATGCAACGGCAAAGTCGGCGCTTGCAAGGACTGAAAGTCGCGGCGCGCATAGTCGCGAAGATTTCCCCAAACGTGATGATGCCAACTGGATTAAACATACTCTTTATCAAATGGAAGGCGATAAAATAGGCTATCGTCCAGTTAATATGGCCCCACACCTTGTCGATCCATTGGATCCTAAAGAACGAGTATACTAAGGAGCGAAATATGTCAGCTACGCGTACTATAGATATATCTATTTATCGCTATTATCCTGAGATTGACGAATCTCCATACATGCAGACGTATTCTTTGTCTATCGCTGCTAATAGCGATCCTATGTTGCTTGTTTTGATTGAAAGAATTAAAGCCGAACAAGATCCAACTTTGGCATTTAGACGTTCTTGTCGTGAAGGGGTTTGTGGATCTGATGGGATGAATATTAATGGTAAAAATGGTTTGGCTTGCGTGACCCATTTTTCCCAACTAAAAAGCGAAAAAGTAGTTTTGCGGCCTTTACCAGGCTTTCCAGTAATCCGCGATTTAGTAGTCGATATGGAACAATTTTATAGGCAGTACGAAAGGATTGAACCATATTTACAAAACGATACTCTTCCCCCTGCTGCTGAAAGGCTACAATCTAAAGAAGAAAGAGCGAAACTCGATGGTCTTTATGAATGTATACTATGTGCATGCTGTACGAGCTCATGCCCCTCTTTTTGGTGGAATAAAGATAAGTTTGTCGGGCCAGCCGGCCTTTTGCAAGCCAGAAGATTCTTGGCAGATAGTCGGGATACCGCAACAACAGAACGCCTAGATAAATTACAAGATCCTTTTAGTGTATTTCGTTGCCGCTCAATTATGAACTGCGCCAGCGTCTGCCCTAAAAACTTAAACCCCACAGCCGCGATTAGCGCAATTCGCGAGCAAATGTTGGATCAAGAAACTTAAAAGTTGTATGGAGAATAAATTAGATGAGTAGTAAAAATCTTCAAGACCAATGGGCAAAAGCCGTTTTATCCGGTCAAAATATGTCCTACGTTGATGCTTTATATGAAGACTATTTGCATTCTCAAAGTTCTGTCCCGCAAGAGTGGCAGCAGTATTTTGCTAATATGCCTGGTAAGCCTTTAAATGGTGAAGAAGTCAGCCATCGTGATCTTATTCAATATTTTAAAACCATAGCTATGCAAAAAACCAATGGGCAAACAGGCGTTGGTGACCTTGTTACCGAAAAGAAAGTAGCAGTTGATAGCCTTATAGATGCTTATAGAAAAGATGGCCATTGGCTTGCCAAAATCGATCCTTTGGGGTTAATGGAACCATTTAAATCAAGTAGGTTAGACCTTAGCAAATACGAACTTCAAGCTATGTCTAATACCGATAAAGTTCCTGGGTGTGGTTATTTCGTAGAGAGCGCCATGCCAATAAAAGACGTCGTTGCCGCTTTAAAAGAAACATATTGCTCTTCTATTGGAATTGAGTTTATGCATCTTGTTTCTATAGAAGAGGTTAATTGGTTTGCGCAAAAAATGGAGTCAAAGCGTGGCAGAGGGGATATTGATGAAGCAAAGCAACTTAGAATATTTGACCATTTAGTTGCCGCAGACGGCTTAGAGCGTTATCTAGGCACGCGTTTTGTCGGCCAAAAACGTTTCTCCCTAGAAGGCGGAGATTCGCTTATTCCTATGGTAAAAGAAATGCTTGATAAGGCTGCTGACTCAGGGGTTAGGGAAGTTGTTATTGGGATGGCGCATAGGGGCAGATTAAACATGTTAGTTAATGTCCTTGGAAAGTCTCCAGAGCAATTGTTTGCCGAATTTGAAGGCAACAAACTAGATACTAGCCGTACCGGCGATGTTAAATATCATATGGGGTTTTCATCTGATATTAAAACCACTGCGGGAAAAGTTATTCACGTGGCACTTGGGTTTAACCCCTCACACCTCGAAATTATTTGCCCGGTTGTTCAAGGCTCGGTTAGAGCAAGGCTAAAGCGCCAGCGTGATACCGAAAACAATAGTAAGGTTGTTCCTTTGCTTATCCATGGAGACGCTGCCTTTGCTGGGCAAGGTATCGTGATGGAGACTTTTAATTTTTCGCAAATACCGCATTTTTGCACTGGCGGCACTGTGCATCTTGTCATTAATAATCAAATAGGCTTTACCACAAGTTTAAAAGAAGAAGCGCGATCTACTTATTATTGCACTGATGTCGCAAAAATGGTTGATGCACCTATTATTCATGTTAACGGCAATGATCCTGAAGCTTGTGTTTTTGCTATGCAATTAGCGTTTGAGTTTCGCATGAAGTTTAAACGAGATGTGGTAATAGATTTGGTCTGCTATAGACGCCATGGCCATAATGAAGCAGATGAACCTTCTATGACGCAACCTATTATGTATCAAAAAATTAAGTCTATGCCTACTTTGCCGGAAATTTATGGGAAAAAATTGGTTGAGTTAGGAATTCTTCCCCAAGACACTTTTAAAAAGTCTTATGATGTTTATCGCGATAAGTTAGATAAGGGCGCGTGTTTAGTTGAATTGGTTAATGGGCATTACGATGGCAAGGTAGCTAATGACTGGGCGATATACCTTGATACTAAATGGTCAGAGCCTACTAAAACATCCCTGCCTCTTAAGACTATTAAAGAGCTAGCCGCAAAAATAGAGGCCTTGCCTAAGTGTTTTACTTTGCATCCTGTAATTGCAAAACTTATGCAAGAACGTGGGCAAATGACAGCCGGCAATGTCCCAATTAATTGGGGGTATGCCGAAACTTTGGCTTATGCAAGTTTATTAAATGAAAATTATGCCATTCGGCTTTCGGGAGAAGATGCAGAGCGCGGGACATTTGCGCATAGGCAAGCTGTTTTGCATGATATTAAAACAGGTGAGCGCTACATTCCACTTGCGAAAGTAGAGAAGAGTAAAGAACGGCCCTTTATAGTCATCAACGATCCGCTTTCAGAAGAAGGGGTTTTAGCTTTTGAATATGGCTATGCAAGCTCAGATCCGCATACTTTAGTTTTGTGGGAAGCCCAGTTTGGGGACTTTGCCAATGGGGCGCAAGTCGTGATTGATCAATTTATAAGCTCAGGGGAGCAAAAATGGGGACGCTTGTGTGGGTTAGTGCTCTTATTGCCCCATGGCTATGAAGGCCAGGGTCCTGAGCACTCATCCGGCAGGCTCGAGCGCTTTATGCAGCTTTGTGCGCAACATAACATGCAAGTATGCATGCCTACTACACCTGCGCAAATTTTTCATCTCTTAAGAAGACAAATGATAAGGCCTTTTCGTAAGCCTTTAATCGTAATGACGCCTAAGAGTTTATTACGCCATAAGCTTGCGGTTTCTAGTTTGGAAGATTTAGCTCAAGGAGAATTTAAAAATATTATTCCTGAGATTGACGATTTACAAAATTCCAAGGTAACTAGAATGGTTGTATGTAGTGGGAAGGTCTATTATGATTTGTTGCAAAAAAGGCGGGAGCAAAATTGGAATCATGTGGCTATTGTGCGGGTGGAGCAGCTTTATCCATTCCCTGAAGAGTTGTTTAGTATAGAGCTTACTAAATATCCAAAAGTAAAAGATATTATTTGGTGCCAAGAAGAGCCGCAAAATCAAGGAGCATGGTACTCTTCTCAACACCATATTAGACGCCGCCTTAAACCTAATCAGGAAATAAGTTACGCAGGAAGAGTATATGCAGCAGCTCCAGCTGTGGGAAGTGCTAAATTGCATGCACAAGAACAAGAAGACCTAGTGAATAAAGCACTAGGCCTATAATTTAAGAGGAAAATCATGTCAATTGAAGTTAAAGTACCAAGTTTGCCTGAATCGGTTACCGATGCCACCATTGCGGCCATTCATAAAAAAGTAGGTGAATTTGTCGAGCGCGATGAAAATTTAGTTGACTTAGAAACAGATAAAGTAGTTTTAGAGGTTCCTGCGCCTCAAAGCGGGAAGTTAAAAGAGTTGCAAGTTAAAGTAGGTGATGTAGTAAAGGCTAAGCAGATTTTATTGGTGATTGATGAAACTGCTAAAGCAGAAAAGCCAGCTTTTGTTGAGAAAAAAGAACCTGCTGCTGCTACATCTTCTGCTGCATCGCAAGAGGAAGAGGAAGCAGAAGACGTTTTATCTCCCAGTGTAAGGCGCCTGATAAAAGAACATAACCTTGCGCCAAATCAAATTAAAGGGAGTGGCAAAGACGGTAGAATTACCAAAGAAGACGTCGAAGCTTTCATTGTTGGACAAAGGCAACAGCAACCTCTTGCCGCAAAAATTGGCGGCGCGCGCGAAGAGAAGCGTGTACCAATGTCAAGGCTAAGGGCAACAATAGCCGCAAGGCTTGTTGAGGCGCAGCATCAAGCAGCAATGCTAACCACCTTTAATGAAGTCAATTTACAAGCCGTTATTAATCTAAGGGCAAAATACAAAGATGCCTTTGAAAAAAAACATGCAGTCAAACTTGGCTTTATGTCGTTTTTTACTAAAGCCGTGGTTGAGTCATTAAAGCTTTTCCCTGCAGTAAATGCCTCTATTGATGGTAATGACGTTGTTTACCATGGGTTTTATGATATTGGAGTTGCAGTATCAACTGATAGAGGCTTAGTAGTGCCAGTTGTAAGGGATGCTTCTCTAAAAAGTTTTGCCCAAATCGAACAGCAAATTCAAGATTCAGCAGAAAGAGCCAGAAAAGGCAAGCTTGCTATTGAAGAAATGCAGGGTGGAACTTTCACTATTACTAACGGAGGAGTGTTCGGTTCGCTTTTGGCAACTCCAATTATTAACCCTCCGCAAACCGCCATTTTAGGTATGCATAAAATAGAAGAAAGGCCGATTGCCGAAAATGGTCAAGTAGTAATAAGGCCAATGATGTATATCGCGCTTTCTTATGATCATCGCTTAATAGATGGTAAAGAGTCGGTGCAGTTTTTAGTGAGTGTGAAGAACTTTCTCGAGGATCCAACCCGTTTATTGTTAGAAGTTTAAAGAACCCATAAGTTTTAGGACAAATAAATATGAATTTACACGAATATCAAGCCAAGCAACTATTTGCAGATTTTGGCTTAAATGTACCCAAAGGCGAAGTTGCATATTCAGCAGAAGATGCTGTTTTAGTGGCTTCACGTTTAACAACCAAATCTTGGGTTGTAAAAGCGCAAATTCATGCCGGCGGCAGAGGCAAAGCAGGCGGGGTTAAGTTAGTCTCAACCCAAAGTGAAATAGCTAAAGTTTCCCAGTCTTTGTTAGGTAAAAATTTAGTTACCTATCAAACAGACGCTAAAGGCCAGCCAGTTAATTGCTTATTAATTGAAGAAACTTGCGATATAGCAAGAGAACTATATTTAGGCGCAGTTGTTGATAGAGTAACGCAGCGTGTTGTCATAATGGCTTCAGTTGAAGGCGGCGTTGAGATTGAAACAGTTGCGGCTAAAACGCCAGAGAAAATTTTAAAAATAGTAGTAGATCCATTAGTAGGAGTTATGCCTTTTCAAGCACGTGCGGTAGGTTTTCAGCTTGATTTAAATGAAAAGCAGAT
>MHBC01000012.1 GCA_001804735.1 Legionellales bacterium RIFCSPHIGHO2_12_FULL_37_14 | reverse complement strand
TAAATAAGCAGCGATCTGGGTGACGGTGAACAACCCCTTTAACGGGACTATGTGCTGCATCTGCAATGGGGTCTGAAAGTTCTTGCGTTGTTGAGTGAAGTTCTTGTGTGGTCGGTACAAATTGTTTGTAAATAGGGTCGCTGTCATCATAGGTTTTTATTGCGCTGAGCATATTGGGCGTGATCGCAATAGAAAACTGCTCTGCAACGGGATCCAAAGCGGTTTGTTTTGACGGTGAAATGAGATTATTTTTCACCAGGTCTTCTGTTGTGCGTATAGAGTGTTGGTTAGGTTTTTGATTAGCCAATTTCAATGGATTGTACCGAATGTTGGGTTGTGACAGCTACTTTACTCGTAGTTCGAAAGTTTACTGCAGTCACAGGAACATTTGCAATTTCCTCTATTAGTCGTGCAGTTGTCATAACACAAATTTTGGCAACAAGTCATCTTGGTTGAGTTTGATGTCAACGTTGCTACGTTCATTGTAGATACTTTAGTTTGTGATGTTTCAGTAAATACCATGGGTGAAGCACTAATTAGCGCAACCGTACTAATAAGTAATGGAACTTTCATCGTATTGCTCCTCTATTGTTTTTTAAGTGTAGGTTGAATGAATTATAAGCTAACTTTTAATTTCTGCAGAGTGGTTTTCTTAAAAATAGCTTCACATGCTCGCACGGTAATTTTAGGGGGTGTAGTTTGTTGATGTTATACCTCAAAGGATGTACATTTGTCATTTTTAAGAGGTGATATATGAAAGCCTATCAAAGACTGTTTGTCGGCAGAGAAGAAGAACTTTCTAAACTCCAAATATTACGTGATAAAAAAACCGCCAGCTTAGTCGCTGTTAAAGGTCGACGTCGTATTGGAAAAAGCGCACCTTCTCTGATGGCTTAAGCCACAATTCTAATCAAATTATTTAAAGGACAAATAAAAAATCTCCTCAAGACGCTTCCCAAAGAACCAATTTATTTTTAGTCGGTCCTTTCAATATTTATGATAGTTTTTTAGTACTGTGATGGGTTTTATAAAATATTCCCCCATTGGAATGGAAAGGTTGTTGGTTTATGCCGTTGGCTTTGATAGATAATCACTAAAAACAATGCCATTTAAATGATCGGTTTCATATTGTAATAATCGAGCCAAAAAGCTTTTGCGATTCTATGAATTTTTTTGCCAGATTCAGTATAAGCTGTAAAGTCGATTGCAAAGTATCGTGATACTTCTCCGGTTTTATTTGGGACGGAATAACAACTTTCAACTGACTATGCAATTGAAGCAAACATAAAAAATCTATATCACCACATAAGCTCAGATACTTATTATTTACTTGGCTTAAAAAAACAAGGGGTTGATGAAGTATTGATACACTCATATTCCGGGCGTAAAACTCGCTAATCGTTAGAAATTTATTAAAAACTGTCATTGGTAGAAGCTCAAAATAGTGATGATAATAAAATTGGTGATTTCTCCATATGAATAAATTTCAACGAGTTGTCAAAAACCTGTTAGTATTAAAATGTGTCATTGATAATCAAGGAGCAAATGATGAAAAATGTTTTGATTGAACAGATGAAAATGGATATCAATAAGCTGAGTCCAATTAGAACATCTGAAGAAATTGCAAAAATGAGGAACGCAGGTCGGGTTTGTGCTGAAATTTTAAATTTATTAGGAGAGCATATTAAACCAGGTGTCACAACGAAAGAACTAGATGATTTGGCGCTTAAATATATGCATGGATATGGCGCTGAGTTGGATCGGGAAGACTTAGAAGGCTATAACTATGCTGATTACCAAGCAGTATTCTTTACATTGAATGACGTTGTGGCAAGGGGAATGGCAAATGATATTTCACTTAAGTCTGGAGATATTGTAGGGATTGACCTTAGTGTTAAAAAGGATGAATGGTGCGGCGATACGCAAAAAATGTGGATTGTTGGCGGTGATACTTCGGCATTGGCTAGAAAATTATTGACAGTTGCGTATGATTGCATGTGGGTTGGAATTAATGCCGTTAAACCCGGGGTACATTTAGGAACACTTGCACATAAAGTTCAAAGTTACGTTGAAAACCAAGGATTCAATATGTTGCGTTTTCCTGGCCTGACTGGGCACTCTATTGGCCAACACCATTGCGAAGGTCTTTTTGTACCCTTTTATGGCGAAGCCAATACTGGACATATTTTAGAAGAAGGAATGGTTATAACGATTGAACCATTTGTTAGTACTGGTTCTGGAAAAGCCCAGCTTTTACCAACGCCTCTTCGATCTGTCAAAACAAAAGACGGTGCATTGGCCTGTTTTTGGGAGCACGTTATTGCAGTGACAAGAGATGGTTGTGAAGTGTTAGATTTAAGACCAGGCGAAAGCTGTTAATAATTATTAAGTAAGGAAGTTCTATGCTTAATGAGAATAATGCTATTATTTTTCATCAATTAAATGAAGACCCCTAAAAACTTTATACCATAAAAATACAAGCTAACTTGCTAATACTTGCTAATAAAGTAAAGACCGTTGAAAATCAGGCAGGTATTTTTTTATAGGATTTTCACTTCAAACTCTCCAGAATTTCAAACATATGATTATTTATTAATGAATGATGACCTTCATTTTCAATGAGGTTTAATTGCGCATTTTGAATCAGGTTTGCATAAATTTTTGCATGAGATATTGGCACTTGAGTATCTATACTACCTTGCCAAATTATAACAGGACAACGAATTTCATCTAGCTGAAATCCCCATGTTTTAGTCAGCAATAACTGCATTTCTTGCGCAGGACCTATCACACCATTTCTAAAAGCCTCAAGGACATTGTTAACAATAGCGGCGCGTTTTTTTTCGTCTTGAAAAAAAAGTTGGTCTACGGCGGGCAATTGTTGAATCATTTTCTCAAGCATTTTTGGACTTTGAAGCATTTTTTTATTGAGCCACATAATAGGGTAAGCAAGCCACGGCATTTTTTTTATTAATTTATTGGCTTTGAGTTGCGCGCTTGCCATGCCGACATGTGAATCTGGATTATCAAATGGTGCCATCCCAGACACAATGACAGCAGTGTTGATTTTCTCAGGGATAGAAAAAGCGCAAGCGGCAACAAAAGGAGCACCACCAGAATGACCTATGATTGAAAATGATTTGAGCTGTAATATGTCGGTAAACTCTATAATGTCATCTGCCCAAGATAATAAAGTACGGTCTTTATCAAGTGTGGATAACCCCATTCCGGGGCGATCTATACTAATGATGCGAATAGCTTGGGTCAAAGCAATATCATGAAATGGCTCAATCTCCAATCTACTGCCAGGGAATCCATGAAAATACAGAACAGGTTGACCTTGTGGATGACCATATTCTGCAAAACCAATCTGGCGACCATTCCATAATTGAATAACGTTATCGTGTTGATTTTTTATTGTAGAATTAATCATATCATAGCCCCTCACTTTGATGATTTCTTATTTAATGTATTTTTTGCAAAATAGGTTACAGCAGACAAAAGAAACTCAGAAAAATTGTGATGAATTTCAGCAAAACGCTTTTTATACTCAGGATAGTGACTTTCTGCTTTTATCAGTGCCACAAGCTCTTCAGGTGTTGGATTGCAAAACTTTTTAATACGACGCTGATAATATTGCTCAATCAATGTTTGTACTTTTTTTGAAGAAGGAGAAAGCCTTTTTTCAATTGCAGCCTTCAATAATAAACACCAATCATGAGCCTCATGTTTCATGGCTCTAAAATCATTAGGGGCCAATTTTTTTATACTAGCTCTGCATTCATCAATAATTCTACCGGGATTGCAGGACATATTTTTTTCAAGATAATCGACAAGAGCTTGTTGTTTCGGATGTTTAAATCCGAGATACAAATCAGTTTCTGTAATTTTTATTTCGCCTTTTATATGAGATATTGTTTTATCTATTGTTTTAACCAATTTTTTAAAATTTATTATTTTTTGCAGCAAATTTTCTTTGTGGTTTTGGAGTGCTTGAAGCTGGTCAAATTCATTAGAGGTAACAATCTCTTGTATATCTTCAAGCTTAAAACCTAATTCACGAAAAAAAAGGATTTGCTGCAGCAGTAGTAGCTGAGGCTCACCATATACTCGATAACCATTGGCAGTGTAATGCATGGGGGAAAGCAGCCCAATCTGGTCATAATACCTCAATGTTCTTGTGCTAACGCCTGAATTCTCTGCCAGTTGTTTGATAGTGTATTTCACAATATTGCCTCGTTTATTGACTCATTCTAATGGTTGACGTAACGTCAATGTCAAGCATTATCAGCTTCAAATGCCACAGACACTGTTTTTGTTATCCCTATGTTTTTTACAAATTGCTGGTCATGTGAAATAAGTATCATTGCCCCTTGATAATATTGAAGTGCTTCTTCAATAGCAGAGATAGCGCTTAAATCTAAATAGTTCGTTGGCTCGTCTAAAATAACCAGTTGTGGCGCAGGCGATGACATCAAACTAATTGCTAAACTTCCACGCATTTTTTCGCCACCGCTGAGTTGACCAACTAGTTTTTCTGCATCTTTATTGCGAAATTTAAATTGCGCCAATGCCGAGTAAGCATTAAAGAGTGTCGCGTTTGGATTGTGCACTAGAAAATTATCAACCAACGATTGGCGTTGATTTAAAAAACTAGCCGTTTGATCTAGGTAGGCTACCTGTTTAATGCCAACATTGATCGTACCGGATTGTGGTTGTAGCAATCCCCTTATCAAATTAATCAATGTCGATTTTCCGCTACCATTAGGACCAATAAGAGCAACTCGCTCGGGCCCTATCATATGCAAACTAAAATTTTCAATCAGAGAGTGATAGTGATCATAAGAAAAATAGATATTTTCAAGGTGTAGAACGGTTTTGCCTTGTGGCACATTGGTGGTGGATAAATCAATGTTGAAAGGTTCTTGTCGATCAACTTTTTCCAATGCATTTGATAACGCAGTGTCTAGTTGTCCTAGTTGTTTTGATGCTTGTAATCTTATTCGTCTATTCGTGCTTTGGCTTTGACCTTTTTTAGAATTGATCTCTATTTTGTTGTAACGTCCTTTGGCTTGAATTTGCTTCTTTTTTTCTTTTCGACCATGTGACTCATTTTGTTGATGATGTTCCATCCGAGTTTGAACAGTGTGTTTGGCTTTTAGTAGCTTTTCCTTGTTTGATTGGATAGCTTGTTGTAGTGCATTTTTTTCAATTTGTTTTTGATGTGCATAAAAATCATAGTTACCGCCATAAACTGAAAAGCCTTGCGAGCTTATTTCAATAATTTTGTCGCATAAATTTAATAACTGCCGATCATGGCTGACGATAATGAGGCCGCTTTTTGAGGTATTAACAAATTGATAGAACAATTTCCTCGATGCAGAATCTAAGTTGTTTGTTGGTTCATCAAGAAGGATAAAATCTGTGGTAAAAATCATTGTTTTTGCCAGCAAAATTTTTGTTTTTTGACCGCCACTCAATTGATGAAAAGGTTGTTTGAGGTTTATTTGTTCTAAGTTAAATTGTACGAATGCATAGTGTATCCGTTCATCAATATCCCAGTGATTTGCTACCAGATCAAAATCATTAAGATCTGTACTTCCATTCGTAATGTTATTGAGCGCTTTGAGGATCGTGCTGACAGAGAGTATGTCGCCCACAGTCGCTTGTTGATCAAATGATTCATGTGATTGTGGTAAGTAAAGCAACGACCCTGAGCGTAGAATAGCGCCATTATCTGGCATGAGTTCGCCAGTCAGCAGTTTTAGAAATGTTGTTTTTCCGCAACCATTGTTGCCGACAATGCCGTACTTTGCTGATTCAAAGGATAAATTGGCATTATCAAATTGAACAGATGTTTGATCGATATGGAATGATAGATTATTCGTAATGATGTGAGGTGTTGTCATAATTAATCTCTATTCAAAAGTAGCTGCTTTTTAAGGATAAAAAGTTAATTGAAGAAAGATTAATTGTTCACTGAATAAATACCTCAACTGTGGAGGCGACAGTATAACGTTTAAGCCGGTTATAATGCAATAAAATGTTCACAAAAATAACAGCTAGCTGACGTTAAGTGGATTATTTAATTTGGTTCCCATGCCCCGTTTTCAAGATACATCGCTTCATCACTACCAGACCAAGGCGGCATAGTTATGCAAATAAACACCAAGTCAGTTTGATCGCTTCTATATTGAAAGCATGTGCCGAGCAGAATATCAATGCTAATGCCGGGCGTTAAATCTGTGATTTCTTCTTTCTCATGGTTTTTACGCCAGATTTGACCTTTGCCAGACAACACATACCAAAACTCACTCACTGATTTATGCGTCACAGGTTTTGAAATAGTGTTGGCTTTGAGTGTGCAGTGTGCCATGCCACCATGCGGGTTATTCATCAGTAATCTGACTTCAGCGCCGGCAGGAGAGGTGTGTTGATAGTCTTTTGGTGTGATAACTGTTTTCATAAAACATCATCCTATCTATTGGTAGAGTAAAAATTATTGGTTTATGCCGTTGGCTTTGATAGATAATCACTAAAAACGATGCCATTTAAATGATCGGTTTCATGTTGCAATAATCGAGCCAAAAAGCCTTTAGCGATTCTATGAATTTTTTTGCCAGATTCAGTATAAGCTGTAAAGTCGATTGCAAAGTATCGTGATACTTCTCCGGTTTTATTTGGGACGGAATAACATCCTTCAATATCAGAATATTTTCCCTGTTGAAGGAGTGGATGATACGTTGGATTTATAAAAACAGTGGGTGGCAATGTATCGTAAACTTCATGGCGCTTTTGTTTTGCTTCGGGTGGAATCTGCACAATAAACATGCGAAGTGGAATACCGATTTGTGGTGCTGCAAGACCGGCTGGTTTTCCGTAAGGGCTTTTTAAACTAGCAAAAGTGGCTTTTAGTTCAGCAATCGTTTTGATCGCTTCTGCGTTTAGAGGGAATGTGATGGGTTTGGCCGTATTTCTCAATACTGAATGATTCGGTTGGTCAATGGTAACAAGCGGTAAGATGTTTTTATTTTGCATGATGGTGGCCGGTGAGGTTGTATTCAGTAACAGAGTGAGTGCTATAAAAATATACTTTTTCATGGATGATTCTCTATTTTTTGATTCATTGGGTTTACTCATGGCTATATTTTATGGTTTGTATTGAGCAATTAATAATTGAATAAACTGTTTGATTTTCGGTTGCACAAAACGATGCTTTTGATAATACACATAAATAGGTATATTGGGTTTAAAGCAGCTCGCTAATATTTCAACCAGCTTTCCAGATTTAAGCTCGGGTTCAATCATGTAATCATGCAATTGAATAATGCCCATGTGTTGTAATGCGCAGTGTTTCATTAGGTTGGCATTGTTGATTGAAAGATACGGTTTAATGGCTGGTATTGTATGATTTTTCAAATTGACCAGCCTATTGTCTTTGCTGCGACCGGTATGCTGAATGTAGTGATGGTTTTCTAAATCGGTTATGACTTTGGGTTTGCCATGCTTTTTTAAGTATTGTGGTGATGCGCAAAGGACATAACGGGTTGTGCCAATTTCTCTAGCAACGATATCAGGTGGTGCAGGCCAATTAATGCCAAACACAATATCAATATTTTCTTTTGCCATGTCTGGCATGCGCTCTTCAGATAATATTTCAAATATTACCTTGGGAAATTTTTTTATATAAGTTGCTAGCAATTTTGCGAGTTTGGTTTCGGCGAAATAAGGATTGCAACTAATGCGCAGCTTTCCGCTAGGAGAGCGTTCAAAACCGGAGATTAATTGTCTAGCAATATCGAGTTCTTGTTTGATCTTTTCACACTGTGCTAACAATATTTCGCCTTCTTCGGTTAAAGCGATTTTTCGTGTGGTTCTGATAAAGAGTGGGGCGCGCAGTGATTCTTCCAATAATCGGATAGCGTGGCTAACGGCTGCTTTTGAGACACCTAATGCTTTTGCTGCTGAAGTAAACCCTCCAAGTTCTGCAACACATAAAAAAGTTTCAAAATATTGTAATGATTGTTGAGCCATTGTTTGTTTAGTATTGTTTAACAGTCGTCAAATAATACAGCAATTGTTTAAGTATGCAACCTCGCTTATAATTTGGCAAAATTTTTAATAAGAGATAGAAAGTGAGTGCGTTAAAAATAGTCTTATTGTTAAGTTATATTTGTATCGCTTCGATATCCGCAGCGATTATTACACCAGCAATTCCTGCGATTGGTCATACTTATCACTTGTCGCAAGGTACCATTACATGGGTGGTGTCCATCTTCTTATTGGGTTATGTCATTGGTCAGCTATTGTATGGACCTTTGGCTAATCGTTTTGGTCGAGTAGGGGCCTTGCGAGCAGGTTTATGCCTTAATTTATTAGGCATTGTCGTTTGCTTGGCTTCTGTTTTTCTGCACAATTATTTGTTGTTATTGTTGGGTCGATTTATGACTGCGCTGGGTGCGGCCAGTGGGCTCGCTTGTACTTTTATGTTAATCAATGAATCGTTGTCGCTGGAAAAAGCAAAACAAGCGATGTCTTACGCGATTGTATCGTTTAGCGTGGGGATTGGGCTTGCCGTTACAATTGGTGGTGTCGTGACGCAATATTTTCACTGGCAAATGTGTTTTTGGCTATTGCTCGTACATGGCGCCTTTATGTTGTATTGCACGCGTTACTTCCAAGAGACTTTAAAAAAGCAAATGCCACTGAATATCAAACATATCTGGCAAGGGTATGTCATGGCTATCAGTCACAAACAATTGGTGATTTATGCATTGGGTGTAGGTTTAGTGTCTGTTTTTGCCTACGGTTATTCTGTGGCAGCACCTATTTATGCGCAGTCTGTTTTGAAATTATCGGCCAGTCAGTATGGTTATTGGAATTTAATCAATATGTTTGGGATGTTAGGCAGTGGTTTTTTAGGCAGTTTTTTGATGCGTCGGTTTGGTCCAACAATTACCTTACGCATTGCGCTATTAGGATTGTTGCCTGCGCTGCTTTCATTGCTGGGTATTGTCTATTTTGCATCAACTCATTCTTTATGGTTTTTCTTTACAACCACTGTGTTGTATTTAGTGACGGGTATTATTTTTCCAGCGGCTTCTTATTTGGCATCGAATGCTTTAACCGATAAGGCCAGTGCATCCAGTATGATGTCATTTATCAATATGGGCTCTGCAATGTTGGGTGTGGTCATCATGGGCTACCTACCCTTTGCTTCAATGACGGCTTTATTGGTGCTGTTAATCGGTTTTTATGTGCTGGTTTCGCTCTTGGTAATAAATTTGTGATCGCGCGCAGTATATATTTGTGTTATTTGATATCAGGGCGATTGCGTCATGGGGTTAGTGTAAGTGAACACCAACG
>MHBC01000011.1 GCA_001804735.1 Legionellales bacterium RIFCSPHIGHO2_12_FULL_37_14 | reverse complement strand
GACGGGACAGCCCTGACAGAATTTCCAGGTCTTTATCAGGGAAATAAACCTAAAGCTATTGACAAAATATGATTAAATAATATACAATTATATTTTTTTATTGCCTTAATGGAGATTAATATGCCAGCATTATGTTTTGAAGCAAGCAAAATTAAGTTTAGTTTTGCCTGTGACACTTTAACAATTTACCCTAAGTTTACCTTGGTAGAATATAATGAAGTTAAACTTGCTATAAATCTATGCGGTAAGTTAGCATTTGTGACCGCATCAGTGCCAGATCTTACCCAAGAAGGCGCAGAACTTGAAGATGCACAACAAGAAATACTGCAAAATAACACCGATACAAGGTTTATTCATAGAGATGATAACGACCATGATATGTATCATCATGATAATTTCCTTTTGGATGATAATCACTACCATTTAAATTTTACCCATGAGATAACACGAGAAAAGCTCGATGAAGTATTAAGTATTTATTTAGATCAAAATATAATTACTGCCGCTGAAAAAAGTGATTTTCTGGCAAAATTTGATGCAAGATTACACGATATAGACGATCATTTTGATCAAGTTTTTGCAAACTCTAATTTAGATAATTTTATCAAAAATATTTTAACCTATATTAAAGACACTGAAGATAATGAGCTACTTACGCATTTACATAAGTACTTGCTCAACAGTAAATTTGACGTACTAAGAACAGCTTCTTCTGAGGAAACATCTCATTTTAGAGGCACGAATGCAAATGATGAAGTTGTGCCAACTAGTAAAGTATGGGGAGACATTGAGAAGGCCATAAGTTTGCAAATGGCGCATAATATTAGAGTCAACACCAAGTTTGATGTTAATGTAGCTCAAGGAAGATATATAGAGTTATGTGACCATAGATTTTTCCCGGTAAAACATAAAGTAGAAACTTCAGATAACCTGCAAGATCTAGTTAGTCCTTGCTTACAAAAATTTAAGGATGCAAAAAGCTCGGAGTTTGACAGTGAATATACAGAGTTTTTTAGTTCTAGGATGTGAAGCCATACTTAATCTTGCCCGCAGAAGCGGGCTATAATTGTATCTTTCTTGATTCATTAATTATTAAAGCAAATATTTTTTCTACATAAGAAATATTTAGGTCATATTGTTTAGCTAGCAGAGAATATAAGGCAAACAACTCACCCTCTCTATTTGGATCTTCGATTGATATATGTTTGGCTTTTTTAAGCTTACCTATTTGTCTACATAAATCTTGTCTTATAGCTAATTGCTTAATAATTTCTTTATCTATAGCCTCTATTTGTTGTCTTAGTACATTAAGCTGCATGCTCTTTGTCCTTTACTAAAATAAAAGCAGTTAAATTAGGAGTTTTATCTTGAATGGCTTTTGCAAGCACTGTTAATCCATAAAGTTTTGCGGCATTATCTCCTGCGATTACTGCGCTGTCTTTAGATAATACTCCTTTTGCAAGATCCTTTGCGGCTTTTGCAGTATCTTGCCAAGCAATTGTGGGTATATGAGGAAAATGCTTAGCTAAATAATGTTTGCACTGAGCAAGACCCTGAGGATGCGAGACAATCTTTTTGATTTGGTGCGTTTTTAAGCCGGCAAAACCTAACAAACACTGCTCAACATCAAACCAAAAATCATCAACAAAGGTAAATGAATATTGTCCCATTGCTAAAAAAGCTTCTTTTACTAATCCACCATTAATATTAACTACGGGAAAAAACCCGAAGTCTATAGATTTCTCTGCAAGCGCTAAAAGGACCCCTTGCATATCCATAAGATAAAGAATTTGTGCATTAAGTTGGTTTTTATGCATATATGCTAAGGCAGAAGCTTCAGAAAAAGAGCCTTTATCACCTGAAACCCCGAGTTTTAGCATATTATCCTTGGCCACATTGGGCTTGATGTCTTAAATAATGATCCATGATTACTAATGCTGCCATGGCATCAACAATAGGAACTGCCCTTGGCAAAACACATGGATCGTGCCTTCCTGATGCTTTAAGGGTATAGGGATTATGCTTAAGATCTAAGGTTTCTTGGGCTTTATTTATAGTGGACACCGGTTTAAAAGCTACTCTAAAATAAATATCTTCCCCAGTAGATATTCCGCCTAAAGTTCCCCCTGCATAGTTCGTTTTCATTTTTACCTTACCTTGGTGCACAAAAGGCTCATCATTATGCTCGCTGCCTTTTAAACTTACGCCTTGAAAACCAGATCCAATTTCAAAGCCTTTAACCGCATTAATGCTTAACATTGCCTTGCCTAAATCAGCAGAAAGCTTGTCAAATACTGGCTCTCCTAAACCAGGAGGAACGTTTCTTATAACGCCTTTAATTACTCCGCCTATTGAGTCATGGCTATCTCTTACAGCGGCAACTAATTTAATCATTTCTTGGGCGGTTTTTGGTTCTGGACAGCGAATAAGGTTAGATTCAATATCTTGCATGCTAACTTTTGTATGATCAATCTTGGCAATTATATTACCAACCTGCTCAACGTAGCTTAAAATTTCCATATTCAGTTTTTCCTGTAAAATTTTTTTCGCAATCGCACCTGCTGCAACGCGCGCTAAAGTTTCTCTTGCACTAGCGCGCCCACTACCGCGAAAATCCCGCAAGCCATATTTCTTGATGTAGGTAAAATCAGCATGTGAAGGCCGATAAACATGTTGTAATTCAGCATAATCTTGGGGGCGGGCGTCTTTGTTATAAGCTAATAACAAAATTGGGGTGCCTGTTGTTTTACCTTTAAAGACTCCTGAAAGGATATGGATTTTATCTTCTTCTTTCCGCGGGGTAGTAATTTCGCTTTGCCCAGGTTTTCGCCTGTCTAAATCTGGTTGAATATCAGCGACGCTTAATAAAATTCCAGGTGGGCAGCCATCAATTATTACCCCAAGTGCCCCACCATGCGACTCTCCACACGTAGTAATTTTAAATAATTGCCCAAAGCTATTACCTGCCATAGTTAATCCTTTGTAAGATCAAGCAATACTTGGTTAACTGTGTAATCATCAACCAAATGAACATATTTACCATTAATCTCTTTAACAGAACCTATGTCTTTTAATAATACATAAAATACTTGGCCACTCTGCTTTTTTTTATCAAACTTGGTTGCTGCTATAACTTCCTCAGCCTTAAATTTAGCAAGTTTTCGACTGGTAATCCCTAAAGGCCTTAACGCATTCTCAATAAGGGCAAATTTTTGCTCGGTAAGTAACTTTAAAGTTAATGCGATCTTGGCCTCAACTAACATTCCAAACCCAACTGCATAACCATGTAATAATCTATAATTAGTAATTTTCTCTAAAGCATGCCCAATAGTATGGCCAAAGTTTAGTACTGCGCGCTCATGTTGTTCTTTTTCATCTTGCGCTACCACTCGTGTTTTTATTTTAAGAGCCCGATAAACTAAATTTTCTAAATCTTGTAAGTTACGCGCTAATATATTTGTAAGGTTTTTGTGAAACCAGGTAAAGCTTGCACTATCATGAGTTAAAAACATTTTTAGCGCTTCAAATAAGCCATTAATAAGCTGCTTTTGGGGCAAAGTTTCTAGGGCACTGCTATCTACTATAACAGCCTTAGGTTGCCAAAATGCTCCTATAAGATTTTTACCCTCTTTAGTATTGATTGCAGTTTTGCCTCCAACTGAACTATCTACCATCGCAAGCAGGGTAGTTGGCAGCTGGATATAAGCAATTCCCCGCATATAAGTTGCTGCAATAAAGCCGGCTAAATCACCAATAACCCCACCACCTAAAGCTAAAATACCAGTTTTTCTGTCACAGTCATGTTGCAGCATTGTTTGCTCAAGCAAACTTTTATTGCGCTGGCTTTTAGACCTTTCCCCAGGATTAACCTTTAACAACAAAGTCTTAAGCCCCATTTTTAGTAAATTTTTTTGTAGGTTTAGCGCGAGAATTTCTGCAACGTTAGTATCAGTAATAATTACCCATAAAGAGATTTCTGCCGGCAACCAGGATTTAGGATCTTGTAATAAGCCTTTTTTTATTAATATAGGATAAGAAGTTGGGGTAGTCTCTTGCAGTTTAACTGTTAAAGATGGCATTAAAATTCCCTTTCTTTGGCAAGCTTTAGTAAAAAATCTTCCGTGCTATCCCACCCTAAACAAGGATCTGTTATGGATAATCCTGATAAATCAAGCGCGCTCGGCTTGTCAGTTTGCACTACTTGGTTGCCTTCTTTAATAAAGCTTTCCAACATAAAACCTTTAACTAGTTGGTGTAATTCAGACCGAGATTTTAGATTTTGCAAGGTATCAAATACAATTTTAGGTTGTAAGTGATAGTCTTTTTTGCCATTTTTGAGGCAATTATCATGACTTGCATCAATAATTACGGAACTATTTTTAATCTTATGCTTTTGCATATGTTTGTGGACTTCTTCAAGGCTTGCAATATCATAATTAGGCTGCCCATTGGCGCCGCGTAAAACCAAATGCGCATATAAATTTCCATGAGTTTGCACTTCATCGCCATCAAATACGGCGACATGTGGATATTGAGCTGCAATAACGCCATTAACTCCTATGGCAAGCGACCCATGCGTAGGATTTTTTAACCCCACGGCGCAATCTAAGGCGGAAGCAAAAATACGATGTTCTTGGTCTTCAGCGCTTCTTGCTCCAATAGCAACCCATGATAACAACTCCAAAAACCCTTTTGCGTTATGGGTAAATAGCGCCTCATCTGCAATGGGTAATCCAATTTCGATTACCTTAATCATCATCTCGCGGGTATATCTAACCCCTTTTTCTATATCAGGGTTTGCAAAAACATCGGGTTGATTAACAGGGCCTGTCCAGCCTTTTGTTGTCCTGGGTTTTTGAATGTAAACGCGCATGACAATTTTTAGAGTTTTTTTAACTTTTTCGTTAACTTTAGCAAGGCGCTTAGCATACTCAAAAACTGCTTCTTTTGGCCAAGCAGAGCAAGGGCCTACTATTATTAAAAGTCTTTTATCATTTCCTGCCAAAATATCTTTAACCTCTTTTCTATCTTCGGCAATCTTAATGCAAGCAGTATGCGTTAAAGGAAAAGCTTGTAAGAGAGATTCAACCTTAGGTAGTTTTTTTATTATGGTATAATTCATAATTTATCTCCCCCTGCCTTTAAATTTGCGCCTAAGCTTTGCATTATTGCAACAAAACTCGGAAAGGTTTTGTTTATAGCTTCTAAAGTATCAATTGCAGTAACCCCTTCAGCCAACATACCAGCAACGGCTAAAGCCATGACCGTTCTATGATCATCATAGCCTTTAACTTTGCTGCCGCTAAGTTTACTTTTATGAATAATCATCCCATCTGCTAATTCCTCAACTTGGGCGCCTAAAGCCCTCAGCCCTTCGGTCATAGAATGAATCCGGTCGGTTTCTTTGAGCCTTGCTTGCCGCACGTTTAATATTTTGGTCGCGCCTTCAGCATATGTACCAATAACCGCTAAGGTAGGTAATAAATCAGGTATATCATTTGCATCTATGCTAATTCCTTGAAGAGGGTTACCGCCTTTAATTATGAGCTCATCTTTTGTTATTTGAATATTTGCGCCCATAGTTTTAAGTATGTCTATAAGACGTTTATCACCTTGTGGATCTTGCAGATCTATATTTTGTAAAACAACTTCACCTTTAAGCATGGCTGCTGCTGCTATTAAATAAGAAGCTGAAGAAAAGTCTGCTGCAATAGTCGTTTGCCTAGGTTTATATTGTTGCTGTCCTTTAATATAAAAAATATCAAAATCTGCTTCTCTTTGATGATGGTAGTTTATTTTGTATAAATTCAACCAATTAAGTGTCATCTCCATATAAGGCCTTTCATGAAGTGCCTTTACCCTCACTTCACTATTCTGTAAAGCGCAAGGTAATGCGAGTAATAAAGCGGATAAATACTGCGAAGTAATACCATCAACCTCAGTTATACCACCTTCTAAAAGCCCACTAATAGCAACTGGTAGCCTACCTTCAGCTTCTAAGTACTTAATATTTAAACCTAAATTAATACAAGCTGTTACTAAAGATTGAATTGGCCTTGCACGCATTTGCGCGCCACAATCAAGCACAATAGCTCTGTTATAATTTTGCCTAAGGCCTAATAAAGGCATGATAAAGCGCGTTGTAATGCCTGAGTTTTGGGTAAAAATGCAAGTAGCCTTGGTGTTTATTGGCAGACCATGGCTTTTTATGAGTAATTTATCCTTAGTCCATGACAAACTAACTCCAAGTTCAAGGCAAACCTGCATACAAGCTTCTATATCATCAGAGTTTAATGGGTTAAAAAGAGCAGTCTCTCCATTAGTTAATAGCCCAAGCAATAAACCACGAATACTTTGAGATTTGGAGCTAGGTGGTGTTACCTTCCCGCTTAGATATTTAGTTTGTTCTACAAGTAAATAATGCATAAATTCTCCGTATCATTATTTAACCATAGAACATATAAACAATACTACAAATATCAACTGGTATGATTGAAGGTGTCAGTTTTTAGATGCAAATTTTGAGTTGCGACTAAAAAACCCGCACGCCACTGCGTTGGGCTCGGGCTCGCACGCGTTTACGGGGAGGAGTCGCTGTCGCGACAAAATAATGATCTGTTCTTTATATCTTTATGCTTTTGTGATGCATAAGTAGCAATTAAAATAAACACCAGCGATAGCTGGACATTTACGTAAACGCGTGCGAGCCCGAGCCCAACGCAGTGGCGTGCGGTTTTTAACACATTCAATCGCACCCAATATCAACACAAGCCAGATAACCTAAAAATGATCAGGAGATCCATCACCTACAAATATTCATCCGAAAACTTATTGACCTTATAAAAATCAATAATATCAAAAGATTTAAATCCACAGGCAAAGTAAAGGTCGAGTAACTTGGCGTTTTTAGTTTCTACTTCTAGGGAAATGACATCTTTATGGTGTGAATTAACGTAATTAATCGCGTGTAAAATAAGCTCTTTACCAAGGCCTTGATGTTGGTACGCTTTTAAAATAGCAAGGTCTGAAAGAAACACCTCATCTTCGTCAAAGCGTAAATGGACCTTACCTATAATTTTATTCGCAAGCTCTGCTACTAATACATGATAAGTTTCTTCTGCTAATATTATATTAAAACGCTCTTTCATCTCCTCAAGATCTGTTGTCTGAAAACATTCTTTATCAATATTACATAATACTGCTATATCTTGCTGCCTTGCAGCTCTCACCGCTAATTTAGGGCTAATAATAGGCAGAAAAGGCCCATCTTCGCGTTTAAGATGATGCTCTCTATATGCAAGCTCAGCACCCATTAGCTTAAGCAAAGGAGGAAAAACCTTATGTGGTGTTGAAAAAATAAGTTGTTGGGTTTTCTTAATTTGACAAAGGTTGTATGCAGTTTGGAGTAATTTTTTTGCAATGTCTTGATGGCGATACTGAGGATGCACCACTAAGCTAACCTCAGCAGCCTTTGCATAATAAAAATATAAACCTAAAAAACCAATAAGCTGCCCAGGGTTATTAGGTTTTTCTTGGGTATAATATAAAAAGTTACACGGCACATCCCGTTTTAAAACTAGTAGGTGTTTGTATATTGCCGGGGAGCCCCCATCAACTTGTCTTGCTGCTGCAATTAGTGAATCTAGATCTTCTAACTGACGATCTGATAATTGATCATTATTAACTATCATCCATGTAACTCATAATTTAGCTTGGCAAATTATACCTATTGTAATTCAAAATACGATATCTTAGAGTAACTATCTTCTACTTTAATAAAGTCAAATTATGCTAAATCACTTAAAAAAACGCCGCACAGTTTATTTTTTAATGATCATGTCGCTTATTGGCTATTTCTCAAAATATGGTCTTAATGTATTGTTATCCCACCATTTAAGCCCACGGAGGTTTGGGGAATTTAGTATCGCCATACGTGTTCTTGGCATACTTAGCTCTGTAGCGCTTCTTGGCACTAACGTTTCTGCTAGGCGTTTTTTATCGCGCTTTCTGCAATTAAATGACGAGCATAGTACCAAGTTTTACTTGCAGTGGAATATGCGTCTTATTCATTCTACTTTCTTGCTTTCGGTTATCTTAGGGTTAACTACTTACATTACTATGCACCTTTTGCATATTTGGCACTTTAGAAACATTCAAAATTATCATATGGTCATATATATGTTATGGGTAGCTCCAATTGCAGCTTTAGTTGCTTTATTAGACAGCTACCTATTATGTGCTGATCATACTGCGTTATCCAATTTCTTAAACAACATTAAAACAGCATTTTATATTTTAGTTTTTTTTGTGTTTTTCATTTTCTTTAAGGCCGAAGTGCACGTATTTATGATTAGCGTTGTGCTTTTTGTAGCACTTTCAATATTGCTTTTAATTGAAGTTTACTTTATCACCTATAAGACCCCTTTATTATCCCAACAAATTTTATTTGCCTTAGGAGCTAAAGAAGCACCTAAAGTAGATGATTCATGGCTTGGGGTATCATTACGGCTTGCGCTGAATAATTTAATGTTTTTAATTGTATGTACAGGGGACCTTTTTCTGGTGCAATTTATTAATCCTACAGGAGATGCGGTAGCTAAATATGCTGTTGTCTTAACTATAGCTTCAGCGCTTTTTGTTATACCGCAAAATATTTATACTGCCATTAAAGGGAAAGTTAGTAGTCTTATTGATACAAAAAAAGGTTGTGCAATCCTTGAAGAAGAAATAAAAAGTTTAAATCGTTATTCACTTGCCGTAATCCTCCTTATTGGGCTAGGCATTATTTATTTTTCTTCAGATTTGCTAGGACACTTTGGGCGGCTATATAAAGAAGCAGAAATACCTCTATTAATTGTCACTTTTGGATTTATGATAGGAGCCTATGCCCAAGGTGGAATTGTTCTTATTGCATACTCTGGCAATGAAAAGGTTGCGACTAATGTATCTTTAATAGAATTAATAACTTTAATTGTATCTGGGGTAATTCTTACCTATATGTATGGTATACTAGGTACTGCTTTTGCTACTAGCCTTGCTATAATCACAAAAACAATACTGTTCCATATACATTGTTATCGTAAACTAGGAATTCATAGTTTCGCCATTTAATTGGACCTTATGCCATGACCAAAATTAAAGTCATTATTGCGTTGTTTTTAACCATTTTTTTTTGGTCCTCTGCTTTTATAGCTATAAGGATAGGCCTTAACAGCTATTCTCCTGGAGCTATGGCCCTTTTGCGCTCAATTATTGGATCTGTATGTATGTTTTTTATCTACAAAACTCTTCCTAAAGAGGGCCTATTAACTAAAGATAAAGTTAGCCTTTGTCTTATTGGAGCTGTAGGCATTGGTGTTTACCATACATGCCTTAATTACGGTGAAATTAGCGTAAGCGCAGGAATTGCGAGTTTTATAATTGGCCTTATACCTATTTTTTCTATTTTATTGAGTGTAATTTTTCTCCAAGAAAGGCCGGCACCCTTTGTTTGGCTTGGGGTCTTTATTAGCATGTTAGGTTTATTTTTGCTGCTAACAAATGAAGGAGAAACTGTTGAATTTACCTCAGGAGCTTTATTAATCTTAATTGCGACCTTTTCAGGTGCTTTTCATACAGTATTTTTGAAGAAATATTTGAAGAGTTATAGCCCTTTAGTGGTTACCACATGGGTATTATGGGGAGGGACTATTAGTTTACTAGTTTTTTTCCAAGATCTGGTACATGAATTACCCAAAGCCCGCCTAATACATACCGATACCATTATATACTTGGGTATTTTCCCTACCGCTATAGCCTACTCTGCATGGAGCTATATTATTGAAAATATGTCAGTTACTGAAGCTAGTCTCTATCTATATATCATGCCTATTATCTCTACTCTTATGGGAGTAATAGTTTTGCATGAAATTCCAACAAAAATATCTATTCTAGGTTGTCTTACGGCCTTAGCTGGAGCCATTATTTCGCAGCTATTTTATACTTTTAAACTGCGAAACTTTAGAATTGACAAAACCCCAGAAGCGGTCTAATTTCAAGTTAATACCATACTATAATGCTTAAATTATGCTTGCAGTTGAAATAAACGCACAACCTGATGATGAAACCTGCGGCCCTACTTGTTTGCACGCTATCTACAAACATTACAACTTCAATATCACCCATGAGCAAGTTATAAAGGAAGTAGAACGCTCACTTTCTGGTGGCACGCTTGCAGCACTTTTAGGTAAACATGCATTAAGAAATAATTTTTCGGTAAGTTTGTACGCAAATAATATTCGCCTCCTTGATCCATCTTGGTTTTGGCATGCAGATGATGCTAAAACCAACCAATACCTTATTGAAAAACTTCGCGCTCAAAGGCCATACCAAGAAGATCCTGGCATTATTCAAGATTCAAAAGCCATTGAAAGCTTTCTTGAGCTTGGTGGTAAATTAAAATTTCGCACTATCAATCCATCTTTATTAAAAAAATATTTTAATAAAGGTGTTCCTATTATAACCGGCTTAAGTTCAACCTACCTCTATCGGTGTCCACGCGAACGATTTACTGAAGAAGGAAAATCCATTTACGATGATTTACGTGGTATGCCATGTGGTCATTTCGTTATTTTGAGCGGCTATGATGAAAATAATCGCTTAGTTCTAGTTGCAGATCCTCATAGAAAAAATCCAATTTCGCATAATAATTATTACAAAGTGTCTGTAAATAGATTAATTAATGCCATAATGCTTGGTGTCTTCACTCATGACGCTAATTTGTTAATAATTCAACCAAAAGAGAAACCAGAATGCAAACCGTCATAGTAACGGATGACCCATCAGGGTGGAGCTTTTTAGATCGTCTTTCTACTATTATTTCTTCCCAAGAGTATTTATCAGATGAAATATTCCAACAAGCTAAAGATCTACGCATAATAAATTTATGTTCATCATATGAACACCAGACAATAGGATATTATGTTTCACTGCTAGCTCAAGCAAGGGATCATAAGGCAATTCCTTCAGTGCATAGCATCCAAGACGTTATAAATGGCTATTTATCTAAAGTGATTTCCCAAGATTTAGATGACGAAATGCAGCATAGTTTACGAGATATCAAAGGTGATGATTTTATTTTGAGTTTATATTTCGGGCAAAATGTCGCTAAACGTTATACAAATTTAGCAAAAAAGCTCTACGGATTATTTCCCTTACCAATGTTAAGGTTCATCCTCGTAAGAAAAAGGCAGAAGTGGCAAATTAAAGCCACCTACCCTTTGGCCCTTAAAGACGTTGCTCCCAGTCATCTAGAGTTTATGCAAGATGCCGCTAAAAGCTATTTATCGAAAAAAAGAGTCTACCAATGGCGGAAAAAGCAAAGGTTTCATAGTTTGGCTATTTTAGTAGATCCGCATGAAAAAAACCCACCATCAAATTCCAAAGCTCTCCAAAATTTTATTAATGCAGGTGAAGCAAAGGGGATTAATGTAGATTTAATTGAAAAGAACATCAGCAAAGGAATTGCTGAATATGACGCCTTATTTATAAGGACAACAACCGCTATTAATCATTATACTTATCGCATAGCAAGGCGTGCTACCCAAGAAAATTTAGTCGTGATAGATGATCCTCAATCAATTATTAAGTGTTGTAATAAAATTTATCTCGCTGAGCTTATGAAAAATCACCACATTTTAACTCCGCTTACAACCTTTATTAGTAAATATGATACGGTAATGCCAAAGCTTAGTTATCCATGTGTGCTTAAGCGTCCTGATGGCGCTTTCTCCCATGGAGTAGTTAAAATTGAAGATGAAAAAATGCTGCGTAAACATCTTAAGCAATTTTTTAAGTCATCCGATCTTGTGCTTGCACAAACTTTTATTCCTACTAAATTTGATTGGCGCATTGGGATAATTAATAATAAACCTTTATTTGCTTGCAGGTATTTTATGGTTGAAGGTCATTGGCAAATTTATAATTGGGATACTGAAGATGGCAAATTAGGCGGAAGTTGTGAAACTGTGCCTTTAGATAAGGTACCAAAATCAGTAATTAAAATAGCGCTTAAAGCTACTCGTCTCATTGGAGATGGTCTATATGGAGTAGACATTAAAAGCGTAAAAAACAAAGACTATGTAATTGAAGTCAATGACAATCCTAGTATTGATTTTGGGGTTGAGGATCTTGTATTAGGCGATGGGGTATATGCTGAGATAATGCAAGTTTTTCTTGAACGTATTCGCAGGAAGCATGGTTATGCATAATTATCCAATTTTTTCGGTAATCGGCATTGAAATAGAATATATGTTGGTTCAGCAAGATACTTTAGAGATCAGTCCTTTAGCCGATCAAGTTCTTACTCAGATAGCAGGCGAACTAGTTAATGAAGCCCCTTTGGGAGAAATAGCAGTTAGCAATGAATTAGTCATGCATGTGCTTGAACTGAAAAATATAACTCCACAAGCTCCTAGCACCCACCTTATCCTTAAGTTTCAAGAAGCACTTGCTAATTTAAAATCATACCTTGCGCCCCAAAATTTAACTCTTTTGCCAACTGCAGCCCATCCCTGGATGGACCCTAATGCCGAAACAAAACGCTGGCCGCATGATAACCATGATATTTATAGTACTTACGATCAAATTTTTAACTGCAAAGGGCATGGCTGGTCCAACTTACAAAGTATGCATGTAAACTTACCCTTTGCCAACGATACTGAATTTAATTTACTCCATAACACTTCTCGCCTTCTGTTACCGCTTCTTCCCGCTCTTGCTGCTAGTAGTCCCATCCTCGAAGGTAAACAGACGAAATATTTAGATGCAAGACTTGCTTATTATAATCAAAACCAAATACGCATTCCCCAAATAAGCGGCGACATTGTGCCTGAATTTATCGCATCAGAAGCTGAATATACGGCCAAAATTTTACAGCCCATGTATGAGGCTATTCGCCCTTTTGATCCAAATAATCATCTGCAATATGAATGGCTTAACTCAAGAGGCGCAATCCCTAAGTTTGATATGGGAGCTATTGAAATTCGCTTAATTGATACCCAAGAATGCATTCATGCGGATACTGCAATTGCGTTTACTGTATTTAATGTACTTAAAAACTGGGCTGCAACGCTTGATTTAAGTAAATCTTACCCAACGACAAAGCTGAAAGATTTATACCTTAAAACCTTAAAGCAAGGTCTTAACACTAGAGTAGAAGATAAAGAATTGCTTAATATTTGGCAGCTACCTGCAAAGCTAAATACTGTCCGTGACGTTTGGAGTTTTCTCATTGAACAGCATGCAAGTCAGTTAGATCCTCAAAGCCAAAATAGTTTGGAAATTATTCTAAACGAGGGAAATTTAAGCGAAAGAATTTTAAAATCAACAGGCAAAGAGCCTACAAAAAAAGTCCTCTTCAATGTATATAAAGACCTATCTGACTGTTTATTTGACAATAAAATGTACCTGCCGCGAGAACATTCATGAAAAACTATACTTTAATTTTAACCTGCGAACATGCTGTTAATACTATTCCGGAAGAATTTAAACAATATTTTAAAGGCGAAGAAGCACTCTTAAAATCGCATAGAGGTTATGATCTTGGCGCCCTAGAGATAATAAAAACCCTGGCGGCAACCCTAAGCCATGATTTTTTCCAAGCTAAAGTTAGCCGATTATTAATAGATAACAATAGGAGCTTGCATCACCCTAAGTGTTTTTCCTCTATAACCCATCCTTTACCAAAAAAGCTGAAAGAAAGCATTATTAAACATTACTATACTCCTTATCGCTCAAGCATTATCAATAAAATAGAAGAAAGTATTAAGAATAATAAAACAATATTACACTTATCAATTCACAGCTTTACCCCTTTATTTAAGGGCAAAGAAAGACATGGCGATCTATGTCTTTTATATGATCCTGCAAGACCTTTAGAGCTAGATTTAGCTACAAAATGGCAAACTTGGCTAAAGAAGCAAGCACCAGATTTAATGGTGCGCAAAAATTACCCATACATTGGCAAATCTGACGGCTTGGCTAGCTATTGTCGCAAACAATTCAGCGCCCAGGATTATATTGGCTTTGAAATTGAATCAAATCAGGCTAAAGTAATGCAGCCTAAATACCAAAAGCAATTTGCCGAGTTACTTGCAAACATGCTACAGGCTTAATTAAATTGCGCTATTTGGCGTATTATGTGACGCGTTTACCGTGCTGTTAGCAGCGGATTCACCATCAAAAATACCTCGCCTAATTGCACTCATACTAATGTAGGTACTATATTTAACAATCAATAAATTTATAAACTCATCAATGTGAGGCGAACTGTATGCTGAATAATCAACTGAATGCATGGCTTCGTTTAGTCTAGAAAAATCATCCTCTACTGTTTGCAACTTATTATTACTTATTTGATAACGCTCTTTTAACTCCATAATAACTTTGGCTGGTAAAAACATAACCATGCAACCATTATCCTGCTGTAATTGTCTTTTACAATTTTTAACGTTTGCAAAGTTTTGCGTAAGCCTATTTTGGGTAGAATACCAAAAGAGGTTAAGGATGCGGTTTAAATCGCGCGTTTGTAATACCTCAAGGTGCTCTCTTTGCCTTGCAACACTTAATGTAGAACCATCTAACTTATTTACTAAAAAAAATAAAACCCTTCCTAAACGATTTATTTTAGTAGTGTCATCTTTCTCTTCAACAAATGCATCCCAAAAATCCTGTATTAATAGGTAAAAATCGGCGTTAACTTTACAATTACTATCGTTTAAAAAACTTTTAAAATCATTTGTAGGTAAAACTTTAAAACCAAAGTTAGTATAAAAGTATTCAGATCCATAGCTTGCATCTACACGGATCCGCCCTTGGGTTTTTTCATTCAGAGCGCTAAGCCTAAATAAATATTCTAGTAATGCAGTACCTACATGTCTAAATTTAGGAATGGGAGTGTTATGATAATCGAATGTATAATTGCGCATCATTTCAACATATAGTTCGCATGATTGATACCTTGCGTTCCCTATTCTATCTAATCGGGAAAAGGTTTGTTCAGGGTTAAAAGTAGCTTCTCCTAGAAGTTCTTTTTGTCCTTCATATATAACACTAACCGCCACTGTTCTACCGTGCATTTCAAATATTGGAGATAATTCATTTCCTTCAGGATCAATAATTTTTGTAACATATTCATATGGCATAATAAACCTCAATGTTCCACAAAACAAATTTAAGCTTAACTGGGCATTTATTATGCCAAATAATCCTTTTTAAATCAATAAATTATTTAATTCTAGATCGAAATGCCTATTTATAAATCTGTATGCCTATGTAAGCAGCGCAAACCCACATGATAATAGCTGAAACTTTGCCTTGATAAGTAATAATGCGGTCAAACCGCAGCATAAAAAGCCCAAGAAGAGATAAGGCCATAAACCATAGCCAGGATACAATTACGCAAGCTAGTACAAAGTACCTTCTGCCCGACATGTCAATTGATAGGTAATTTGTACCAATAATTGCTAGGGTATCAATGATTGCATGGGGATTTAATAAAGACATAGTGGCAGTTAGCAGCACCCGCTTTTTTACGCTATGTTTTTCTCCATTTTGTGACTTACCCAAAGATATGTCTCGCCAAGAATTAATCCCGATATAAATAAGAAAAGTTACTCCTATAATGCGAATAAAAGTAATAAATATAGGCTGCCTTAAAACAAAAACTGATAATCCAAGTGTGGAAACAACTATAAGTATGGTGTCACATAAAGCAGAAGTAATAAAAATTGGCGCAGTTCCTATAAATCTTTTTTCCTTCATTGCGCTTGCAAGCACAAATAAATTTTGTTGGCCTAATGGCAAAATAAGCCCCAAGGCCAGCATGAATCCAAAAATAAAACTTTCAAACTCAATTGACATGAGCTACTCCACTAGCCTTTGCTCTAAAAGAAGAGGTTAAATCAAAAAAAGTTGTATTGTGATCCTTTCTACTTTGCACAAAGTACCCATGACAATGCATCCCATTTTGATAACATTGATCCTTCTCCATAAGATCATTATGAACTGAATGTGAAGCATAATGGGGAATTGCTGGGTATAAATGATGCAACAAATGCAAATGATCTACGTGTGGATAAAGTATAAAGGCAATAACTGGATGGCACAAATTATTTCTTGAGGATTGATAAATATCAGCATTTTGATACAAATTTCCATGCTCAGATACTTCAGCTAAAAAGCGTATCAATTGAAAAACACTAAAATATGGCACAACCCAATAATGAAGGAAAAAAGGCCAAACAGAGAAGTAGGTAAAAAAACTAAATACTACTAGATAAAAAGAAATTCTTATTATTATTTCTTTTAAGGGCGATTCTTTATTAAAGATAAAGTGTTTAATAGTACCTTTAATAAAAGTAACTGTGTCAAGAAAAAACAGTATGCGCAGCATTTTCTTTACAAATAGTAAAGAATTCTCTAGTGATTTTTCAATATTTAATTGCTCAAAACGCATTCTATCTGGATCAAGTTTGGGATTGTTTAAATAACGATGATGTTTATTATGTGCTGTTCTATAAGCAAACAATGAGTTTACAACAGGGAGTGCACATAAAAATAACGCGCCATAATCATTTAAAAGCCTATTTTTAAATAATTTACGATGTGAAGCTTCATGCAAAAGATTTTCTAAGGCACGCATTCTTGAGCCAATAATGATGATGGCCAGAATATAGCAAATAGGGTTGTTTAATAAATAACTTAGAGTTATAGCCGTAGCTACTAATACATAATCAGCAAAAATATAGCCAAAGTTAGTGTAATTATTTAACTGCCAATTTTTATGTTTCAAAGGAGTTGGTTTAAGTTTATATGTGTCATTGAGTAAATCTTGAGCCATTTTTTTCTCCAGATTGATTTTTTATTGCTTCTACTTCTAGAATAAATGCTTCCATTAGCGCATTGGTTTTAGCCAACAATAGGGTAAAATTGTTGCGTATTTTATTTAAACTTTGACTTGCAGAGCTTCCAGACATTATAAAAAAAGAACCATCTTTCCGTACGTACCCAGTGAACATAATGGTATTTTCAAAATGACATAAAGCGTATTTAACGCCTAGATCTTTAATAGTAGCTGCATGAAAAGACCACTTATGCTCATCATCACAAGAAACCTGTTTAACATTGCCTTGTAAAATAAAAATAGGGATTAGGCGTTGCACTTGCCCAAGATATTTCAATAAAAACTCTTTGTCCTCATTAGGAATTAAGTAAACCTTAGTGTTTATATATTCTTCATATACGGCATAAATACTTGCTAGATCTATATACGAGCTTACATATTTTTTTTTATCAACAAAATATTGGGTTTTAGCTGTTTGCAACGAATTATACTGAAGGAATAGCTCTAATTTGATGCTGTGTTGCATGGGCATTTCTTCAATAGTATTTAATATTGCCTGCAAAAGATCGGCATTTAATGACCACAATACCAATTGAAAAGGGGAAATATGCGGAAACACTATTCCGGTATAAGTAGTAATTTTAGCTAATCTTGTAAGTAGCCGCGGTTGATTTTTTATAATAGTACATACGCGCTCAGCATTATTTTGCTCAATGGCCTCGATAAATTTAGTAAAAAGCCGACCTAATTGAAGATCGGCATGAAATTTTTTAGAAGATAAAACCAAGGCAGAAAGATCTTGCTCTGTAAGGTATGGAGATATTTCAAACTCAGTTAATTCATATGGTAAATTCAAAGGCATTTTGACGTATTAATATCACCAATCAATCCATGAATTATATACTGAGCCCTAAATAATCTCAAGTAAGCAATTATAAAAATAAGCTGCCTCTTAATTACTCAGTTCTCTGGGCGACTGCTTGCCATTGTAGTCAGAACACCAACATATGGTTGTAATTGCGAATCTCTTGCAGAAAAAGAATATGGAGTGTCTCCATTTATGTCGGTTGAATCTAGATTTACACCATTAGTGCGCATCCATTGTAATATTTCTAATCTTGTCTCTATATTTTCCGCATATAACAGAGAAAAAATAGGCGAACGTCCTTGTGTATCAATGACATTAAGATTGAGTCCATAGGCATGCAATTTTTGCAGCATAATTAAATCACCTTGTCTTGCTGCATAATGTAGCAATGATAATCCGCCAGACTGAGACGTAAGCTTTAGCTTTTCAGTACCATATTGATTACAGAAAGCATCAATCGCATCAACGTCGCCTGTAGTCACAATATTTACTAATTCATGAAATATGCCTTGATCAGGAACTAACTTATCAAACCATTTAAAACTATATGTTTTAGCAACTTTCTGGTTATTGGGTATTTCCGCTATAGTTTTTTTTTGATCTAAAGAGGTTGGCCTTGCTACTGCCAAATCTATGCTCGGTTGCTGCTGGTTTAAAATTCCATGCGTTACGACTTGACCGCCGAGTTTTTGCAGTTGAAGAGATAGATCAAGGATTGCTTTTTCTAATGAGGAAGTCTTAGGGTTCATAGCATCAAAAAAAACTATAAGGTCTGTTGTGGCTTCTGTAATTGCAGAAAAACGTGAGTCTTTATGGTTCCAGGCCCAACATAAGACTTTTTTAGCATCTCCGTAGACCACTTCTTCAGGCCTCGGTTTTAAAACCGGAGCACTCCCTAATGAGTAAAATTCATCAGTTTCGTTGCCAAAACGTAGCTCTATATCCCCTTCTATTTTACTAAGATCATACCCCCCCATTGGAAGCATATGAGTTGCCGAAATGCAATTATATATATCAACTACCGAAGAAATATTCCAAATTGACTGACCTTTAACTATACGCTTTATTAATGCTTCTAGTGATGAAGGCCTTTCTTTTGGTTTTAAGCCCATTTGCACATAAACGTCTCTCCATGACTTTATATCGCTATGAGAAGCATAGTTTTCAGCAGTAATATTATTACTTCTAACTATTTGAGGTAAGTTATTTTTTAACTCCTCGGCTAATGGATGGGTTTTTGTTATGTTAACTTTTGCAATCAGAAATCCTATACATGTGTGCGGAAATTTTTGTAAAATTTGGTCCTTAATAATTAATTTCATGCTACATCTCCATCTTAATTAAGCAAATAATAAATCTATGGTGCCTAATATATACCCAATCAACATTAAAAATCAACTTTCATAAAGTGTTTAATTTTAGCTGTTTCCATTAATTCGCTAATATAAATATCATAATCAGCAACTCCATAGCTTTTCTCAACTTGCCGGATAAATTGCTGTTGCTGCTTAGAATCTAAGGTAGAGAACTGGCCCATGGTTATATTATCAAGACGTACAATAAAGTGTTCTCCATCACTTAAACGTCCACTTTTTATTTGCCCGACCTTAGCTAAACTAAAAGCAAGATCTCTTATATTTGGTTGCTTGCTCTCACCTTCTCTTGATTCATGCGCAACTTTAATAAAGTTAAGGTTAGAGAATAATTTTGCTTCGCCTTTAATCAATTTTTGGCTCCAAGCCTGAATTTCCTGTTCTGCAAGTTGATTTTGCAATTGCTTCTCTATTTTAGCTTGAACTGCTGCAAAAGTTTGGCTTTCTTTAGGTAAGATTTTTTGGATGCGAATTACTATTACAGATGAAGGAGTTAACTGAATGGGTTCACTATTATTCCGCAAATCCTTAACATCCTTACTAAAGGCAGCATGCACAACCTCAGGATTTTGCGTAACCTTATCGCTCCCTCCTGCTTGAGTAAAATCTTGGGTATGCAATATTGGAATATTTAGCGCCTTTGCCACTTCTTGTAAGCTGTCAGGATGCTGATAGCTTAACTCACCTAAATCCTCTACGGCCTTTGCATAACTAAGCTGAGCTTTTTCATTCTCAAGTTGATTCTTTATTTGTATTTTGGCATCTTCATATGGAATAAGGCTAGAAGGTGTATAATGCACAACTTTAAATATCTCATATCCAGCTGCCGTTTTCCAAGGTCTAGTTATCGAATTTTCCTTTGTTAAGCCATTAAAAGCGTCTGCAAGCGGGTTTTCCCCTTCATTGATTATAGGTAACAGTCCTTTGCTTTCTGCCGTTAATTTATCGTCAGAATCAGTATTAACCATATTTTCGAACTTCTCGGGATGTTGCGCTAATTTCTCATAAGCTTTCTCAGCTTTTTGCTTGGTTTCGGCAATTTGTTTAGGAGTTGCATTTTGAGGAAATGCGTATAGGATGTGCTTAACCTGCCAACTTTGGGGTTTTCTAAAACTTGCTTGGTTCTCATTATAATATTGTTTAATCTCAGCTTCTTGCACTGCTGATTTTGCTTTAAAGTTTTCTAATGACAATAAAACATAATCTAAAACTACCCTAAGATGGGTAGTAAAATCTTGCTTATGCGCAGCATAATAATCTTGCTCTTGTTTTTCAGTTACTTTTACTTTATCAAAAAACAAACTTAAGGGGATCTTAATATAAGAATAATCTCTTGTTTCATAAATTAAGGCAGCATCACGCTTAATTTCTGATTTAAGCGCAAACGCGGTATTTTCAAATGCATAGCGTTGCTGCCTAATTAACATTGAGTGCGCAATATCTTCTTGGACTTGCAAAGGTGTATACATAGAAGCAGCTAATATTTGTCTGTACTTTGCAAAAGAAAATTTGCCATTTTCTTGGAATTGGGGAAAATTTCTAATAGCCGCAGTAGTTTCTTCAGCTGTAATATAAAATCCTGCTTTTCGCGCTCCTTGAAGAGACACAGAGTTTACAATTAAATCATCTAAAATTTGCTTTCTAAGAGCTATATCTTGGGTTACTGACAAGGGCATTGGATCTTGTTGTTGTATACGCCTATATATTAGGTCAAATACTCTATATGGAATAGCCTCGCCATTAACTTCTAGAGCTAAATTAGTCTCCATTCGCTTTGCTTGCAAAAAATATTCAACTCCAAAAGCCACAAAAGTTATCGTCACTAAGACAACAATTATCCAAGCAAAAACACCTTTAATTTTTTCATTTAGTTGATATAGCATGAAAAATCCATTTAAATCAAAAAAAACGCGCCAAAAGGCGCGTTATGCTGGCGGAGTGGACGGGACTCGAACCCGCGACCCCCGGCGTGACAGGCCGGTATTCTAACCAACTGAACTACCACTCCAAATTTTCAATGGGTGCTGTAGGGATCGAACCTACGACCCTCGCCTTGTAAGGGCGATGCTCTCCCAGCTGAGCTAAGCACCCGCAAACAACTTATCCTCTTTGAACTGCTTCTTTAAGTTTTTTGCCAGCTTTAAACTTAGCAACTCTAGAAGCTTTAATTTGAATCGTAGCCCCAGTTTGTGGGTTACGACCTGTACGTGCAGAGCGGTTTCCAGTAGAAAAAGAACCAAAACCGGGAAGAACAATTTGATCACCCCGTTTCAAACCATGGATAATCGTATCCATAAACACATCTAGCACACTACCAGCAACAGATTTTGTAACTCCAGCGCCATGCGCAATCGCATTTACTAATTCAGTCTTGTTCATATTATCCCCTATCGAGTTATTTTCCCTATAACTTAGAATGTTAAAAAAACACTCCTTGCTATCTTTTCTGACATCCTTGGTTCGCCTACAGCATAAGACTATTATAGGCAACGTATCGAAATATACCCCGTATTAGTCAGTGTGTAAATCATTATTTGTAATTTTTTTGTTAGACAGTATAGCGTGTACCATTTCTGGACCCCTTTGTGCAGAAATAACAATAGGGCTACGCTGCAAAGCAATGTTTAAGACCTGCTCTATTGTCTTAACTGGATGAATTTCAATTTTCTTTAATACATTCTCCGGGATATCTTCTAAATCTTTACGATTTTCTTCTGGAATAATTACATGTTTTATGCCTGCACGGTGCGCAGCAAGCAGTTTCTCTTTTAACCCTCCTATTGGCAATACCTCTCCACGTAAGGTAATTTCCCCAGTCATGGCAACATCTGCGCGCACCGGTATTTTGGTAACAGCGGAAACAAGAGCAGTACACATACCAATACCAGCACTAGGACCGTCTTTAGGTGTTGCGCCTTCAGGTACATGCACATGAAAATCTGATTTCTCGTAAAAATCAGGCTCTAAACCAAATTGAACCGCCCGACTTCTCACAACACTCATAGCAGCTACAATAGACTCTTGCATAACTTCGCCTAATTGTCCTGTATGCGAAGTTTTGCCTTTTCCTGGCATCATTGCAGCTTCAATAGTTAAAAGCTCGCCTCCAACGCTTGTCCATGCAAGTCCTGCAACTTGGCCTACTCTATCTTCTTTTTCGGCTAAGCCATAGGTATATTTGGTGACGCCCAAATATTTAGAAATGTTTTTCTTAGTGATAGTTTTTCTATGCTGAGGTTTAGTGCTTGACAAGATAGCCTTAACCACCTTACGGCAAATGCTCGCTATATCTCTCTCCAAATTACGTACACCTGCTTCACGCGTATAGTGTTGGATAATTTCATGAATAGCATTTGCATGAATTTCAATTTCTTTCGGTGACAACCCGTTTAATACAATTTGTTTAGGAATGAGATATTTAGCTGCAATATGGACTTTTTCATCTTCGGTGTAACCTGCAAGACGAATAACTTCCATACGATCGAGCAAAGCCGCAGGAATTTCGAGGGAGTTTGCTGTTGCTATAAACATTACATCACTTAAATCATAATCTACCTCTAAGTAATGATCGCTAAAAGTATGGTTTTGTTCTGGATCAAGAACTTCGAGTAAAGCCGAAGCAGGATCCCCTCTAAAATCCATAGCCATTTTATCTACTTCATCAAGCATAATTAACGGATTTTTAACCCCTGCTTTACATAATTTTTGGATAATTTTACCGGGCATAGAACCAATATAAGTTCTACGATGACCCCTAATTTCAGCTTCATCACGAATACCGCCTAAGGCAATCCTAATGAAGGTTCTACCGGTTGCATTAGCAATAGATTGGCCAAGTGATGTCTTACCCACGCCAGGAGGTCCAACCAAACATAAAATTGGCCCTTTAACCCGTTTCACCCGCTTTTGGACTGCCAAATATTCGATAATACGTTCTTTTACTTTTTCTAATCCATAGTGGTCTTTATTTAGTAAAGCTTCAGCCTTTTTTAAGTCAAATTGAATTTTATTTTTCTTTTTCCACGGAACTTGTAACATCCAATCCAAGTAATTACGGATAACCGTTGCTTCAGCTGACATAGGTGACATTAATTTTAATTTTTTAAGCTCTGACTGGGCTCTTTCACAAGCCTCTTTGGACATACCAGCATTATTTATGGCTTTTTCAAGTTGTTCTATTTCGTTGCCTTCTTCTGAAAGCTCGCCTAGTTCTTTTTGAATTGCCTTTGCTTGTTCGTTTAAATAATATTCGCGCTGACTTTTTTCCATTTGGCGTTTTACTCTACCCCGAACGCGTTTCTCTACGTTCAATAGATCAATCTCACCTTCAAGTAAAACTACCAACCTCTCAATTCGCGTCCCTACGTCAGCTAGTTCAAGTAACTCTTGCTTATCTTCTAACTTTAAAGATAAATGAGCGGCTACAATATCGGCTAAGCGCCCAGGTTCTTCTATTCCTACTAAAGTTGATAACACTTCGGCCGGAATTTTCTTGCCAAGTTTTACATATTGCTCAAACTGGGAAATCAAAGAACGCATTAAAATTTCAATTTCGGGCTGATTAACTGCATCACTTCTTTCAACCATTGGCTCAGTTTGAACCTTCATATGGTCAGAAGCTTTGATATATTTTGTTGCCTTGCAGCGCTGCTCACCCTCAATCAAAACTTTTACTGTACCATCAGGCAATTTGAGGAGCTGTAATACGCTAGATACAGTGCCTACTGTATATAGATCTTTAGATCCAGGATCATCGTCGGTAGGTTTTTTCTGGGCAACAAGAAAGATCTGCTTATTCCCCAACATGGATACTTCCAAGGCTTTGATTGATTTCTCACGCCCGACAAAAAGCGGTAAAACCATATGTGGATAAACTACTACGTCTCTTAAAGGTAACACCGGAAAATTGGCAGGTTCTTTCTTTGCTGCAGGAATTTTAAGGGCATCTTCGGCAGAAAGTTCTATTTTTTTTTTGTCGTCCATAATATTCCTTAACTTGTTCGTTGCTCTTTTTCATCCTCAGCATAAATTAAAATTGGCTCGCCACCTTTTTTAACAGTTTGCTCGTCCACTACAACTTTAACTACATTTTCTAATGTAGGAAGATCATACATGGTGTCTAATAAAATATTTTCAAGGATAGAACGCAACCCACGAGCACCCATTTTCTTATCCATAGCTTGTTTGGCAATCATTTTTAAAGCTTCATCTCTAAATTCAAGAGCAACTCCTTCCATGGCAAATAAAGCGTGAAACTGCTTACTCAGGGCATTTTTAGGTTTTACAAGAATATCTACTAAAGCCTTTTCATCTAACTCATCGAGTATCGCAACAACCGGCAAACGCCCAACAAATTCGGGAATTAGACCAAATTTAATCAAATCGTCAGCTTCTAGCTTATCAAGAGTAGCATGCAAAGCTTTTTTATCTTTTTCACTCTTTAGTTGAGCAGAAAACCCAATACCAGACTTATCAGTCCTTGCGTGAATTATCTTTTCTAATCCTTGAAAAGCTCCCCCACAAATAAACAAGATATTCGAAGTGTCCACCTGGAGAAAATCTTGTTGTGGATGTTTGCGCCCACCCTGAGGCGGTACCGAAGCTATTGTCCCCTCAATTAATTTTAACAGGGCTTGCTGCACTCCTTCCCCTGAAACATCTCGGGTAATCGATGGATTTTCAGATTTGCGTGAAATTTTATCGATTTCATCGATATAAATAATACCCCTTTGCGCTTTTGCAACGTCATAATCACATTTTTGCAAAAGTTTATGAATGATATTCTCAACATCTTCGCCAACATAACCTGCCTCTGTCAGAGTTGTTGCATCTGCCATAGCAAAAGGTACGTTAAGCATTCTTGCCAAAGTTTGCGCAAGTAAGGTCTTTCCACTGCCGGTCGGACCAATTAACAAAATGTTACTCTTCCCGAGCTCAATATCTTCATTTGACTGATGTTTAAGGCGTTTATAATGGTTATACACAGCTACTGCTAATACTTTTTTAGCATGTGGCTGACCAATAACATACTCATTTAAAAAAGTATCAATTTCTTTTGGCGTTGGCAGCTTAAACTCATCTTGCTTGAAGCTGCTTGCTTTAACTTCATCGCGAATTATTTCATTACATAATTCAACACACTCATCACATACAAAAACCGACGGTCCTGCAATAAGTTTCTTTACTTCATGCTGACTTTTTCCGCAAAAAGAACAATACATTGATTTGGTGTTAGAGCCACCATCTTGCTTACTCATTAATACCTCCGACAGTTACTACTTGTCTTCGTTTGCGCTAACTTCATCTTGCCTGTTGTGCAAAACAGTATCGATTATACCATAGGCTTTAGCTTCTTCGGCACTTAAAAAATGATCACGATCAGTATCTGTCATAATTTGACTAGATGTTTTTTTAGTATGCTTTGCCATAATTGAATTTAAACGTTCGCGTATAGTTAAAATTTCACGCGCGTGAATCTCAATGTCTGTGGCCTGACCACGAAATCCGCCTAAGGGCTGATGGATCATTACCCGAGAGTTCGGTAAAGCGTAACGCTTACCTTCTGCCCCGGCACACAATAACAAAGCAGCCGCGCTTGCCGCCTGCCCAATACATAAAGTGCTAACATCTGGCTTAATAAACTGTATAGTATCATATATAGCTAAGCCTGCTGTTACCACGCCCCCTGGCGAATTAATATATAAATGGATGTCTTTTTCAGTACTTTCTGATTCGAGAAATAGTAGTTGTGCGACTACCAGGTTAGCCATATGGTCTTCTACTTCTCCCAATAAAAAAATTATCCTTTCTTTTAATAGTCGTGAGTAAATATCGTAAGATCTTTCCCCACGTGAAGTCTGCTCAATAACTATAGGCACCAATCCGCTGGTATTTTTTATTGTATTTGTGTAAAAATCAGACATTCCTTTTCACCCCTTTAATGTTTTTAAAACCTATGAAACTTGTTTGTCCATTAGCTCTTGATAGCTTAGTTCTTTTTCTTTAACAGTAACCACTGCACGAATTTTATCCGCCATTAGCTTTTCAACCACTAAAGATTCAATCTCTGCCATCCACTTTTTATCGCTGCGGCATTTTTGTTTAAACTCTTCAGGATTAGTATATGCCGTTGCAATTTGTTCCATTAGCTCTTCAGCTTGATTAGGTTCTGCAACAAGCTTATGTTTTTTCACATACTCAGAAAGTAATAAACCGAAACGCACTCGTTTTTTAGCACGATCTTCGAATAATTCACGGGGAAAATCAGGTATTTTCTCATTTTCGTTATGTTCAGTACCAAACATTCGATGAAACATCTCATGTTTTAAATGCTCTATTTCTTTGTCAATTAAGGTTTCTGGCAACTCAAAGGAATTAATTTTGTCCAATGCAGTAAAACAAGCATCGTGGTTTAGCTCTCGCAAGCGCCGCTCCAACTCCCTTTGCATATTGTTTTCAATATCAGTGCGTAGATCTGCTATTTTGCCACTCTTTATCCCAAACTGCTTAACAAAGTCGTCAGTTAACTCGGGCAATATGCCTTCACTAATTTCATGGATCTGAATAGCAAATTTAGCTTTCTTGCCTGCCAAATCTTTAGCCTGATATTCTTTAGGAAAGGTCACTTCAATGTCAAAAGACTCACCCACCGCATGTCCAATTAAGGCATCTTCAAACCCTGGTATAAGCTGTTTTGAACCAAGCTCAATTGTAAAATTAGTTGATTTAGCCTGCTCTATTGGCTTCCCATTAATACTTCCAACAAAATCTATAACCAATTTATCGGCTAATTTAGCTTTGCGCTTAACCTCTTTCCAAGTTCTATTTTGTTCTTGAAGTTTTAAAATCATATTATCAATATCTTTATCTTTGATTTTAGCTTTAAATAACTCAACTTTTATGTCATTACTTGGTTCAACAATTTTAATTTCCGGTAACACTTCAAAGTTAACTATATAACTAAGATTTTGCCCTGGCTCCATATCTAGCTTTTCGACAGCTGGTGTCCCGACAGGTAATAGTGATTTATTGTTTAAAGCAAGAGGTAAAGTTTCTTCGATGATTCCTTGCGCTACTTCTGCCCGTATGCTAGGCAAATATTTTTGTTTGACTAGGTGCACTGGGACGTGGCCGCGCCTAAATCCTGGCAAGGTAATACTGCCAGAAAGTTCTTTTATACGTCTATCTATTTTTTTATCAACCAACTCATTGGGAATGGATACACTAACTCTACGCTTTAGTGTACCTAAGGACTCAACAGAAACATCCATTAACTCACCTCGTAAAATTCAAACTAGTCTGGTGCGAAAGGAGAGACTCGAACTCTCACAGGTTACCCCACTGGAACCTAAATCCAGCGCGTCTACCAATTCCGCCACTTTCGCAAATTTAGCCACGAATTATCATGCAAGGGACGATTTTTGTCAAAGAAATATCTTTCCTTCTCCATTAAAGTGTTCAGTGGAAAGTTGCGCAACCTGGGTATATAATCCTGTGGCTGGTTTTTATTTTAAGGAGAAAATATGAAATACCATACAAAATCATTCCCAACTTCCCTTTTAGTAGTAGCTTGTTTTTTAGCAAATATGGCATTTGCAGCTCCTGCAGAACCTGCAAATGATCTTCAATCAGTAGTCACGCAACTTCAACAACAAATGAAAGACATGCATGATGCAGAGCAAAAACAAATTCAAGCTATGTATAAGCAATTAAAGTATGAGATAAAAACAGTAGAAGCAACTCTCCAAAATGAGATTAATACCGTAGACAAAACTACGCAGGAACAAATCAAAAAAGCTATTTTTGATTTACAAGGAGAAATTAAACAAGCACAGCTAGAAGAAGCAAAGAAAAAGTAAAATTGGGGTGAGCGATGGGACTCGAACCCACGACAACCGGGATCACAACCCGGGGCTCTACCAACTGAGCTACGCCCACCATAACTACTTTTAAATTGCCAGACCTTAAGTTTGGCGCGCCCGGCAGGATTCGAACCTGCTACCCTCGGCTTAGAAGGCCGATGCTCTATCCGAATGAGCTACGGGCGCTTTCACCGGACTTTAACGACTTGGCGTTTATGTAAATATCAATGGTCGGGGTGGAGGGATTCGAACCCCCGACATCCTGCTCCCAAAGCAGGCGCGCTACCAAACTGCGCTACACCCCGTGATTACATACCGGACTACCGTCAAGGCTGGTGGATCATACTCTTCAGCTGCTGAGAGGTCAACCTAGAAGTTCTGTCACTTTCAAGAAAAAATTGCTACTATAATCGGCCATAAATAATAAAGTTTATTGCGCATGCAAACCCAAAGATATCAGCAGGCTAAACAAATTACCTTAATTGGTGCGCTTACAAATAGTGCACAAGGTATAGCGAAAATTTTAGGCGGTATATATTGCAATTCGCATGCGCTAATTGCTGATGGGATTCATTCTTTTTCAGATCTACTTACTGACTTCATGGTTATTTTTGGATCGCATTATGGTAGCCAAGATGCTGATGCAACCCACCCATATGGCCATCAACGCATTGAAACCGCTAGCACTTTATTCCTTTCGCTGTTGCTTGCATTAGCAGGGCTTGGCATAGCCATCCACACATATGATGAATGGGCGCATAGAACCTTAGATGCTCCAACTATAGGTGCGCTTGTGATTGCACTTTTATCCATCGCGTTTAATGAGGCTCTTTTTTATAGCACCCTACATGTAGGTAAAAAAATTAACTCGGATTTAGTAAAAACTAATGCTTGGCATCATAGAGCAGATTCTGCCTCTGCTTTAGTAGTATCTGTAGGCATAATTGGCAGTATGCTAGGCTACCACTATCTTGACGCTGTTGCTGCTTTAATTGTTGCTTGGTTAATCATAAAAATGGGGTTTGTTTATGCTTGGAGAAGTTTACAAGAACTAATAGACACTGCAGTCTCTCCTGAAATTATTCAAGAAATTGAACGAATTATTACTAGTGTGGCAGGAGTTAACAAAATCCATCAATTAAGAACTCGCACTATGGGTTCACATATAATAGTTGATGTGCACGTGCTGGTTTTTCCCTATATTACTGTATCTGAGGGCCACTATATAGCTCATCATGTGCATCAAACTTTATTAAAGAAAATGCCTGCTATTAATGACGTAACTGTGCATATAGATCCTGAAGATGATGAGGTAAATCCTCCCTCTGCCCATTTACCTAACCGCAAAAACATTGAAAAAACTTGGCTTATTCCTTTGCAAGCTAATTTCCCCCAAATTCAAACCTGGAATTTACATTACTTAGAAGGCAAGCTTATTCTTGATATTTATCTCAATAAGATGGATGCTCACTCCGCCAAAATTGCTGAATATTGTCAAAAAGAATTCGCCCAAGAAAAAGACATTAAAGCAATTCGCTTGTTTACCTTAGCCCATGAATTGAAGATGCATACTGTATGATCTCTTTTATTGAACTTAAAACACTTTTTGCTATCAGTATTTTTGTAACCATTGTGCTGGCAGGCTGGTATCCGCTTACGCGCAAACCCAAATCTCCTGATAAGCACCATCATGATCATGAATTTTCCATTGGGGAAACCCTTGCAACGGGGATCTTTTTAGGTGCAGGACTTATGCATATGCTCCCTGAAGCTAATGCCCTTTTTCAAAAACAAAACTTTCACTATCCTTTTGCAGAGCTGATAACCGGCGGGACTTTTTTATTATTTTTATGGCTAGAACACCTAGGGCAAGCCTTATATCATAATAAGCATAAAACCAATACTGCTTTTGCTATTTTGGCATGGATAATGCTTTCGGTGCACTCCTTAATTTTAGGCACTGCCCTTGGCCTTAATGAAAATAAATCCATGATATTCATGCTTTTTATTGCCATTATAACCCATAAATGGGCAGAAAGTTTTGCAATTGCAGTGCAAATTGCCAAAACTTCTTTTGCTCCATATTTACGCGTTACTTTATTTTTAAGCTTTGCTCTAATGACCCCTTTAGGGATTTATTTTGGCTGGTATTTCGAGCATGAAGCAACGTACTATCTTTTAGTCGATCCTATCCTTATGGCAGCTTCTGCAGGGACGTTCTTTTATTTAGGAACATTACATGGCTTGGAGCGCTGCGTTCTTGTTGAAAGATGCTGCAATCTTCTTGATTTTAGTTTCGTGATTATTGGATTTATCTTAATGTCAGCTGTTGCTGTTTACCTATAATTTCCTAATTGCATGGATAGGTTAATTGGTCTTCACTTGACTTTCATCCTACAAACCTAGAAAATTCTCCTCCGCAAAAAGGCTACGTGGCTCAGTCGGTTAGAGCGCGGCACTCATAATGCTGAGGTCGGTGGTTCGAGTCCACCCGTAGCCACCATCCAAATTTAGTTTTCATAATAGCTAATTGACTTACGCGCGTACATTTAGTATAATTTTATTACATGCAATATTTTGGAGTATAGCTATGCAACTGTTTCCCGCCTTATTCCTAAGATGCTAGCAGATGGTACGTTAAAACTTAATTCGGCAGCTTATGTTCCTGTAGATCCTAAAAACAAATCAGGGGTAGGCCGTTATTTAGTTTATCAGCATAGTAATCCACCATTTTCTATCTGGGCGTTTGCATTTTCAGAAGGGCAAAAAACCTCAATCCATGATCATAAGTTTAAAGGTACCGTTACTGTGTTAGAAGGTCCAATCTCAGAGAAAAAATATACCCCAACTTCAGATAAAACAGCAGAAATAGTTTCACAGGCTGATAGGCACCAATTTCATGCTGCAAGGGATGATCTTGAAGATAAAAACTTAACAGTCCATCAGCTTAAGTTACGTAAGAATCTGCGTGAACCTGGTGCTGTAAGTGTAACTTTACATATATACGACATGCCTGCAAAACAAATTTTGCAAAGCGAAGGCGGGCTTGAGGTAGATAACAGAAACCTCTTGCATATTTTTAGTAAAAGTAAGCCTAGTACAAATAAACAAAAGCCTCCTTATGAGCAACAGCATAGAAATAGCGCAAACAAATAGCTAACATTGCTTTAACCTTCATACGAAGATTTGGCTTGTGATAAATCTCATGTTATAGCATGATCTTAATCGCGGCAGGTAGAAGGAAACTAAGCGAAATGTTGAAAGGAGAGATCGTTGATGCAGCACTAGCGCAAGCGTTCAATCTCATTCCAGGGCAAGGCCCACTTGAGTTTTTTGTTCACCATAATACTCTTCATCATCATCAACATTTAGATTTTTTTACTGCAGTAAAAAAAGCTGCTAGCGATTATAAATGCAATGCCTTTATGCATGAGGAGTTTTATTGGCAGGAATATACTGAGCGAGGTATTAATAAAACAGAGCTTTTCTATGAGATAGATAGGTACATACAACAAAACCAATTAAAAATTCCCAATCATATTTTTTACCGCTTAATAATCCAAAAGAAAACTGCGAATCAATATTTAAGTAATGCTGAATGTAACTCAATAAGAGAGCATTTTAAAACAACTACCAAAGCATTTTATCAGTCGGCAATTCGCACTGATTTTTCCATTGATATAGAAAATTTTATTACCCCGGTTTTACTAAAATTTCTCTCTCACTATTTTGATTATGGGGTAGCAACCTGGCCTTTAGAAGATAAAGATAGTGGCATATGGCATAGTTTTTGCGCCATGCATACTAAGGCAAGCTTAATTGATTCTAAGTTTCTTAAAACACTTAGTACCCTTATTGCCTCATTTAAGTCTACACCTCCTAAATCAGCGCTTTTATCTATGCTTCTTACCTTAAAAATAAAGCCAGAAGACTTAGCTAATTATCTATTTCAATTAATTTATCGCTATAAAGGTTGGGCTGGGTTAATAAAAAGTTTAATTCATCATCCTGAATGGATGAAAAATAATTCCATTAAAATTGATCTGCTCGAGTTTGTTAGTATCCTAGTTTTATGCGAGTTTGCTGCGATTAAGACCGTAACCAATGAGATCCCTGCAATTCCACGCTATGAAACTACTTATTTACACTCTGAACAGTTTATTCATCATTTTTTTTATGAGTTATTTAAACATCCAGATTTATATAAAGAATTTACCCATGCGCTTTACTTTTTAACTGATTTAGCAAGACAAGAAGTATTACATAAGGCGTTTGAGCGTACCTTTTATAACCAGTTTCTCAATGCTTATGTAACCCAACCCCAAATTTTTAACTCGGCTAAAATAGCTTATCAAGTTATTTGCTGTTTGGATGAACGCGAAGAGTCATTTAGGCGCTACTTGGAGCAAGATAAAGAATGTCAGACTTTTGGGCATGCAGGGCATTTTGGGTTAAACATTAATTTTAAAGGCTATTTTGTCAAACATCCAAGATCTTTATGCCCAATAGCCGCAAAACCTGAGTTTCTTGTGACTGAAATAGCCAATAATAATATAAAAATAACTCCAAATCCTATTTTATATTGGGCAGAGATTCTATGGATAGCTGCTTTTAGCTCAAAAACTATATTTAAAGATAGCCTACAGGCCTTTTGTGGATGTATTTTAAACGTTATTCCTTTTACGTTAGATATGATCTCTCCAAGGCTTACGGCAAAAGTTAAACATAAATTTGTAAAACTAATAAATAAAAACCTACAAACGGACTTAAAATATAAAAAAGCCGCTAATTATCCTCTGGGTATGGATTTAAAAGACCGCGTAAAAGTTGCTGCCAACTTCCTTGTGAATATTGGTCTAACTAAACAATTTGCCCCTTTTATAATTTTAATGGGACATGGATCATCTAGCTTAAATAATCCGCACGAAGCTGCCTATGATTGTGGAGCTTGTGGTGGAGGAAGAGGCGGCGCAAACTCGCGTTTAATGGCTTTGATATTAAATGAGGCTAAAGTTAAAGAAGAGCTAAAAATGCAGGGTATAGTTATCCCGAAAAATACGCAATTTATAGGCGCTTATCATAATACCTGCAGTGATGAGGTTAGTTGGTATTTAACTGATAGTTTAATTAATCCTAAATTTAAACTAATTCAACAACGCATTCATCAAGCTACGCAATTAAACGCAAAAGAGCGTTGTCGGAGATTTTCCGCCATTCCATATCATAAAAAACCTGCATATTATCTCGGCAAAACTTTAGAGCGATCTATAGATTTACGTCAACCAAGGCCTGAGTATGGCCATTCAACAAATGCATTATGCATTATAGGCCCTAGATCTTATTCAAAAAATTTATTTTTAGATAGACGTGCTTTTTTAATTTCTTACGATCCTTTAGAAGACAAAAATGGGATTATTTTACAGCAAATTCTAAGTACCGCGGCGTTAGTATGCGCAGGAATAAATCTCGAATATTTTTTTAGTTATATAGATAATGAAACCTATGGCTGTGGTACTAAGTTACCCCATAATGTGACAGCTTTAATTGGAGTTATGAATGGTTATTTAAGTGATTTACAAACAGGGCTTACTAGCCAAATGATAGAAATACATCAACCCATCCGTTTATGTGTATTAATTATTTCTTCCTTAGCTATCCTTAAAAAGTTGCTTAACGAAGCGAATGAATTTACCCAATTAGTTAAGAATCAATGGATCTCGCTTTTTGTGCATGATATCGAAGATGATAATGTATATTGCTATTGTGACTCTAAATTTATTCGCTTCACAAAACAAGAATTTCCTCCCAGTTATTTTCATCAAGATGAGGATATTTTTACCCATGCAAATAATCTTAATTTTGGCCACATTACATTATGAATAGAATGTTATCCGAGTATTTTTTTTATTATTTTACGATTTCGACCATCTTGCGGTTTTTCTTGGTGTTATTTTTTAGTGGGCAAAATCCTGTGCAACTGGGCGAAAAAAAAGTGCGCTTTATTGTTTCAGTGGGAATAAGTCTGGATATTTTTCATCTAGCTTTGATTGTTATTTTTGCACCTTATTTAGCCCAAATTACTATTAATGAATTTTTATATTTTGCCAATAACTTTAAGATCGTGTGGTCTAGTTATTCAATAAGTTTTTTTATTTTTTGCATAGGGTTAATTTCTTTAGTAGCGCGTTTTTCTTCTATTTATCTACATCGTGAGCGTTACTTTTATAAATTTTTTGCTTTACTTTATTTATTAGAACTTGCTGTTTTTTTGCTAATTTTAACTAGTAGCTCGGAAAGTATATTTATAGGCTGGGAGCTATTAGGATTATGCTCTGTATTGTTAATTGCATTTTATGAGCACAGGATGGCAGTGCTTAAAAATTCTTTAATTATTTTAGTTATCTATAAATTTGCTGATATTATTTTTTACTCGGCATTAATTACATCCGCTTACTTTGATAAGCACATTTATACCCAGATAGCGAATCCAACTACCTTGGGGTTTATTTTATTAGCATGTTTAATTAAATCGAGTGTTTTTCCTTTTGTCTGGCTACCCCGCGCTATGGAAGGTCCTACACCTTCAAGTGCTATTTTTTATGGAGGGCTTGCAACCCATATCCCTATGTTTATTTTTTTAAACATCGCCCTTAACCACCCAAACTTTAATCCTATGTTTAATTTTATTATGTGTTCGTTATTATTAGCGGCAAGTTTTATGACTAATTTAATGAGTAAAATAGCAACTGATGCAAAATCAGCTATTGCATATTCTTCTATCACCCAATTAACTCTTGTCTATATTGAAATTCTTTTGGGTTTTTATACCTTGGCGCTAATTCATGGAATGGCTAATGGAGTCTATCGTTCCTTTAACTTCTTAAAATCCCCCTCTTTAATTTACCAAAAACATCATGTTGAAAATCGCCGGCATCATCATGCGCTTAAGGCTCGCAGCAAATCATTAGTGCCTAAATATTTAAAAAACTATTTATTTCACTTGGCTTATCATGATTTTTATCTCCCAAGAATGATTATTTATAGTATTGAGTTATTTTTAGGTCTTTATAATTCCCAAACACGCAAACACTCAATCCGAAATTATTTAATTATCAGCTTGAGTTTATTTATATTGTTTGAAATATGTATTTATTGCTTCTTACATCTTAAAGTTGGAATATTTGATGAAAGTCTGCTGCTTTTAGGGCTAGGGTTTAACTTTATCGCAACTTTATATAAATATAAGCCATTGCATTTTTTTGCCGTGCTCTGTGCCTCAACGATTACAATATTTACTACCTTATTTGAGCATTTGCATAATTTTACTTTGCATCTTGAGCTAGGCTTTTTTATCGTTATGTTTTACTTTATTGTTGATTTAATTATTCATGGGATAAGGCTTGAGGCAAGGTTTAACTACACTGGCCGCTTTTATAAAACTCCTTTTTATAATTTGCTAGTTTTATTCGTTGGAATCTCTGTTATAGGAATACCTGGATTAACTTCTTATATTATTTGGGAGCGTCTGCAACAAGAGTTATTACCCTATTATCCCAATTTGATTATGGAAGGTTTTTTTATCCTAGCCCTCAATACCATAATATTTTTCCGCTTTTACTATGCTAATTTTCTCGGAAAACAAGCTGAAACTCAGCATTATGAAGTGATAAAGAGGATATAAGGAGGGCAGGGCTGTCCCGTCTTAATAAATCATAAAAGCTCCCTTCTCCCGCTTGCGGGAGAAGGGTTGGGGA
>MHBC01000010.1 GCA_001804735.1 Legionellales bacterium RIFCSPHIGHO2_12_FULL_37_14 | reverse complement strand
CCAGAGGGTACAAACTTCACTCAACCAATAACCGCTTGTTTTTTTAATGCCCTATGCGATGCATATCCTCATGAACGCACAAGTAGCAATCCCCAAGGCGGGACCATGATCAAACCTCTCAGCACCTTGCACTGCTTGCTATTTATGGAATAGCCGTCTAAGATTGTACATATATAAAATTTAATTTTAAATGCGTACGGTTTATACTATGTTTCAACGTCTGCTGCAAACAACGCTTTTAGCACAAAGCAAACAATTTCCTGTTATGACTCTCTTAGGGCCACGTCAGTCAGGAAAAACAACCTTGGTTAAAGCGTTATACCCACACAAAACTTATATTAATCTTGAGGAACCAGATACACGAGCCTTCATTGCATCCGATCCTAGGCAGCTTTTTTCAACCTATCCACAAGGCCTCATATTAGATGAAATTCAAAGGTTGCCTGAATTACTGTCGAATATACAAGTCTTGGTTGATGAGAACAATCAAATGGGACAGTTTATTCTAACAGGTAGCCATCAAGTTGCATTAAGTGAGGCCATTTCACAATCCCTAGCAGGACGAACGGGACTATTAGAATTATTACCTTTGTCTATGCAAGAAATGAAAAACAATCAACTACCGCTCGACCTAGATGCACTACTCATCAAAGGCGGTTACCCACGACTTTACGATAAGCCCATCGACGCGCCAGTTTATTTCCGAACTTATGTCAGAACCTATGTTGAACGTGACGTCAGGCAAATTATTAATGTTCAGAATCTTGATCAGTTTCAACGCTTTATGCAGCTTTGTGCTGGACGTGTTGCCTGCATCTTAAATTTTGAATCGTTAGCGAACGATGTTGGCGTTTCTAGTCCTACCATTCATGCCTGGCTTTCTGTTTTACAAGCCTCGTATTTGGTTAAGTTGTTGCCAGCTTATTTTGAAAACTTTGGCAAACGGGTGATTAAAGCGCCGAAATTATTTTTTACTGATCTCGGATTAGTCAGTTACTTGCTTGGGATTGAGACCGATTTACACATGAACCGAAATCCCATTCGCGGTCATTTATTTGAAAATTTGGTGATGCTCGAAATCATGAAGGCTAAACTCAATCAGGGTTTGGATTCTAAATTGTATTATTATCGAGATAATCATCAAAATGAAGTCGATCTTATTATTCAACAAGGCCATCAACTCATTCCTATTGAAATTAAATCAACACAGACGTTTAACCCCGTGCTATTAAAAAATTTGAAATTCTATCAAAACCTCGTTGGAGAGAGATGTCCCAAAGGATTATTAATTTACGCGGGTGAACAAGAGCAGTGGGTAGGCAATATTTATGTGATGAATTATAAAAATTGCGCGAGCTTTTTTTCGATATTAGAGGCTGCTGATATTTGATCTACGATACTGGTGGCTTACCCACTTCAAATAAACCAAGCAGAAGTTATGTGGCATTTTTTACTGAGTTACAGTATTTTTTGCGCAGTTTTATTAAGTATTGACTTTCAACCTAACACTTCCCATAATAGTTTCGCCTTGACTATGAAATGATTTTTACGATGCAATCTACACGCATACCACGGAAGAATATATCTATGTTTTGGACTCGAATGAGAAGTTACCTCAACCCATCTTCTGTTCCACAACGCATTCAGTTGCTCATGCTAGAACCAGAATTTTTTACATTTTCTAGAAAAGTTCAAAACCTTCGCTATATCAACCCAGTTTCATTTCACGGAGTAGTACATGAACAACCCATTGATATATTTGTTATACCTGAAGAAATAGAATCTCCTTTTTTAAGGATTTTTCAGGAAATTACTCAAAAAAAATGGGCACATAAAGTCTTACCTTTCGGCGAGGCATCTTACATTCCCTTATCAAATCGAACGAATCCATTTTATCTCACGTCTCAACCAGAATATTTCAAATTATTTTGGCTTCTAGCATTAGGAAAAGAACTCCGAATTGAAGAAAATAAGATGGCTGCACTCAAAGATATTGTTCAGGGCATGCTAGTAAGAAGCGCTTTTTTTAAGGGATACAAAAAACCTCGTTATGTTGCACACGATCGGATCCATCATTGGGTTTCTCGAGGACTTAACTTACCTTTCCCCACTGTTGATGCTGTACTTTCAGAATATACGCAAGTCTATCCGAAGGACTTTCATCAACTCCAATCCCATCAAAAATGCTCCATTCTCGTTGAAGAAGCATTAGTACTCGGAATGGAGCGTTTTTTAATAAAACAGATTGCAGAATCAACTCATACCATCAACACAGTATGGGAGCATTACTTTAATGGTAAGCAAGATAATCCCTCTGTTTTAAAACTAGAAGAACTTTGTACTCCAGGAGAAATTGGTGATCACCCTGATTGGATGGCAAGTTGGGGTATGCAACATAAAAAAACGTTGCAGCAACACCTTAACCGATCATTGAAAATACTTAGAGATAATTATCCAAGCTCACTCAATCAATATCTTGTTGTTCTAGACGAAGCCAAAAAAAAACAACCAAGACCAATTCACTTTTTTTCTGCTAAACAAACAGAAACAATAGCGACGGTAAATATATCTCACACCGAGAAGTTAGGATTTTTTGCAATTAAAAACCAGGATATGAATTCTGGAACAACAGTACTTTTGTCTAACCAATTTCCACAATAACTCGAATCGGAATACCTGAATTGCCGTAAAAATGCATGGGGAAGCAATAGGCTTTAAAGCTTGGTTGGGTAATTAACTCTAAATGATTCAGGTTTTCAATAAGATATACCTGTTGTGAAGCACATTTTAGATCAACGTCTTTGTGTTTTTCATGCAGTTGAGCTCCCGGAAAATCCAAACCAATAAACGAAATTTTTTTTTCAAGCAAATAATCAATGACTGCATCAGAAAGTTGAGGATGATTGAAAAAGTAATCTTTTGTCCCATAATCATGATCATATAACCAACAAGACCGAAAAATTACAAAATCGTTTTTAGTAATGGGGATCTGATGTTCAATATCCTCAACTTGGATCAAGCGATTTCTGATGAGTGTAATATCAATGAGCTTGCCAACTGTGATAAATTTTTCAATAGGAAGGCTCACATTCTCCATGACATCAATGTGCGTTCCATAATGCCCAAGTGCTGCTAATGGCGTTGTTGCATTTTTAGGATTAATTTTTAGCGTTAAATCAATTAACATATTTTTATCAATCTTCTCGTGAATAGCATTACTCTACCATGAAAGCTCACTCTAGTCTCTCTCTCTTCTATTCGAGGTCACGGCTGTCGGGCCAAAATATAAACATTAGTCAGTTTTAACCACGAAACAATTAAAATAGCCGTGCGGGAGCACTCATTTGATTTTATCAGTCCTGCTTAGTCTGTGGGATAAAATAAACTCATGAATCAAATAATCCTATACATCGCAACCTCCCAAGATGGCTTTATCGCAGACAGTGAAGGCGGTGGAGCATAGTTGATTATTGCAGCACATTCCCTTAAGGTATACGCATCATGCTAAAATTAGCCCGTAGATTTTCGCCTATTATGCTTTTAACCATTGGTCTAAATGGTATGATAGGCTCTGCTTGGTTGTTTGCTCCTCTTTATGCGGCAAAAATTGCAGGGTCGGCTTGTCTTATTGCTTGGTTAATTGGCGGGCTTGCAACCGCGCTCGTTGCTTTAACTTTTACTGAGCTTGCGGTGATGTTTCCTTTAGCAGGAGGGAGCGCCCAAATTCCGCAGCTAAGCCACGGTACGCTTACAAGTTTTGTTGGTAGTTGGACAGCGTGGTTATCGGCATTAACTATGGCGCCTATTGAAGTGCAGGCAATTTTGCAATATGCCTCGACTTTTTTTCCTAGCTTAGTCCATAATGTTCATGGAGCCCCGGTCTTAACTGCCTTAGGTCTAATGTGGGCTACAGGCTTAATGCTAAGTTTTTGCATTATTAATATTGTAAGTTTTAAAGGTTTAGAAAGGTTTAACCTTGGATTATTTTTATTCAAAATAATAGTAATTGTTTTAACTATTTTTGCATTTATCGAAACGCAATTTTCTTTTGGTAACTTTGCCGATCTTTTTCCAACAATGGCCTCAATTTCTGGCTGGCATGCAATATTAACTGCGCTAGCTTCAGGAGGCATAGCTTTTGCTTTTACCGGATTTAAACATGGTGTTGAACTTGCAGGCGAAGCGAAGCAATCGTCTTATAGCATACCGCTGTCAATTGTGGGCTCTGTCTTATTATGTTTAGTTATTTATTTGGGCTTGCAGGTAGCTTTTCTTGGAGTGTTGGATGAAAGCCAGCTTAGACATGGCTTTAGGTATTTAAGTTATACAGGGGATGCTGGGCCCTTCGCAGGGCTTGCTGCTATGTTAGGTTTGGTTTTTATCATGAAGCTACTTTACCTTGATGCTGCAGTTTCTCCTGCGGGGGCAGGTTTAGTTTACGTTACTTCAACTGCGCGTATTCTTTATGCTATGAGTCAAATTGGCACGATGCCTAAATGGCTATCTTATGTAAATAAGCAGCATTTTCCGATTGCAGCTATTTTTTGCAATTTTGTTTTGGGGATGTTGTTATTTTTGCCTTTACCTGGCTGGCAGGCTATGGTGAGTTTTTTGGTCTCGGGAATGGTCGTTTCCTATGCCATTGGGCCTATTGCTTTATATACCATGCGGCTTGAGTATCCTAACAAACAGCGTAAATTTCGTCTTTATGGAGTGCCTTTATTAAGTTTTTCCGCATTTTATTTTTGTAACTTACTAAGTTTTTGGACTGGATGGGATACTATTTTTAAATTAAGCATTGCGTTAGTAATAGGATTTTTCTTTTTTATTTTTGCTTATCTTAATGACAGATTGAAATCCAAGTCTCTAGGATTACAATCAGCGTTTTGGTTAATTCCCTATTTATGTGGCTTAGTTACTATATCTTATCTAGGATCATTTGGGGGCGGCAGAAATATAATTCCCTTTGGTTATGATTTTATTGTTATCTTCTTGTTTAGTATGGTTATATTTTATTTGGCAGTAAAATACCGCCTGCGGCATAAGTGACGCAGGCGGTATTGCAAACTGGAAAACCTATTTTTCGTCTATGGAAATCATTTTAGAAGGTACCACTGTTGAGATGGCGTGTTTATACACGATCTGAGTTAGTGATCCTTTTAGCAGTAAGACTTCGTCATCAAAAGCCTCAATTAACCCATGGAGCTTTACTCCATTTACCAAGAACACAGATACCGGTAATTGAGTTGCTTCTAGTTCTTTTAAAAATGAATCTTGTAGTTTTTTTGCTGAAGCCATGATTTGCTCCTTTTAATTGGCACGTTATTTTAAATTTCATCTATATGCTTGTTGTTTCCTCTTTTGTCGACATTTTTTGCAAAAACTTTATTTTTACAATTTTTTAATAAAATACTCGATAAAAATAGGTCTCTTGGATTATCATTTTGCTCCTTTGATTATTCAGGAGTTATCATGCGCCTTTTTTGGATTTTTTTATTTCTGTTTGCTTTTTCAGTAAACTCGATTGCGGCAGATAAGACAGATAAATTAAATAACGAGCTAGAAGTTAAGAAACACCACAACTCGCATAGCGGGCATAAAAAACCCAAAAAACATAGCAAGCATAAACATAAAAATTTTCACGTAAGTAAAGTTTATGTGAAGCTACCTAACAAACATCCAGGACCATTAGAATTTTATCCCACTGCTTTAATAGCGGATCATCAGGTGGTTACCTATATAGCAGGTACGCCAGTCATTAGCTCGCCCTACCTTGGTGCGCGTCCTGCTTTCGATGGATCTGACTATATAGTTAACATCTCAAGTATTAACCGTGATATTCGCTTAATGGAACAAAGGCGTAACCTTTATAAGGCATATAGAGCTGTAGGCTATGTTCCACCTGATGTCCCAGTTATTGCGGTCAGTGGTAAAGTTATTCCAGTATTATCAGCAGGAAGCAATTATTTTAATCAATTAACCAATAATATAGATTTAGGTGCGGATGAATTAGATATTGCGGCAATTGCCAATAAATCAGTCGAAGCTTATATGGCAATTGCCTATAATTCAGCTTCTCCTGGAGTGGGTGTGCAGCGCGTTGCTAAATCAGGCCTAAGTTTAAATATGGGCTTTGTAAACTTTGGCAATCCGGATAAATCGCCTTTATACCTTACTGCAGGTCAAATCTATGTACCTTTTGGTCGCTATAGTACCTCAATGGTAAGCCCTACTTTACCCACAGTTATATCGCGTACTTTAGCAAGGCCTTTAATCGTAGGATATAAATCAGAAGAAAAAATAGGACCGCTGTTTGCGGCTTACATATTTAGCGCAGATACAACCTTAGGCTCTAATGCAGTTGGTGGTTTTAATGCAGCGTATATTTTTTCAATTTTAAAAGGCAGTGGAGAAATTGGTGCCAGCTTTATTTCTTCCATGAACAATGCCTATGGTATGCAGTATACCGCAGCTATGCCTAACACAACTTTTGGCGGCTTCGGTTCTTTAACGAATGGCTCAGAAAATGTTAAAAAGATTCCTGCAGTGGATGTACATGGTAACGTTAGCTTTGGGCGTTACAGTTTAACCGCTGAGTGGGTAAGTGCTATTGGCCGCTTTCGCACTCAAGACTTAAGTTACAATGGGGTAGGCGCTTTACCTCAAGCAGGGCAAGTTGAAGCAGGGTTAACTTTTAGGTCATTCGATAAGCCGGCTACTTTATCAGTTGGGTATCAATGGTCGACTGAATCTTTAGCATTAAATATTCCGCAGCAAAGGGTAAATGCGGTATATAATATTTCCATTTGGAAAGATACTCTGGAGAGTTTAGAATACCGGCACGATTTTGATTATGGCACTTCGCAATATGCAAACGGAGCCAACGCACCGCTTTTCCCACCTAATGCAAATAGTATAGGCACAGGAGGCGGCGCTGATACAGTATTATTACAACTAGGGGTATTTTTCTAATTAAGGATATAACCATGCCAGTAAAGTCAGATAAATGGATTGCAAAAATGGCGCAAGATTATGGAATGATTACTCCATTTGAAGCGCAGCAAAATAAACAAGCGGCAAAAGGAGAGGGAAGAGGAATATCTTATGGTTTGTCGAGCTATGGGTATGATGTAAGGTGTGCGGATGAGTTTAAGGTTTTTACCAATATTAACTCCGCAATTGTTGATCCAAAATCCTTTGACTCCTCAAGTTTTGTGGATGTGAAAGCAGATGTCTGCATAATCCCGCCTAATTCTTTTGCGCTTGCAAGAACTGTCGAGTACTTTCGTATTCCAAGGAGCGTTATAGTTATTTGTTTAGGTAAGTCAACGTATGCAAGATGCGGGATAATTGTCAATGTGACTCCGCTTGAGCCTGAGTGGGAAGGGAATGTAACTTTAGAGTTTTCAAATACTACTCCTTTGCCCGCGAAAATTTATGCTTTTGAAGGGGTTGCACAACTATTATTTTTAGAGTCTGATGAAGCTTGTACCGTGTCTTACCTTGATAGAAATGGTAAATATCAAGGTCAACGCGGGGTTACTTTACCTGTTGCCTAGCATGTACAGAGGTTGTACTAGTTGTGATAATAGGATAGTTTTTTAATATTCACTATTAATTTGCTGGCGCTTAACATGAAGAAAATTCCACTCTGGTTGGCATTTTTTTTCCTTATCGTCGCAAATTCTTTTGCCACGCCAAATCAACCAACTACTCCTTGGGTTAGCGCGGGCTTTAAAAATGATAGTAAACCTACCTTCATGGATAAAGTGCAACATAGATTGCATCAAATATGGTATGACGGCACAACCGATTTATATGTTACAGGTTACGCTTGGCATAACCGCTTTACTTATGGCAGCGCAAGAATACAGAGAGCACAGTGGAACGAGTTTGCAGAAGGAGGAGGTTTAGGTAGGGGTTTTTATGATGAAGATGGCGATTGGCATGCTTTATATGCTATTGGATTTTCCGACTCGCATTATAATTTTCAGCCTGTAGTTGGCTATGGATTTTTAAAAATGTTGCATTTGCCCAAAACGCTTAACTTAGGAGGAGGATTTACCTGGTTTGCGACCGAGAGAAAAGATATTTTTTACGGCATCCCTTTTATTGGCATTCCACTTCCTATGGTTTCTGTAGGAATTTGGCGAATAAGCTTATACGCAACCTATGTTCCTGGTAATACTAATGCAGGCAACATATTATTCATGTTTGGCAAGCTGACATTAACTTAAAAATCAACCATCTCTTATGTTGGGCCAAGGCCCAACCTACTCCTCTATGGGCATGACACAAGCAACTTCTTGCATCCCCTACTTAAGAAAGCTAAAATGGCCGCCAGTTTTACTTCTCTATCCAAAACTTAATATAAGGAGAAGGCGTGGTGGCCTTTTTTTGGCGTTTTAGAGCTTATTTTCTAATTGCAGCTAGTTTAGGAATATTCCTTACTCAAGCATTCGCCGAAGAAGCTCTTACACACCATAAAAAAGATCTTCTAATAGATGGATTTTATCCGCCCTACCCAGAGATTAAACCCACCCAAGATAAAGTCACAGATGCTTTAATAGAGCGTGGGGAATACCTTGCTAAAATGGGCGACTGCATTGCTTGCCATACGAATGTTAAAGAGGGTACAGCGCCATATGCAGGAGGGTTACCTCTAGCGACCCCCTTTGGAACTTTTTACTCACCAAACATAACTCCCGACAAAGAAACTGGGATAGGCAAATGGACCGAAGAAGACTTTATTCGCGCCCTTAAAAAGGGCCGCGATCCTAAAGGGCATAATTATTTCCCAGTTTTTCCCTACATATATTTTTCCAAGATTACTGACGAAGATGCTAAAGCTTTATATACCTATTTTATGCACATACCGCCAGTTAAACAAAAAAATAAATCTTTGCCTTTTCCATTTAATATGCCAGGAGCGCGTTTTTCTTTGTGGGGATGGAATATATTATTTTTCTTTCCACATGCTAAACAGTTTAAATATAACCCAGAGCAAAACAACGAATGGAATAGAGGGCGTTATATTGTAGAAGGCCTTGGACATTGTGGCATGTGTCATACGCCTTTAACCATCTTTGGATCTCCTAAAAGGCGCTACTATTTAACTGGCAGCTTTGTTGATGGATATTGGGCGCCTAATATTACTAAATACGGCTTAATCTCAGCAACCCACCAAGATGTGGCCGATGTTTTCTCAACTCATGAATTAATTAATGAAGCAGGTCCAGTAGTTGGACCAATGGCGGAAGTAAACCACAATAGTCTACAGCATATGACCCCAGAAGATCGCTTGGCCATAGCAACCTTTCTTAAGACAGTTATTAGTACCGAACCTTTAGCTTTTTCCCCTTCAGAAGCTAAGCCTTCAATTCAGCGCGGCAAAGCAGTGTATTATAAAGTCTGTGAAATCTGCCATCAGGAAGGCAAAATGAGCGCGCCCCGTAATGGAGATAGCGCAAATTGGTATTTGCGTCTAAAATCTAGCGGTCTTAGTGGTTTATATAGACACACCATAAATGGCTATAACAGCATGCCAGTAAAGGGTGCTTGTGTTACTTGTTCAGATAACGATTTAATCTCTGCAGTAGATTATTTATTAAACAACTCCTTAACTCGCTCGCAATGGGATAACCTTAAAAAAGGTGGCAAACGAGCATTCCCCTCGACTGGTAAAGAAGTATACTTTGATAGTTGTGCCCTTTGCCATAATTCTGGTAAAGAAGGTGCGCCACGAATAGGTGACAAGGAAAAGTGGGATGCATTGGTCAAGCAAAATGTTGATGTATTGTTTGCTAACACTATGCATAGTAGGGTGCACCCCCAAAATGGCGGGTGTGCGGAGTGCTCGTCAGATGAAATATTAGAAGCAATTAAATATATCTTAAGCCAGTCAACGACTACAGGTAATTACTCACTATGGTGAAATATATACTAGGAATTTTTTCCCTAATTACATTGTCTATTAGGCTTTATGCAGATGCATCTCCTTGGCAAATGAATATGTATAAAGGGGTATCGCCTATTAGCCATGAAATGTATGACTTACACATGATTGCGATATATATATGCGCTGTTATTGGGGTTCTTGTTTTTGGGGTAATGATTTACTCCATTATTCACCACCGTAAATCCAAAGGATATGTAGCAGCCAATTTTCACGATAATTTACGCCTTGAAATCGTATGGTCAATTATTCCTTTTTTGATATTGGTGGGCCTCGCTTTTCCTGCAACCAGAGTGTTAATTGATATGCATAATACCAATGACTCTGATGTAACCATTAAAGTTACTGGCTCACAGTGGAAGTGGCAATATCAGTATTTAAATGAGGGTATTCAGTTTTATAGTATTTTAGCAACCCCTTTTGCCCAAATTGAAAACCATAAGCCTAAAGGGCAATGGTATTTATTAGAAGTTGATAAACCACTAGTTTTACCCGTTTTAAAGAAAATTAGGTTTTTAGTAACTTCGCAAGACGTCGTCCATTCTTGGTGGGTGCCGGAGCTTGGTATTAAGCGAGATGCTATTCCTGGCTATATGTATGAAGCCTGGACTTGGATAGAAAAGCCAGGTACTTATAGGGGGCAGTGCGCTGAGCTATGCGGGATAAACCATGGATTTATGCCGATTGTGGTTGAAGCTGTAAGTCAAGAAGACTTTGATAAATGGGTAACGGCTCAAGCAAAAGTAGAAGATAAATATGTAATAACGCAAAAAGAACCAGCAGCGCAAGTTATTTTAACTAGAAATGAACTTATGGAGTTGGGAAAGAAAAAATATCGTGAACTTTGTGCTTCATGTCATCAAATACATGGTGAGGGTATCCCGCCATTGTATCCTGCTTTAAAAGGTAGCTCTGTTTCGATAGGTAAACCAATTTCAAGGCATATTAGTATAATTTTACATGGCGTCTCTGGCTCTGCTATGGATGGCTATCATGCGCAACTTACAGATAAAGAAATTGCCGCAATTGTAACTTATGAGCGTAATGCTTGGGATAACAATACTAATGATATAGTACAGGCTAGCGAAGTTGCTAAAGTGCGCGAGCTGAATTTAATTCCGCCAAAGATAGTTAATAAAGTAAATGCCGGGAGGTTAAAATGAGCCAGGTGCTTGTGCATGAAGAAACTCACCATGATGAATCTCATGGACCAGAACAAGGTAAAGGGATACTTGGTTTTATTAAACGCTGGGTTTTTACCACTAACCATAAAGACATCGGCACCTTATATTTATTAATTGCCTTAGTAAGCTTTTTTGTTGCTGGAGCCATGGCTCTAATAATTCGCGCTGAGCTTTTTGAGCCTGGGCACCGCTTTGTTGATCCTAATTTCTTTAACCAAATGACTACCATGCATGGGCTTATTATGTTGTTTGGCGTTATTATGCCGGCTTTTACCGGTATGGCGAATTGGCAAATTCCTATGATGATAGGCGCACCTGATATGGCTTTGCCGCGCTTAAATAATTGGAGTTTTTGGATTTTACCTTTTGCTTTTACCTTATTATTCTCAACTATGTTTCATGCAGGCGGCGGGCCTAACTTTGGCTGGACAATGTACGCGCCATTATCAACTAAGTATGCGCCACCTAGCACTGATTTTATGATTTTTTCCGTTCATATGCTTGGGCTATCGTCTATTATGGGTTCGATTAATATTATTGCGACCATTTTAAACTTACGTGCTAAAGGTATGACAATGATGAAAATGCCATTGTTTGTTTGGACTTGGCTAATTACGGCATTTTTATTGATTGCCATAATGCCAGTTTTAGCAGGCGCAGTTACTATGATGCTTGCAGACAGGCATTTTGGGACCAGTTTTTTTGAAGCAGCAGGCGGGGGCGATCCAATTCTTTTTCAACACATATTTTGGTTTTTTGGGCATCCTGAAGTTTATGTTTTAGTTTTGCCAGCCTTTGGAGTTATTTCTGAAGTTATCCCTACCTTTAGCCGTAAACCTTTATTTGGTTATAATTTTATGGTTTACGCAACAGCCGCGATTGCATTTCTGTCTTTTATTGTGTGGGTGCACCATATGTTTACGAGTGGGGTGCCGCTTGCTGCCGAGTTATTTTTTATGTATACCACTATGCTAATTGCTGTCCCTACCGGAATTAAAGTTTTCAACTGGGTTAGTACCATGTTTAAAGGATCTATGACCTTTGAAACCCCAATGTTATTTGCTGTTGCTTTTGTGTTTTTATTTACTATAGGTGGTTTTACTGGTCTTATGTTGGCATTAGTTCCAGCAGATTTTCAATATCAAGATACTTATTTTGTCGTGGGTCACTTTCACTATGTTTTAGTGCCAGGCGTAGTATTTTCTTTATTTGCAGCGACTTATTACTGGCTGCCTAAATGGACTGGGCATATGTATAACGAGCGCTTAGGTAAATGGCATTTTTGGTTGTCGGTTATCTCAGTTAATGTTACCTTTTTTCCCATGCATTTTTTAGGTTTGGCGGGTATGCCACGCAGGATTCCTGATTACGCTTTACAGTTTACGAATTTTAACCAAATTGCCACAGTTGGCGCATTTATTTTTGGTTTTGCCCAGCTTATCTTTTTATACAACGTAATTAAAACTATTCGTGGCGGGGAGAAAGTTAAAGCTAAAGTATGGGAAGGTGCACACGGTCTTGAATGGATACTACCTTCGCCGCCTCCTTACCATAGCTTCACAACTCCACCAGAAATTTTATCTTGGCGAGATGACTAGTGGGGAAAAAAAATCAGCACGTAAAGCTGGTAGGGTTTTTGTTTTTTTTAGCGCTCCTGATGTTTGGCTTTGGTTTTGCTTTGGTGCCTATTTATAACAAAATGTGCCAAGCCCTAGGTATAAATGGTAAAACCAGTATGTTAGCAGAAGCTTATAATGAAAAGCGCGCTAAAATAGATACCTCAAGAACAATAACCGTGCAGTTTATGGCAACGCAAAGGCCTAGCTTACCCTGGGCATTTTATCCTGAAATAAAAGAAGTAAAAATTCATCCAGGAAGTGTGGCAAAATTAAGTTATTACGCGGAAAATACCACAGAAAATGAAATGACCGTACAAGCAATCCCCAGCGTAACTCCGGGGATTGCAGCAAAACATATTAAAAAAACCGAGTGTTTTTGTTTTGCCAAGCAAACCTTAGGTGCTCATGAAGCAATGCATATGCCGCTTTTGTTTCATGTTGATGTAGATTTACCGCAAAATATTCGTACTCTTACATTATCATATACTTTGTTTGATGTTACGGGGAAAGGTCATAGCCGGTAAGTTAAGAGAAAATACCCGTCTTTGCGAGCGCAGCGAAGCAATCCAGATCGGCACTTTGACTGAAAATCGCTTCGCTAACGCTCGCAAAGACGGAGGTTTTCTAATCAATTTTCCTTAACTTGACGCTTATGGGGGAAAGGTTAGAGGTTTGAGAGAGGAAATTTAACCATGAGTGAACATAGTCATTATTACGTTCCAGGACCGAGCCATTGGCCTTTGGTTGGTTCAGTTGGGCTCACAACATTTTTAGTTGGATTTGCATCTTGGTTGCATCATGATTGGTATGGGCCATATATATTTACCGCAGGCTTTTTTATTCTCATAACCATGATGTTTGGGTGGTTTTCGCAAGTAATTTGGGAAAACAATCATGGTTATTATGACTTACAAGTAGATAGATCATTCCGCTGGGGCATGTTCTGGTTTATTTTCTCCGAAGTTTGTTTTTTTGGGGCATTTTTTGGGGCTTTATTTTTTACGCGTTATTGGTCAGTGCCTTTATTAGGTGGGGAAAGTTATCCTATGACTCACCTAATTTTATGGCCAAATTTTAAAGCGATCTGGCCACTTGTGGCTAACCCTAACAACCAAGTATTTACTGGTGCCAAAGAAACCATGGGTGCTTGGGGGCTTGCGGCTATTAATACCTGTTTATTATTAAGCTCTGGGGTCACAATTACCTGGGCACACTGGGCGCTCAAATATCAAAAGCAGCGTTCTTTAATTATTGGCATGCTGGCAACTATTCTGCTTGGGGTTTTATTCTTAATCTGTCAATCTTACGAATATCATGAAGCATACACCGAAATGGGCCTCACGCTAAATGCTGGCATTTATGGCACAACATTTTTCATGTTAACCGGGTTCCATGGCTTACACGTGACTTTGGGTACCATAATGTTAATTGTTATTACCGTAAGATGTGCTAAACGGCATTTTACTAGAGAAAGACACTTTGCATTTGAAGCAGTTGCTTGGTATTGGCATTTTGTGGACGTCGTCTGGCTATTTTTATTTGTTTTTGTTTATTGGCTGTAATAGTCCATGCAATATGATTTGTTAATTAGTTGTCCAAGAGATTTAGTTTACCTTTTAGAGGACGAAGTGCGCGCCCTGGGTTTACAAGTTGCAAAAACTAGCCCGCAAGGGGTGTTCGGACGAGGTAATTTAAACGTAATTTATCAAATATCTTTATGGTCGCGACTTGCTGGCAGAGTAAACTTAATATTATTTAGTGCAAAAGCTTCAACCGACAAACTTATTCAACAAGTATGTAGTCAATATCCTTGGCAAACAGTTTTTTCCGCCCAAAAGACTTTTGCGATTTCATTTCATGGCACAAATTCGGCAATTAGGAGCACCATGTATGGGGCTCAGCTCGTTAAAGATGGTATTGTAGATTATTTTCGTAAGCAACATGGCTTTAGGCCATCGGTTGATAAAAATAATCCCGAGGTTCATTTAGCCGCTTATTTAAAAGATGATGAGCTTACGTTAAGTTTTGATTTAAGTGGCACGAGTCTCCATCAAAGATCTTATCGCCTTGCTCATGGAGAGGCTCCTTTAAAAGAACACCTAGCTGCTGCTTTATTAATTCGCGCTAATTGGCCTAAGTTAATAGAGGAGCAATATGATTTTTATGATCCTTTTTGTGGATCTGGCACCATTGTTATAGAAGCCGCTATGCTGGCTGCCTCTATTGCTCCTGGGCTTACGCGCAAAAGCTACGGGTTTATGCATTGGGCGCTCTATGATGAAGGTTTATGGAATAAAGTAAAGCAAGCAGCCCTTAGCGCAATAAAACCAACTACCATTAAATTACGTGGCACCGATCTAGATGCTAAAAGCATTAGCCAAGCCCAGCAAAATGCCGCGCGTGCAGGAGTTGATAAGTTAGTTGAGTTTAAGGTAATGGATATTAATAATCCTGATAAGGCTTCATCTTTAAAAGGTTTAATTGTATGCAATCCACCTTACGGCGAAAGGCTGGAAAACTCGGCAACCCTCGTTAAGCTTTATCAAAGCTTAGGCGCTATGCTTGCTAATTATTACCGCAATTGGCAAGTGGCAGTTTTAACTCAGCATGCAGAATTAGCGAAGGCTATTGGACTACGCTCGCATAAGCAATATGCTTTTTTAAACGGCAAGATAGCTTGCGCCTTATACCTTTTTAGCATGCAAGAGGCTAATCGACTTAAATCAAGCGTAGGAGAGTTAAAAGGCCCGCAAGCCATGCTGGTAAATAGGCTTAACAAAAAGCTCGCTCATCTAGAAAAATGGGCTAAAAGATGTAAGGTTTACGCTTATCGCATTTATGATGCTGACTTACCTGAATATGCATTTGCTCTTGATAGATATAATGATTATTGTGTTTTGCAAGAATATGCTCCTCCTAAAGATATACCGCCTAATGTAGCGGAGAAAAGACGCATTCATATGATGCAAGCAGTTATGCAAGCGCTTAAAATTGAGCCTGATAAACTCATTTGTAAACTTAGGCAACGGCAAAAAGGCAAAAACCAGTATCAAAAATCCCACAAGACTACGCAAAATATCCAAGTTCAAGAAGGCCAAGCCAAACTTTGGGTAAATTTAAAGGATTATATTGATACAGGGCTTTTTCTTGATCATAGACTATTACGTTTAAAGTTTGAAAAACTTAACAATAACACCAAGTTTTTAAATTTATTTTGCTATACAGCAGCAGCAAGCGTTCATGCTGCTTTAGCGGGCGCTCTAACTACTAATATTGATTTATCCAACACTTATCTACGATGGGCAGAAGAAAATTTTAAGCTGAATAACCTTAAAATTAGGGACCATCATTTTATCGCCTGTGATGTTAGGCAGTGGTTACAAATAGCCAAAGGCGAATATGATGTAATTTTCTTAGATCCTCCAAGCTTTTCAAACTCTAAGCGGATGCAAGGAGTAATTGATATTCAGCGCGATCATAAAGCGCTGATTAACATGTCTATGCCAAGACTCGGCAAAGCAGGAATTTTATATTTTTCCACGAATTTAAGGCGCTTTTTGTTGGATGAATCTTTAAGCAGAGAGTACCAAATCCAAGATATAACAAGCGCCACCATCGATGTTGATTTTAAACACGACTTGAAAGTTCATCGTTGTTATGAGATTAAACATATTATAAGGGATAATTTATGAAAAAATTTTGCATAAAAATAATTAGTCTTGCGCTTGTAGGACTTGTAGGAGGATGCTCCTCCCAAATAACCACAACCGCAGAGCGTGACTACGGAAAAGCCGAAAATGGCCCACCATTACAAGTGCCAAAGCCATTATCTAAGAAGGAAATTAGCCATTACTACGATTTACCTAATCCAGATGCTACATATACCAAAATTAGCATCGTCCCACCAATTTTATAAATCAAGTAAAAATTGCTTCGACAAAGTCTTTGGCGGCAAATGGGTGTAAGTCTGCTATAGACTCTCCAATGCCAATATAGCGTAGAGGGATAGATAAGGCCTTGGATAAAGAAAAAACTATGCCTCCTTTGGCCGTCCCGTCTAGTTTAGTTATTACTAATCCTGTAACTCCTATAGCATCGTTAAATTGCTGTGCTTGACGTAAGGCATTTTGCCCAATACCTGCATCTAAGACTAAAAGAGTTTCTTGGGGTAAATCAGCGCTTATTTTTTCAAGGACGCGTTTTATTTTCTTCAGCTCGTTCATTAAATGGTCTTGAGTATGTAACCTGCCTGCGGTGTCAGCTAGTAAAATATCAACTCTTTTAGCCTTTGCAGATTGGTATGCATCATAAATTACTGCAGCACTATCTGCCCCTTTCCCTTGAGCTATCACAGGAATGTTGTATTGTTCTCCCCAGTGCTGCAATTGCTCAATAGCAGCTGCTCTAAAAGTATCTCCTGCAGCTAACATTACCTTTTTTCCCGCAAGTTGCCATTGCCGCGCTAGTTTTGCAAGGGTTGTTGTTTTACCAACTCCATTAACCCCTACGCCCAAAATTACAAAAGGCGCTCCAAGAGAGGAGGGGATAGTAAGAGGCTGACAAACTGGTTCTAAATATTGAATAAGATGCTGTTTTAATGTTGCAAGAACAAGGTCACCATCTTGCAACTCTTTGCGCGCCAAGCTCTGAACTAAAGGATCTATTAATTGTTGCGTCGTTTCAACGCCAACATCCGCGGCTAGAAGATGGGTTTCAAGCTCTTCTAAAAGCAGAGGGTTAAGCTCTTTTTTGCCTAATAATAATGAGGCAATACCTTGAAGCCAACTCTGGCGTGTCTTTTGTAAACCTTGGCTCAAGCTAGAGGGAGATCCTTCACTAACGCCCGGGATGACCTTTGGGGTTACTTTTTCTTTAGTAAATACTTTTTTTAACCAAGACATAATATTCCAGATGTACAAATGGGCTTAAATGTGGAATTCTACCATCTTTTGTCTTAAGTCAGTAGGAAACAACTTCTTATGAAGCAAATTTTGCGGTACCTCGGGATAATTTTCTGTTTTTTAGCGCCAGTGCACGCCGATATTGTGCAATTTAAATTGGACAATGGTTTAAAAGTCACAATAAAACCAAATTATAGAGCGCCAATTGCCATTGTAATGATTTGGTATGAGGTAGGATCAGCAGATGAGCCCCCTGGTCTTACAGGGCTTTCCCACATGCTTGAACATATGATGTTTAAAGGCACAAAAGCCGTTCCTAATGATCAATTTACTAAAATTATTGCGGAAAATGGCGGACAAATGAATGCATTTACCGCGCAAGATTATACTGCCTACTACGAAAAAATTGCCGCCCAATCAATCGATATCCCTTTACGCTTAGAAGCTGATCGCATGCAAAATTTACAGCTTACTGAACAAGACTTTGCTAAAGAACTAAATGTAGTTAAAGAAGAACGTAGATTAAGAATAGAAGATAACCCTGAAGCAATAACCCTAGAAAGACTTAATGCCACAGCTTATTTATCTTTTGCTTATCAACACCCGGTAATTGGTTGGATGGCAGATCTTAGTCAAATAAATTTACCTGCTTTAAAAAAATGGTATAAACGCTATTACAGCCCCAATAATGCCAATCTAATAATAGTAGGCGCAGTTGACCCTATTACCATCCAAAGAAAAATCGAGCACTACTTTGGTAAAATTCCTTCTAAGCAATTACCGAAACGCATATTACAACAAGAACCCCAAAGCCTAGGCGCAAAAAGCGTAAACATTAGCAAAAATGCTGAGCAACCTATTATGATGATGGCATTTGCCGCCCCATCTTTAAGATATATTGAACTTCTCAACGCTACAAACCCTAAAGAAGCGCAAATTAATCCTAAAACTCCTTATGTCTTAGAAGTTATTGCAGGTATTTTAGATGCAGGTGATAATGGTAGGCTCAATCAAGAACTAGTTAACAAACAACATGTAGCAGCTGCGGCCAACGCGTTTTACGATTTATATAGCCTTCTTGCAACCCAATTTATCTTTTTTGCAGTTCCTAGTGCTGCAAGTAACTTAGAAGAAGTAAAAAAAGCTATTTTGCAACAAATTAATAGGCTTAAAACTGAACTTGTTAGCGCCAAAGAATTGCAAAGAATTAAAACCCAGCTTATTGCGCAAAAAACCTATGCCGAAGATTCTTTATTTAGTCAAGCAAGCGAACTAGGAATTGTAAATTCTATAGGTTTAGCTTCTAAGGTTATCGATGCCTATCGCACGCAAATAGAGGCTGTCACTAATAACGAAATTAGAGAATGTGCCAACAAATATTTCTCTCAATCTGCTTTAACTGTAGCTCAGCTGCAACCAAGTAATTCCACAAGGAAGTAACTTATGCAACACTTTAAATTTTTCCAATTATTAGTCATTAGCTTACTAAGCTTTACCAGCTATGCGCAAATACCAATCAAGATAGCTAATCCATACAACGTCCCTGTGTTGTTTCTTGCCTCGGACAGCGTGCCTATGGTAACTGTGCACGTTGGATTTAAGGCAGGATCTGCTATGGATGGCGAGTTATTTGGGCTTAGCGCTTTAACAAGCTCATTGCTTACTAAAGGATACGCCAATCTTAATACGCAAGAAGTGGCGAATTTAATAGCCGATACAGGGGCTATCATTGATGCTAGCACATCGCGTGACATGTTAGACCTTGCAATTAATAGTTTAACTGAGCCTATGGCTTATAAAAATGCCATGCAAATTTTTACCGCTATTCTTAGTAAACCTAGCTTTTCTAATGCCAATTTAGAACAACAAAAAAAACAGCAACAAGCAGTTTTACGCTTTGATAAAGAATCTCCCAACGCGGTTGCTATCAATGATTTTTTTCAGTCACTTTACTTAACCCACCCATATGCTCACCCAATCAACGGTACCGCAAAAACCATACAAAAAATAACTCGCAAAGATGTAGTAAGCTTTTATGAACGGTATTTGGTGCGCGAAAATGCCGTTATAGTTATCGTAGGAAAAATAAGCGTAAATGAGGCTAAAAAATTGGCAAATGATATATTATCTAAGCTGAAAAAAGGCAAAAAAGCGCCCAATATTCCCCTCGCAAAACCCTTAACCAAGCCTTTTAGTAAACATATAGATTTTAAAGCGACGCAAACTACTTTTTATCTAGGGCAATTAGGTATAACGCATCACAATAAAAATTACTTTCCCTTAATGGTAGGTAACTATATTTTAGGATCGGGCGATCTTAACTCGCGCTTAAGCCTCGTTTTAAGAGAGAAAAATGGCCTAACATACGGTGTTAGCAGCGAATTTCTCCCTATGCCCGGTATTGGGCCATTCTATATTCATTTTGCCACTAAAAATAGAGCTGCAAATGAAGCTTTAGAGCTTACAAACCAAGTGGTAAAAGATTTTATAACTAAGGGACCAACAGAAGATGAACTTAATAAGGCTAAAGCCTATTTAGTAGGTAGCTTTCCACTTGCTTTAGCGAGCAATACTTCTATTGCAGGGAAGTTACTTAAAATCGCCTTTTATGATTTGCCTTATGACTTTCTTGCAACCTATGTCCAAAATTTACAAGCTGTAACTGCTGAGGAAGTAAAAATTGCCATGCAAGCAACACTTAGAGCCTCCAACATGTTAACTGTTGAAGTAGGTCCTTAAGATATGCCTTCAAAAATAAGAATTATTGCTGGCAAATATAAAGGAAAACTAATACCGGTATTAGCTCTGCCAAACTTACGCCCAACTCCCAATCGCGTGCGCGAGACTTTATTTAATTGGCTTATGTTTGATATTAGGCAAGCCGTGTGTCTTGATGCTTTTGCAGGGAGTGGAGCTTTAGGAATTGAAGCTTGCTCAAGAGGAGCAAGCAAGGTTATTTTGTTAGAAAAAGACCCAATGATTTTTAATAAACTAAATCAAACAGTAGCAAGCTTTAACGATAGTTCGCTCCATGCCATTCAAACAGATTTTTCCAGTTTTATTGCAACTACCAAAATCAAATTTGATATTATTTTTCTCGATCCACCATTTAAAGATGACGCCCTTACGACATGTCTTAATATCCTTAAAAGTTCTCCTGCGCTCAAGCAGCAAGGTTTAGTATATTTAGAATCAGAAAATAAACTGCCGCAATTAGCTGATACTTTTAGTATTATTAAAACCGCAAAAGCTGGCAAAGTTTTTTATGGTTTGGGGCGGCTAGTTGATAAAGCGTGGCAAGTAGTACAGAGTGCTAAATTATAGCTTATTTAGACAACATTTTTCATAAAGGTTAAGCAAATCCTTGACAAGACAACTGCCCCCTGGTATCAATCTCAATATAGTTTCCTTGTGACCTTCTTCCTAGCATGAATCCATTTATAATGGCTGTTCTTTGCATAATAAGCATACTTACTGGGTGCCAGGCTAATTACAAAAAGCCGCCGATCAATGCTCCTAGTACTGATGCAACCATTCAACTTGCAGAAGCTGCGGTTTCTATTAGTGACTCTATGTATCAAATGGCGCAAGTTGAAAAAAACCAATTGCCGCACTCTAAGCCTAATCATTTAGCTATTCCCAACATTAGGGCCTTGCAAGTTAGAGCCTCTGTTGATTGGTCAGGACCAATTGAAGAAATTACTGCGCGGATTGCAAAAGCCGCCAATTATAAATTCCATACCATTGGTAAGGCTCCTGCCATCCCTATTTTAGTTAATCTTACGGTGAAAGATGATACCTTGGTTGAAATTTTAAGAAACCTTGATTACCAAGCTGGCAAAAAAGGATCCATTCATGTCTATCCAAGCCGTAGAATGGTTGAACTGCATTATGCAAAATTCTATGACTAAAAAAACAAACTATGCTGTGTTAAAAAATTGTTGTATGTATTTTATTATGCTTTTTTTTATCTCTGGCTGCTCTTTTAAGTCCTCCCAAACTCAAGGCGACCCTACCACTCTTAAAGGTTTACAGGCAATGGCAGGATCATCTAAACGTTCGATATTCAAAAAAGAAACTATAAGCCGCATAAAAGAAATGGCGCTTAAAGAAATTGCTTTAAGCTTAGGCGCCCAAGCAGGGCTTTCAGCACGCGCTAACTCAATAAATGACAATCTCGTTCAACAACAGCGCACCTTAGATTCGGTATATAACTTCAATGCACTTATCTTAGATCATAATATATTGCCTCCAGTACTCTTAGAAGGCAGGCAAATCTTAAATTTAGCGAATGCGCAAACTATTCGCATTTCAGATAGAACCTATAAAGTTTACAGACAAGCTAGATTTATTACCACACCACTTAATTGGCGCCAATACTTATGGATGGACTATAAACCTCCTGAATATCCAAATGTTAACCTTTTGCCTAAAACCAAAGAAGAACGCGCTATTTGGAGATATTATGTTACGAAAGGCTGGAATCAGGGTATAGAACAAGCAAACATTATTTTGCAAGACAACCTTGCGCGTATTAAAGAAGATTTTAAAGGAATGATTTTATACCGTAAGCTACTAGCTATGAATATGGTATCGCCGCCTTATGTATCAAACACTGATCTTGGGGTAACAGGAGATGGATCCGAAATCCATATTGATGATCGCGTATTACGCATTACGGCTTTACCAGAGCTTAATGTCAACTCAGAAGAGTGGAGGGCTGCTGTTATTAAAGATCAACAGTATACGCTTGACCAGCTAGCAATGTTAGAAAAAGAGGCTGACGCTACACCTATAGTTATTCAAAGCAAAAGTTGGCGCCCAGTTATAAATCCAATTAATTAGGATAATAAAATGTCAGAAAATATAATGCCTAATGAACCTTCTAGGTTTTCTGCCCCTTTAATGGATCAAATGCTAGAACATGCTGAAAGTTTACATGCTTCAGATATTACAATCCAGACAGCTATGCCAATTTTTGCGGAAATTTATGGCAAATTAACTAAGCTTACCTTACGTAATTTAACAAACACCGAAGTAAGCGATCTAATTAATAGCATTTATGGCCCAAATGCAACTACGCAACTACTTGCGGGTAAGGGCATTGATACCCATTACGAATTTAAACCGACGCGAGGCACCCGATATCGTTATAGGGTAAATGCAACTTCTTGCCTAGTTGAAGGCCATGACGCCATTCAAATTACTCTAAGAAGCATCCCAACAACTCCACCTTTACTCGAAACTTTAGGCTTGCCAGATGAAGTAATGGAGGCTATTGCCCCACAAGATGGCATTATTTTTATAACAGGAGCCACAGGTTCCGGTAAAACAACTCTTTTAGCTTCTATAATTCGCTCATTAATTGAAGGTGCTGACTCTAATCGTAAAGTATTAACTTACGAAGCTCCAATTGAGTTTGTATTTGATGAAATTGAAACGATTTCCGCGGTCGTCAGCCAATCAGAAATTCCAAGGCATCTACCTAGCTTCTCAGAAGGCGTAAGAAATGCTTTAAGGCGTAAACCTAGATTAATAATGGTAGGGGAGTGCCGCGATGCTGAAACAATCTCCGCAGCTTTAGAAGCGGCCCTCACAGGCCATCCAGTATATACAACCTTACATACTTCAGGCGTACCTGAAACTATGCGCCGTCTTGTAGGATCATTTTCGGGCGAAGAACGCTTAGGCAGAACTATAGACATTCTTGAAACCATAAGACTATGTATCTGGCAAAAACTAGTCCCCACCGTCAACGGCCAGCGTGTCCCCTTACGGGAATATTTAGTATTTAACGAAGAAGTGCGCGATATTCTCTTAGAGGGCGACCCCAACGAAGTTACACATGCAATCAGAAAATTAGTAAAAGAGCGCGGTCAACCTATGAAAGTTGATGCAAAAAAGAAGTTGGAAGAAGGTTTAATAAACGAGCGCACCTATAAACTTATTATTGCTGGCACACGTTCTGAGTAATGGCTCTTGCTGTCAAGAAGCTTTACTTTAGCTAATGTTTGTCGAGTCACTGCTCTTGGTAGCCCGCTTGCCAGCTTGTAAGGCACTTTCTTGCGCAACAGATCCTGTTTTGATATCGGCCTTAGCTTGTTCACCACCTGTACCTTCCATTTTATGTTTAGCACCTTCAGTCCAACGAGCAGATTCAGCGCCTATTGTTTCCTGCGGCCCCCCTATCCAGCGCAAGATCTGATCTGGTAGTTTGGTAATTAAATTAAATGACTCTTGCACTACTGTCGTGTAAAGAATGGTGTAAAGTAACATTAGGAAAAATACTGACATGGTTGCTGCCCATCCTGTATACCCGCCTACTGCTGGCCTTGAAGTCTTTGCCATCCACGATGATTCCAAATATTGCCCTATCTCCTCCCATCCTCTGGTCCACTTTGTCGATGGATTAAAATTAACAAAATCTATAATCTCCATAAACCCTGCATTTATCATCTTTACTGCAACAAATGACAGCAAAATCCCCGCAATATAACCTATAATCATCATTGAAGGGCGCAAAAATACATTTAATAGGAGCATAAGAGCATGATCAGCTTTACCAAAAGCTTGGTCGCCTTCCGGGGAACTAACGCCAAGCGCAACAATGGGAGCTGCTACCATGGCTTCTATAATAGCAATTAGCCATGCTAAACCGCCAAATAAAAAAATCATATAGGGAATAAAAGGAACATAATACGCGAGGAAATATCCAGTAGAACCCATAATTGAGATCCACACTCCTGAGATGGGAGCTGCCATAGCCATAATAACGGCTATGATCCCCAGAAAAAAAGGAGATATAGCGACAACCATAACTGCCAACATACCATTTATCCAACTTGCAAACGCTGAATTAATAAATATAACTCCCATATTCGCAAGTGCAATTAGTGGATTTATATCAGGTACTTGCAACTTAGAGACACCAATATAAAAAATATCTGCCGCATTTTGTAAAGGAACCGCCACTAAAAGATTAAGCAGTTGCGAAGCAATAATTTTCACTAAATCAATAAAAGTCCGAACGATTTCATTTAAAACAGTATGGAAAATAATCCATTCAATCGCTCTTACTACACATAAAAAAATGTTAATCCCATCACACCCGCTAACGTTGCGCTGTGGAAACATAAAACTGTGGGGGAAATCTGGTGACTTCATAATGAAATCAAACTTAATAGTATCTCTACCTGGCTGCTCTGCTATAGCGCTTGTGAAAATAATTGAGTTATTAACAAGCCCGGCAACTGTTGAGGCTGCCGATCCTGATATCTCGGTAAGGGAGCTATAGTCAGGAGTTGCTATTACATCAGATGTAGATTTAGTTACTGGACCTGCTTGCGCAACTAACACGCTAATTAGGAGGTTTTGATATTCGATAGCTTGAGCAACTCCAAACCAATTACAAAGAGTTGTATAATTAGCATCAGAATCAGAATCAGAATCAGAATCAGAATCAGAATCAGAATTAGCAGAATCAGAACTGGCACAACTATTGTTTTTAATAATGGTCTCTAGCTGCGCCTTGGAAAATGTGCTGTTCTCTATACCAGAGTCTGATTCTGCATTAATGCCAGCTTGAATAGCAAAATCATTCAGCCTAGCTAATTTATAAAAATAACTGCCGGCCATAATCCACCCTGACTGGCTTGCTTTATCAATGAACAAACGTAAGGCACTAGACTGAGTAGTGTCTCTAGTTTGATTCATTAATCTTAAACTAGGGGCCATTACTGCATTATAATCAGCTACAGCTCCATATATTTCCATACCATTAAATAACACAGAAGAGGAATGTGATATATTTGGATCTGGGCCCCAAGTAGTGCAATTTGTTACGCCAAGCTTGTCATATTCCTCCCAACATTCTTTATATTTTTCATTGTTAGTTATACAATGATCCTTACCCTTAGCCTCCTTCGTACCGCAATCACATTTATAATCTTTAGGATCTTTAAAACATGTTGGTGGGCCTCCTACGACATGAGTATAAAAATATTGACGACTCTCTTCGGTACCATTTCCTATATAATATTTATCATACCAACCGTTTTTCTCAAGATCCTCCCTCGTACACACATATGGGATAGGAGTTTTCTGCTCGGTACATTCATGTATAGCTGCTTCTTCATATACCTCTTGTGCTTTATTATCCCTTTCTTTCCTTAGATTTTCCATTAGGCTTTTAAGATGATCCATTAATTCTGAATTTGAACAATACAGCAAATGGTTAACTTCGCTGGCAGGCATATTACAAGTCGACCTTGACTTATCAAGCCAGATATTTTGACAAGCAGTATTGCATTCTTCTACATAACGTCCTTTTCCGTTTGATGTACAAACACGATTCTCACCAAATCCATATAGACATGATTCTCCGCCTTCTTTTAGACAAAAAGCATTAGAAGCAATTTTACATCTGTTATCTGCTGCACCTTGAGATTCTCCTTGATGGTCGGTATCACATCCCGCCAGCTGTCTAATTATATCTCGACGATACTTTCTTTCATCTTCTCCAGAACCCTGCATGTTGGCTATATAAGTATTCTGAACCATATCATAATGATTAAGTAACTCATCAATATGCTTTATGTCCTTAGCCCCTTGCACAGACGTATCAAGTCCTGCCACGTAGTTATCATCATTTGTAGGGATAGAGTTACACTCTAAAGCTTTATCTTCCGCCTTTGTAACCTGTTCCTTTGATGATCCCAATTTGCACGCTGGTTGCGCCCTTTTATCAAGTGGTTCGCCAAATTGAACCCAGGCAAAATTTGGTATTGCTGCTATTCTGCTACTTGTATTCTCTGTTTGCGTAAGTAAAGGGATATTGTCAACAATTCTTAGAGCAACGTCCGATAAATCTTGATACATTTGCTGCAGTGCTAAGGCGCGCGACTGAGAGACAGTATTTATGTCATCAGCAGTTAAACCTATTTGACTACCCTTTTTAGTAATGTCTCCAGAACTATTACTTTGTACCCTACCCATTGGCGCCCATGACAAAGTGCCACATAGACCATTTATTTCATCATATGGATTATCAACATTTGTTTCAAAATTAGGCATTGTGACTTCATAAAATTCATCGCTACGGATTTCTCCTCTTTCTTCCTGCGCGTGAAGCGTATCTACGCTAGCTATAAAATCAGGTACCTGGTGATCACAAAAATAATCCATATAGAGAGGTCTGGGCTTATGGCACAGTCCTTGCCCTTTTTTATCATCCTCAAGATAAACCTTTCTAATAAGCTCAAGAGCGCGTTGAATAACTAACATACACACTTGGCCCTCTAAAATTACCCCAGCTCCTTTTAGTACAGCATTTCTTTTATCTGCGTCTTTATATGCTTCAGTATTTTCTTTATAAACTTTCAGTAAATCCGTAGCGTTTTTTTGCTCCGCAAGCAACGCCCCACCGCGATTTAAATAGCTTAATGCCGCCCCCCAAATCTTATCCGCAGCTCCTACTCCTTGCACACAAACCCACATTACAAATATTTGGATCAAACAATAGCCAGATGCCTTAGGCATTAATAAGGCAATCCCTGTAACTGATCTAATTGGCACCCAAATTGATGACCATTTTTGACCTAAAAACTGACCTTCATGAGCTGTATTCATGGTGGACACAATTATGGTATACATTATAAGAATACCGCCTAAAGCGATAATGGAAGAATTAAATACTGCAAATAGTTGCCCGAGAATTTGTGTACCTGTACCATGCAATACGCCGTCAACTACGCCAAACGTATTATATAAAAATATCATTGAGTAATCCCCAGGAGGAGGGGTAAAATTTAGCGGGGATGTAGCAAAAAGACTTGTTGAAACAATTGCCAGCACAAAAGATAACAATATTCTTGTCATTTTTTCCTGCCCATGAGTCCTTGAGTAAACCATTCTTTAAAACTACAACCTAGTTTGCGTTGGCGCATCTCAAACCCTAGAAAATGATAACGAAATGCCATAATAAGAGAAATTCCCATCATAATTATAGTTACAACAGAGGCTAAATATAAACCTTGCGTAAACTCGTAAACTCCAATTGCACCAATAACTATCGCAAACAACAATAAAATTATGCTCCATACACGTAAGCGCTTGGCTTGTTGGTCAATTTCTTTAATGCTTAATCCAAATTCATTTTGCGCTTTCGCAAACTCTTGGTGTTGCTTCTTGGTGTTTTTAGGCACGTAATTAAAAAAATTTCTGGCTTTTTCAGCAATAAATTGCATCATTGAGGTATTACGCTCAACGTCAAGCCACTCGCTGAATCGAAAAAAAAATCCTACGATGCCGCGGGAATGTTTAAAGGATTTACTCATATGCTGGCATAACCTTTCCTTGCATTTCATACACTATAGTGCTTAAAATTATTTTCGTCTATTTAATTATTAAAAATTTTATGGCTAATCTTTCTCATGAAACTGCAGCGGAATATTGGTTTAATTTTAGCGACCCAACTATTTATCGAGTGTTAATGTTTCTTGAATCGGTAGAAGATTTTACCCTTGATGGCGAGCCTAATTTAGAAGCTGCCCTGCAAGAATTAGGCAATGAATTAGAAGATATGCAAAACGTTAACCTAGATAAAGTTAACAAACATGACAATTTTATTCGTATAGTGGGTAACATTAAATCAAGTAGAGGTTTATACCTTTTGCAAATGATTGATAGCGCAGAACCTGGCAGTGCTTCTAAAGTTTTAACGCATGCGGAAAAAAATACCTTAAGCCCCTACGACCCTGCTGGAGTCTTTTTAAAGCGCAACATTGCTTTTGAGAGGTTAAGGCTATTATCGCGAGTGTTTTCTGAATATAGGTTATATCAAATTACTCGCGCTCTCGAAGGAGATGAGTAATGAAAAAATGGTTAGCTTGTTTTATTTTTATGGCTTGTTGGGGTTGTGGAGTTGTAAATGCTGACAGTCAATGTGCAAATCAAGTCGATTGTTTAAGGAAATTACTTGATTATCTAGGCAACCTAACAGCTGATTTAGGTTATAAACCAGCGGAATCTCCCTCGGCTATTAACAGTGAGCTTAGTGTTTACAAGGCTCTTTTAGCTAACGAGCAATCAAGTGTAAATCTTTATTTAGGTTCGATCATTCCCCCTATTTATGCAACAAAAGATACAGGCGCAGCAAAGTTTGATCTTATTCCCAGCAGTATTGAGGGAGCTTCTTTAATTAACGAAAAGGTAGCAACTGCTTTATTGTATTCAAATGACCAAGGTAAAGTTGAATCTAAACTGCAAACGACAGATGAAGTTACGGCTATCCCTCAGCAAGCTGATCCAATGATGCAAATATTACTAAATACTCTTAGTATTCCACCTGCAGTATGTATTAAGTTCAAACCTAAGGTTGGTGGGGTGGTAACATGTGAAGATCCTGAACTAAATGCGGCAAGTTTTGCTGAACAAAATGCTAACCTTCCTGATTTGTTCGGAAGTTTTTATAAAAATGAGGAAAATGATAATCCGCAAATGGTTGCTACTATTTTAAACAGTAACTCTTTAATAACTCCTTTTGTGGTAACTGATGGCCCTCCTCCTACCGCAAATGACGCGCAAGATACCACAGCTACTGCTGACGTTACAGCCCAGCAAGTATCAACTTTTATTCAATACGCTGCAGGATCAATGCTGCCTCTTGACCTACCAACTTTAACTTTGCTTACTGGCCAAAGTGCTAAAACCAAGCTCTTTCGCCAAGCGGCTGCAAACTACTATTTAAGCCTCAGAACTTACGTTGCACGTTTATCTGTTGGGTTAAGTAACCTTTACTCAATTTTAGCTAAGCGTTTGCCACAAAACAGCGCTGATGGAAAGGTAACAAGCCAAGCATTAATAGAATATCAAATGGCCACCTGGAGGCTATTTGATACATCAAGCAAAGATAGTCAGCAAAAATGGCTAGAGTTTATTAATTCAGCAAGCCCAGCTAGCGTCCAAAAAGAGATGGCGGTTTTACTTGCTGAGATAAACTATCAACTTTATTTAAATAGACAGCAACAAGAACGGCTTCTTATGACTAACTCTGCTTTATTGTTTATTGGGCTTGCAGACGTAGTACCAAAAACTGAAGAATTACGCAAAGCGGCAGGAGTTGCTGGGCCGTGAGCACGACTTTGGGAGTTAAAAACAAGGCTGGTTGGTCACGCTTTATCAATCTTTGTCAAAACGAGAAATCAACTCTTGAGTGGGAACAATTTTTTGAGCTATTTTTAACTGATGAAGAAAAAGAAAATTTAGCTACTAGGGTTTTGATTATTGATGCCTTACTTAAATCTAACTTACCCCAACGCGAGATTGCGAAAAAGCTTAAAGTTAGTATAGCCAAAATAACTCGTGGATCTAATATGCTAAAAAGAGTTGGACCTGCTTTGTTAGATAAATTGTAACCACCATATCCAACAAAAGCATACAAATCCACACTTCAACTGTGGATTTGTACGAAAAAATCAGCTATTATTTTAATTATATTTGCATAATTTTAAGTATTATTATGTTTATTAGACAGCTCGCGCATGAGTTGCAAGACATGATGAAGTATTACCCGATTGTTACGTTAATTGGACCTAGGCAATCAGGAAAAACTACGTTAGTGAAAGAGTTATATCCTAATCTACCTTATGTTTCTTTGGAAAACCCTGACGAAAAACGCCTAGCAAGCACCGATCCTGTTTCTTTTCTAGCACGCTTTCCGAATGGTGCTATTATTGATGAAGTGCAACGGTATCCTGAATTACTTTCATATCTACAAGGCATTGTGGATAAACAAAAACAAAATGGATTGTTTATTCTAACGGGAAGTCATCAGCTAGCCTTACATGGAGCAATAACGCAGTCTCTTGCTGGGCGTACAGCGATTTTGAAATTATTGCCTTTTAATATGCAAGAGCTTTCCCAAAATAAAGTTTTTTACGATATCAATGATTATCTATTTCAAGGTATGTATCCACGTTGTTACCAAAATGATATTCCACCTACAAAATTTTACCGTGACTATATGCAAACTTATGTAGAGCGTGACGTTAGGCAGATGATTCAACTAAAAGATTTGAGCCTTTTTCAACAATTTCTCCATTTATGTGCAGGATATGTTGGTCAGCTCATTAACCTAGATTCGCTAAGTAATGCTTTAGGTATCTCAGCTACTACTGTAAAGCATTGGATATCTATCTTGGAAGCTTCATTTATTGTTTTTCGTTTACCCCCTTACTATGAAAACTTTGGTAAACGGATTATTAAATCCCATAAATTATATTTTTATGATGTTGGCTTAGCTACTTACCTACTCGATATAAAGGATAAAAAAGATCTTGCCTACTCTCCCATGCGCGGCTCTTTGGTTGAAAATTTTATCATTCTTGAATTGTTAAAGAATAGACTTAATCAAGGTATTGAGCCAAGCATGTATTTTTATCGTGATAATAGTCAAAAAGAAATAGACTTGATTCTAAAAAATGGCGCTCAACTAATACCCATAGAAATAAAATCTGCTCAGACTTTTACCACTGCTTTTTTACAAGGATTAACTTATTTCAAACAGCTAGTAGGACAAAGATGTAAAACCGGTTATTTAATCTATACGGGCCACCAAGCCCAAAAACTTGGCGACTTTCATTTAATTAATTTTAGACAATTAGGTGAAATATCGTAAAACACATACGACTTCTCGTTAACTTTTCCGCTCACTAACAGAGAGTTGCTGAAATTTATCAATAATAGTATAATTTGCAGCGTAAATTAGAGTTTTCAAGAGTTTTAACCAATGCCGCGTCTTTAGCGGGCTAATAACTAAAAGAGGTAGCTTTATGACAAAGTCATTGCACTTGAGTACTTTGGCTGTACCTGTTGGTAGCCTTGATTCTTATATTTGGCAGGTTAATCAAATCCCTATGCTGACGAAAGAGGAAGAATATGCTTATGCAGAAGCATTTCAAGAATCTAACGATCTAGAAAGTGCGCGGCAATTAGTTCTTGCGCATTTACGCTATGTGGTGCGTGTGGCTAAGGGTTATATGGGATATGGACTTGCGCTTGGCGACTTGATTCAAGAAGGTAATGTTGGCTTGATGAAAGCGGTTAAACGTTTTGATCCTAAAATGGGCGTAAGGTTAGTGTCTTTTGCTGTGCATTGGATTAAGGCGGAAATTCATGAGTTTGTTATTCGCAATTGGCGTATTGTGAAAATCGCCACCACTAAAGCCCAACGTAAGTTGTTTTTTAAATTACGCCAACAAAAAGATCGCTTAGGCTGGTTTAGTGACGAAGAGGTTAAAGCTGTAGCTAACGATCTTGGGGTTAGCAAAGAAGAAGTGCTATGTATGGAGCAACGCTTAAACGCCAACGATATGGCTTTTGATTCTCCTAACGTAGATGAATCTGATGACTCATCCCCATTTATGCCAGTTGATTATCTAGCCTGTCAGGATGCTGATCCTCTATATTTAATTGAAGCTGAGCGTGGAGAAACTCAAGGGCGTGAACAACTGCATCTTGCGCTTGAAGCGCTGGACGAACGCAGCCAAGATATTTTAAAACGCCGTTGGCTAGATGATGAAGCTAAAATGACATTGACTGATTTAGCTGTGCATTATGGAATTTCTGCAGAGAGAGTCAGGCAACTTGAGCAACAGGCCTTAAAAAAACTTAGAAAAACTTTACAAGGCTAATTTCTCCAACTAAAAATGCAATATTTGATTTTTGCGCATTATTCGCCCATAATGAATAATACAGGCGCAAAAACTGCTAAGAGTTTAAGTCCAAATCGTGTTGTTAAGGAAAAAGGAAATGGGATGTGTTGTACGTAAATATTTGGGTTTTACTTTAATTGAGCTAATGATAGTAATTGCCATTGTAGGTATTTTAGTCGCTATGGCTCTTCCAGGGTACCAAGATTATATTATTCGCGCAAAGGTAACAGAAGCCATAGTCGTAATGTCAGACGCCAAGACAACTATTGCAGAAGGATATATAGCTGATGGAGTGCAGGGCATAAAAAACGCGGCGCTAGCTTTTAATGAACAAGGCAATCACTCATCTAAATATGTTTCTTCAATAAAAGTAATGACAGAAGCCCCTTATAGTATTACCGCCACAATTAAAGCCCAACGTGGCAATGGCCTGCCTCTTACCTTAGATGGTAAAAAAATCCTTATTACCCCTAACGTTGCTCACGAAATGCCAACTGCAAGCTCAAAAGGCGAAATAGACTGGGCATGCACATCCTCAACTAATATAACCGCAGCAGAAAGGGCCCTAGGCTCCCGCCCTTTAGGTACAATGCCGGCTAATTACGTGCCTGCAGAATGCAGATAGAACTTAGCATTCTGCATTTTTTTAGGTATAATTGACTTTTTTAGCAATTTGTTGACGTAAAATATGCATGCAAATGCCGATTCACTGCAAAGATTTTTACTCGAAGAAGCAAACGTTCGCGGAGAAATAGCTAAGCTTACCGAAAGCTATCAAACTATCATGCACCAACGTCCTTATCCTCCTGCCGTTAAGCGTTTATTGGGAGAAAGTTTAGTTGCTGCATGTCTTTTAACTGATACCCTTAAATTTGCAGGATCGTTAAGCATTCAATTTCAAAGTGATGATCGTTTAGCTTTAATTCTAGTGCAATGTGATAATAAGCTTAATTTACGTGCTCTTGCTAAGTACAAACAAGATCTGATAGACGATGATTATCTTGCTGCATTTCTTCAAGGCCAGATGGTCCTAACTTTACAGGCAGATGCTAGAGTAAAAAATTATCAATCGAAACTCCCAGTTGATTCTACTTCTATAGCAGAAAATATTATGCAATATTTTGCCCAATCAGAGCAGATCTCTACATATATTAAATTTGCCATAAGTGAAGAGTCGGCAGCAGGATTTCTCCTTCAACTTTTACCGAGAGACAAAAACCAGCAACAAAAAGAAAATTTCTGGGAATATGCATTACGGATTGGTGAAACCTTAAGCGCGGAAGAGCTATTAAGCTTAGCTAATGAAGAATTACTTTATCGACTTTATCACGAAACTACAGTACGGGTTTTTGATCCTAAAGCAATAAAATTTCAATGCCGTTGCACTATTGAAAAGATGCGTAATGTATTACTTACCATAGGCGAAAAAGAATGTAAGCAGATTTTAAGCACCCATAAAACCATTGAAGTTTTGTGTGACTTTTGTAACACAAAATATGAGTTTGACTCTATAGACGTTGCAACTATCTTTTAATGTCTCCTTCCCTAGGGGCAGATTGTTTTGCATATGGATGCGCATTGTTGTATAAATACAAATCCTATTTTTATACCGCATTTTTTTTATGCTGAGAGTTATACCCAATAAGCCTCAAAGTGCTATTTTTCGCGCAGCGCTTTTCGTAGCGCAAGCAGTTTTGTTTTTTACTTACAGCCTCCAAGCAATAGCAACTCCCTGGTTTTTTACGCAACGCGATGTTGTGCAGTTACATCACGATCTGCCTTTAGCAAAATTAGCTTATGATAAAGGGGTGCAACAATATGGTTTGTTGAGCTTGCCTACTGGTAAGGGGCCTTTCCCTGTTGTGGTGATCGTGCATGGCGGTTGTTGGGTTTCTACAATTGGTGATATTAATAACTCTCTCGCTTTAGCCGATGCTTTAAGTAAAGAAGGCTTTGCTATTTGGAATATAGAATATCGCTCAGTTAATCAAGAAGGAGGCGGGTTTCCTGGTACATTTTTAGATGTTGCGCATGCCATGGATTATTTAAAACAAATAGCGGGTAAATATAATTTAGATCTTAAGCGTATGGTAGTAATAGGACACTCTTCAGGAGGACAATTAGCGCTCTGGCTTGGAGCAAGGGGCAAATTAAAACAAGATAGCTCACTATATAGTGTAAATCCATTAATACCTAATGCAGTAATTTCACTGGGCGGCGTGCCAGATTTAGAAGTTGCGCGCGTGCCAGCGGAAAAAATATGTAAAGGAGATGTTATTGGCAAACTTTTAGGTGAGTATGAGAAAAATATTCCGCCTAAGCGTTTTCAAGAAACTTCAGCTTATGAAATGCTCCCTATTGCAGTACCTCAAGTATTGTTAATAGCAGAGCGTGATGAAATAGTCCCATTTGCTATTGCAGAGCGTTACCTTAAAAAGGCTAAAGAAACCCATGATCAAGTTACCTTAGTAAAAGTTCCTTATGCAGGACACATGGATTTGATTGTACCTAACTCAGTTAGTTGGCCGTATTTATTAACCCAAATACATAATTTTATAAGCAACACTCCTAGTAATTAAAAAGGGAATTAAATGACTGATAAAAATTACATTGGCCTTGCAGTTACTCCACATGATCCTGCTATATGCATTTTAAATACTGAAGGCGAGATTGTCTTTGCGCAAGCAGCAGAGCGCTATTTGCAGAATAAAAGAGCATGGCATAGCCCGGCTGATGATGTGCTTTTTGTGAAGAAGTTAATCAAAGAATATTGCGATCCAACGAAACAACTAGTTTTATCTTTAAGTTGGGATAAAAAATATCTAAAAAATAGGCATTTTACCAATTTATTAAATCGCTGGGTAATAGAAAAATTGCTTGGCTCAGGATGGCTTGGGGGGAAAAAATCAACATTTGCTGCAAGTTATCATGAAGCAAGATCGGTCTATGCTGGCTTTAATGAATTAGCTGGCTTTAACACCGAATATCAATATTATAATTTAACCACCAAGCCAGTTATTTATCAGTATAACGAACATCATTTAACCCATGCGGCAGCTGCTTGTTACAGTAGCAAGTTTAAAGAGGCAGCTTGCGCAGTTGTTGATGGTAATGGGCAAGGTACTTCAGTTAATTTTTATAACTTTAAAGATGGCAAAATTAAGCTTATACCTTCTAACTCTAGTCGCTTGGGAAGTTTAGGAATTTTTTATTGGTTTATCTGTAAAGGCTGTGGCTTTGAGCCTTTAGAAGGAGAAGAATGGAAAGTTATGGGACTTGCCTCATATGGTAAGTTAAACGAAGAATACTACGCCATGATGAAAGATAGTTTAACGATCGATGGCATAAACGTAAAAGTATCTTTTAAAACTTTAGCTAGTATCAAAAAATGCTTAAAAATGGCGCGCAAGAAGGATACACCAGCCCTAGAATATGCTGATTTTGCCTATACTGGTCAGTATGTCTTCGCAGAATACTTTAATAAACTCTTAGATGGTTTATACAAAGCCTGTCCGGGAGAAAATTTAGTGTTAGCAGGAGGCTGCGCTTTAAATTCATCTTACGTCGGGACTATCCATAAAAATACGCCTTTTAAAAATGTATACGTTTTTTCAGCCCCAGCTGATGATGGCAATGCTGTTGGTGCTGCATTGCTTGCTTATTATAAAAACAATGAGCCAAAAGTAAGGAGCGATATTCAGCTACCTTATTTAGGTTCTACCCTGACAAAAAACGCCTTAGATAGGTTAAAAACTTATAGTAAGCTTAATATTAAAACAGATTATTCTATGCAAGAAGTCACCCAAATAACTGCTAAATTATTAAGTGAGGGTAAAATGGTTGGCTGGGTGCAGGGTAGAGCGGAATTTGGGCCAAGAGCCTTAGGAAATCGCTCAATTTTAGCCGATCCAAGAAGCGCTAGCGTTAAAGAAAGACTAAATGCAGAGGTTAAATTTAGAGAAGAGTTTAGACCTTTTGCGCCTTCAATTTTACATGAATTTGGCGATGAATACTTTGAACACTATCGGGAAACCCCATACATGGAGCGTGCTCTAGTTTTTAAGCAAGAAGTTAGAGACAAAGTCCCTGGAGTAGTCCACATTGATGGAACAGGGCGCCTGCAAACTGTAAAAGCCGAATGGAATAAGCCTTATTACGACCTAATTAAAGCTTTTTACGCTATAACTAAAATCCCTATTTTGTTGAACACCAGTTTTAATGTAATGGGAAAGCCAATAATTCATAGTGTAGAAGATGCGCTTGCGGTTTTTTTCATGTCAGGGTTAGACGTCTTGGTTTTAGAAAATAATATTATTTTTAAATAAACGCAGGTATTAATAAACTCCCAGTTGTCTAATTACACTTAATGGTAAAAATAACCTGCGATTATTATCAGGGAATAATATAAACCCGAAATGTTTATAAAAATCAACGGCAACTTCGTTTTTTGCATCGACAATAACAGCGGCGATTCCCCTGGAAAAATTCCAATGGATGAAATGGTATAAAACCCTAAAATTTGCTCAGAGTCGCGCTGAGTCAACACGTAGGTAACCGCAACGTTTTTCTTTATATCTTGACTAGCTTGTGTTTTGAGGTATTGATCTAATGCAGAAGCTCCACAGCAAAAGAGATTTTTGTCATGTTTTTTATTTAGGTTTTCAATCGAATACTTACTAGTATGTGTGCCTCTTTCTGTCATTTAGATTCAACATTCCGTTTATACTCTTGTATCGCATTCAATAAACGAGTTGATGCATTAGGTGGATTTAGCAATGTGGCAATAAAAATATCTCGATCAGCTGCTGTCAAATGGAGTTGCTGGTACTCTTGTATTACACGAACAGCAGCTTCATATGCCGAGTTCACAACAAAGTCTGTAAGTGTTCGCCCTGAAAGCAGAGCCGCATTTTTTAGTACTTTTTTTTTGTCCGCGCTGATTCTTGCTTCAAGACGTTCTACTCCTTGATTATGATTTATAGATGGTTGTTCCATGCTCTTTTCCTGACCTTAATCTTTAATTAAATTGTACGCCAATATGCCGTACAAATCAAGTGATTTTCCATATCCCTCCAGGGCTGTCCCGTCTTAATAAATCATAAAAGCTCCCTTCTCCCGCTTGCGGGAGAAGGGTTGGGGATGAGGGTGATT
>MHBC01000009.1:36351-36509 GCA_001804735.1 Legionellales bacterium RIFCSPHIGHO2_12_FULL_37_14 | reverse complement strand
ACATCGCGACGTTAAAGAGTTCATCAGCTTAATGCATAATAAATTACAACCAAAACTAGAGGAAGAACTTATGACTTTAGCAGATCACATTGCAGAAAAAGGCCGCCAAGAAGGGCTTCAAGCTGGACTTCAAGCCGGACGTCAAGAAGGGCTTCAAG
>MHBC01000009.1:36096-36274 GCA_001804735.1 Legionellales bacterium RIFCSPHIGHO2_12_FULL_37_14 | reverse complement strand
ACCGATCCTGTATTCGTAGCTAGAATAACTGGCTTACCATTAGAACAAATTAAAAAGATCAACTTCTCAAATGCAAATGGAATTCTAAGTTAATGGGAGCGGTAGGTTCGGATTTTCTGCGCACCAAATTCTTGTCCTTCTGGATTACTGTTAGCAGCATCAGCTGGGAAAAATCTTG
>MHBC01000009.1:0-36078 GCA_001804735.1 Legionellales bacterium RIFCSPHIGHO2_12_FULL_37_14 | reverse complement strand
GCACCTGCTGCTGACTCCGCGGTTTTTTTCAGCTCGACAAATGGTCCTTGGGGGTAACAATATCCAAAGGTAAAAAGATGGGCGTCTTTAGCGCCAGTTGCAAAACTTGTCTTTACTAACTTGATAAATCTGGGTTCTTCTTCGAACTGTGAGCTATATTTTGTATTTATATATTTAATAAATTCTTCTTGTTTAGCTTTAGGAATATCAATGGCCTTAATTGTATTAATTTCTTCTGCCGATAATTCTTCTGCTAATATCCTTTTCTTCCAAATAGCCTCTAGCTTTTCAGCATTAAGAGGGATAATTGCTTGCCCAAAATGCTGGCGCACAAAACTTCTTAGCTCTTCTATAACTTTATCTTTAGTTAAAATAATTAATAATGGATAGCCTAAAACTGCTTGAAATAACCGTCTCTATTTAATAATTTATATCAACATGTATAAATTATAGCACAAAATTAAAGAGGTCTACCCAAGGGAGACCTCAATAGGCTACTGAACAATCAAATACATCGCGCCCGGACCGCGTAATATTTGAATCAATAACTGCTCTTTATTTTGCATGGCAAGTTTTTGTAATGTTTTTACTGAGTCTACTGTTTGTTTATTCGCAGAAATAATAACATCTCCCGGCCTTAAGCCTGCACGCCAGCCAGCGCTATTTTCTGATGCACTAGTAACTTGCACTCCAACTACATGGCCGTGTAGCGGCGAGTCTTGTTCAAAATTTTTAAAACCTAGACCAAATAAAAATGGATTTCGCGCTGCAAGTTGTTGCTCGTTTTGTTTTATATCGGTTACAACTGCATCTAGTGCCAAGGATTTACCATTACGTAAGACATTAATAGTTACATGAGTCCCTGCACGAAGAAGACTTACGGTAGTTTTTACTTGGGTTGCAAGGTTAATTTTCGTATTGTTGATGGAAGTAATAATATCGCCTGGTTTAAGTCCTGCAGCTTCAGCGGGCGAACCTTCATTTACTTGAGCAATCAATGCCCCTTGTTGATTATCTTTATAGCCTAAAGCCTGGGCAAGCTCTGGAGTTAAGTGTTGGACAAAAACTCCCATTAAACCGCGATGAATAGAGCCAAACTTTAAAATTTGCTGCACTACATCTTTTACCATATTAATCGGAATAGCAAAGCCAATTCCAAGGCTTCCACCCCCAAAAGTTGAGATAATAGCGGTATTTACTCCTATTAACTCTCCTTGCGTATTAATTAAAGCCCCGCCCGAGTTTCCCGGGTTAATCGCCGCATCTGTTTGAATAAAATTTTCTACCCCTTCGATATTTAAATCACTGCGTTGCAAAGCGCTTATTATGCCAAAGGTTGCAGACTGGCTATTCCCAAAGCTGTTTAACCCAAATGGGTTACCAATAGCAACTACAAAATCTCCGACCGCAAGTTTGTCAGAGTCTCCTATAGGCAGTGACTTTAAGTTTGTGGCAGCGATTTTTAGGACAGCAATATCTGTTTCGCTATCAGCACCTAGGAGTTTTGCCTGCAACCTGCGACCATCATTTAGCGTGATGGTAATTAGATTAGCATGGCGAATAACATGATCATTTGTGACAATTATGCCTTCTTTAGGATTAATAATTACCCCAGAACCAATACTTTGGAATTTACGTGGTGGACTAGGCATTAATGGCATAGGGCTCGGCTGATTATGGTTATTTTCTTCTTGTTCATCAGAAGTAGGTACATTACCTGGTAATATGCCCTGTACCTGTACATTAACAATTGCTGGCATGGCCTTTTCTAAGACAGGAGCTATTGATGGCATAGGATTTGCCAAAGCAATTTCCAGGGGAAATAAGAAATAAATAAGTAAAGTAAGTAGTTTTTTCATAATATTTTCTCTTTAATCCAAATTAAGCTTGCCATTCTACCTGTTTCTTTATCGCGACGATAGGAAAAAAATTGTTCTTTTTCTTCAAATGTGCAGCGATTGCTAAGATAAATAGCATTTACGTTGTGAGATTTTAAAATATGTGTAGCAATTAATGGTTTATTCAAGAGCCATTTGTCATGGTAAGGGGTAAAACCATTGATAGCATATTTTTGGCTAAATAGATCGTAAACATCTTGTCTTACTTCATAACACTTGCCACAAATGGAAGGGCCAAGATAAGCAATTAACTGCTCTTTAGGGGTACTCATGTTTGCTAAAGTATTTTCAATAATACCATTACATAGACCACGCCAGCCTGCATGAATTGCGGCAATTTCTTTACCTTTTAGATCACACAACAAGATAGGTAAGCAATCTGCTGTCATAATTGCAAGAACTTTGTAAGGAGTTTTTGTAATAACTGCATCGGCAGTATTATCGTCTGTGGTATCTAGATCTATACAAATAGTACTATGCGTTTGATTAAGCCAAATAGGATCTTGCTTAAGTTGCAAATTTTTATTAACAATGGAACGATTTAAGAATACATTTTTAGCAGTATCACCTACATGATCGCCTAAGTTTAATGAAGCAAATTGGCCTTTGCTAATACCGCCATTTCTTGTAGTTACACAAGCGTTAATATTTGTAGGTGCTGGCCACTTAGGCACTAAACAATTAAATGTCATATTGCTCGACCTTATTAAGTAAAAGTTGCATATCAGATGGTAAATCTATACTTAGATTTACCTCCTTTTTATTGATTGGATGGGCAAAAACTAATTTATAGGCATGTAAAGCCTGGCGGGTAAAATTATTTAAGGCAGTAACAAGCGCTAAATTTGCCTCGCTAGGTAAATGATACGCTTGGCCATAAAGTGGATCGCCTACTATAGGATGCTTGAGGTATTGCATATGCACTCTTATTTGATGAGTACGCCCTGTCATAAGCTCTATATCAACCAAGGTAAAATGCGCAAAATTTTTATACGGTTTATAAAGAGTAATAGCTTCTTTACCAGATCGTTTTACTGCCATCTTAAGGCGGTTTTGTAAACTACGCCCATAAAATGTTTGGCAAATATTAGGTCTTAAAACTACTCCTTGCACGAGAGCATAATAATGACGCTTAATTTCCCGCGCTTTCATGGCTTTTATTAAAGCGTTGTAAGCTGCATGGGTTTTTGCAACTAGTAAAAGCCCGGTGGTATTCTGATCGAGACGATGAATTATGCCAGCACGTGGTAGATTAGCTAAACCTTCTTTATAATAGATTAGCCCATTAACTAAAGTATGCTTTAGATTGCCTCTACCTGGGTGCACTACAAAATTTGCCGGTTTATTAACCACTAACAAATCTGCATCTTCATAAACAATAGCAAGCGGAATATTTTCGGGCTGACAGTTTTCTACCTCTTTTACGGTAAAAAACCCAGCATCTAGAGTTACTTCTTCATTACCTTTTACTTTATCTTTAGGTTTTACTAACTTTTGGTTTACCTCTATATAACCTTTTTTTAAAGCTGCGGTTAACATTGATCTTGAGTATTCAGGAAATAGTGCGGCTAAAGCAACATCTAAACGCATGCCTTGCATAGTTAAAGGAATAGTTTTATTCATCATGAGCAATGGATATATCTTGCACGCAAAGAATTAGTAAGAGATTCAGTTATTTCTACGGTTACAAATTGGCCTAATAATTCTTGTGGCCCATCAAAGTTAACCACTCGATTACATTCAGTGCGCCCGGCTAATTGCTGATCACTTTTTTTAGATTTTCCGGTAACTAAAATTTTCTGCTCTGTTCCTATTAACGCTTGAGCATGGCGCATTGCTTGAGTGTTAAGTCTATTTTGCAGTAGAGCAAGCCGCTCTTTTTTAGCTTTTAAAGGAACATCACAAGGCAGACTAGCCGCAGGCGTCCCAGGGCGTTTACTGTAAATAAAGCTATAAGAAATATCAAAATTCATATCGTGGACAAGATTAAGCGTCTTGGTAAAATCATCATCAGTCTCGCCAGGAAACCCTACAATTAGATCGGTTGAAAGATGAATATCTGGCCTAACTTCTCGTAGTTTACGAATTTTGGAACGATATTCTAGCGCCGTATAACCACGCTTCATAAGGTTTAAAATGCGATCTGAGCCACTTTGTACCGGTAAATGTAAATGATTAGCAAGCTCAGGAACATCGCGATACGCTTCTATAAGGTTATCGGAAAAGGCCAAAGGATGTGAGGTAGTAAAACGAATTCTGCCAATGCCATCAATTGCGGCAATATAATGAATTAAAAGCGCAAGATCTGCACTTGCACCATCATGCATCTTGCCACGATAATCATTTACGTTCTGACCTAAAAGATTAATTTCACGCACCCCTTGAGTACTTAGTTGATAACATTCAGCCAAAATATCATCAAAAGGACGGCTAATTTCTTCCCCACGGGTATAAGGCACTACACAAAAACTACAATATTTACTGCAGCCTTCCATAATAGATACAAAGGCTACTGGCCCTTCTGCACGCGGCGCTGGCAGATGATCAAATTTTTCAATTTCAGGAAAACTAATATCCACTTGGGTTTTTTTAGTTTTAAGGCGTTCATTAAGAAGCTCTGGTAAACGATGTAAAGTTTGGGGACCAAAAACTATATCAACAAAAGGCGAACGCTTAACTAACGCTTCGCCTTCTTGACTAGCCACACAACCACCAACACCAATAATTAGATCAGGCTTTTTCTTTTTTAGCTCCCGCCACTCGCCTAATTGCGAAAACACCTTTTCTTGTGCCTTTTCGCGTATCGAGCAAGTATTAAGAAGTACAAGGTCAGCATCTTTTGGATCGTCAGTTTTTTCAAACTGATGCGAAGCAAACAAAACCTCAGCCATTTTACTAGAATCATATTCGTTCATCTGACAACCATTAGTTTTAATATAAAGCTTCTTATTTGACATGGCTTTTGTCTCAAACGTTACGACAATAGGTTTCTTTAATAAAAGGTAAGATTAATAAAGAAATTAAAATACAAATTGGCAAAAGACTAAGAGCTGCTGAATAAGCTGTTAATGAATACACTCTTACCGAATTTTCCATCTCACCTCTCCACATATAATCTAAGATACATCCAATGGTTGGTTGCGCCAGGGCTATACCTATCATGTTCATCATATTCATAAAACTAAGGGCGGTTGCTGCGTAACGTCTGTTACAAAGCTCGACAACTACGGTAAATGCAGGTAAAAACGCTGACGAAAATACCCCAAATAAAAACATAATAATTGCAAGAATAACCAAACTATTAATCGGCAAGAAAATAAAGCTTAAGCTTAAAACCAAAGTCCCAAGGCTAGCTATAAAAAGTGGCGGTTTGCGTAAACCTAATTTATTCGAAAAAATCCCCCACAATGGTCCTGCAACAGCCCACCCAACGAAAATTAACGACACATTGTTCGCCGCAACCGTTGTCGAAAGATGCATTTTTTTCATTAAAAAAGGCACTCCCCATAAACCGCAAAAAACTGGGGTTGAAAGGTACATAAGCCCGCCATAGACTGCAACTAACCATAACTGCTTTTGTTTCATTAGAGTAAGAAGGCTGCTTAAAAGAGGGGGCTCATCTTTTTTTGCATACTGCATCCTACTAGAAGGCGCATCTTTAGCAAATAAACGAATAGAAATAGCAAGCAGAACCCCTACTGCACCCATAACTAACATACTAGTACGCCAACCTAGGTGCTCTATCATGATAGCTAAAGGACCTTCCCCACCAATGGCTCCTAGCATACCAATGGTAACCATAAGGCCTGTTAAAATAGGAAATCTGTCAGGTTTAAACCAACAAGAAGCAATCTTCATACACCCAACTGCTGCAGCAGCAGATCCAAAGCCTATCATAAGCCTTGCAAGGCAAGCTGTAAAAAAACTATTGGTAAGTCCAAAGGCAATAGTGCTTATTCCACAAATAAGCGCCGCTAAGCTAATAAGGCGTTGTGGACCAAAATAATCCATCATCATTCCGCCAGGGATTTGCATAAACGCATAAGAATAAAAATAAATACCGGCTAAAAAACCTAAAGTTTTACTGGTGACAGAAAAATCACGCATAAGCTCGGTACCAATAACGCTAAGAGACATTTGCAACAAGCTTTCATAAAAATAAAACATGCAAGCAAGTCCCCAAATTAGCCAAGGCATATATGAGGGTAGTTTTTTAATTGCACTATAATTAAAAGACATACAGCAAGGCTCCCGGAGAAAAAATGATAAATGTTAATTCACACTGTGTTGGTCTTACAGCCTAAATTGTTTAAAGAAAAACAATTAGTTTATCATTGAAACGCATAAAACTAAAGCTATTTAAGCTGAAAACAGGCGCATTTACAAAACAATTAAGCTAAGCTAATATTTGATTTATGTACGCTTATCAAGCATTAAGTTATGGCCTTATTACCCAAAACCGCACGTGGAGGCAAAAGGCTTGGCGCAGGGCGCCCTAAAGGCAGCAACCTCTACGGAGAAACAACAAAGCCCATGCGTATACCTTTATCTAAAATAAATGCGGTTAAAGCTTTCTTGGACGATCAAAGCTTTAAAGTCACATGTCCTTTATTCAGCTCTAAAGTAGCGGCTGGCTTTCCTTCTCCTGCTGATGATTATATTGAACAATACCTTGATTTAAATACCCATCTTATTAAACACCCTGCCGCAACTTTTTTTGTTATCGCATCAGGAGACTCAATGAGTGGTGCTGGGATTCAATCAGGGGATTTACTTATTGTAGATCGCGCGCTCGCAGTAACCCATGACAAAATAGTTATTGCGGCTATAAATGGCGAACTTACCGTAAAAAGATTTTGGCAAAAAAATCAGCGTACTAAATTAATCCCGGCTAACCCCAACTACCCTATTATCGAATTAACCGAGGCGCAAGAATTAGTAGTTTGGGGAGTAGTAACCCATGTAATCCATGCGATGAATAAACATGTATGCTATCGTTGATTGTAATAATTTTTATGTAAGCTGCGAGCGGCTTTTTCGCCCTGATCTTAAAGATAAGGCCATAATTGTGCTCTCAAATAATGATGGTTGTGTTATTTCGCGCTCCAATGAAGCCAAAGCTCTCGGCATTTTAATGGGCGAGCCATATTTTCACATCAAAGATCTATGCACCAAAAAGGGAGTTTATGTCTTTTCTTCTAATTTCGCCTTGTATGGCAACTTATCTGATCGCGTCATGTGTACTATGGAAAATTTTTGGCCGCACATTGAAATTTATTCCATTGATGAAGCCTTCCTTGACCTTAAAACCTTAGCTAACAACTTGCATAATAACTTCGCCCACACCTTACATAAAACCATCCTGCAACACACAGGAATCCCAGTATCTATCGGTCTTGGCCAAACCAAGACCCTTGCTAAACTTGCCAACCATGTATGTAAAAAAATGTTGCAAGTACCTGTCTTTAATATAGCGGAACGCCCTGATTTATTAACAAAAATACCTATTGACGAAATTTGGGGTATAGGAAAGGCTTTTGCTCTCCAATTAAATAAACTTAAGATCTTCACCGCTTTTGATTTAGCCCAAACTAAAATTCGCAAGCTTCCTCTACCTATACAACGAACTATCTTAGAACTAAATGGCATTAGCGCACTGCAATTTTCTGAAGATACAGCTAAGCCTAAAAGTATTATGGCATCGCGCAGCTTTAAAAGTGAACAAGGAGATTTATTTTCTCTTAAGCAAGCGCTAGCCGCCCATTGCCAAACAGCATATGCAAAACTAAGACAACACGATCTCGTTACGCAGCAAGTACAGGTTTTCGTACGAACTAACCCATTTAAAAAACAACACGTCCAATATGCTAACAGAGCGCAGTACGCTCTACCTAACCCTACAGATAATCTTATAAATTTAACTAGCATAGCCAATAAACTACTCGACTCATTATATAAACCTAATGTAGCGTATAAAAAAATTGGTATATGTTTAACTGACTTTTACTCTAAAGAAAACTATCAATTTCAATTACTTAAACCATCTACCCAAGAAGAAGACGCTAAAAATAACCGTTGGTCAAATATACTAGACTCTATAAATAAAAAATTTGGTCGCCATACTTTAAGGCTAGCAACCAGCATACCGCCAAAAACTAATAAACCGCCAACTTATAACCTTTCACAGGCTTATACGACTAGATGGCAAGATCTACCACGGGTAAAATAATGCTAATTAAATATTTTTATATCCTCTTAAGCTTTATCACTACCGCCATTTTAACCATAGGCCTACACGAGCTTGGACATGCATTAGCCGCAAGGTTTTTTGCCATAAAGATTCAATCTATTTCGTTAGGATTTGGCAAGGCATTATTTACCTACCAAGATAAAAAAAAGCGCATATGGATAATCGCAAGATGGCCTATAGGCGGATACGTTAAACTTTTAAATACCAGAATAGAAAAAGTTAGCAAAGCAAAATGGCCATATGCCTTCGATAAGCGTCCATGTGGGCAAAGAATAATCGTCTTATTGGCAGGCAGTTGCGCCAACATTATTTTTGCTTGGCTGTTCTTTATTATCTATTTCCTCCTTGGCCACTATTATCATCCGCCAATCATAGACGAAGTTAGGCCAAAAAGCCCGGCAGAAGCAGCAGGGTTTAGTGCAAGCGCTCAAATCTTGGCAATAAATAAGCAAGCAATAACTTCATGGGAAGATGCAAATATTGCCCTATTTAAATCCGTAAATAAGCATTTTATAGATATTAAAATAAAAAGCCCGACAGGAGCCATAAGAGAAGAAAAATTAATCTTAAATCTCCATAACATGCCCAAAAAGCCATCCTCCATATGGGATTGTCTAGGCATTAAACCTAATATAAAAATAAAACACCTATACCCTAAGCAAACGCTAATTAGCTCTATCAAACTTAGTTTTGCAGCTCTACTTAACATCAGCAATTTATTATTTACCCTGGTTCTGCAAATAATACTGGGGAATTTACCAATTTCTTTACTCATAGGGCCCTTTACTTTTTTTACCTTAAATGCTTATGCCTTCATGCAGGGTGTAAGCGTTTACAGCTATTTTATAGGACTATTTAGCTTAAGCCTTGGCATTATCAACCTTCTGCCTATCCCAGGCTTAGATGGAGCTAGTATTATGTATACTTGCATAGAAAAAATACGCATAAAACCCATACCCATTGCCTATGAAGTATTATTTTACCGTCTCACAACCATCGCCTTTTGGGTTTTTGTGGTAAAACTGCTAACTAATGATATTAATTTCTTTATTTAACTGATCGTTGGTAGTTTAATTCTCTTAACTCCAAATCTTCACGTTGATCTTGTGCAAAAAATGAGTTACTAGGAGTTGCTTTATCTATAAGCGCTTTTTGCTTTGCTAAGCTTGCACTATTGGCTGATTCTGTCTTATTCGTCTTTTCAACAAGTCTTAAAGTTTCTTCCTTAACAACTTTAGGATAAAAATTGTCTTTTATTAACTTGAAAATATCTCGTAAAATTAACGGCAAGTTAACTGCAACAATAATTATGTTAACTATTCTCGTTGCACCAAGGGTTTCTGCTATTATCATTCCAGAAGAAATTGCTAAGGCTCCTAAGCTGTTTAAAAAATGATTTAAGGCAAGCGTTAAGTAGGCTCTTCTTACCTCGCCTTTACATTTAAAGGCATTATAGAGCGCAATCATGCTATTGCTAAACTCGGAAATTGCCGCAATGCCAAGCGTTATAGTAAATATCAAGCTTGCAACAAAACTAGTTAGTAAATAAAAGCTAACCGTTGCTGCTACTAAACCTAGAGATAAAATCCCATGCAAAGTTAATTGCCACCAACTCTTTAAGCTTTGTTTATTTTTACTATTTAACTTAGCAATTAAATTAAATCCAAAAGAAAATACCGCAAACGTCGCAGCAGCAGGTAAAAATACATACCTTAAAGCAGGAAATGCTGTGGTTACTTCCTGCATACTGCTAACTGATTTTATCCAAGATACTGTATTGTAGGTTATGTTCTTTAGAATATCGGCAGCTTTGCTGACAAAGCTTGACCAATATACAATATTATCTGTCTTTATAGTCATTTTTTCACTCCTAAGCCTTAAATAATATCATTATATATAAGGATTAGCACCATGAAAAATTAATTATTTCTATTAAAACGATAGGAATTATCTATGTATAATCGCGCAACATTAAAGGATTTAAAGGCTTTGGTGTACGTGAATTTTGGTGCTCGTGATTTTGCTGCAAAGTATTTTCTTCTTCTGGTAAATATTGGGGTAAATTCTCTAAAACTTTTGGACAATCAAGTTTTAGTTCCTTACGTTTAAAGCCCTTAAAAACCATAAAATGCTCTAATCCATCATCTGTTTTGCCATTTTGCTTGATACGTAAGTGTTTATCTTCTAGTGGTTTTACAGAAGTAAAATACTGCGCGAGCAAGTTAATAAATTCATTTGTTAATTCAGATTTTTCTGTTAATGCATCAATATCAATAATTAATTCCCCATCATTTTCAAGACGCAGAAGTAAACGTTCAAATAGTAAAACTTGCGCTACCCTATCTACACAAGACTTGTAACGATAGCTTAAAGCCATAGATTTGTTACCCTGCGCTTGTTTGTGCTTAACAATGGGTAAATTAAAAAAAACATCATCCATGCGAAAAAAATTTATTACACATCTATCAATCATTATTGTATGAAAATACTCTATTTGCGGAGATTGGTGGCGAATGTAATCTACATATAACTTATCAGCTGCCTTTATAAATGCTTTAACTATATCGGCATAAGTCATAGTTACAACAAATGGTATAGTACATTGATTATTCTCAAAATAACTAGTATTAGGAACCCAAATTAAATTATTGTGCTGACAATAATTAGAAAACCTTTGAACATCTAAGGGTTCATCAACACTTGTCCCTATAGCAAGCATAGGCTTCTTAGAAAAGTCTTTGGCCTTTTTTTTCTTTTCTAAATGAGCAAATGGATTTTGCGAAGCCGCGCTTTGGGTTGATGTAGCTTGCTCGGTTTCCCCATTTGTTACAGATCTATTAATCCTCAGCAAGGCTTTTAAACCTCCTAAAAAAGATTTCCAAGCACTACCTATAAGGGAGAATAAATAGGCAAAAAGCCTTTTGGTATAATAAAAAAGCCAGCCTATTAAATTTTGCATAAAAGCAAATAGCCCCTTATAGAGAGAATTTGCCTGTGGGTTTTGGGGAGTTGCAGCTGGCATATTAACCTCTAATATCACTGAAAGATCTTAAACTTTGCCAAATTTTAACCTTATTTGCCTTGTATGTCTATATTTTTATCATGATGTGCTTGCGATGCAAAATACTCATTATTCCTAACCAAAAAAGTACGCCCGAAAAAGCGTATAAAAATGCAGCATTAGGCTCATTTACAAAACCGAATAAGTAGTGCGTAATGAAGTCGCGTAAATTTTCTATTGAACCATCTTTGTTATGGATAATGGTGGTAATTTGAAGCTTGAAAGCCATTACATGTAGAACATAAACTAATATTGCGTTAACCCCAAAGATCTCTAATGGACGCGCCCAAGCTTTATATTGTTTAACCTCAATAACAAAATAACATGTAGCAAATAGCATTAAAGATATTCCACCGGTAAAAAGCACATAGCTGCTCGTCCACAAAGCCTTATTAAGCGGCAGCCAAATAGACCATATATACCCCAAAAAAGTACTTAATCCACCTGCGATTAAAATAAAGTAAGACTTAACGGTTTTGGAATATGAAGATTGGAGGAAATAACCAGTTAAGTTACCCATAAGCGTTGTGGCAAATGCAGGTAAAGTACTTAATAAGCCTTCTGGATCAAAAAATCTCATGTAAAGATGCTGCGGAGCAAAAAAGTGTCTATCGACTATACCTACTAAGTTAGCCTCTAAAGTATAAGGATATAAAGATAATAGCAGCCAATAACTACCCACTAGTAAAACAAAAACCCAAACTTGCGCTCTTACACTGAGATATAAGCAAGTAATAGCTGCTAATAAATAACATATAGCTATTCTTTGCAAAATGCCAAAATATCTAATTGCGGTAAAGCTAAAGTGATTAGAAAAAGCATTTAAAAATAGGCCCAACAACAGCAAAATTAAAGTACGCTTTAAAATTTTAGGTAATACGTTTTGCCTTGCTTTAGTACGCAACGCAACTACACAAGAAACACCAATAATAAACAAAAAAAACGGAAATACTAAATCAGCTAAAGTGCACCCATGCCAAGGAGCATGGGCTAGTATTGGATAAGGGTTAGAGTTCCCTGGGTAATTAACTAAAATCATGAGGGCAATTGTAAGCCCACGAAAAACATCAAGCGATAATATACGTTCCTTAGCGCAAGACATACTGCTTCATGTGCAACGAAAACTGCTCTAAAGCTTCAAGACCTGAGGTTTCAGCTTGTTTACACCATTGCTGCAAAGCTTCGACAATTTCTTTTTGTGATTTAGCCGTAACAAGCCAAATATTTTGTAAGTTTTTACTAAATTGATAAACAATTTTTAAGCGCTCAAATTTGTTTAAAATAATCTGTAACTTTTGCGCTCCTGATGTTGTCATAGCCTTATCCGATCTATGCATCAAGCTACGGGCTGTTCGCAACATAGCTAATACCTCACCTTCTGAATGGGAAGATTGCTCAGAACGTATGGCTGGGCAAATAACTTTTTTATAATAATCAGCCATAACACCAAAACGATTATTTACTACAGCTTTTACTGTATCTATATCGATATAAGATTTATTAGCGTCATAGGCTAGTTTTGGCGGTAATTTATTAACTTTTGCTAAACCTAAAAAACTAAGAAAACGAATGTACAGCCACCCTATATCAAACTCCCACCAGTTTATAGAAAACTTAGCGGAAGAAGCAAATGCATGGTGGTTGTTATGGAGCTCCTCTCCACCTATCCAAAAGGCGAATGGAATAATGTTTCTTGAGACATCAGGGGTTTCAAAGTTTCTATAGCCCCAATGGTGCCCTATGCCATTTATTACCCCAGCGGCATGGACTGGGATCCATAACATTTGTACGCCCCAAATACTAATCCCAGGAAGTCCAAATAAAAATACATCAGCAAATAACATCAACGCAACGCCCAAGCGTGGAAAACGCTCATAAACATTTTTCTCAACCCAGTCTTCCGGAGTCCCATGAGAATATTTTTTGACCATTAATTTATCTCTTGAAGCAGAACGATAAAGCTCAGCTCCTTCAAAAAATACTTTACGAATGCCATAAACCTTAGGACTATGTGGATCACCTTCAATGTCAGTATTTGCATGGTGCTTACGATGCACTGCAACCCACTCACTTGTTAACATACCAGTAGTCAACCAAAGCCAAAGGCGAAAAACATGGCTAACGACAGGGTGTAAATCTATAGCACGATGGGCCTGACAGCGATGCAAATAAAGTGTCACTGCGGCAATAGTGAACTGAGTAAATAAAAACGCCACTAATATGTAAGATAAAACTGAAAAATTTAGCACACCAAACATAGTCTCTCCCTACGTTACAAATGCAATGCAGTATGATATCATATTTTGACCATAATTGCTTGGATTTATTATGCAAAACTCAGATTTTTTTTCCCGAACTATGGAAACTTTATATCCTTATCTTGTTTATGCAATAGCAATAGGGGTCTTATTTTGTGTTTTTATTGTCTTATCTTATATATTATTTTGGGGCCTAGTAATAGGCGCTGCCTTATGGGCAATAACCATAATTAAGCTCTATTTAACAAAACCCAAAAAAACATCTTACACTCGAGGACGGGTTATAGAACATGACGCAAACTAATCCCATAAAAACTTGCTTTATTATCCTCTTAGTCCTTGCCGCTACCGCATCCCTTGCTATTAGAGCGGTGTTCTTTGCGTTATTTAATCAAGTTAAGCGTCCCTGGGTTGATAAAAGCTTACATGATTGGACTATTAAGGTCCTTAAGCTTATTAAGCTTGACTATAAAGTTTTTAACCCTCACAAAGTTACTCCAAAGAAAAACCAGCCTACTATGATAGTTTGTAACCATACCAGCCACTTTGATATCCCCTTAAGTTTTGCAGCTTTTCCCCATAGTTCAATTCGCATGCTCGCTAAAAAAGAGCTCGCCAAAATCCCTTTTTTTGGCCGCGCTATGCAAGTTGCAGAGTTTCCTATTGTAGATCGCCACAATAAACAAACCGCCATTCAAAATTTACAAAGAGTTAAAAGCTTAATGCAAAGCGGGATTGTTGTGTGGATTGCACCTGAGGGCACGCGCTCCAAAACAGGAGAGCTCGGTACTTTTAAAAAAGGCGCCTTTATTACCGCAATTGAAGCAGGCGCAACAATTATTCCTATCGGGATAAAAGGAGCAAACTCTATCTTAGCTGCTAAATCTTTAAAACTTAACCTTAATCAACGCGCAGAAATTCATATTGGTAAACCAATAAGCGCCACGAAATACACCTTAGAAGAAAAAGATAAGCTCGTAAATGAGGTAAGTGAAAGCATGCTTAAGCTACTTACCGTAGGTTAATTTAAAAGCTCTAACTACCGCACCAGGTACAAAGGCTGATATATCCTTACCAAGTAAAGCTAGCTCTCTTACCATGGACGCTGAAATATAAACTTCTTCTTTAGTGGCCATTAAAAATATCATTTCTACTCCTGGTAACAAAAGCTTATTTACGTTAAAAAGCTGTTTTTCGTAGCCAAAATCTGTAGTGCTTCTTAAACCTCTGATAATAGAACACGCACCTTCTGCTTGATAAAAATCAACTAACAAGCCACTGAATCCTTTGACAGTCACCCCAGAAAAATTCTTAAGACTTTCAGCTACAAACTTAAGGCGTTCTTCATAAGAAAAAAAAGTTTTTTTTAAGCTAGTATCTTTAGCAACCCCTACGATAACGTTTGTATATAGATTACAAGCCCGCTTAATTAAATTAATATGGCCATTAGTAATAGGATCGAATGATCCTGGAAAAATTGCGGTATTATTCATTTATACATCTCTACCCTGTACTATATAGCGTACCCAATGAAAAGGTATGTGTTGTCACCATTCTAAATGCATAATTCACTTGGAACAAGTAAAGGATAATCACGTCAGGAATTCTAGGTGAACCCATGTACGCTCATGATAAAATAAAATCATTAATGGCGTAGGGTGGGCAAAGGAGCGCTAGCGACGTGCCCACCAATATATTTATTCATTTAATCCGTTTTTTATCACAACTTCTTCACCATCACATCCCCAGTTGATGTCGTAATGCCCTTGTTTAACGTGCTGTTTAAATGTACTGCTAGCCCAATCGCATGGACTGGTAACGTAGCCATGCTTCACTGGATTGTAATGTATATAATCAAGGCATCGATGTAAATCACTTTCATCACGAATTAGATGCTCCCAAAATCGCCTCTGCCATATAGTCTTCTCACGCCGTTTATTTACCGAGCTACTCATGCCAATAGAAAAATATCTTTTCAGCAGATTCCAACGAATTGAGAAATTACCATCATCTTCTGGAAGTCGCCAAATACAATGAAGATGATCTGGCAAAATAACCAATCCTTCCATGCGATATGGATGTTTATCCCTAACGTATCGAAAAGCAGCTTTCAAACGCATTAATGCAGCCTCATTGCATAACAATGGCTGACGATCATGGGTTACCACTGTAAAAAAATACGTGCCGCCTTTTACAAATAAACGATGATATTCGCTCATGATTTAAACCTTGACCATGGTTGATTTGAGTTCTGGTGGGCACGTCGCTACCGCTCCTATGCCCACCCTACAACTGACAGTGCGCGCATTCACATGGTCTATATTATTATCAATTCAACTTCAAATATAGAAAACCAGAATTCTTGAATCACGAATATATATACTCAGAAATTATTTGCTGCATTGTCATAGCATCCATGGGTTTACTATAGACTTGGTTCATTCCTGCATCTAAACACTGTTGGAGAATATCTTCTCTTGCGTGACCTGTTAAGCCGATAATCGGAATTGGGGGGCGATTATGTTCTTTTTCCCAAAGCCGTACGAGACAGGCAAATTCAAAGCCTGATTTTCCTGGCAGTCCAATATCGGTAATAACAAGATCAAAAGCCTTGGCCGCTAAAATCTCTAAAGCCTCTTCAGCATTTTCGGCTTCACTTACCTCAGCTTTAAAGCTTACAACTAAGTCCTTCAATACCATACGTGCCAACATATTATCTTCAACAATAAGTATATTGCAGGTTTTTTTAGCATGAACTTGCCGCTTAGACTTTTCTTTAGTTTTAATACCTCTTTGCTGTTTTGCTTTAATTAAAGATTTACTTAACTCCTTACGTTCACCAACGCAATCTTTTTTATCCCCAATTTGCAGAGGCAAAACAAAGCTAAAAGTAGTACCAACGTTAACTTTACTTTTTAAAGCAATATTGCCCCCAAGTAGTTCAACAAATTTTTTCGCAATATTTAAGCCTATGCCATTACCAGTATAGATCCCCTTGTAAGAAGAACTAACTTTAAAAAACCTCTCAAAGACTTTAGCCTGTAACTCATCAGGAATACCAATCCCAGTATCCTCAATTTGAAACTCAATATATGCAATATTTTTTTCCACAGAGATTAACTTCACCCCAATAGAAATATGCCCTTTTTTGGTAAATTTAATAGCATTACCAACTAAATTAAGAATAATGCGATGCAATTTCATTTTATCGCTAATCACATAATGCGGAACTTTACCTTCAAAATGAGTCTTAATATCAAGTTGCCGCGCCTTAACAGCCGCCCTTTCAAGCTCCAAAACATTTTGGACAACTTGATATAAATCAAAAGTTTCAAGCCGCACATCATTTTCATTCGCCCTATCATTAGCAACAATATCTAAAACTCCATTCAACAAACTCAACAAACGCTCCCCACTCTCTTGCACCCAACGCGCATGTTGTTTCTCCTCAAGAGTAGTTGCCTCTTCTTCCAAGATGCGTGATAGGCCTATTATGCCGGTTAACGGAGTTCGAATATCGTGGCTCATGTTGGCGATGAACTCGGATTTAGCTTGACTTGCTGATTCCGCTTTTTCTTTAGCAATTCGAAGTTCTTTTTCAAGCTCTTTAATGTGAGTAATATCTACAGAGCAACCGACAGTCCCAATTACCTCCCCATCATAATTTTTAATTGGGCATTTTGTAACCATAAACGTATGAATTATTCCATCAGAAGTTCGAACAAGCTCTTCTTTACCTTTTTGAATTTTTAAATCATGCATAACTTTTTTGTCGTTTTGCACTAACGAATCTGCCTGATCTGCCCATGGAAGCTCGTAATCAGTTTTACCAATGATATCGCTTTTACTATTAAGACCAAGGCTCTTAACCATTAAGTCATTACAGCTTAAATATTTTCCATTTTTATCTTTAGACCAATGTATACCAGCAATAGCATCGAGAAGGGAATTAATAGCTTGTAAAGGATAATTTGTTGATATTATTTTCTTTTGATCTTGTATTATTTTTTCAAGTTGCAGTATTTTTTTATTTAGTTGATCAATGGTTTTCATGAGTTTTGCTCATTCAAGTATACCTATAGTATGGGCAAGAATGGATTTTTGTACATGCAACCGGTTTGCTGCTACATTATAAATTACTGAATTTTTAGAATTTGCAACGCTATCTGCAACTTCACTTCCTCTATCAATGGGCATTGGATGTGTAAATATAGCGTTGTTTGTTAGTTGCATTTTTTCAAGAGTTGTTATCCAAGATGGATATTGCAAAGCTTGGGTTATTTCTTTTTCTTTATTAAAAACACCATCCCTATATGCATGTTGAGACACCCAATTTCTAGAATAAACTATATCAGCTCCTTCATACCCTGCTATAGGATCATCGATAATATTTAAACTCCCACCACTCTCATTACAGTTATTTTTTATCTTCTCTATCATAAGAGCATCGAAGTCATATCCTTGTGGTCTAGCTATGGTAATATCTAAGCCCATCCTACTTGAGAGCAAAAGGTTTCCTTGAGGGCTATTTAGTGAGCGCGCCATTGCGCCATGAGCCCAGGTAACTAACAGCTTTTTCTTCTTTAAGCAGCTAAAATTTATATTATCAAGCCCCTTAGAAAACCATTCTGCCCACCCCATAACATCAGCCAAAGACTGGCATGGATGGCAAACATCGTCAGCCATATTAATTACTGGAATAGTTGCATGATTTGCATACTCCCTAATCATTTCATGCCCTTTACCATATGCTGATAAGGCTGTTTCCATAATTCTTATACCAATTCCACACATGTAATTGGAAATAACTTTTGCTGCATCCTCTATTGTTTCACCAGGAGTTGTCTCTGATTTCATTTTGCTCATTTTATTAGGATCTAAATACTCAGCATGTCCACCAAGTTCGGTCACTGCAGTTGTGAATGATAAATGAGTACGCATAGATGGGCTATAGAACATCATTAAAAAACTCTTGTTTTTTAGTATATCTAACCACTTTGGACTGTATCTGTTAAGTTTCATTTGAACTGCTGTGTTCAATATTGTTATTAATTCATGCATTTGCCAATCTTGAGTGCATATTAAATCTTTCCCGCACAGGCTCATGAGTATTCCTCTAAATTAATAATAAAATAATTTTTTATTCAAATAGTTTATAATATAACGTTAATTATAGAACTCTATATATTTTTAATCAAATTTTTTGCGTATTGGCAGATTTAGGATCTATGTGGGCTGTTATCCTCTTGCATCACTAAAATGGGTAACCCAAAAAAATTTAAATAGAGCCAAATAGAAGCTTAGTATTTGTATTTCTAATTAGCTATTCAATTCTGGCGCAACTACCTTATTATATTTTTTAAATCTTATAGTAACTGAACGTAATAAAAGAGGATATTGTGCTTTTATTAATTTCTCATAAGTGGCATGCATCGCTTGATTTCTTCCGCTAGGGTATAGTTCAAAATCATATTGTCCATATACCCATAAACACATAACAGCACACTCCTCTAAAAGATATGCTAAACATAACTCTTGAGCATTAGAGTAATGATTATTATCAAGTTTATTTTTTAAAAAAAATCGTGTTAAAAATTCATTTATATTTAATTCTATTGCATGTCGGTAAGATGAATTATTTTTGTAAAGATCGCTAACTTTATTATAAAAAATTTGAAATTCGGGATGAAAAAACCAATCATCCCAACGCATCACTTTATATGGAATAGTCAACTGTGAGTAATATTTTTCATTACGATTGATCCAATCTTTACCAAGCCGAAGCGCTTCATTATAGCATTCATCCGCTCCGACATTTCTTCCGATGTTTATTGAAATAAATCGGAATGCGAGCCCGTACGCATCAATCGCAAAAGTTGTAACGCTTCATCCACTTTGTAGATCAATAGCCAATCTGGATTGATATGGCATTCGCGATGATCATTCCAATTACCAACCAAGACGTGATCACGATGTTTAGGATCCAACGGCTTAGAATGTTGGAGTTTTTGAACAATATCTTCTAGCAAATCTAAATTTTTTCGTTGTTTAATTATCTTTTTAAGATCTTTTTTAAACTGCGTAGAACGACGGATCTCAAGCATCATCATTATCCAAATCATCAATCATCGCTTTAAATGATGAAAATGATTTACCACCACCCTGCTCTAACTCACGCATAGCTGCCTGCGTGGCTTCATTAGGGATTTTTAATTCAAATGGAAGACCTTTGCGCATGACAATTTGCGCATATAATGCATTAATCGCTTGTGATGCGGTAATACCTATTTTTTTCAGTATCGCATCCCCCATCTCTTTTAACTCGGGCTGTATTCTTGCCTGAATCGTTGTCGCTTTAGACATAAATCACCTCGCATACTCTGTTTATATATTATATTGTAGTTATATTGTAATACATTGTCAATTTTTAAATATACCTACCTTAAAGTTATTGACCATTCCTTAAAATTAATCCATAATGAGTCTTTTATTGTCATACGTAGCAAAAATGCATCGTGAATTATTAGATCAGTACACTCTATTTAATAATCAAGGCACACTAACTTCTAACAATAGGAGACATACACCATGCTTACTAAAGAAGAACTTAACCATGAAATTGATATCATTATCCAATCATTTTCAGACACCATAAATCTTCTTACTACCTCAATAAATGTGAATAAAGGGGAATTAGAAGACATTGAAGCGCTACTAGAACATAACCAAGAACAAAAAGATTTCGAAGAGAAATCACATTATGCATATAACTTGATGCTAAAAGAAGAATGCGTAAAAACCATCACTACTGAAGAGAAAGCAGTTAATGATTTTACCAAGGCAAAAGATCTCATTATAAAAATAAAAGAAGGTGAAAATATATCTCAAAGCGAGCAAGAGTTTTTAAATGGTATACTTATAAACGTTCCTGTACGGGCAAATCCTAATAGAGCAGAGGCAATAGAGTATCTTAAAAGTTCTCCAAGAAGAGACCATAACCCTGAAGCTGCTAGCTCTAGAATGCATAGTTTTTAAGAAAATTTAGCGCTAAGTAAACAAGTAGGTTGGGCCTTGGCCCAACAAATCATAAGCGTAAATATCCTAGGAATTAGGCTAGCATAGTAGCTTTGAACACTTTTAATATTTACCATTGCGATATTGCAACTAATTTTGGTCTAGCGTATTGTTTAAACTATTAATACGAATGACTAGAAGGCTATATGGTAATTAAAAAACTTTGTTTTTATGCAATATGTTTTATTTTGGCAGGATGTGCGCGTAACCTTGAACCTACAGCCATGCCATCAAACACTCCCACCAAGCCAGCTAGTGGACAAAGTATAGAAACGACTCCCTCAAAAGATGCAAATGCTATTCATGCCTGGGAAATTCGCGGCTTGTTTGCAGCGCGCAATGCGAAAAAAGCTTGGTCTGCCCAAATTGATTGGCAACAAAATGGTCCTAAATATTATCAAATACGCTTCTTCGGCCCCATGGGAGGAGGCGCTACCCTTATTACATGCAGTGGCGGTAAAGTTACCTACCAAGATGAGCACAAGAAAATAAGCGCGAACTCAGCATCTAGCTTAATGAAACAACAAACTGGAGTATCTTTGCCAGTAGAGTCTCTTTATTATTGGGCACGAGGCCTTCCTGCGCCATCTGCTCCTGTAAGCTCAAGTAGTTACGGCCCGCAAAAACAACTATTACAACTTAAGCAATCAGGATATACTCTCAACTACAGTGACTATAAAGTTTTTCATGGTTATCGTCTGCCCAACAAAATTCTTTTAGAGGGGCAAGGCGTTAGATTGAAGCTAGTTATTAAGTCTTGGAGCATAGACTAAAAATAACGGCCGGTGATTGACAATTATGTTAAATCACAGCAAAATAAGCCCCGCTCAAAACAATGACACATTGGGGTGTAGCCAAGCGGTAAGGCACAGGGTTTTGATCCCTGCATACCTAGGTTCGAATCCTAGCACCCCAGCCAGATTCCGCAATTTATTTTTCATGAACATGATGTGAACAGAAAGCAGAGGATGTTCAAAAGAGGATGCGAAGGTTTCGTAAAAAGAATATTAACAACTTTTCTGGCGTCTTCTGCTTTGTGTTTATATATTTTCCTCTTAACAATCCCAAATTACAAAGGTAATAACCTATGTCTACCATGATGCTTTTTGCCGGTAACGCAATTCCAGATTTAGCCAAACAAATAGCTATTAACCTCGGTCAAACTTTAGGTAAGGCTACAGTTGGCACCTTTAGTGATGGTGAAACCTTGGTTGAAATTTTAGATAACGTTCGCGGTAAAGACGTTTTCATCCTTCAATCTACATGCACTCCAGCTAATAATAACCTTATGGAATTACTTGCCATGGCTGACGCTCTTAGGCGTGCCTCAGCAGGGAGAATTACCGCGGTTGTGCCCTATTTTGGCTACGCAAGACAAGATAGGCGCGTCAGATCTGCGCGCGTTCCAATTACCGCTAAAATCGTTGCTGACATGATGGCTTCTGTTGGTATTTGTCGAGTGCTAACCGTTGATTTACATGCTGATCAAATTCAAGGCTTTTTCTACATGCCAGTAGACAACGTATACTCCACCCCAATTTTATTGAACGATATTATTCAACATAAATTAGATAACATAATGATTGTCTCTCCTGACGTGGGAGGGGTTGTGCGTGCAAGGGCTATGGCAAAAAGACTTAATAATGCTGAACTTTCCATTATCGACAAAAGACGAGTCGGACCAAACAAATCAGAGGTCATGCACTTAATTGGAGAACCTACTTCGCATAATTGTATAATCATCGATGACATTGCTGACACCGCAGGAACGTTATGTTCTGCCGCTGAACATTTAAAAACTCACGGGGCAAAAAGTGTCAGAGCATATATAACCCACCCTGTTTTCTCAGGGCCTGCTATCAGCAATATTGAGCAGTCAGTGCTTGATGAAGTTGTTGTCACAGATACTATCCCGCTTACCGAAAACGCAAAACACTGCAAAAAAATCCGTGTAGTCAGTCTAGCCGATATGCTAGCCCAAGCGATTAAACGGGTTAATTTTGAAGAATCTGTTAGCTCTATGTTTCCGGAATAAGTTTATAATTGTTGGGCCAAGGCCCAACAAAAAACTCGAGCGAAATAAATCAGTCGCGAGATCCAACGTACTTGTCATCAAAATATTGTCTTAACTTAGTTCTTAAAGTACCACGACTAATACCTAACATATCGGCGGCACGAGACTGATTATATTTGCAATGTTCCATGACTGCGCGAAACAAGGGGGTTTCAATTTCTTCTAATACAAAGTCGTACAAATCAACTGGATCTGCGCCATTTAATTCAGAAAAATACTTTTGTACACATTGAACCACACTATCAGAAAGTGAAGTTTGTGATTCACCAAGTAATTGACTAATTGAGGCCATTATTATTAACTCCTTAATTATTAAAGATTTTATTACGTCTACATGCTCTCTTATGGCATGCCGAACTCAAGACCACTCCCTAAACAAAACAGCTGCAAGGAACCTTTTTTTTAGCAGGAATATATTAAGTCCTCCTGCGCAGCCAAAAGCTGCATTAAAACTCAAGCATAGCAGGCGCAAATGGCTTGCCATTTACTGTAATCCTACCCTGCTCGAGCTTGACATCTATAGTATAATCATTGCCAGAAGCTACTATAGCCCCAGACTCTACCAAAGACGACAATCTCTTATCTCTTAACGATTTAATTTTATTAGCAACATCATCATCATGAACAGGCTTGCTGTCAGGACTAGCTGTTGGACTTGGTGTAGGAGTTTGCTCTAATTTTTTTCTCACTACATCATCTATTAGATCGCGCATTATTTTAGCTGGGATTACTGCGTGCCCAAAGCCAAAAAGATGAGATAAAATTTGGAACGGGTTGTTAATTGAATTTTTAAGTAAAGATATACTCAAGTCAGCTTTTAACTCGCCACCTGGCATAACAAAGCTAAATTCAGGAACTGAGAAGGTTATACCCTTAGATAGTAATGCAGGTAATTCAGGTAAAATAGTTAAAAACAACGTTTGCTTTTTGTTTATAGCACTTGGTCCTACCTCTTGCCATTGATCCCGTATTTTTGCTAACACAGTTGCATCAAGGTTATCTAAAGCAAGCTCTAAAACCAAAGGCCCATATGTTATAGTTTCAATAATGAGCTTATTAATACCTGTTTTAATTTCCGTACTAAATAAACCCCTTTTTTCTTTATTGCTTGAGGAAAGTTTAAAGTCTTCTATCGCAAACTTAACCTGGCCTTTATTTTCAAGTTGCAGAGATTGTACATTAAAAATAGCTGTACCATCGTATAAGCCTAGCTTAGTTTGTCTTAGCTTGTATTCGCTATTTACCTTATCTAATTTAACCCCTATATCTCCTTGGCGAAAGTTCACGGCTGACAATTGAGAATCACCTTTTAAATGCTTTAAGCTCAGCGCCAAAGTAGAGCTAGCCTTAAAGCCTTTAAAATCAAATTGTAGTAACTTTTCATGCATAGTGATGTTAAAAGCAGGAATGCTTATATGTAGCTCTGCCTCATTAAAAAAACTAATCAAAATACCGATATTTATTACCGGGTATTTGGTGCCTGCTTGCAAAATATTTTCTAGTTGTTTTTTGTATGCTTGTGGAGCTTTAAGTATAGACTCAACAAAACCAAAACCTACGTGTAACCCAGATTTTGCAATAATTATAGGTCCATGGAAAATATCTAAATTAATAGGAAGAAGATAATTTTGCGTTGCAATATCTAGATTTTGCCTGGCACCTGCTTGAATATCTGATGGAAGTTGTAGGTTCCAATTTATCAGCGCAGTAGAAGTAAATAAGCCTCTATTATACTTAACGATTTTTAAATCTACATGCTTGGTTGTGCGAATATCTTGTACTAAGCGATTAAATGACCTTTCTGTGATTAATCCCGCGGTATAGTAGCCTCCTAATAGTAAAGTGGCTACAACACCGATTAGGATCAATAGCTTTTTCATTTTGAACACTCCCTATTCTCTATTTAACTTTTCTCGCCATCATGCTCATACTGCAAAGAGCAATTTGTTTCTTTAACCATCAATATAAGTGCGAAAGCAATAATTGAGCACGCTGGTAATAATTTAAGGCCGGACTGAAAGTCTGCCAAACTTAAAACTTCTACATGATACGCCTTTTCGCCAGCCATTAAATCAATAAAAAATCCTACAACTGGTTGCATTAACGCGCCAATAAAAATCGATATCATGTTAGTCAGCGCAAGTGCTGTCCCCACCACACTTCTATTGTGTAATTCAGTAGACACAGCATATGAAATTGCAACACCTGTATTTGTCAGGCCATATACAAATAACACAATATAAGTCTGAAGTGTACTTAATTTTGGAAAATAAACTAGTACTATTGTTAATATAATCCCTAAAATAGCAGAAGCAAGCATAACTGGCTTACGTCGGCCCATTTTATCTGAAATATATCCTGTTAAAGGCCCGCCTATTCCCCAACCAATAAATATAAGTCCAGTTGCAAATGCTGCAGCGTGCGCTGATAAACCACGCCCATATTGCAAAAAAGCCGGCCCAATAGATTCGCCTATAACCGCTGTAGGCGCATAAATAAATCCCGCATATAATGCATTTAGCCAAGTTTGTTTATGGGTAAGAACACGTTTTAAGCTTTCAATAATGCTAATACTTCCCTCTTTATGAAATTTATATTTTTTTCCTTCCGGGGTATCATATATAAATCTGTATAAAAGTAAGGCTAACAACACGAAAAATATTGCCATCACAAAAGATGTTTGCCTCCAACCGATTGAGCTAACCATAAAAGAAACAGGAACTTCGCCCGCGGCTGCACCCAACATCCCCAGAGCCTGAGTCAGGCCTGCTAATAACCCTAACATTGCAGGAGGAAACCATGCTGTCGCTAAACGCAGCGCACTAACAAATGCAAAAGCTGCACTAAAACCTATTAACATTCGACCAATTGCTGCGCCAAACAAATTATGTGCAACTCCAAAGATACAGCAACCAATACCTGTAATAATGGCCATTAAAGTTAATAAATGGCGAATACTAAAACGATCAACTGTGAGGCCAACAGGGATTTGCATAAAAATATATGGAATATAAAACGAAGCTGTCAAAAGGCCAAAGCCTGCTTCGTTAATGCCAAAGTCTCTTTGCAAAACTTTATGCATAACTGAAGGGGCAACTCTTGCTAAATAATCAGAAAAATAAAAAGCCGCAGCCAGCCCAAACACAAGCCATGCAAAGGTCAAATTATTTTCTTTACTTCTTTTCATAGTACATACTTACTGTAGTAATAGCTTTTTGCATTATACGAATACTACTTATAATTTCAAACGTTTGCGTGTTAGTTCAGAGGTTTTTATCCGCTTCTAAGAAAAGTGGCATAAATATCTGTATAAAATACTCCCAATGATTTAGAATAACCCCAAATCAACTTAGGGATAAATATGAGGACCTTATGCTAAAATCAGAATTAGTAACAAAACTTGCTGCAGAGCTTACCCACTTACCCGTGAATAAAATTGAAGCTGCCGTTAACTTGATTTTGATAACCATGAAAGAGCAGCTTGTTAATGGAGGAAGAGCTGAAATCCGCGGTTTTGGGTGCTTTACTGTGCGCTATCACAAGCCACGTAAAGCTCGTAACCCCAAAACAGGAGAAAAGTTATTTACTGAAGGCAAAAACAGCGCTCATTTTAAAGCCAGCAAAGTATTAAATAGCTTGCTTAATAAGTAAAATTTCTAAATTTTTGTAATGCCCTTCTTACCTGCAATTATTACACTATCAGCCACCCTTTTGGCAAATATTCCACATTCAACTACCCCAGGAATTTTCTGCAAGGTCTCTTCAAGCAAAATGGGGTTATTAATCTCCAAATGATATATATCTAATATTATATTCTGGTTATCAGTAATAACCCCTTCTCTATAAACAGGATCTCCGCCTAATTTGACGATTTCGCGCCCTACAAAGCTACGTGCCATAGGAATAACTTCAACAGGAACATAACCTCGCCCTAACCGGGAAACTAGTTTTGACTCATCTACAATACACACCCATTCCTTAGCAGCACAAGCAAGAACTTTTTCTCTAGTCAAAGCCCCACCCCCTCCTTTGATAGTTTCGCGATAGTGATTGACCTCATCAGCCCCATCAATATATAAAGGAATTTCACTGATAGAGTTTAAATCAACCACTAAAATTCCATGCGCTTGTAAAGCATGCTCGGTTTTAACAGAAGCCGCCACACAACCTTCAATCCTCTCTTTAATATCTGCAAGCAATTCAATAAAAACATCAACCGTAGAACCACTGCCTATACCCAAAATAGAGTGATCTTTGACATACTGAAGCGCAGCTTGCGCGGCAACTTTTTTTAATTCCTGCATAAAATACGCCTTAAATTAATTAATAACCTGTCAAAGATATAGGAGAATCAGCATAAAATGAATATTTATGTTATAATTATAAATGGGGGGCGACTTAGGTTTCGACGTGGGTTGCAAAACCTGATGTGCATGCCGAGCATGAGTACTCTCGTAAAAAATACTCGAATAAACATAAATGCAAATAATGCAAACTTCGAGGAAGAAGCTATCGCTGCATAAGCTTTAGTCTCTGACTCAAAAGGCGCTGCCAATAAACCAGCGCCCCGATGACCAAAGCTCGCTTATCGGTTTTGAATCATCGGTCATATTAGATAAGCTAGTCTTCTTGCTCTTTCCTAGCTTGAAGATGAAACTTAAGGAAATCGCGCTTGTTTATCCTGACGATCGGAGAAACAAACGTAAAACTAAAAGATCGACCTAAGCATGTAGAGCAAAAGGCAGAGGATTTACGGACGCGGGTTCGATTCCCGCCGCCTCCACCAATTATACTTCCAAGAACATCCAATACCATCTTATAACCATTGATATAAAATGGTCAAAGAGCATGATTTCCTATCATAACTTTATTTGTTGTTTATATTTATGATATAATGCTCATTATTTAATTATAATAGGTATGAAAGAACATGAGAACAGTAATATTGTTAGCTGGCCCTGGCAAACCTGCTTTTGGAATTAAAAATGTCTTAGCAGCAGAACAAGCATTAAAAAATCAAGGCGCTGATTTATTGAGAATTGGAGACGGAGAACGCGATTTAACTGACACCGATGTTAGTGATATGTTAGAAGCTATATCAAATGCAAAAGGCGATGTTACATTAGTTTTAATGGCTCATGGAAATAGAAACGGCGAAGTTTATTTTAAGAGTCTACATGCCCAATCTACGGTAAAGTTTTTTCAAGATATTTCTAAGGCTCTGAAACATAGAAAAATTGATATTTTTTCTACGGCTTGCTATGGCGGATTATTACAGAAAGTTGCTTTACAAATACTTCCTGAAAATTCAGTGTATGCTTCTCTTTCACCTGCGAACAATGGAATAACTGCCGATAATATAGATCCTTTTTGGGATTATTTAAATCAGCACAAATTATCCTGTTTATCTGCAGAATCTATGTTAGTTGCTTACCTTTTAAGCTCTATGAAAAACAGATATTTACCAACATTATCCACACCTAAATATACTCATGATTTGGAAGCAATATTAAATGGACGTTGCGGAACGCTATTTTCAATAGAAGATAGAGCTTATATTAAATCTACACTCGCAGTATTTCTTGAAGACCTAAGCGTACTAGACACTATAATGGATAAAATTGAGAAGTCTCGCAGTTCAGATGATTTTGGTATCGCTCAATATGGATTAGCATTAGCTATCAGTTACGCAGCAAGCGGTAATATGACATTAGATATTACTCCTTGCGTTTTTAAACCAAGGTTTTAATCGGTAAGTCTTTATCTTACCCAAGTTATGGTTTTTATTAAGAACACATTGCCAACATTTTAATACTTCCAAGTTGTAATTTTGAGTAAAACTCATAACTGGGGTCGATGTAATAAGAGTTTTTTCATGTTATCATTTAGCAAATTTTATTCAAAAAAAATAATAGATGACGGTGATTGTGCAGTTAAACTGTATTACTCCTGAGCTGTTACTCCCATGACAACTATTTATAGCCATGAAATGCAGCAGCAACTCAAAGAAAGCCTAGAGTTATTGAACATGGTTTTTGGCTCTGATCTTTTAGGGGTTTATCTTTACGGTTCATCTCTTGTAGGCGGCTTACAAAAATATAGTGACATTGATTTATTTGTTGTTGCTGCTCGCATAACAACCGCTGCAGAAAAAGCCAGACTAATGACTGGTTTTCTCCAAATCTCGGGCATTTACATGAAAAGCTCAAAGAGACCTATTGAAATGACTCTTGTTCAGAAAGCAATGATTAATCCTTGGCAATATCCTCCTCACTTTGATTTTCAATATGGTGATTGGTTACGCGAATCTTTTGAAAAAGGCATGATTGAACCATGGGAATCTGACGAGATGCCTGATTTGGCGCTAATCATCACTCAAGTTTTATTAAAGAGCCAAACATTATTTGGATTAGCGCCTGAACAGCTACTGCCACATGTACCGTATCATGATTTTATCAGAGCCATGCTTCATGATTTAAATAGATTTGCGCTTGATCTTGAGCATGACACTCGAAACGTCCTTCTTACTTTAGCACGGATCTTAAGTACGTTGGAAACAAATGCAATAAGATCTAAACCTGCTGCGGCAGATTGGGTATTGAACCATTTACCAAATGTGTATCAGCCTGTGATGAGACGGGCTAAATCAATATACATCGGTATAGAAAATGAATATTGGGATGATATAAAAGTACTTGTAAAGTCTTGCGCAGATTTTATGGTAGATAAAATCAATAAAAAAATTCTATTGATTGATTTTAAGTCCCCCAACCAGTTCATTAAACTGGCTGAGGAATCCCTATCAGAAGATAGATGAAGAGGTAAATTGATGTGAACAAAGAGTTTAATAGTTACGATTCAAGATTTAAAGCAACTGTTGTTTGGATTTTCAGGACAAAATTGTTCGTCATTACTCGTAGATTGTGTGGTAGGATGTGATTTAAACAGGACTTACGAAAAACTCATTCTTACTGATGGCTCGCGTAGTTCATTGACGAGGTAATTTTTCAAGAGATTTTTCTTGATTTGATAAACTGTACGCCCTGTTTTATATGCTAGTTTTTTCAACAGCACCCAAACATGGATGGCGCAAGCGATATGATTGCGTTGAATCCTCTGTTTTCGGCACTGACACTTATCGACTCCAGTTAACTGCTTAATTTCACGATGAAACTGCTCAACATACCATCTGATAGCACAAATCTTCTTTGTGTCATCCGCGCACTGTTGTGCTGTGTCATTGGTGACCACATAATCTGTCCTGTTAGGAGAAACAGCAACAGAGAACATTTTCATAGCTAAATGCTCAGGCATTCCTTTCAATCGAATCTTTTTTCCAAGACTTATTTCATCTGGTGTCCACTGCAATTCACGTGCAGGGAGGTATTGGCCATGGGTATCCATAGACTTTACCAAACGATTTTTTCTCATTGGGCAGTAAAATATTTTTTTATGGTCATTAATGAATAGCATCAATGGTGCTGTTGCATACCAGGTATCCATCAAAACCGTCTTAAAGGGAAGGCCTTTATGAGAAATAAGGTTGGTTAACATATCTTTGACATGATCGACCTTTCCTTTACCATCCTGTGCCGGGTCAAAAATACGAAAATCGATAATCCAAAATTGTTGGGTCTCTGGATTAATATAAATGCAATTAACAAGCCCTATTCCTCGAATAATACCATGAGCATTCCCACTGTACTGCCAGCGTACTGACTCAATACGACGAGAATGATTTTTATCAAGCACAGTATCATCAAAAACAACATACCCATTCTTACTGGGTACAATATCAGTTTTTACCTGAGACCATACCCCTTTGCCGCTTAAACGCTCCGTTTCTAAATATAACTTAACCAAATCATGGCTGACGCCAGTAACATGCTCAGCATAGTTTGTGAGCGTATAATTTACCTGACTGCTCAATAAATATTGGCAATAATCCAATTGGCTAAATGGTTTTTTCGGGCGGGCTATGATTGTTCACCTGATGACAAAATAATGTCACAAAGTATCCCAATTTATTCAAAATGAAAATGATCTATAGGCTATGTGAAAAGCAAGATATTTCTTCTAGTTGCTTGATCTAACAACCCGAAAAATGGGGTTTTTCGTAAGTCCTGTTTTAATAACTTTGTTAATTCAGCTAACGATGATGGATCTGGCATAATTGCCTCCGTTTGCTACCATTTTTTTAACTTTCTGTACTAACTAATTACAATTATAGTACATAACGTACCAGGGGGAGATAAGAGTCAAGTAAAAAATGGCTCTGTTTCAGTGTATTTGAATTGATTTTTTTGCTTTATTCATTTACAATAATGATCTTTTTTTGCTTAATATTAGCCATTACAGGAAATATTTATATGCCAGATTATGACACCCACAACCCTGCCGCCCAGGCGTCTGCTGGGTGGTTGATACTCTTGCTGCGTAATGAGTTAGGCGATGCAGGACCTACAGTAGAGTCACAAAATACTTCTAATACTACACCTAACACTAATGAGGAACGATTAACTAAGGACGATAAAGAGTATTTATGTGCCTTTTTAAATGCAAAAATCACTAATATCAACAGCTCTTTTATTGAAGGCCAACCAGTCACTACCTCTCCTTATATTTCCAGCATTGTCGCTTTCGTTGACTATATTGAGCACCACCAAACAGAATCTCCTTTCAATGATCCAACAGCAAGAAATGCGGTTTTTTCTGAAATGATTAACATGATTAACTCAGGCTGTGATCAATGGACAAAAAATGGCTTCTATGTCGATGGCAAAAAAACAATAGTGGATGCAAGTTTAGGTGAAACCCTAGGATTGGTATGTTCAGCATTACATGGAGAAGATGTACTTCTTAAGCAGCGTTACCATTTTATGATAGAAGCTAATTTGCAGCCAAATGAAACTTTAGAAACCAGATTAGTTTCAGAGCATAACTCACGTATGCTCTCATTGTTTAACTGTTTAAAAAACCTATCGGCTGATCGCAAATGCACTGCTGGTCGCCAACACGATTTGCTTAATTTGCTCAATGGAGTATACCCAGAGGTTCAAAAAGACGGAACCTATAAACCTATTTTATTGATCGAAAATATTACTGACTTTATCGTTAGCAAGCTTTCAGCGTATTTAAGTTCTATGATGAAAAAATGGCCTGAACCCCTGCGTGTTGGACTGATGCGTAATTGGGCATTATATGCAACAGGACATGATGATGATAATCAACCTATGAAAGTATTAATGAAAAAGCTTAAGAGCAAGGAATCAATAGAGAAAATTAGTGCCCACCTTGAAGAAATAAGTGAGCACTATGGTTTATCGCCAGAAAACGTTGCTGTTACAATTAGCCAAGCGGTTGCCGCCATTGATGATTTAGACCCTCCTAATGATCTTAGTCCAATAGTACCATGCGTTATGCAAATATTGCGTACAGTTAAAGATGACGAACCTAGCTCATATTGTAACGCGCGCAATGCTGCTCGCGAAAAGCTGATTGCACTACTTAAAAACCCTAATATTAAATCTTTTGAAAAACTAGAACCTATGCTGCAGTATTTTATTGAAGCAGAAATGTTATATCAGTCAGTTAAGAAGCATCACACCATGTCTACTTTAATTGAAGAAGAGGATAATTCTAGCAAAGCTTTAGAAAGCCTAAAAGTACAGTTAGAATTTTCCTTTAAGCAACTCTTAGAACTTAGCAAAAAACTAGCAGGATCACTTGATGGTTCTTCTTTAGTAGTAGAGATATTTAAGCACCAAAGGACAGATCTTCAAACCGCATACTCACGATTTGTGGAAACAAAAAAAACACTAGAGAACCTAATCCCCTATGAATTGGTTTGTAATTTCTTTGCAATGATGAATGTGCATCAATTTTTGAATTATAGGCAACAGGATGCACAAATTGATTACTTAAAACAACTCTTACAAAAAAAATCGTTTAAGCTATCAGATAGAGTCCTTAAGAGCTTTATTGCTAAAGTACTAACAGCACAAGATACTGGGGCAATAGTTGAAATCACACCTTATGAAATTAATCGCATCCTTTTACATGGATTATTCACTTATTATCAGCAAGATGCTGAAGAGGCATGGACCCTACCATATAAAACGGTATTATTGGAAACAATTACCTGGCTGATCGCCCAAAAACAAAGTCACACAACACACAATGAGCAAAAATTTGTTGAAAACTATCCCGACTATTTATTGACTAATCTGCTAGTCATGGCGCTAACATGGGACATTCCATGTTGTCGAGCCCAGCAAAAAACAGTTGCTATATCAAATTTGTTTTATAACTTTGATAATTTACTTAACGCGTTATTCAATTGTGCCCAAACAAAACAAGAGCGGGATGCTATTTTTAATGCCATTGAAAACCATCTAAACCTCATCCTTAGAACTAAATTATCCCTAAGTACTTTATTTACACTCGACAATAATCACCTATCAGAAGCGCAGCGTGACATTATTCTAGAGCGTACCAATTTAAAAACTCTCATCAAAGATCTTGAAGAAATGGGAGCCCTATTTAGGCTAGATTTAAACAAATTATCAGAAAAGCAACGCTCTACTATTTTGCTATCGATAGATCTACCTACCCTAATTCCCACTGCCATAGAGCTTAATCATATTTTGCAGCTTAAATACTTATCAAACCAGCAAAAAGCTTTAATTTTGCAAGCCATAAACCTACAAGATGTTATTAAAAACGAGCAACAATTTTTTTGGCTGTTCCAATTAGATGAAATAACATTACCATTCGAACACCGGAATATGATCTTAAGCAAACTGAATATCAGCGATGTGATTAATAACGACGGTCTAGAACTTGTTGAACTACTGTGTTTGAATACTTCGCAAGTATCAGAAGAGCAATTTAATAGCATCTGGCAAACCATTAAAGTAAAATTAAATACACTAATTACTAATAGCAATCAGTTAATCGATATCCTTGAAGTGCAACGTCTATCCCCAGCACAACGGAGTGATGTGTGGAACTTCGCAAAAAATAACTTAAAGCGCTTAATTCATAATAGTGAGCAATTCTTCCATTTATTATACAATATGGACAGCTTAAATTTGCCCTGGAACTTCATTTATGCAGCCGTTGAAGATAGGTTAAGCACCTTTATTCTAAATACACATAATCTAGTTACCCTCTTTAAATGTCCAAGAGTATCAGATACACAACGCAAACAGGTTTTAAAAGCTTTACAAAGCCGTTTAAATACTGTTATTGAAAATAAATATGATCTTGTTCGCATATTTAAGCTTAACACAACTCAATTACCCAGTGAGGAACGGACTTTCATTCTCCAAGAGGTAAATCTAAAATCTCTACTGAGTGGCAATAGCCTATTGGATTTATGTGAGTTAGGTGAACCTCGTTTATCAACACGACAGCGTGACTTAATTTTAACTGTTGCTATGGAAGCAAAACAAACGATCATTAAAAATGCAATGGATTTATGGAATTTTTTAAATGGAAAACGCGTATTACCACAGTCTATGTATGATATTATTTTTGAAGCTACTGATTTAAGCGCAATAATTACTTCTGGATACGCACTTAATTTGCTATTATCAATAGAAAATTCAGGATTCTCAGAACAGCAAAGGGAGAAGGTTTGGCAGTCAGTAGAAGATCGCTTAAATACTCTCGTTCTAAATGCTAATGAGCTTCGCAACCTATTTAAATTGAACACAATGCAATTATCGCAAGAAAAGCGCGCAATAATTTGGCGAGCAGTAAAAGATAACAAGGCGGTAACAGACGGCTTAAGCGAGGATGAAAAAAATACTTTTGTTAAACTTATAGGTTCGATGTCCAGCTCCTCGCTTTCACTCTGACTCTTGTGCACATCTCACAGGGATAAGCCAGTACTTATTCCGGCTCCCACGATTTATTCGGGTTTTCGAGGCAAAACTGGTTCAATCCTTTTACGGCCTACTTACTCCCTGTCTACGCTTCGCAGTCATCTATAAATCTTCAAAACACTAACTGTATCACACCAACTATGTGATACAATTAGTATGATACACATCATCATCCAAAGAGAGGATTTACATGAATCGCTATTTTCCGCAAGGCATAGCAACGGAACGCTCATTTTGTAACCGCGATAAAGAGCGCTTTGCATTGAAAAACAGTATCGAAATGCATGAACATGTCGTTTTAGTAGCGCCAAGACGATATGGCAAAACAAGCTTGGTGACACAAGTATTAAAAGAGAATGCATTTCCAGGTGTTTGTATTGATTTTTTCTTTGTGCTCACCCACGCCGAAGTAACAAGAACCATCACCGAAGGCATCTCAGCAATTATCAGCACCTTATTACCCAACACAAAAGCGGCTTGTCTTAAACTAATTGAATCAATTTCAACACTCAATCCAAAACTAACATTTAGTTTATTAGGTCAAAAATTGGAAATCAACACCAAGCAAACAACAGAAAAAAGTATATCCGAATTATTATTGGCGCTTGACCAATTTGCCATCAAAGCACAAGAATCCTGTGTTATTGTTTTCGATGAGTTTCAGCAAATTGGAGAATTGAAAGAAAACCACGCCATCGAAGCGGCTATACGTCATGCAGTTGAGCGCAGTCAGAATGTCAGTTATATTTTTTGTGGTAGTAAGCACCATTTATTAAATGAAATGTTCAGTGACAAATCAAGACCGCTTTATCATCTATGTGATTTAATGACGATTGAACGTATCGATGCTCAATGTTATCACCTTTTCCTCAATAAAATGTCAGAAAGCAAATGGTCGATGCCCCTAGAAAATGATGTTATTCAGGAGATTATTCTCTTATCTGAAAGCCACCCCTATTATGTCAATGCCCTTTGTCGCCGTCTCTGGCGTGGTGAGCAATCTCCATCATTGGGTGATGTCAGAAACACTTGGAATGATTATGTAACGCAACAACGGGATTGGATAAGTCAAGATCTCGCTCAACTGACCTTAAATCGTCGAAAAGTACTTACAGCTTTGGCGTTCCAACCAACCCATTTTTTTCAAGGGCAAGAATTTTCAACACAGGTTGGATTAACGCCTTCCAGCATCAACAAATGTGTTACTGATTTACGTAAATTAGATATGATTTATCAAGATAACAGTGGCTATTATCGCGTTCTGGATCCGGCTGTGGCTTATTTTATAAGGCAACATGCATTGAAATAATGTCCCAGTAGCTACTCCCCTTTGTGAAAGGATCGGATAGCCGAATCCAGTCTCCCAAATTCGGCTTCCACACCACCGTACGTACGGATCCATATACGGCGGTTCATAAAAACTTAATACCAGTCTTGAATTTACTATAAAGGTTAAGTAATCCTAACCACCATAGCATCCTAATGGGTAATTATGGGTAGAGTAGGAAACAGGCTTTCGCCTGCCTCCCCTCATCAAACCGTGCATGCGGTTTTCCCGCACACGGCTTTCCG
>MHBC01000008.1:16846-24037 GCA_001804735.1 Legionellales bacterium RIFCSPHIGHO2_12_FULL_37_14 | reverse complement strand
AGAATTTTTAACTGCAACCGTGGATTTCAATACCTTATTGTTGGGCCAAGGCCCAACCTACGGCAGATTGATCAAATTTTAATGCGACAGCCGTGCCAAGTTACAAGACATGACAGAAAGCTTATTAATAATTAATGGCCTTAGTCTAATTCCCGACTCACAAAGGATTATTGTAATGGGAGGTAAAAGAGGCTGGCGGGATATTGTTTGGCCAGCAATGGTTTCAAGTATTTTTATGACTCTATTAGGAGGTGGCATTGGATACTTTGTAGGCGAACAATATGCTAAAAGTATCTATGCTTTATTTATCGTAAGAGCTATTGCGATTACTTTGACAATTGCTCCTCTTCTATTAAGACAGTTAGGTTTATTAGAAGAAGATAGGGCAGAATATACTCCAAATACCTTTCAACGCAATAATATAATTTCACCACTAGTAAAATTAAGCATGCTGACACGTAAAAAACTAGAACAAACGCCAGCTGCTACGCATAAAGCTGGCGCAGCAAAATTTAATCAATAATTCGTAGGTTTGGCCTTGGCCCAACATATAAGCCGTAGATGGAAACTTAATATGTTGGGCCAAGGCCCAACCTACGGCTGAGGCTACATGGAGTCTTTATTTGCGATCTTAGGATAAATATGTATAATGGAAGAAATTTAACCTTCATGCATTAAAAATATCATCAACTATTATATTTGAGACGCTATGCCATTAAAAGACTTTTCTCCAGATTTTTTAAATCATATAAAGATTAGTTTACCCGAAGAAAATGTCCAGAAATTCTTAAATTCTCTTTATACCGGTAGTACTGCCGTATATTTTACCGCGCCAAGCTCTGATAGTATCGTGGCAAAAGTTGTAGCGTTTAAGAAAACTGCAGCTTATGAAAGCCTTAAAGAGCAATACCAATTATTAACAGAGTATTTGAATGAATGGTGTTCTAATAATGGAGTATTGCTGACTACTTCTGGTGAAAAATGCTTCTCCTATCATTATAGGGTATTGTTTGATAATACAACATATAGTGGTCGGGAGTTTCTATTTTTTAATGAAGGGAAAAAATGTTTAGAGAGCATCGCGGCTTTTTTAGAGAGTAAAAATATTTTGCTTGATAAAAAGAAAGATGCTTTAAAAAATCTCCAAGCGAATCTTCTTCTTTGTGCTGATGGTGTCTTCGATCATATTCGCCGCGCTACAAATGATCTTATCGGGGTATCTTGCTTGAATGCCCTTATCCAATCTACGAAAGAAAGGCTGGCAGAACAAATTGCTATTTCATATCACATAAAGAACAATATAGAGCTTCTTGAGCATCAACCTGAGCTCTTAGGAATGCAGATCCACTACGTAAATACTTACCTTAAATTAATTAGTAAAGCTTATGGGATTGAGGTCACTGATAATATTACAACTAGTTTAAATGGCAAAAGTGAGAATTTTGCAGCGTACTTTGATAAATTATTTAATCCCAAAAGAGTTATTGATGCTTTAATTGATAAATTAATCCATATTTATGCAAATCTTTATAGAGATCTTAAAGAAAAGGTATTTAAAAATTCAGATAATTACATTACCAGCGAAGAATTTAGCGCATCAATCCTGCAAACAAAATTAGATAAGTGGAATGACCAATTTGCCGAAATTTGCCCGCTAAGTTTTTATCAAGTTGTAGAGGAAATTAATTTACTTGATGCTAAATTTGCAAATAAAGTAGAGCGCGAGGCCTTTGAGGATGAGCTTAAAGCTGCATATTTAGCTACGCACGCCGCTATTAAAGCTAAGTTTTTTCACGCGAATGACATACTTACAACTGATGATTTAAATGCAAGTGGCTTAGAGGAGGAGCTTAGTGCTTGGAATGACAAATATGGCCATATTTTACAGATAGAAAAAGCTAACTTTTTGGTGAAAATACTGCAAGAAGATGGTAGTTTTCTTTATGAATTAGATTCTAATGACTTTAGCTCCTTTCTTAACGATGTAAGCTTGCGATTTAAACTTTTACCTCTCAATGAAACTCAACTTAAAGTTACCATTATCAACAAATTTAACGATAGTAAATATCTTAGTAGTCCATCTCTCCCAACTTTGTTTTTAGGGAATGCTACAAATAGTAATCTTAAGCTTTATTATAACTTTGAGAACTATTGGATTGAGAATAATCAAGCTATAGAAAAGCTTACGCCTGACTTATTTTTAAAGATACAAATTCCGCCGCAAGATACGGTAGAGTTTATTATATATTGGATGATTTATAATAGTTTGTTGCAAGACTTTCCAAGTGAAAATGCGCCTTTAATAGCAACTTTAGTTAATAAAACTTCTATCCAATATAACGCTCTTGTAAAATTATTTGAGGTTCCTTCGGTAGTCGCCAAGATGGCAAAGGCCAGGATGTTTGCTTTGCTTAAATTTTTCTTAGACCATGATTTACTTACCCAAGACCACCTAGCGCAACAAGCAATTATAGAAGAGGGTGCTAAAGCTAATGTATTTTGGCTTTTTTGCTATAACAATCAATTTGATCTTGTAAAAAGTCTGCTAAAGAAGCCTTATTTAAAAATAGAGCATTTAACCCAATGTCCAAGTCAAGGGTATTATACAGGAACTAAAGCCTTATGGTTTTTAGCGGCGCATAAGGAGTTTGCTATTATAGAGCAGCTATTCAACAAAAATCTTTTAACAATTGAACAATTTGAGGAAAGAACTAGGCATGTTGGTCATACAAGACAAACGATTTTACAGAGTCTTTGTATTAATAAAAAATATGATCTTGTCGAAAAATTACTCAATGAAAAACTGCTACCAAATGATCAATTTTTAATAAATTTAGATCGCTACAAAGATAATTACCTTAATTATCACAATCTGCCTCCTCTAGTGCAGATGGTTATGGATGAAGTTAGATTATGTGTAACAATTTTTCGATATGACCATCGTTTAACATCCAAAATAATCGAACAAGAATATGAGTATAAGGGCACTAAAATCAATTTGCTAATCCATATTGTAAAAGATAGAGATTTTGCGCTCCTAGAAACTCTTTTGAGAAAACAGTTAATTACTCTTAATCAGCTCTTGATTACCCCTAATATGCCTGAATGGGGCGAGTTTAATACAACTCCTATTAGCCTCATTCTAAGCGATAAAACAACGCCTAATGAAATCCTTGTTAGCTTGGAAAACCAAGGATTTATTGCCCGTTTTGGCGCAAATGCTATTTTTATAACAACAAAGCCTCCTACTCCAGCTAATGCTGCAGCAACAGAGCTTTATGAAATCTTTAAAAAAAATACTCTTAGTCCAATGACAACAGATCACGTTATCTTGGCCATATTCTTTGCTTGTAAGAGCTCAAACTCAAGTGATTTAAAAAAACTTTTAGAATACTGGCCTAAGCTAATTAATGTAAAAATCGAACATCACGGTGTATGGAAAACTCCTTTACACTATGCTGTTGAAAGTGGAAGTGAAGAATGTGTAAGATTACTTATTGATTTAGGAGCGCAAACTGATCTTACTGATTCTAATAACAAAACTGCCATTGATCTTGCAAAAGAACTTAATCCTAAAAACCTTAATATATTAAGATTTCTAAAAATAGAGCCTGAAGCAACACCAGCTTTAGCCTCTCTTAGTTTATTTCCACCGAGAGATAACAATGCAACTAATTCGTCAAACCAGCAAATTTCTCCCCCAAATTAGGCCATCCATGAGATAGAGAGTAGTTGAAAAAACTCATTGAAAATCATATACTACATGTATGTTTTTTCAAGGTAAAAACTCATGTACTACTCGCGTCTACTCGAATATAAAGTGCGTACTTTGGCTCAACATTTCAAGGTAGTGTTGGTTGCTGGCGCAAGGCAGGTAGGTAAGAGCACTTTGCTTGCGCATTTATATCCTGATTTACAGTCTTATGTATTTGATCCAATTTCCGATTTGTGGCAAGCGCGCCATGATCCAGACTTATTTTTGCAGAACCTTAAAATGCCGGCGATTCTGGATGAGATTCAATATAGTGTTGAAATATTGCCAGGTATTAAGCGCCTTGTAGATCTCCATAATACAAACGGCTTATTGTTCCTTACTGGTTCGCAAAATTTTACTGTCTTAAAGCACGCAGCTGAGAGTTTAGCGGGGCGTATTGCGCTTGTTGAATTAAAGGGCATAACCATCTTCGAGCGTTATGATGCTAAGCATTGGTTGGCAACTCTTTTGGACAACCATGCAACTTTGTTCCAACGCTTTAAAGGCTCTATAAAACCAAAGGAGTCTGTATATGAGTGTATACTTCAAGGCGCTTTGCCAGCAGCAGTTCAGTTGCCGGCATCTGTTTTGGGTAGTTATCACTCCTCTTACGTAAAAACGTATTTAGAGCGTGATATTCGTTTATTGGAGAATGTACGTGATTTGAGCGACTTTGAAAGATTTCTTACGCTCCTGAGTGCATTAACAGCGCAAGAGTTGCATTTCGCTCAATTGGGCCGTGATATCGGTATAACTCCTTTAACCGCACAACGCTGGCTTGCTGCACTAGAGCATGGATATCAATGGTTGGCATTGCCAGCTTTTAGTGGCAATGCCATAAAACGTTTAAGTCAAAAAGCCAAAGGACATTTTTCAGATACCGGTGTTGCCTGTTATTTGTTGGGAATTACCGGAAGAGAGGCATTATCAAGACATCCTTTTTTGGGGGCATTATTTGAATCGTATTGTGTAAACATGATAGATGCTGTAAATCAAAGTTTAACTAATCCCGCAAAAATGTATCATTTTCGCACCCATGCTGGTGCTGAGGTAGATTTGATTATAGAGCGAGATGGATTATATTTTCCCATTGAGATTAAGTGTAAAACGCAAATTACCGTACGCGACGTCAGCGGTATTCAAGCATTTATCAATACTTATCCACACCTAACAGTTCCTTTAGGAATCGTCTTACATGCAGGAACTAGCTGTTATTTCGTACAACCAAACATCTTAGCCATGCCTTGGTTATCACAGTTTTACCCAAGTTAAATCATAGCTCATAAGTAACCTGCAGGCACTTGAATTATGTTTTTTGTTATCCATTCTATTCTGGCGTTTTGATTTATTATAATACCAAATGGCAATTTATGTGTTTGAATGAATTCAGTCATAGAGCGTAATTGGCGCGGTAAAATTGTTGGCTCTGTAGTGCCAATCGATCTACCTATATCGCTTTTATTTAAGATCTTACTTGATCTAGTCTTGGCGATAAAATTTTTTCGGTTTAATACACAACATGTAAGTTGTGTTTTTAACAAATACTGCTATACTAAACACAATTCCATGGTTCAAAAGATTTAGGCCTCGGCCTTATAAAAGCTATTGAAAAGCAAACTGGCGTTAAATTAACGGCTAGGGGTATATAATGAATGAAATCATTGAATTAAGTTATGGCGCACAAATACAGCCAGATGGCGCTGGCTATCTCGTTACATTTCGCGATATTGAAAACGCATTTACTTATGGCGAGACTTTAGATGAGGCTATATTTAATGCACAAGAGGTGCTTGATTTAATGCTTCTTGACCGACTGGAAAAAAATGAAGAAATACCCATGCCCTCAAAGTTAAAAAATGGAGAGGTAGTGATTACACCTAGCCCTGAAGTTGTAGCACCATCACTGCTTCATATCATGAGGATGTTAGAAAGCCGTACGATGGCGGATATAGCTAGAACAATGGGCGTGGCATACCAGAGTTACCAGCGTATAGAGTCTGGCAAAAATCTAACCATGAAAAGTTTGAAAAAAGCTGCTTTGGCTTTAGGCTCTATTGTAGAGATTAGGTTGCGTAAAATTAGAACCGCATAAACTCGTTTTTTATTTTTTGGTTTATACTAAAAGTACGTTATCTAATTTTACCAAAACTATGCCAGCTTCTAAAAAACTACTTAACTGGATTTCTGAAATACAATCTATAGCCCAATGCGGACTTGCTTTTACTAAAGATCCCTTTGATGAAGAACGTTTTCAGCGCTTGCGCGAGTTAGCAGCCGAGTTAGCGGCCGAATGTAGTGACCTATCTTTAGCCGAAATTAACCATATTTTTTCTTTGGAAAAAGGTTACGCTACTCCTAAAGTAGATATGCGCGCCTTTGCCTTAAAAGGGAACAAACTGCTTTTAGTGAAAGAAAGATCGGATGGTTTATGGACTTTGCCTGGAGGTTGGGCTGATGTTAATGAATCGCCTTCAGAAGCAATTAGGCGTGAAACTAAAGAAGAATCTGGGTTTGATGTTGAAGTTATCAGGATCATAGCGTTTTGGGATAAATTAAAACATGATCATCCACCCGAATGGCCGCATGCCTACAAATGTTTTTTTCATTGTAATATCCTCGCAGGAAAACCAGAGCAAAACTTAGAAATTTCCGAAATCGATTTTTTTGCCATAGATAAGCTTCCACCTTTGTCTTTGCCGCGGGTTACTAAGCCTGAATTACTGAAATTGTACGAAAATGTCCAAAATAATGGGGGTACGTTGTTTGATTAGTGACAATAATATTTACTTGTGATAGATAGATATTAGGGGCTGTTGACATTTCATCTCCACAATCGACGTCCCGCGGACAAGCCGCGGGACGTCGGCGTAGAGGGTAATAAAATGAAATGGCAAAAGGCCCTAACTACCATTGCGTTTTGTTTGTTGGCTAACACTATAGCTGCTGCAAGTTCAGATTTTAATCTTGTTAACAAGCTAAGCAACTTACCGCGAGTTTACACAATTAACGCTGGGCCAACTTGGGCAAGGCCTGCACAGCTACAAGCTTTTTATTTAGATCCAGAAGATGAAGAGGCCTTTATCCCTACAAAGGTAACCAGTTTATTTGGCAATGTGGAGCTTTTTTTAGGTCTGCAGGATAAGCTTAAAGCGGATTATCTAGGGCAACTGGGAGTTTTGTTAGCAACAACGGGTAATGTGAAACTTCAAGGGGTTATTTGGGATGAGGCGAAGGAAGAGTTTGATAATTTTGTGTATGGTTATTTGGTGAAGCACACTGAGTTTTCTTTACAAGGAAAGCTGTTACGCAATTATTATTTTCTAAATGCGCTTTATCAGCCATATATTGCAGGTAGGGTAGGGCTTGGGATTAATTATGCGCATAATTATGAAAATGCACCGACTATTGAAGAAGCCATTGTCTTGCCTAACTTTACT
>MHBC01000008.1:0-16836 GCA_001804735.1 Legionellales bacterium RIFCSPHIGHO2_12_FULL_37_14 | reverse complement strand
AGGAATAAAAAGACAGCTTAGTAACATATTGTTTGCAGGATTAGGCTATGAGTTTAGTGACTGGGGAATAAGCCGCTTAGGCCGTACGCCCTATCAAGAATATAACACCGGCCTTACGTTAAGTCATACTTATACAAACGGACTTTTGTTTCATCTTAGTTTTGTAATATAGGGGAAATATAGGTCAACAAACCTAGGACTGTAACATAAAATCATGTTTTAGCAGCCATTTCCAACATGGTTCTATAGTTATTTTCAAGGTTTTTTCTGCGTATTGAATGTTTTCTTCCCCACTTTCATTTTCTGTTAAAATTAATCCTTCGTTTAAGTTATATGCGTGCATGGCTTCGAGCAAGCCTTGTATTTCTCGCTCTTTGGTTGTGGTATTTTTAAGCGACATACAAACCTGGATGGCTGCTTTTATCCTGTATCCTTCACGGATTACAAAGTCACACTCTTGTTTTTCTTTATGAAAATAAATATTTTTCCCTTGGCGCTTTAGTTCAAGAAAGACAATATTTTCTAAACTGCGTCCAGCATCTTCGCTGCTTCTAAAACCCACGCTTGCGGCAAGCGCAGGGTCAATAAAGTATATTTTTTTTGCAAAATGTGTTTGTTTTTTTAAAGAATAAGCGAAACGATTTATGCTAAAGGCTAGATAACTATTTTCCAAATACTGACAATATTCAGCGACCGTATTTGAAGAGGCTAATCCCAATAATTTCCTTAAACTATTATAGGTAAATTCTTTGGCATTATTGCTAGCCAAATAATAGACTAGTTCTTTGATAGGTTTTTGCTGGGTTAACTTATATCTCACTATAATATCTTTAAATAAGATGCTTTCATAAAGAGTATGTAAATATTGTTGTTGCTGATTTTCCAAATACTCAGGCAATCCCCCGACAGTCTTATATTCAGCAAAATATTTCTTTAACAAAGCAATTTGGGTTGAATTATGCGGCAAGTCTTTTAATAAGGCAGCATCACGCAGATAAACGTATTCAGTAAAGGAAAAAGGATATAGTTCAATTGCGATATGGCGCCCAGTTAAATGGGTGCCAAGCTCTCTACTTAATAAAGTAGCGTTAGAACCTGTTATAAAGACTTTTTGCTTTTTATTATGTAACCTGCGGACAAACATTTCCCAGCCAACAATGTTTTGAATTTCATCAAAATAGAAATGATTTTGGACCCCATAAAGCTCAATAAATACATCTAAAAGCAGTTGAAAGTCTTCAAGTTGAAAAAGCGCTAAGCGATCATCATCAAAGTTAATATAATAATCATTTAAAGGTTGTTGTTTACGAATAGAATTCATTAAGACGGATTTACCAGAGCGCCTTATGCCAGTCAAAATTAGCACTTGTGGAGAATTAACTAAAGGCATAACCTTTTGCATGGCATTGCGCGGGATTATATTTGGAAAATCTGCTTCTTCTGCTTGATCAAGTATTACTTGCTTTAATAACTGAGCGTCCATTTTTAAAGTTCATATTGTTAATATTAATATATTATATAAAGTTCATATTGATAATTCAAACTTTAGAATTAAACCGCATACAGATTAAAGGCAGAAAAATAAACAGCATTAAGCCACCACCAAGGAAAGCCTCAAAGCGCCAGATGTGGCTAATTGGTATTTGGGCAGGAGGTATAAAGCCTATTAAAATTGCAGTAAAGCAGCTTAATAAGCCACAAGATGCTACCAAAATTAGCACTAAATTATTTCCTGGGATGCGAAAAGGTCGCGGTTTATTTTTGTGTTTAAACCGTAGTTTGATAGCAGAGGCAAACATCATTACATATACCATTAATGCCATTTGCGCACTTAAATCGCTTAGTAACCAATAGGCGGCGTTTACGGTATCAAATAATTGAAACACAAAGCATAAAATCGTGAAAACTATCCCTTGAATGATGAGAATAGGAACAGGCGCTCCATGGCGGTTAACTTTGGCTAATCTTTGGGGTAAAGAGCCATCTTTGGCGGCTGCAAGTAAACCTTTGGTAGGGCCAATTATCCAGGCAGCAACGCCGGCGATAGCGCCTAAAATTATAAGTAAGGCAAGTATTTTGGTAAGCCACGGTATATTAAAATGGGTGAAAAAAAGATCAAAAGCATCTATTAACCCTGAAACTATACTTAATTTCTCTGGAGCAACGACAAAAGTAATAGCAAGCGAGCTAAACATTAAGGTTGCAAAGATAATAATAGTTGAGTAAAGCAAAGCTTTTGGATAGTCTTTTTGGGGGTTTTTAACTTCTTCTGCATGTACCGCAGACATTTCCATCCCAAGTAGACCAAATAAAATTCCTGGTAAAAGAGCAAATTGTTCAAGAGAATTAAATTTTGGAATAATGCTTTGGTGTAAATCAATGGCAGCAGGGTTGCCCATGAGTAACCAAGTAACACCTAAAATAATTATAAAAAGCATAGGCAAAATAGTGCCAAAAATAGCTCCAATAGTGCTTATTAAACTAGAAAGCCTCATCCCAAAAGCATTTAAAATGGTAAAGATCCAAAAAAGAGTAATGCTACTGAACAAAATAAAAGATGCATTATTTGTAAGGCTGGGAGAGAAAAGATAAGCGGAAGTTGCAACGATAAATGCCAAAATCGTTGGATACCAAACAACATTGTAGATCCACAGGAGCCAAATAGTTATAAAACCCGCCCTTAACCCAAAAGCTTCACGCACCCAAACATATAAACCTCCGGTGTGGGGGTAGGTGGTAGCTAACTCGGCAGAAATTAATGCAACTGGAATAAAAAACATTACTGCTGCAACAAGATAATAAAAAACCAAGGAAAGACCAAGAATAGCGCTCATGGGCAACGTCCGCAGGCTATCAACCGCTATTACGTTTATCATAACGAGCGAGAAAACTGATAAATAATGCTTTTTAGCTTTAGGTTTCATTAATATATACATGCTCAATGGAGGTACATATTCTACGTTTATTTAATGATCCTAGCTAGTGAAGATTAAGAACTTTGACGGTTTTTAGATTGCTTGCCATAATGAATTAATCAACTGCTCCTTTTGCGAGTTATCCATGGTTCCTTTAATGGTCCAAATTACAGACTTATCCTTTCGTCATACTAAAAGATATATTTTTAAACGGATCTCCCTTAAAGTTCCCAAGGGTAAGATTATTGCTGTTATGGGACCTAGTGGGAGTGGGAAGACTACTTTATTGCGTTTAATAGGCGCGCAGCTTTTTCCCTCTTATGGTGAGGTTTTAGTAGATGGAGTTAATGTGCATACATTATCTCAGCAATCTCTTTATAATATGCGCCGTAAAATGGGAATATTATTTCAAAGTAATGCGTTATTTACGCACTTAACGGTATATGAAAATGTGGCTTTTCCCTTGCGCGAACATACTTCATTTGATGAAGATTTAATTCGTGACATTGTGTTAATGAAATTAGAAGCTGTAGGCTTACGTGGGGTGCAGGCTTTTATGCCGGTTGAATTATCAGGTGGGATGGCAAGAAGAGTTGCGCTTGCGCGTGCTCTTGTATTTGATCCATCATTGATGATGTATGATGAACCATTTACTGGGCAAGATCCTATTTCTAAGGGAGTTTTACTCCGTTTGATAAAAAGGACTAACGAGCTTCTTGGGACCACAAGTATAGTAGTTTCACATGATATTGAAGAAATTTGTCAAATTGCAGACTATATTTATTTAATTGTAGGTGGCAAAGTTGTAGGCGAAGGCACAGCTGCTGAGATGAAGGCATCAACTCTTCCACGAGTTAAACAGTTTATGCATGGGGAAGCAGATGGTAGTGTACCATTTCATTATCCAGCGAGAGCTCTTATTGAGGAAATGATGGATGAATCTGAGAAAAATTGAGTTTTTGGGTGAGAGAACTATCGAGGTCTTTGCTAATTTAGGGCGTGCTGGATTATTTATTTTTTGTATTTTTGTGCGCAAACCCAACTTTAGAAAACTTTTCCAAGATATATGGTACCAGCTTTATCAAATTGGGGTGCAATCATGTCTTATTGTGGTTGTGTCCGCGCTTTTTATTGGCATGGTGGTTGGATTACAAGGTTACCACACCTTAGATAAATTCGGGGTAACTACTCAACTTGGACAATTACTAGCCCTTAGTGTTACGCGCGAGTTAGGCCCTGTTTTAACTGCGCTTTTATTTGCAGGACGAGCAGGCTCTGCTTTAACAGCAGAAATTGGTTTGATGAAAACTACAGAGCAGCTTGCCAGTATGGATATGATGGGGGTTGATCCATTAGGCCTTATCGTATACCCAAGATTTTTAGCCGGATTTATTGCTCTACCGCTTTTAGCTTTAATTTTTGCCGTGGTGGCTATTTATGGCGGGTATGTGGTTGGAGTTACCTGGATGGGGGTTGATGGGGGTAGTTTTTGGTCAAATATGCAAACGGCAGTTAACTTTCGAACAGATATTATAGGTGGTGTTATTAAGAGCTTGGTATTTGCGTTTATAGTTATTTGGGTTTCACTATATCAAGGCATTAGCTGTGAGCCCACAGCAGAAGGAATTAGTGTGGCAACTACAAAGTCAGTTGTTTATGCTTCAGTTGCTGTCCTAGGGTTTGATTTTATCTTGACCATGTTTATGATCGGAGACTGGTAATGCAAAAACATCGCTACGTTGATTTAAGTGTTGGTTTGTTTATGTTGTTTAGTTTGGGGGCTTTAATTATTTTAGCAGTTAAGGTAAGTGGCGTAGGAGTGAGTAATTTACACTCAAAGCCAATGTATACTGTAACTGCGCTTTTTTCCAATGTTGGCGGTTTAAAAGTACGTGCTCCTGTTACTGTAGCTGGGGTTAAAATTGGGGAGGTAACTTCTATTGTGCTGCAGCCAAGGTCTCTTGATGCTAAAGTTTATATGAAGCTAAGACAAGATAAGCCAATACCTTATGCGGATACTTCAGCGCGTATTTTAACTCAGGGTTTATTGGGTTCAAATTATATTAGCCTGGTACCAGGTTTTGAAGAAGAAAGTAATAAGGATCATCAATACTTAAAAAATGGTGATGTAATTCCTCATACTCAAGAGGCGATGATTTTGGAAAACTTAATTGGACAGTTAGTGTTTAATATAAATAATAAAAAACCATAACGGAGAAATAAATGCGATTCTGGAAAAATATAATTTTTATGCTGTTTTTAGGTTTTACCATGGTAGTTTATGCCGCAGAAGCGCCTGTTGCTATGCTAAATCAGGTTGCTTCTGAAATGGTTACAATCTTAAAAAAACATCAAGGATCTTTGCAGTCAAACCCTAAAATTGTGCATACAGCAGTTGAGAAGTATTTGCTGCCTCATGTTGATTTAGCCGGAATGGCGCGATCAGTATTAGGCAAAGAAGCGTGGATGCATGCAAGTGAAAAAGAAAGAGCAGCTTTTACTCATGAATTTAAAGAGCTAGTTATTCGTACTTATGGCAGCTCACTTGCTAAGTATCAAGGGGAAACCATTAAGTTTCATCCGGTGCGTGGTGGCGTGCAAGGAAGATTTGTTCGAGTTGAAAGTGAAATAGAACGGGTTTCTGGTCCGCCAATTGCCCTTAATTATAGTTTAGTGTCTAAAAATGGGCAGTGGAAGGTTTATGATTTAACAGTTGAGGGCGTTAGCTTATTACAAAGCTATCATTCGCAATTTGCTGAAGCTTTACGTCATCAAACTTTGCCAGAGCTTATTGAGCAAATTAAAAGAAGAGCAGCCTAAAATGCAAAACTTTATTCCCTCTAGTTATATGACGTTTGCAACCGTTGAACAGGATAAGCAGCGCTTGAGTAAATTTTTAGGCCACTTTGACGAAAAAGAGTGGAAATTTGATTTAAGCAAGGTAAACTTATGTGACTCAGCAGGTATTGCCTTGTTGCTCGAAGCTAAAAGGCTAAGTAAAGCCAAGAAATCACACTGCCATTTTGTGGGAATATCAGACGAAATGAATGCTCTCATTCAATTTTGTGGCGTAGAAGGTATATTGCTAAAGGATAATAATTGTTAACTCAAGATAAGATTGAAAGTTTACTAAAAGAAGATAAAGATGTTGCTAATGCAATAGTGACAGGCGATGGCTATCATTTTGACGCAATCATTGTAAGTGATGCATTTGCCGGTCTTTCACGAGTTGCAAGACAACAAAAAGTGTATGCAAAATTAAATGCTTGGATAAAAAGTGGCGAGTTACATGCTATCTCGCTTAAAACCTACACCAAGCAAGAATGGGAGAAGCAAAAAGTTGGATAAATTAATTATTTATGGAGGTAAGCCTCTAAAAGGAGAGGTGGCAATTTCAGGCGCGAAAAACTCCGCCTTACCTATTATGTCTGCAGCTTTACTCGCAGAAGATCATGTAACTATCTCAAATGTGCCACATCTACGTGATGTAACCACCATGATGGAATTATTAGGCCAGCTTGGCGGGCATCTTATGATAGATGAGAAAATGAATATCCAAGTTGATGTTTCTAAAGTAGATAAACTTGTTGCTCCTTATGACTTAGTTAAAACAATGCGTGCCTCAATTTTAGTATTAGGACCATTACTAACTAGGTTTGGTCAAGCAAAAGTTTCTTTGCCGGGAGGCTGCGCTATAGGAAGTAGGCCGGTTGATTTACACCTTAAGGCTTTAAAACTTTTAGGTGCTGATATTGAAGTAAAACATGGCTATATAAAAGCAACTACTCATGGTAAACGTTTAGTGGGTGCGCCTATTGTTTTTGATACAGTAACCGTAACCGGCACTGAAAATATTATGATGGCCGCAGCCCTAGCTAAAGGCAAAACTACCATTAAAAACGCTGCACGTGAACCTGAGGTTTTAGATCTTGCTATATTCTTAAATCAAATGGGCGCTAAGATAAAAGGAGCAGGCACAGCAATTATAGAGATAGAAGGCGTTGATGTGTTACGTGGCGGTGAGTTTACCGTTATGCCAGATAGAATTGAAGCTGCCACCTATTTAGTAGCAGGAGCAATAACTAAAGGACAAGTTACCGTTAGACGGGTTAATCCACAGCACCTTATGACAGTAATTTGTAAGTTACAAGAAGCAGGCGTTGAAATTACCCAAGGAGAAGATTGGGTCAAACTAGATACACATGGCAAACGCACTAAGGCTGTTGATATTTCAACTGCGCCTTATCCTGGGTTTGCAACCGACATGCAAGCGCAGTGGATGGCATTAAATTCGGTTTCAGAAGGCTCTTCAATTATAGTTGAGACAATTTTTGAAAATCGCTTTATGCATGTGCATGAATTTAAACGGATGGGCGCGCATATTCGTTTACATGGAAATTCCGCTACAATTACTGGGGTTCTGAAATTAACTGGCGCCCCTGTTATGGCAACAGATCTTAGAGCATCCGCAGGTTTAATCTTGGCAGGGCTTGCAGCGCATGAAGAAACTCAGGTAGAAAGGGTGTACCACGTTGATAGAGGCTACGAAAGAATAGAGGAAAAATTATCTATGTTAGGTGCTGATATTAAAAGGGTTTCATATTAGTCATGCAAAAGGCTACGTTAGCAAACTATCTAGCAGATTTTTTAGCCGTTTCCTTATATCAAGACTATGCGCCTAATGGTTTACAAATAGAAGGGCGCAGTGAAATAAAGAAAATTGTTACCGCTGTAAGTGCTTCTTTAGAAGTAATTCAAGCTGCTATAAAAATAAATGCTGATGCGCTTTTAGTACATCATGGGTATTTTTGGCAAGGGGAAGATAAAACTATTCTTGGCATAAAAAAAGCCCGTATTGCTGCATTGCTTAAAGAGGATATTAATTTATTCGCTTTTCATCTACCTTTAGATTGCCATAAAGAGCTGGGGAATAATGCAAAACTTGCGAAAATTTTGCAAGTTAGCAAACCTAAAAGCCAAACAGTTAACCAAATACCCAATTTATTATGGTCAGGTAGTTTACCTAAACCCCAATCTTTCAGCCAATTTACTAATTACTTAGAGAAAAAATTTGCCAATAATGTTTTAGCCGTTGCAGGAAGCGCATCTACCATAAAAACTATTGCATGGTGTACGGGAGCCGCACAAAACTTGCTCGCAAATGCTGCTTCTCTTAAAGTTGATGCTTATATAAGTGGAGAAATATCCGAAAGAACATATTATGAAGCTAGGGAATATAATATACACTACTTTGCTTGCGGGCATCATGCAACTGAGCGTTATGGAATTCGCGCTTTAGGGGAACATCTTGCCGCTAAATTTGCTTTAGAACATCAATACATAGAAGTAAATAATCCTTTTTAGTAGGAAAGTTATGGAAAACCTTAAATTCTTTTTACTTAAATTTGTAAAGCAAATCCCTGTGTTTTTATATGACTTTTTATCCATACCCGCTGCCTGGTATTTAGCATATTGTTTACGCTATAACTTACAGCCTTTCCCAGCACGCTTTGTTTCATACTACGCAGTGGCCTCCTTCTTTGTGATTATGGTTGTGCAAATGGGGTTTTATTTTCAATGCAAAGTATACCGCGGGTTGTGGCGCTTTGCTTCTATTAAAGATCTTGTGAGGATTTTAAAAGCAGCTTTTGGCGCTATATGCGTAAGTGCACCAATTTTATTTTTAATGAATTACCTTATTCATCTACCGCGTTCGGTATTACCACTTTATGCCATGATTATAACTGCTCTTTGGTCACTTGGTAGATTTTCTAGGCGTTTTTTTTGGGAGAATCAGCAGGGAGTAAACAAGTCAGCGCAAGTTAAAAGAGTGCTGGTGATAGGCGCAGGAGATGCTGGGGAAAGCTTGATTCGCGATTTGCACCGCAGTTACATTTATTATCCTATCGGAGTTTTAGATGATCAGCCAAAAAAGTTGCATTTAGAAGTGCACGGAGTAAGAGTATTGGGCTTTATTGATGAGTTGCCCAAAATTGTGCGTAAATACGGAGTTGAGTTAATTTTTATTGCAATTCCTACAGCAGGATCTACTAAAATGCGTCACATAGTATCTTTATGTGAAGCCAGTAAAGTACCTTTTCGCACCCTACCTAGCCTAAATGAGCTGGCTGATGGAAAAGTTGAAGTTAATTCGCTAAGGCCTGTTAGTCTAGATGATTTATTAGGTAGAGATGCGGTAAAAATAGATTGGGATAAAATTTCTGCCACAGTTAAAGGCAAAAAAGTCCTAGTAACAGGCGCGGGCGGCTCAATTGGCTCCGAGCTTTGTAGACAAATCTTAAAGCTAAATCCAGCATCATTAATGTTAATTGATAACTCTGAATATCAACTATATAAAATTGAACAAGAGTTTTTAAAGTTAGAAAATAAAGTAAAGTTTGAATTTGTCTTAGCCTCAGTAACCGATAGGGTAGCGATTAACCAGCATTTTGCACGGTATAAACCAGAAATTGTTTTTCATGCAGCAGCTTATAAACATGTGCCTATATTAGAAAATCAAGTTTATGCTGCCGTTTTGAATAACATAGTTGGAACATCAATTGTAGCGGAGATTTGTGTTGCAACAAAAGTTGCAAAAATGATCTTGATTTCAACAGATAAAGCCGTAAATCCAACTAACATAATGGGCTCTACTAAACGTATTGCTGAAATGTATTGTCAGGCGTTAAATCATGGCGCGGCAACCCAGTTTATTACTGTAAGATTTGGAAATGTACTAGGCTCAACTGGTAGTGTTGTGCCTTTATTTCAAGAGCAAATCAATAAAGGTGGCCCTGTTACAGTAACCCACTATGAGATTGAGCGCTTTTTTATGACTATTCCTGAGGCCTCGCAGCTTATTTTGCAAGCTTTGGCAATTGGCAAAGGTGGGGAGATATTTGTGCTTGATATGGGAGAGCCTATTAAAATCCGCTATTTAGCCGAACAGATGATTAAGCTAAGTGGGAGAGAAATTGAAATTACATACACAGGCTTAAGGCCTGGAGAGAAGTTATTTGAGGAACTATTTCATGTTGACGAAAAGTTAGTAGAAACTTCTCACCATAAATTACATCAAGCTATAGCCAGAACTTGCTCTTTGGAAACATTACAAGATACTCTTAAGTTATTTGTTAATGCTTGCGCAACGTATGATGATGCTGAATTAAGATTTTTAATTAAGAGCTTAGTGCCAGAGTTATCTCAAGTTAATGCTAATTGTTGGGCCGAGGTCCAACCTACTCCTTCCTAAGGGGTTCATAAATAAAGTATACTGAAAATCGAGTTCAATGGATTGAGTTCAATTAATGAGTGTTTATGCTTTTTTAAAGAAGTATTTTTATATAATAATGCTAGCAACATTAATTTGGCTAACGTATTACTTGTATCACTCATTTTTAAGCAACAAAGCACATAATTTACCTAAAATTCCCGCCATCAAGCTTACTTACTCGACAGTTCCCATTGATAAAACCTTTATAGGTATTACCCAATCAACTGCTAGTGTTGAGATAAGGGCAAGGGTTAAAGGATTTTTGACAGAAAAACATTTTATTGAAGGTGAGGGTGTTAAAAAAGATCAGCTTTTGTTTGTAATTGATCCTAAGCCTTTTGCAGTAAAAGTTGCGGCTATGGAAGCTAACTTAGCAAAAAGAATTGCTGATGAGGCCTTTTTAAAAGTGCAATATGCAAGGATGAAAACCTTGGTAGCTAAAGGTGATGTATCTGAAGCCAAATATGATGAGGTTAAAGCCCAATATGAGGCCGCAAAGGCTGAAGTTGCGGGCGCCCTAGCAAATCTTACAGAAGCTAAAATTGATTTAAGTTATTGTTATATGCGATCTCCTTTTAATGGCCTAATTGGGGAGAAAAAAGTTAATGTGGGTAATTTAGTTGGCGGCCAGGAGAATACTTTACTAGCAACAGTAAATCAGCTTAATCCTATATATGTTCAGTTTAGTCCAAGTATTGCTGATTATGCTGAAATGTTGGCTTTTGCCCAAAATAGGCCATTTAAAGTATGGGCGACTCTGCCGGAAAATCGGCAATTTGTAGCGCAAGGCAAAGTTGATCTTATTGATAACATTGCAAATACAGCAACTGCTAGCATCCTGATGCGGGCTACAATAGAAAATAGAGAGGCTTTATTATTGCCTGGCCTTTATGTAGAGACTAAAGTTCATTTAGGCGATAACCCTCAAGCAATTTGTGTGCCTCAAGAAGCCATAATGGAAGATCAAGGACAAAAAACGGTATTTATTGTAGATGCTAATGGGATAATAAAAGTTGCTGAAATTGAAGTAGGTTCTGAATATAAAAACCAAGCAATAGTTACTAAAGGCCTTGAGGTGGGTCAAATTGTCTTAACGAGCGCCTTACAAAAGCTCCAATCTGGCATGAAAGTTATTCCGCAACTAGGGATAACATGATCCAATTTTTTATAAATAGACCGATCTTTGCAACGGTAATTGCTATTTTAACGACTCTAGTTGGGCTAATTTGTATTTTTCTTTTACCAATTTCGCAATTTCCCCAAATAGTACCTCCCCAAGTTCAAGTAACCGCACAATTTATAGGAGCAGGATCAGAGGTTGTTGCAAATACAGTAACAACTCCTATTGAGCGTAATGTTAACGGTGTTGAAGGCATGATTTATATGTCTTCTGCGAGCACTAACAATGGAAATTCGGTAATTAATGTTACTTTTGATGTTGGATATAACGTAGATATTGGCGCTGTTGATGTATTAACTAGAGTAAATTTAGCGAATCCCTTATTGCCACCTGCTGTTATTCAATCAGGTATTAAAATTCAAAAAGTCTCAACTAATATGGTATTAGTGGTTAATTTGTTAGGAGATGATCCTAAAAGGTTTGATGAGAAATTTTTAGGAAATTATGCTGATATTCATCTAACTCCAGTATTAAGTAGGGTACCTGGAGTTGGTAATGTCAATAATTTTGGCTTATTGCAATATTCTATTAGAGTTTGGCTTAACCCAAATAAAATCACCAGTATGGGTATAAGCCCAACCGAAGTTATTAATGCTATTAAAGAGCAAAATCAACAAGCTCCAGTTGGCATGGTTGGGCTGCCGCCGGTTGCGTCTAATACGCCATTTCAATATCAAATCTCGACTTTAGGCCAGCTGGTTGATAAAGAACAGTTTGCCAATATTATTGTTAAAACAGCCGAAAATGGGCAAATAGTAAGAATTAAAGATCTAGGAAGAGTAGAGCTAGGCGCGCAAAGTTATGTTACTACTTCAGAGTTTAATGGCAAACCAACGGCAAGTTTAGGTATTTATCAGTTGCCAGGAGCTAATGCAATATCTATTGCCAATGAATGTCGTAAAGTAATGGAAAAAATGGCTAAAAATTTTCCTAAGGGAATGCGCTATGAAATTGCGTATGATACTTCGGAATTTGTTAAAACCTCATTATTAGAGGTAGTTAAAACTTTATTTGAAGCAATATTTTTAGTGTTCTTAGTAGTTTTTGTGTTTTTACAAAATTGGCGGACAACTCTAATACCTTGCATTGCTATTCCGGTTTCTTTAATTGGAACCTTTGCGCTTTTTAAGCTTTGTGGGTTTTCAATAAATACATTAAGTTTGCTGGGCCTTGTCTTAGCAATTGGCCTTGTAGTAGACGATGCTATTGTAGTAGTAGAAAACGTTGAGAAAAAATTAGAAGCAGGTATTAAGGATATTAAAAAAGCAACTTTGCTGGCAACTAAAGAAGTCGTAAGCCCAATTATTGCAACCACCCTTATTTTGTTGGCGGTCTTTGTTCCAGTTGCTTTTATCCCTGGGATGACGGGTAGTTTATATAATCAATTCGCGTTGGCGATTGCTTTTTCAGTAGCTTTATCAGGGATAAATTCTTTAACCTTAAGTCCTGCACTTTGTGGTTTATTGTTAAAAGCCAAAACAGAAAATAATTGGGTGTTATTTAGATTATTTAATGAAGCGTATGCATATTGTTTAGCAAGATACACCAAACTGGTCGCCCATTGTCTTAAATACCCCAAACATATCATGGTTATATTTGGGATTTTATTGGTATTAACAGGAATAATATTTAAAAATTTGCCAACTAGCTTTGTCCCTGATGAAGATCAAGGCTATTTTATTGTAATGGTAAAAGAGCCAAATGCTGCATCTTTATACAGGACGCAAGCTACGGTACGCCAAGTAGTAAAAATTTTATTAAACACCAAAGGCGTTGCTAATGTTATAAGTATTGATGGATACAATATAATTGATGCAATTAACCAGCCTGATACCGCAGTTTTATTTGTGATTTTAGATCCTTGGGAGCAACGTAAAGCTAAGGATTTACACGTAGGTAGCATAATGCTGAAGGTAGAAAGGCAGTTTATGCATATTAAAGATGCTATAGTTGCTGCAGTAAATGCTCCTGCTATTCCAGGTTTAGGCAGCGTTGGCGGTTTTCAATTTGAGATTGAAGATCTAGACAATTTGGGGGTAATAAAACTTGCTGATGCAGTTAATAAGATTCTTAATAAGGCGCGTGCAAGAAAAGAGCTACAAGGACTGTTTTCTGATTTAGATGTTAATGTCCCAGGGTTTTATCTAGATATTGATAGAACAAAGGTCAAAGCACTGCAAATATCAATTGACGAGTTATTTCAAACTTTGCAAACCTATTTAGGTTCTTATTACGTAAATAATTTTACTAAATATAATCAAATTTATAGGGTTATGTTGCAAGCAGATGGGCAAGCGCGGGAGAAAATTACTGATCTTAATAAACTCTATGTCAAAAGCCAAACGGGCAATATGGTGCCTTTAGCAAGCTTAGTTAAAGTCAAAGAAATAGAAGGACCTTTTAATGTTCCTTCCTATAATCTTTATACCGCAGCTAATGTAACAGGAGCTCCGGCTCCTGGCTATTCATCAGGGCAAGCTATAGAAGCTATAGAAGAGGTTGCTAAAAATACTTTGCCAAATGGATTTGGATTTGATTGGACAGGAGTCACTTATCAAGAGCTTAAATCAGGAAATTTGGCTTTGTTAATTTTCGTATTATGCTTAACCTTCGTGTTTCTTTTCTTGGCGGCGCTTTACGAAAGCTGGGCTATGCCAATGATGATTCTATTAGCGGTTCCACTTGCATTATTAGGTGCAGGAGCAGCATTGATGGTTAGAAGTCTTGCCCTAGATGTTTATGCGCAAATCGGCCTTATTTTATTAATAGCTCTAGCAGCAAAAAATGCAATTTTAATTGTTGAGTTTGCTAAAGATAAAAGAGCTAGTGGCATGGGAATAGTAGAAGCTGCGATAGAAGCCTCTATCTTAAGGTTAAGACCAATTTTAATGACCGCATTTGCCTTTATTTTAGGAGTAACCCCTTTAGTATTTGCAACGGGAGCAGGTGCGCAAAGTAGACATTCAATAGGTACTACCGTAATGGGAGGAATGCTTATTGCAACGCTGTTAAGTATTTTTGTAGTACCAGTTTTTTATAAAATAATTGAAGAGTATAGAGAAGCTCATTAACACGCTATTTACATAAACCCATTTTCTGTATATAATTTTAACTCATTTTTTAAAATTAACACATTGGCCGCAAAGTTTGCATGAAAACAGATCCGCATGAAGAGTTACTTAAGCTCCGCGCCAGATTAAATATAATCGCATTTCAGAATAATGGTTACTCTAAATCTTTAGCAAGTAAAAAACATGAATTATTAAAGCAAAATAGATCACATAAATTTTTTCATTCAAATGATAGTATCCTCATCTATAACGCAAAAGGTTATGTAAAGTGCTTAAACTCGCTTGCTTTTGATAAAAGTAATAACGAAATTTATTGTCGGCATCTTGCAGCGGCTTTAATTTCTCCTAATAAGCGTGGCATTAAGAACTATCAAAAAGCTTATGAATCAATAGAAAATATAGAGGCGATTCCTGAGCTCGCTAATAATACCTTCGATAATGAAAAACTTTTGTTTAAGAGTTCATTTTACACCATGTTTAACGTTAATAATTTTGGTCAACAGTTACTGAAAATTGCCGAAGTTTTGCAAGAACATGAGGAAACAAGCCTACTATTTGGAAGTATAAACCATATAATGGCCATAACTATTATGCGGAAAAAAACATCTCTTACTGAATCACAGTACGTTATTAAATTTTATGATCCTAATAAAACAAATATTCATACGCGCATAATAGTTGAAAAACTTAATAGGATTGCGAATTTATCAATAAAGGATATTTTAGGTAGTGAAATACTTAATGTTTATTTTCCTGATAGAATATCTATATTATTTGCAATAAAAAATGCAAAAACCACTAATGTTGAACCGCTTATATTGGTGGAAAATGGTATTGAATATAAAAGCTTAGTTTATTGCTTGATATATGGATTTACTCCTCAAGTAAGAAGTATTACGCAAGCTATCTTAGAGTCAAATCTTACAGAAAAAGCCAAATTTAACCTTTTGCTAGCTGAAGATGAAATTGAAGTGCCGGCAATATTTTCAGCCTTTAAATATAAACATCTTGCAGCAATAAAGGCATATGTAGAAACCATTTTAAATTCTCAAATGCAAAATGCTGAAAATATCATAACCAAGCTCTTGATGGCTCCTAATAGTAATGGTTCGCCTATTTTATTTTTAGCTTTAGAGCATGGAGATTATCAAGTTGTGAAGATTTACATGGAGGCTATATTAAATTCAAAATTTAAAGATAATGCAATGGCTTTAATCCCTCTTTTGTTAGCAAATCGTAAAAATGGAACAACAGGATTATTTATGGCCTTACAAGATGGCTATTTTTTAGCGGCAAAAGTATATATGGAGGCTATTTTACGCTTAAAATTTAAAGATAATGACAAAGCCTTGATAATGCTCTTAGCAGCAAATAAGTCTAATAATTGTCCAGGATTATTTATGGCTATGAAATTTGGCCGTCTTGAATCTGTACAGGTATATTTAGAAACAATTTTACACTCAGATCTTAACGATGAGGCTATGGTAAAGCTTTTGCAAGCAGAAAATGCCAAAGGGTGCTCTGCCTTATTTAGTGCTTTAAAAAATGGGCATGATAAGGTTGTTAGGTATTATATAAATACCATTATAAATTCAAAGCTTAACCCTAAAGCTATTAAACAACTTTTGTTAGCGCAAAGTGAAGATGGAACTTCAGGTCTTTATATGGCCATGCAAGGTGGCAACTCTATAGTTGTTAAGGTATATCTAGAGGCAATTTTGAGCTTAAAGAATAAAAATAATACATTAACGCGCATGCTACTATTATTATCTAATAGCAATTATAAAATCTCAGGATTACTTGCGGCCATAAAAAACACCTTTGAAGTTTCTATAACAAGTAATTTACCCATAGCACTTAACGATAGCTACATTATGGAAATTTTGCTGGCTAAAAATAATAATGGGGTTCCGGGATTAATTATGGCCATACAAGAGGGGCAAGATCAAGTTGCAAAGATTTATATAAATACCATTATAAACTCAAACCTTGCCCCAGCTTCTAAAATAAAACTAATCTTTCCTGAAAACTCTAGTGCTAACTGCGCGCTATTTTTTCAAAGTAGCGCAAATATTTCCTATGTTAAAAATATTTTGCTTAATTTATTAGCAAAATCAAATACGCAAGATAAAGAACAACTAGAAACTATCATGCAAACCAGGTTTTCTAGTGTCTTAGGTTGCGGTAGTGTCTGATCCAGAATCAAGATACCATCTTAAGCTTATAAGTATTTCATTTAACCCCAATAATGGGTTTTATTTCGAACAGTTCGGCAGCATTGTAAGTGTTCCCAATTGCAGTGGTTGGAGGGTGTAAGCAGCTAGGGCTGAAGCCAAATGGGTCAAAGCGTTCATAATTGAGCGATGCCGAGAGTGCCAAACCTGAAAGCTGAGCTTC
>MHBC01000007.1:1628-11173 GCA_001804735.1 Legionellales bacterium RIFCSPHIGHO2_12_FULL_37_14 | reverse complement strand
CGAAAAATTCTGCTGGAAAACCATTATCCGTTCGAGATAAACAACACATTCATCCTGTGCAAGCCTTAGAAGATTGTGATTTTAGTCAAATAGATATTGCTCTTTTTGCTACGGAAAATAATGTGTCAAAAGAGTATATACCCTGTGCTCTTGAAAACCATTGTCGAGTAATTGATAGCAGTTCTTTTTATAGATTGCAAGAAGGGATACCGCTGATTGTGCCGCCGGTCAATGGCGATCAAATTAAACAGCACGATCGGCTCATTGCTGCGGCTAATTGTTTGGCGTCTCCTTTATCTATTGTGCTGTCATCACTCATGAGCGTTGCCCCAATTCGGCGAGCTGTTGTTACCACATTTCAGTCGACTTCAGGTGCCGGAAAAGGGTCGATGGACGAATTAGAACAACAGACCCATTCCTATTTCAACCAACAACCCCTTATTCCGCGTTATTTTCCAAGACAAATCGCTTTTAATTTATTTCCACAAGTAGGTGAAATTTTGGAAGATAATTTTTGTACGGAAGAAGTCAAGATCGTGAAAGAAACGCAAAAAATATTGAATACGCCCATTCCAATATTAGCAACTACCACACGGGTTCCAGTTTTTATTGGCCATTCTATTGCTATTGTTGTTGAATTTTCTGAAAATTTTTCAATGCAGACAATTAAAGAGAAATTACGGTCGATGCCAGGTATTCGCTTGGTTGATCATCATGGATCTGATTATTTAACTCCTGTTGAATGCCAAAATCAAAACGATGTTTTTGTTGGGCGGTTGCGTCGTGATCCCACCGTTTCTCACGGCCTTTCTTTGTGGACTGTGTCGGATAATTTAAGACGTGGCGCTGCACTCGATACGGTTGAAATACTGCAGTTGATGTTGAATGGATCTGCTGAAGGTTCTGGACAAAACCCTATTGGATAGGGTAGTGCAGCATTCTGTCTTGACTCTGGGCGAAGCTGGGGTTATGGTGAATCCCTTTGCGGGCGCCCGTAGCTCAGTTGGATAGAGTATCTGGCTTCGAACCAGGTGGTCGGGGGTTCGAGTCCCTCCGGGCGCGCGCCATATAATCAATAGGTTAGCATTTTATTTAACAACCCGCAATAGCCATTAGTAGCATTGTGCAGTTATTTCCTTCCAACCAAACGTATGAGGAAGAATTTGGAACAGATGCGGAGTTGATTGCCTCAGATTGGAAAGAAGTAGGATATGAATTGCGAAAAGCAAGGGAGAAAATAGATAATGAGTGTACCACCAGATCTCCTTCCTCAGGGACAGACTGTGTGGATGGCGGCACGAACAATCGGTGTGGGACCATTACCCCTCCCAGAGGATCTATACAACTATTATTGGTGGTTTTATTCTTGTTAAAGAAGGGTACCATATTGAAGGAACTATCTTTTCTGGGGTAGGTCTAGCAGCTATTTTGGTTGTTTTTATCATTCAAAAATTTACTGAAAAAAATGATGGAAAAAAATAAAAGATTAGAACACATCAGGGTATCACGCCGCTAATTATTATGCATAACCTCATATATGTCTGTCGATTTTACTCTGTATTAAATAGTTTCATCTTGCAAAATGATTTTGGGAAATATCGGTGGATCTATCAGGCATCATTATTTGAACAAATCAATACTTACTACTTGAAATTTATAGTAATATAAAGACATAATCATTTATGCAAAACGAAACTCTAGAAAAACAGGGAGAAATTGCTCCATTAATCAGTACAGGAAACTCTATAAATTATAATACACAAGAACAACACTTAGAGCCACGAATTCTTGATGAAGAAAACTTACTAACCATCAAAGGGGTAGCAAGTACTACTATTAGACCGTTGACTGTTTGGCTAGCTGCTAAAGAAGTGTTGTCACATTCATTAATTTTTGCATTCTCAAGATTACCTGTTTCAATCAATAACATTACTAATGTAATTGTTTTACGACAATTCGGTAAGGATGCTATTGTTGCTGGTCCTTTAATTGCGACGATGCAATATCTTGTGGTGGGAACAATGCGAGGAGCTCTGTTGTCGAGCGGTATCGTTATAGGCGAATTGAACGGGGCTGGTGAGAAGGAAAAAATTAGCGATGAAATCTCGCGAGGTTGGGTCTTTGGGACTTTTTTAAGTATTCCTGCCATAGGTATTCTATTGTTTTCAGGAAAATTAATGCGTTTAATTGGTGTGGCAGAAGGAGTGTCTGCTTGTGTCGAAATTTATTTTTTCCCATTCATTTTTGGCATTCCTCCAACGTATTGGTTAGCCACAGATCAACAATTTGCTTTGGGAATAAAAAAGTCACGTGTAACATTAGTTACTGGCATCAGCTATGCAAGCCTATCGATATTATTAGGTTGCTTGTTTGCTTTAGGACCTGGCTTTATTCCAAAATTAAAGGTTGCAGGGTTAGGTTTAGGACCAACAATATCGGCCTGGCTCACTTTAATTGGATTACGAATATATTACGCAGCTAACTCTGAATATAGAAACTACGGAATTTTTCAAATAAAATTTGCAAATATTTTTAAAAATTTTAGCCGGTTACTACTGCTTTCAATTCCTATGGGTCTCCAAGTATTAAGCGAATGGGGAAACCTTTTTGCTCTGGCTACTATTTCTGGAGTTATTAGTGTGAATATATTAGATGCTGCAGAACCCTCTCTTCAAATAATGGTTTCTTATAACTTATTTTTACTTGGATTAGCTCAAGCTAGCGCTGTTCTTGGAGCCAATTACGTTGGAAAAATTAGAAAATCCGTAACAGAATGTGATGAAAATGCGGCTACCATTCATCATAGGAATTTACGCATGATCTCTAATATAGAATTAGCGTTGGCCGTAAGTATTACATCAATTTTAAGCGCATTGTTTTTTAGTATTCCACAGCAATTAACAGCTTTATTAAATAAGGATGTTTCTGAAGACATTTTAATATTATCTCAATCATTTTTTATTATCAATGGTATTGGGATTTTGCTTGATACAATCAGGAATATGACAGCAGGTTCTCTGGGTAGTTTAAAAGATGTGTATTTTTCACCACTTGTCAGTTTTTTGACGATGTCCGTAATCGGTTTATCATGCGGAGGAGGTTTGACAGTGTTGTTAGATTGGGGAGCAGGGTGGCTTTTCATTACAAGAGATATCGGAATCATATTAGCTGCCATTGCTATTATTTTACGTTGGATAAAAAATGGTTCATTGGAGGTTATTAGAGATAATATTAACAAGCAGCAAGAAGAAAAAAATATAGCAAATAAATATTTAGCAGGCAGAGATGCTGTTTTTTCCAATGGGTGCAAAAGAAAAGCAATGAATTTAAACGATGGAAAGCAAATAAATTCAATTACAATAGAGCAACGGAAAATCCATTTTGGTAATAATTAATATTATAGGCATAACTAAAATGAAAACGCAAAGTTATTTACATTATTACGAAAATGAGCTTAAATCAGTCCCGTTTATGCCAAATGTAAAATTTCTTGGGGAAAAAAAATTTCCAAGTGGCATCAGTTTATATGATTACCTAAATTTAATTATAGAAAAAAACCCAATTTTAACAAAATACTTAAACTTAGAAAAAAAAAGTCCTAATGAGTGGAGGGCAATATATGAAGAACTAAATATAGTGAGTACGCTAGGAGATGGTGGTTTTGGACATGGTTCTATTGGTCAAATATACGGTAGAATGCAAAGGGATATGAGGTATTGCTATTCAAGATTAACAGGATACCAAGCCATTTTTAACTTGATGATGCCCTTAGCAAATGCAAAATCAGGGAATTTAATTGTAGACTTACTTGCCGGTAATGGGACTTTGACTAGAATGTTTAAAAAACTACATGATAAAATTTCACCAATGATTATTGGAATAGATATTTCAGAAACGCTGATAAAAGATTCATTTGAAAATGGAGAAATATCTTTTAGAAGTAAAATGACAGACAATATTTTTGGTAAAGAAATCGCTGAGGCCGCTATTTGTGCATATGGCACTCATCATATCCCAGAAAAAGACAGGTATAGCTTTTTCTTATCAGCAAAAGAGCTAGTAAAAAAAGGAGGAAAAATTCTTATTCATGATTTTGAAGAAAATAGTTCTACTGCAAAATGGTATAGTGATCTTATACATAGATACCGGCCAGGTGGGCACCCCTGCAAACATTTTACTGAAGCAGGCATGAAAGATATATTATCCTCACTATTTAAAAAAACAGAATTAACCTACATATATGATCCATTCTATCTTGAGTTTGATCGTGAAATAGATAATCAACAGGTTAAGAGAAATTTTTTTTCTTATCTCATCAGGTTATTTGCTTTACAAAAATTACTACCAAAAAAAGATGTTGACTATTTTTCGTTGGGCAGTTATCAAAATGAGAAATATTGGAATTTCATTGAGACTGAATTAACTCCATTTTTTAATATTACGGACAGTTTGTTGTCTAAATGTTCTAATAAAGATAATTTAGTTCAATATAACGAAGGAACCTGCATTGTAGAAAAAAACGTTATTCCAGGTACTTCTCTTAGGATACATGAATTAAATGGGAAAAAGTTCCTTATTGCTCCACGAGTAGGTCTTGTTGGAATAGGATATTGTTGATATGGGGGTTAAATGAAAGATTTTTTTTCGAAAAATGGTTATGTGGTCATGAAAAACCTTATTTCTAAAAAAACTATAGAAACGGTGAGAAAAGAGGCTTCTCTTCTATTTGAGAAATATAAAGATTTTACTCTAACTCCAACTCAGTTTTTAAATTTACCGAGTGCAAGTGATTCTATAGTATCTGATAAGGCAGTAGATTATATTAAAAGCATAGTCGGTAAATCTTATTGCATGCAACCTAACTATACTATCAGAAAAGATTTATATATAGGTTGGCATTGTGATGATGAATTCTCAAAGGGAAATTTATTTGAAGATTGTTTAACAGATATGCCAGAGTTTCTGCAATGCAACATCTATCTCCAAGATAATCATACTATTTTTGGTGGCGGCATTGATGTTTATGCTAAATCGCATCATTTGTTTCATCAACAAAAAAAAGCAATAATTGATAAAAATACAAATAATTATATCAGTATTAAAACCAAAGCGGGAGATATGCTTATATTTGATTATAGAATTGTACATCGTAGTTCTCAGCCAAAAGTTTCAAGCCCTTTAGATAGACTCGCAATACAGTGGACAATATCTTTATCAGAAAATTTTAGTAAAAAATACTTGTACTACTTGCTTAACCGCCGAAGCGATAAACTTCATCTTTCTGATTTTACCGGAAAAAGAGCCTTACAGTATTTTAATGATATACTCAACATATCGTATCCTGATTCATTTTCTAATTATTTCAAAATACAAGTAAAAAAACACAACATAGGCATACTTACTGCTAAAAAATATCAGCTTGTTTAAAGGATTACAATGAACAATTTAAATAAAAATGGTGCTAGATTTATATTATCTGCTTTATATGAGGAAGGTATAGAATATTTTTTTATGGTACCAGGAAAAATAATCAACCCCTTTATGTGTTGTTATAATATAAACTTTCAGGAAAAAATAAGACCTATTATTGCGGCCCATGAATCCGGTGCTGCATACATGGCGGACGGATACGCAAGAGCAACTGGAAAATTTGGGGTTTGCTTAGTAATAGATGGGCCAGGCAGCGTTAACGCAGTTCCTGGCATAGCAGCTGCATATGCTGATAACTCGGCTGTATTGCTAATCGCGGGACGGATCCCTCGTGGTTTTGAAATGAAAGGTGCTCTTCAAGATGCAACACAATCTGGTGTGAACCTAACGTCTCTGATGAAACCAATAACTGCCTCTGCACATGATGTCCCTGATATTAGTTCTCTCGAAAGTTATTTTAAAAATGCTATTAAAACTATGCTAGGTTGTGAGATAAAACCAGCATACCTTGCTATTCCTAAAGATATTCAGCTTGAAGAGATAAATCAATTATACAAGAAAATAAATGAAAACCTTTTGAGACATTCGTTTTTTAATGATAGTCAGCTTGAAATTTTAAAAAACAAAGTTTTCCTAACTTCTAAGAAAATTTGTGTTATTATGGGTGGTAAAATACGTAGCTCAAAAATTACTGAAGCTATCATATATTTTTCTGAAAAGTACTCAATTCCAGTTGCTACTACTATAAGCTCCAAAGGATTTTTTCCAGAAGACCATTTTTTGTCTTTGGGTATGTTTGGGTATAGTGGACATAGGAGAGCTATTGATAGCATTTTATCTGATGGTTTGGACTTGCTTATACTGATTGGATTTGATGTTACGCAATGGACAACTTTAGCATGGCATAAAAATATAAAACCTAAAAATGGTATTATTCAAGTAGACAGGAATCCGGCATATCTTGGTAAAAATTTAGCAATCGATTATCCTATTGTTGGAGATGAATTTTCCTTTCTTCAGTATTTCATAAAAAACGATGAAAATTCTCTTCTTAAAACGGTCGATGCAAGAAAAGATTGGCTTGATAAAATAAATGAAATACCGATGTATTATGAAGATGAAGATTACTCGGGAAACTATCCTGTTCATCCAGCTTTTGTTGTAAAATTAGCAAGAAAAATTTTTCCGCGCGATACGATGTTAGTTGTTGATGCAGGTTCTCATAGAGTTTTTGTGGCACATTATTGGAAAGCATATGGGCCATTTGATTTCTTTGCCACAACAACTCTAGCTCCTATGGGTTGGGCTGTACCAGCCAGTATTGGTATTAAAATTGCTCATCCTGATCGTCCCTGTTTGGTGATTACAGGAGATGGCTGTATGCTCATGAACGGAATAGAAATACAAACAGCTGCACGATATAAACTTAAAATAATATATATTGTCGTTAACAATGGTTACTATGGTGCTACCTTTTTTAACAACAGGAATAATATTCAAGAAATGAGCTGCTTACCAACTCATAATTGGGCGCAATTTGCCTCTGCTCTTGGGTTAGAGTCTTGTATAGTAGAAGATCCGAAAGAGCTAGAAGAAGCTTTATATTTAGCAGTGAAATCGAATAAAACTTTTCTTTTAGATGTTAGATGTGGCTATGAATACAGACCTCCTTTGCAGGAATATACTAAGCAACTTAAAGAATTTAGTATTTTGTAAATTTAAATTTTAAGTAAGTAGGGAGACCTATATGCAACAGCAAAGGCTACAAAAAATAGTTATTTTTAATTCATGCCTTATCCTTGTGGTAGGTCTTTTTTCAATGGATATGTACAATCCATCTCTTCCGTCTATGGTAGCAGCTTTAGGAATCAGTCAAGCCACGGCGAAGGGATTAGCAGTTGCTTACCTCTGTGGATTTGGTATTTCGCAGCTTTTTTATGGCTCTTTATCTGATTACTACGGAAGAAAGCCGGTCATTCTTATTTCAATATTGTTAGCTGTTTGTGGGAATCTCTTAACGAGCTTTGCTAGTCATGGGTGGGAGCTATTGTTATATCGCCTAATTACAGGAATTGGGGCAGGAGGATGCCCGGTCATTAGTCGTGCTATTTTACGGGATACTTTTAGTACTAAGAAATCATTAGCAAACGCCTTTTCCATTTTTGCCATGTCTTCCCAATTATCTCCAGGTATTGCACCTGTCCTGGGGGGCGTTATACAAGAACATTTTTCTTGGAGAATGAATTTCGTTGCGTTGTCTCTCATTACTTTCGCTGTTTTTTTAATCTTGATTATTTCCTTGCCTGAAACTCATGGAAAAACTTCTGAAAAAATTAATATGAAATCAATTAGGAATTATTATTTTAGTTTATTTCGTGCTCACGAATTCATGTTATACGGTATTATTTCTGCTGTCGTATTTGCTTACACTATTGGGTACTTTACCATTAGCCCATTTGTATTTCAGCAGGAGTTTGGCCTATCTCCTTCTTTAAATGGGTTACTGTACGTATTCTACTCGCTCGGTATTGTTCTTGGATCTTATTCAAATAAAAAATTTTTACTGAAAAAATTTCGGCAAGAAAGCCTTGTTCTTTACTGTTCGCTTATCATGGTTATTGCTTCTTGTGGATTATATATAGTTGGGAACGTAGCTTCTAGTTTATATGCATTTCTTATTATAACTTCTCTTATTGCTATTTCATGTGGAATATCAGCTCCTTTGCTTATTTCTCTCGCTATTCTTAAGTTCGAGAAAATGGCAGGAGCTGCAAGTGCTGTCCAGGGAACTATAAAGATGCTTGGCACAGCAATAACTTTATTTCTTTTGCTAAAAATCCATGTAGATAATATAGCAGCTTTTGCTTACACTTACCTCTCAATTTCTTTATTATTAATCGTATTTACTATTGTTTTGTTTAAGGGCAATACACCGGCTGTCATTGCTGTTTTAAAGAAGCCGACTTTAGATAGCGCGAACAGAGAGGTTTCTGGTTGACTACTTTGCAAATACGTCTTCCAAACAATGGGCCTCTAATATTCGCTCTCCCCACTGTAAGAGAGTTTCGGGGTCAGCCGCTCGCAGCTGTTGCTGGCGTGACTCTGGAACTGAGTGGAATTTTCGTTCCAACAGTCGTAATAAAAGCAAATATTCTCCTTCTTGTCGCCCTTTCTGCATGCCGATACGTTCAGCGGTGGTGATATATCCATTCTGCTGTTCCCTCGCTAGTTGTATCCCTCGCTGTATTCCCTCTTGTATACCTTCCTCGCGTCCTTTCTGCATGCCGATACGTTCAGCGGTGGTGATATACCCATTCTGCTGTTCCTTTGCTAGTTGTATCCCTCGCTGTATTCCCTCTTGTATTCCTTCCTCACGCCCTTTCTGCATACCGATACGCTCAGCTGTGGTAATGTAAGCCATGGTCTTCTCCTCCGTTAATTCGTGCACTTGATGATTATACTCGATTGCTAATTCTTCTGGCAAAGTCAAAACCCAATCGATGAATTTGTATAAATTTAAAACTTGCTTTCTGTTCCATCCCCGCTGATACAACAGTTTGGTCAAGTACATTTTTTGATTAAAGCGCTGGCTCAGGCTTTTTCGAGTCGTCAGGGCAGCCAATTGAGCTAATACAACTGTCCCGAAGGGGTTGTCGGTTTCTTCTAGCGCTTGCCGATGATGGCGATAGTCCCATAATTTCACCATGTGGAACTGAAAATGCAATATAGTTTTTCCTAACACCTGCACTTCGTAATGGTCTGGCCGCCAGTGTAGCTGACGATCAGTGAGAATGACTAGGGTGAGAATAGGAATTTGGTAACGATCTCGCAGGCGGTAATAATATTCGAATACACGACACTGCAAGGTGGGATCGCGATTGCCTTGAATTTCTATGTGGAGTAAGAGCCACTGTTCCTCTCCCGAGAGCAGGCGGACACGAATAAGTTTATCAACCATCCGGCGTCCTGAAAGGGATTGGGTCGCGATGGCTTGCAATTCTTTATCCAGGAAATCAAATCCTTGGGACCAGTCAATTTTTTTGGCTAGGTGGGGGAAAAAGAAGTGCAGGAATTCAGGAAAGTGGGCATCAAGAACGTCTTTCCAGGCGCTGTCA
>MHBC01000007.1:266-1514 GCA_001804735.1 Legionellales bacterium RIFCSPHIGHO2_12_FULL_37_14 | reverse complement strand
TTATAGGTAGAGATAGCTTGTAGTGTTTGCTTGGTGACCACCGATATGAGCAGAGTGCTTGCTCAAGTGGAACGAGCAGTAACCGTTATTGTGACTCAGGGTTTACATGGTCGTGCCAAGGTCAATTCAACACGACTATTCGCTGATTCAATGATTTTCCCGTAATTGCTTTTTGCCTTTTTTGTCCTATATACTGCCAACAGTGAGGATGGGCAATGTACGATAAAGAGTTACTTACGCAGATCATTTTTAATCTGCCTGATTATGTCTTCTGGAAAGATAAAGAGCTGATTTATCAGGGATGTAACAGAAATTTTGCCCAATACGCAGGGTATGATGATCCTAAGGCACTGATCGGAAAAACAGACCAGGAAATGCCATGGGGGCCTTATACAGGCAGCACATATCAGGAGGAGGATAGACAAGTACTAAGTACTGGTAAGCCCATGCTTTGTAAGGAAGTCCCTATGGAGTTAGGGGAGAAAAAGAAGAGAATTTTGTCTGTCAGTAAGGTGCCACTCTATCAGGATAGCGCCCTGCAGGGAAAAATTATTGGCATCTTGGGGATCTATCAAGATATTACTGACAAGAAGAAGTTGGAACATCAGCTTCTTCTCTCCAAAGCCCGTGAAGCGCGGTTTAAGGCGATGTCGGCATTGGGTGGAATGATTGCGCATGAATTGCGAACGCCGTTGGCGGCGTTGAAGGGGACGGCGGTGGCGATACAAAAAGCATTGCCGAAATTAATTCGCGGGTATCAAATGGGCTTAGCGACGGGTCAAGTAGAAGAACCTTTGCGTGAGGATTTATTTGAAGCCTTGCAACAGTCTATTGCTGATATGGGGCAGCGCGTGGATTATGCCCAAGCAACGATTACAACGATTTTAACCGGATTGCATTATACGTCTTCATCGGAAATCCCGGAAGTCCAACCGCTGTCGTTACCTTCCGTAGTACAGAAGGCCATTGAACAATACCCTTTCACGGCAGCTCAAAAAGCCTGGGTGACGGTGCATCCGCTAGATATGACCGAAGTCATTGGAGAAGAGCAAATTATTATTCACGTGTTGCATAATCTTCTTAAAAATGCGCTATATGCCATTGCCTCAGTGGATAAAGGCAGGGTGACTATTCGTTCTGCTGTTAAAAAGGATCACTATTGCTTGTATTTTGAAGATACGGCTAAAGGCATCCCTGCCGAGCAGTTGCCGCGGATTTTTGAGGCCTTTTATACGACCAAAGCCAAAG
>MHBC01000007.1:0-113 GCA_001804735.1 Legionellales bacterium RIFCSPHIGHO2_12_FULL_37_14 | reverse complement strand
GTAAAATCGTCATTATCTGCATTCATCTTGTTTAAGCAAGGAGGTTCCGGTATGTCTATTCGCGCGCATATCCCGCTATTATATCATCCCACTAATGTGGTTATTTTAGATGA
>MHBC01000006.1:19518-89280 GCA_001804735.1 Legionellales bacterium RIFCSPHIGHO2_12_FULL_37_14 | reverse complement strand
TATTAATCAAATATCAGCGATATAATGATTAATAAAAAATAAGGTTATTAATCATGACTTGGAGCTGGCAATTAGAAAATTGGCCGAATTTTACGTGGAATAAAGACAAATTAGAAAAATATGAGCATGAATTTATTTTAAGAGCTGGTGTTATTATTGGTTCGTATCTACACATATCAAATGAAGATAAGCAGGAATTATTTATACAATTGTTATCTTCTGAGGCAGTGGATACTTCTTTAATAGAGGGTGAGCATTTAAATCGAGATAGTGTTCAGTCATCTATTAAAAAAGAGCTAGGGTTTGCGGTAGATGTAAAAAAATCTACACCTGCTGAGAGAAGTATTGCAATGATGATGGTTGATCTTTACCGCAAAATTGATGAGCCACTTACACATGAAACTTTATGCCATTGGCACAAGTATGGTTTGAAAGTATTCATCCTTTTGAAGATGGAAATGGGCGTATTGGTCGAGGTATTGCAGAGAAAATTTTGTCTCAGGGGTATTCGAAAGCAATGATAACCGTCTTGGCAAAGACATTATTAAAAAAGAGAAAAGAGTATTATGAACAGTTAGGAAAGGCAAGTGTCACACTGGACATAAACGATTGGTTGTTATGGTTTGCTGAGATCGTGCTTGAAGCACAAGAAAATACTAATTCATGGGTTCATTGGATCATTGAGAAGGCAAGCTTTATGCGTAAAGCTCAAAATCAAATTAATGAACGCCAAACAAAGGTCTTACTGCGTTTGTTTCGAGCAGGCCTCGACGGATTTATTGGTGGTTTGAGCGCAAAAAACTATATGAGTATTACAGGGGCTACAATTGCTACCACCACAAGAGACTTAAGAGACTTAGTTGAGAAACGTTTGCTCTACAAAACAGGTGAACGCAAAGCAACCAGATATTATTTGAAATTAAATATACCAGGCAAACAGGCATAGTGAGTGGGGCCTATCATTTTTTTTTATAAATGATTTTTCCAACCCTATCAATATGGTCTTTTAGAGGGGGATGCTCAATCTTGGCGTAGTCAGTAACATCGAACAAATAAGGGGTAGAAAGTTCCTCTAATTCACCTAATATTTTCCCAACCAAGATGGTTTTATCTTGATTTGAAAAGATGGCAAGGTCAATATCAGATCCTGGTTTCTCAGTTCCCATAGCGCGAGAACCATACACTTTTACACATTCAACCTCCGGATATTGTTTAAAATAAGCTTGTATTGCATCAATGATCTTTGGGGGTAAACCAAAAGGCATTAATAGCGCTCCATGAAATATTTAAAAACATCATTAAGCGCAAAAACGTAGCGCGTAGTAATATGAGAAATTGCTTGATCAGCATGAGATTTCTCATATGCATGTGACATCAAGTTTCTATCATCCAACATATCGATCCAAACTTGCCCGTCTTTTAGTAAATTATTATGGAATGCTTGCTTGAGAACTTCTCTCGGGTAAGAAACTTCAATCCCCATATAGTTAAGATAATCTTGCATTACTTTATAGCTCAGTTCATAGGTAAATTCAAAAGATTGGATTAAAGCAATTTGCGTAATTTCGTTTTTTGTATCTTTATGGTAAGCAGCTAACACTCGGTCAAAAGTTGCTTTTGCTTTTTGAAGATTATGAAACCGTTGTTTCCAACGAATATCCTTCTGCATTTTTGATCCTTTTAGATAAATTGCTTAATGGTATACGCACCAAGAAACAGGCAACGATAATTTTACTACAAAATGTTATGACGACGCTATTAATAATGGTGTAAAATGCGCCAATTTACTTTCTCTTAATCTTTTTACTATGCAGCAACAAAAATATCCGGTACTTATTTGTGGCGCTGGACCTTGTGGTCTTGCGGCTTCTTATGTATTAAACCAATTTGGTATCAATAATCTTATTATTGAAAAGCATCCTGGTACATCTAAACATCCTAAGGCGCGGGGAGTAAATGTACGCACTATGGAGTTTTTCCATAATTGGGGGCTTGAAGACGAGATAAGACAACACGAGCTGCCAATAAAGGCGCGGCGAATTTTGTGGATGGATGAAATACAAGGGCAAATTCTTGCAGAAATTGCGGTGGATGCAAAACAAAATAAATATAGCCCTACTACTGGATGCTCAGTGCCGCAAAATTTTATTGAAGACGTTCTTGTTAAAGCGCTTAAAAAATCTCAACATAGCGAGCTTAATTTTGCCACAGAGTTAATGAATTTTTCTCAACATGAGGATCATATTGTTTGTCAGTTGTTAGATAAAAATACCAACAAAAAGTACGAAGTTGCTTGTGAATATTTGATTGCAGCAGATGGTGCTCATAGTTCGATTCGCAATGCGCTAAACATTCCTATGTTAGGAGTACCAAGCTTAGGAACCTACTTAACCATTTATGCGCATGCCGATTTATCCTTGTGGTTAAAAGACAAACAAGCAGTTGTATATACTTTAGCAAGCAAAAGCCAAATGGGACATTTTTTAATGGCAGTTGATCACATCGATAAATGGATTTTTGGAAAATATTTAGAAGATCCAGCAACTAAGATCACTCCTGACTATTGTAATTCTGTTATTCAATCTTTTGTTAATGGCAAAAAGATCCCACTTGAGCTTATTAGCTCATCTACATGGGATATGGCCGCGCTTAACGCAGAAAAATACCAAAATGGGCGCATTTTTTTAGTTGGCGATGCAGCGCACCGTTTACCTCCAACAGGGGGTATGGGAATGAACACTGGATTTGCCGGCGCGCAAAACTTAGCTTGGAAGTTAGGTTATGTATTAAATAACTATGCTGATGAATCTTTATTAAAAACCTATGAAGAAGAGCGTCAGCCTGTCGCAACTTATACCCTTGAGTGGGCTAGCCGCAATGCAAAGCGCATATTTAACATGTTAGATGCATATCGCAAAGGCGATCTACAGTTGTTTCAAGAATTAGCTAAAGACCAAGACCAACATGTTAATCACACAGGTTTAGATTTAGGCATGGTTTACCTTTCTGGCGCCATTTACAGTGAAAACCATGCGCCTGTAGCCGTTGATGCAAATACCTATAACCCAGCTTCTACGCCCGGGATGCGCGCCCCTCATTGTGAGATTATGGTTAACGGAAAAAGCCAGTCTATTTTAAATTTATTTCAAGATAAGTATGTGCTTCTATTATCCCAAAATGCGCAAGTATCACCCAATTCCTTGCCAATTCCTGCAAGTTATCCTCTCAAAAGTTACAGACATAAAGTTGATTTTGCTGATATTAATAATGATTATGTGCAATATTATAATTTAGATACCTACCAAGCTATCTTGGTGCGCCCAGATGGGCATATTGCCTTTCGAATGGCATGACCGCCTTGTCTCACCCGCAAAGTTGATCTTTCCACAACATCTCTAAAAAATCGGCCCAAGGATAGATTTCAATACCGTCATTTGTGACTCTTTGTTTTGGATCACAAGATACTACTATATATCGAATAAGAGGTTTAATATTTTCTTCTTTAAGCATGCGTAAGCCTTGTAAATGTTTGTCTTGAACTAGATGGCTTGATTTTACCTCTATAGCTACTTCATCGCCAATGATGAAATCAACTTCTATTTGCGAAGTAGTTCGCCAATAGCGTAGGGGCTTCATTAATCGACGATAGGAAATATATGCTCTCAGTTCCAAGGCAATAAAGTGCTCAAATGCAAGGCCAAATAATTCGCTTTTTTCCTGTATTTTTGAACGGCGACAGAGATGGTTTGTTACCCCTATATCGAACAAATAAAATTTAGCACGACTAATGGCCTTACGTTTTTGCGTTCTAGTGTAGCCAGGAACTGTGAAGCCAAGCAAAGTATCTTCTAAAATAGTTAGATAATTTTTAATTGTACTAGGAGATACTTGGCTATCTCTAGCAAGCCCTTCGAAGCTTATTTCTTGGCCATTTGTCAGTGCGATTAAATCTAAAAATTCGGCAAATGCACTTATTTGACGGGTAGCTGCTTCAGCTTGAATTTCTTCATACAAGTATGTGCTAACATAGCTATTCAATTCTTCCATTGCATCTACACTGCTATAAACCTGTGGTAATCCTCCATGATTTAAATATGTTAATAAATCGAATTGGGGGATTTCTTGGGATGTTAAAGGAAATAATTCAGCGTTCCACGCTCGACCTGCCAAGAGGTTGGCAGAGCCGCGTTTTAACTTCCTTGCACTACTACCAGTTAATAAAAATCGTCTCTGTTGATTTAACATTAAGCGTTGAACTTCATCTAATAAACTCGGCATTTTTTGGATTTCATCTATAACAATAGGCTTGTTAAGATCTTTGTTTTCTTCCTCTAATAAAGCAGGTCTTCTGAGTAGTTTACGAAAGATTTCAGCGTCTAATAAATCGTAGACACTTGCCTCAGGAAGTTGTTCGGTGATCAAAGTGGTCTTTCCTGTTGATCGAGGACCAAACAAAAAAAAGGATTTTTTTTCTAGCAAAGCTTTTAGGTTTAATAAACGCTTGTACATAAAAAACCTTGTTATAGATGTTGATTATAATGAAAAATAACAACTATAGTATGGATTATCATTTTAGAAACTTCAAGGAGGTTTGCCAGCGGATTTTGGTTTTCCTGGCTATTTCTTGAATATCGCCATTAAGCACGTTTATCATTAGATCTTTAGCTTAATATTATGAATATGGACAATAATTTGCAAAAAATTGATATTAGCCTCAAAGGTGTGCCGCGAACATTGATAATGCCTTTATTAGGTCGCGCTAAGTTTAGCCAAAAGCCGTATTCGCCGATTCAAGATAAGCTTGCGATTCAACTGGTGGAATCGCTTAATTATGATTTTAGTTGTCTAGAAAAGCAGCTAGGCAACACTTCATTATACTTTATTGCTAGAGCTTATCATTTCGATCAAGCTGTCAAAAATTACTTACGCCTGCACCCAAATGGCAGTATCGTTAATCTAGGAGCAGGGTTAGAAACTGCTTTTTATCGAGTAGACAATAAAAAGCTTTCATGGATTGATCTTGATTTACCGGAAGTCATAGAGTTACGCCAAAAATTACTACCCCAATCAAGCAGAGTCTATCCAATTGCTAAGTCGGTTTTAGATTTTTCATGGATGGATGAAGTAAAAAACCATGGGCGCGAATTTCTCTTTTTTGCTGGCGGATTACTTATATATTTCAGAGAAAAAGAAGTTAAATTATTGCTCCAAGAGATGGCGAGTCGTTTCAGAAGCTCAGAATTCATTTTCGATACTATTACCTCCAAAGGCATGTATTATGCAAATAAAATGCTCAATCAAGCCAATATGTCTGATGCATTAATGCAATGGCCTTGTGATGACCCAAGCCAGTTAGCACGCTGGTCAGCTCACATTCAAGTTATAGATCAAAAGAAATATTTTCAACAACTTAAATTGTTAAAAGGCTTTCCTTTATTGTTGCGCTTCAGAATGTTTTTTTATGATTTAATGAGTAAGCCACAAATAATTCATTTAAAATTTAGCTAAAATAGCCAAGGTCAAGGATTATTCAACCGCATGCCTTAGGTGAGATTTCCTTAATTTTAAGAACATGTTAGCAGTTGGGTCTTTTTTAAGTTGGTTGGTTTCTATAAGAGGGTTATAGTTTATTATGGCCCTATCTACGCCAACGTCCTGCGGCTTGACCAGTACCTCTACGTCCCGCGGCTTGACCGCGGGATAAAGGAATCTTTCTACATCGCTGGATCCCGCGGTCAAGCCGCGGGACGTCGGTTCATGTGGAGTAAAGTTGGGGCAGGGTAGATGTAAGCTTTTATGGAGTTTAATGCTTAAAAGTCTTACGGAATCAATTTTAGCTTCAATAGTGTGGCCGGCAATGTGGGGGGTTGCGATGGTTGCATGGTTAATAATTAGAGGATTAATATTAGGTTCATTGGCGTAAACATCAGTTATGTAGATTCCTTGGTGATATTTTAATAAAGCCTCTTCATCAACAACATTACCTCTTGCGGCGTTCAGAATTATTTGGTGCGGTTTACGTTTTTGAATAAGGAGCGCATTTACTAATTTATAGCTTGGGTAAGGTTCATCTTTATGTAAATTAGGGTGAATGCATACGAGGTCGCAGTTAAATATTGAATCTAAATCACGAGCATTAGGCGATTTTTTAAATGGATCGTAGGTTATAATATTTGTATAGCCTAATAAGAGCAGTTTTTTATATAGTCTGCTCCCAACTTCCCCGTAACCAATTATTCCAATGTCTTTAATAGGCGCATTTAAAGCTGCAAGACAAAAGCTAACATAATCAACGACAGCATTGGCATTGGAGCCTTTGGCGTCTAAAATCTTGGTGTTCTTTGCCTTAAGATATAATTCATCTATGTGACAGCGTCCGCTACTTGCAGTAAGCACCCATTCTACTTGGTTACCTTGGAATAAAGCGGCATCAACTTTTAAGGTTGATCTACAGAGTAAAATATTATTATAGGGCAAAGCCTCTTGTAACTCTTTAATATTTTGATAGCGCGTAATTTTAAAGGGGGAGGGGAAAGCGCTTGCAAGTTCGGGCAAGTCTCTGTCAGCAAGTAAGTTAAATTTCATGCTAAAGAATTAGCAAAGGTAGCTGAGTATATATCTTTTTTGGTAATGCCATTAGAGGAGTGCGTGCTGTATTTAACTAAGCAAGTATTGTAGGTTACATAAAGATCTGGGTGGTGATCTTTTCTGTGGGCATAAAATGCAAGGGCGTTTACAAATGCCAGGCATTTATAATAATTTTCAAATTTAAACAACCGTTGAATAGTATTTGTTTGGCTATCGTATTCCCAGTTAGGCAAATCTTTAGTTAGGATGGCTTTAATTTCCGTTAAGCTGAGTTTGTCAGTCATTAATTTCTCCTTTTAAAACATTTAATAAATGCTGATTTTGTTCTGGAGTGCCTATTGTAATACGCACGTGTTCTTTTAGGCCATAAGGATCTAATGGTCTTACGATAATTCCTTTCATTATTTATGATCTATAATATACATAACATTCATAATTATTGGAAAAATCATGATTTCGGATTGTGAAAATATAGATGATCTTATTACAACAGTTCGAAATATGTCCATTAAGGATAGAACGCAAATTAAAGAAGAAGATATTGCTTCTAAATTAAACCAATTTAAAGAATCTGGCCCAATTGCACAGTCCAAGATATTATATCTGACGCTTTTGATTAAACATATTGAAAAAGACTTTTTCTTTAACTTTCTAGAAAGTAAAACAAACTATTCAAAAATGCTTGCAGAAAACCAGCTCCAAACATTGTCAGCATGTGCTGAATATTCAAAAACATTAAAAGATGCTGAGCTAATTCTGTTTGAAGACGCAATGATGAAACATTTTACAGGCAAAAATGTGGCAGACTGGGGACAATATATAAATGAATGTAAATCTCCTACACAATTTATAAATAAACTAGTAGAAAAAAACTTAATAAGTAAAACGCAGGATTTTATTTTACTTAAAGAAAAGCTAAATCCTAACTTGCACTCTGCATTAGACTCTGTGTTTCTTAACAAATTAGAGTTATTAAAATCCGAAGGAATAGAAGAAATCGCTAATTATATTAGAACAATCAAAATCGATCTATCAACATTGAAAGAATTATATTACAAATGCGAAAATCGAATAATAAATAATTTTACTGAATATTTTATCTTTAGAAATTCTATGCCAAAAGCGTTGACACTTAATTGCGATGGTTTTTTCATGGAAAATACACATGAGATACCTATAAGAAAAGAAATTAAAAAAGAATTAATTCGCATAACAGAAGTCCAACAAGTTATGGGCATTGAACATAGCGAAAATATTGGCTACAGTAATGAAAAATTGGCAATCCCTTCCTCTTTAACAAGGTTTAATGCTTGCTGTAATGACATGGACGATTTTTATAAAAAAACACGATTGCATCTAACTACTATTCACGGCTTAGCGCAATCTACAAATAAACATGGTGAAGCGCGTAGTATTTACGCTGAATGGAACCAAAATCATGCTATAGGGTTTCATACAATAATAGAAGGAAATTCTGTACATCTTATTTACGTTAATCGTGGAGAGTCGCATGAGGCAAATAATAATTTCCCCTCGGTAATTGCGCATACCTTTCCAATGGCAAAATTCCCTCAAGTACAGCAAGAGATGGAAAAAGCGTTATTATCAGAAAATAAAGAAATTATTGCTAGTTTCTTAAATAGTAAGATTTTAGTAGAATATAGAAATCAAAGTCTCACTGAAGCAACTGCTAAAAGTAAACAAAAAATTGGAAATTGTAGCTTTGCAAATATAAACTTTTCTTGGCATGTTGCTTTTGCATCTAGACTTATGCAACAACAAAAAGATTTAACATTTGAGCAGGCATATAAACAAACAAAGTCTATATATAAAACTGCACGCCTAAACGATAGAGCAAATATATTCTGTGATTTAATTATAAACCCACTGCAGCCAGATAGATTGCAACAAGAGATATTAATGAAAATTATGCGCAAAATTAGTTTAAAAGATATAAAAAAATCCGATCAAAATCGACAACTATACTTTCTAAACTGTTTACATAATAGGGATCCTGCAAAGTTAGATGAGTTTTTCGAAACCTTAACAAGATCTCCAAGCCAACAAGAACCTTCTGATAATTTATATGTAAAATATCTATGGGCTGAAAGCATTTTAGACATAAAAAAGTCTCATGGTCTTGCAGGAGATGAATTAGAGAAAATGAAAGGTAAATTACAAAAATATAAAGACAATGTTAATAAAACAGTTCAATACAAAGAACAAATTAGCCTGATTCAAGGTAACCCCTCAACGTTTACACCCGATAACGACGCCAACAATGCTCGGCGTACTTTATAGTGCACCCATTTGTCTAGACAACTTTTTTGCAGTGCTTCATTTGCCACTGACAGTATTTAGTATGGCTTTAATTTCCGTTAAGCTGAGTTTGTCAGTCATTAATTTCTCCTTTTAAAACATTTAATAAATGCTGATTTTGTTCTGGAGTGCCTATTGTAATACGCACATGTTCTTTTAGGCCATAAGGATCTAATGGCCTTACGATAATTCCTCTTTTGAGAAGTTTTTCATAGAGCTTAATGCCAGCAAATGGAGATTTTAAAGTTATAAAGTTTGCTTGTGAGGGAATATAGGAGAGTTTTAAAGCTTGAAAACCTTGTTCTAACTGTTGCATGCCTGATTTAGTATTGGCTAAGGATTTATGTAAAAAATCTTGATCGGTAAGAGCTGCCTCAGCTGCTGTTAAGGCGGCTTTATTAACTGTAAAGGGTAGCTCGGCGCGTTTAAGGAGCTTTGCAACCTCAGGATTTGCGATAGCGTATCCTATACGTAAGCCTGCTAAGCCATAAATCTTGGAAAAAGTTCTGGTTATAATTAAATTAGGAAATTCCTTAAGCCAATCTAGGGTATTTTCTGTTTGAGCGTGAAATTCATAATAAGCTTCATCTAAGATGCAAAGCGTGTTAAGCGGTAATTTACGTAAGAATTCTTTAAGTTTAGCCTCTTTTATACAGATTCCAGTAGGATTATTAGGGTTGGCGAGGTAAACAATAGCAACATTTGGCCTTAAGGCTTTAATTAGAGAATCAATATTTACAGAATAATCCTGGTTAACTGGCACAGCCTTAAGCTTAACTCCTAAAATTTGGGCTTGTAAGGGAAAAGCAATGAAAGTGTACTGGTGAGTTAAGGCGATACGGTTAGTATTGAGGGCAAAAGTCGTCAGACAAAGAGAGAAAAAGGCGTCTGATCCGTTAAGTAATATTAATTGTTGCGGCGCAATATTAAGTTTATCTACTAGATGATGGTATACAGGGTGTAAGTCTGCTGCTGGGTAAAGCGCTAAATCATGGACATCTAGTTGCCGTAAAGCATGAGCAGCTTTAGGCGATGCTCCTAACGGGTTTTCATTGCTCGCAAGTTTAATAATCTTTTTAAGCCCTAATTCTTGCTGCAAAGCTTCTATGGGTTTACCTGGTTCGTAGGGGTGTAAATTTTTAATTCCCGCGTGCACAAGGCTTAGATAATCGCAAGGCATATATGGATCCTGCAAAAAGTTAATTTTAACAATTCAACATACTATTGCCAAATAATTACATAAGAGTTAGCCTAACCTCGCAAGTTCAAATATCAGGAAGAGGCACTAAAATGCATAAGCAAACAGGGTTTAGTCTTTTGGAGATTTTATTTGCTATTTTTCTTTTATCTTTAGTTTTTATTATGCTTTTTGCCGATTTACAAGTAAGGCAAAGAGTATTCGCTAATATATTGTCTTATGAATATCAAGAAGCATAAAGGCTTTAGCCTACTTGAGCTATTGACAGTGCTAGCATTATCAAGTCTTATTTTGCCAATTATTTTTAATGCCTATACTTCCTATCAGCAAAACCAAAATAATTTAAAAAATCATCTAAGTGAATATGCAGATTTTATATTTATAAAAAGCTTATTAATTAATAGTATCCATGAAGCAGGATATGCGCCTTGCTTGCCTTTAGCAAGCCTTGATTCTCAAGAAAATTTACCTCAAGTTAAAATTTTGCCGCAAGGTATAACGCTAAATAGAATGAAAACCCCATTAGCAGAAGTTACCCTTATAGATGAGAGGCATATAGAGTGGTGGGATAAGCAAAAATTAGATTTAACTAATACTTATATACTAGCTGATTGTTATCATGCCGAGCTTACCAAAATTAACCACGTGAGCGCATCTTTCCCCAAAAAAATTATTAGCTTAGAAAAACCGCTTACGCAAGCTTTTATTCCGCCCATATATATGGGAGTTTGGCTAAGTGAAACAATTAGCTTAAACCCCGCTACCAACACCCTAATTTATCATACCTCACACAGCGATACTCTAAGCGCAAAGGTTAATAAATTTACAGCAGAAATAAATAATAAGCTTCTTACAATTAAGCTTACTATGCTATCTAAGCAAAATTATCAATTTAGCATTAGGATGCGTAATGGGTAAGCAAACTAAAGGTTTTGTTTTGCTCGGCATATTGTGGCTAATTAACGTCATTATGTTATTGAGCATCGCCGAGTGGCAAAATATTATTATCCTCCAAAAACTTTTAGCAGCAGAAAAAACTAAAGCAGCCAGCATCTTAGATCTTGAACAAGCCTTTAAAACTCTTTGGGCGCAAAGTTATGCTGTAAAAGAGGAAGGAGTAATGAGCGTACATGAGAAAGAGATCCACTACCAAATTACCCCTTTAGGAGATTTTCCTTGTATACAATTGATGATAAATGGAGAAAACTACAGTACGAAACATAGTTTAATCAGCTTAGCTTATATTGATAAACCTAATTATTCTTTAGAGGTTAGAGCTGTTAAGCCTATCGTGCTTAAGGAGTGTGCAGCTAAACTAGTAAAGCTAGTTAAGGGGGAAGTTTTAACTTGGTCTATGCATAGTGCTATGCTATAACACAACAAGCTGCAGTATTAGAGCTTTGATCTTTGCTAAAATTTAAAGTTTTCTGCATAAAACCAAGCCATTGTTCTTGAAACGATTTTATATCATCCTCTGCAGCAAAAAAATCCGCAGGAAAAATAGATTTTAAATAACATCTTGCGTGGTAGGCTTCTTTTTGGGTTAAATAAAGCGTTAGTTTTCTAGCCTCAGGAGTATTAATACTACGTGGAGCTGTTAAATTATGATCATTAAAGAATGAATATCTATTTTCAAGGCCACTATAACAAATACGCTTTATTAGCCCTTGCATATTAGCTTGACAGTCACATACGCTTAAGTTGCTTTGATGATATGCATATTTTTCCATATCATTTTGTACAACTAAACCTTCATCTTTAGCCAAGATTAATAGAGGCAGTTTAGGTATAAAAAATTGCATACCAAAGCTTATTAAATTTTGTACTTTGCGAGCAAGTGGAAAATTTATTTGTTCATCTAATGTTGATTGGGAGCTAAAGGCAGTGTAGATAGTCAGTATTTGCACTAAATTAATATACTTGAGATGTTGGGAAATAAAGTGAAGGTTTGCCGTAAAGGTTAGAGCAGAAATAACTCTTTGTTTGTTATCCTTACTCAAATAAGGCGCAAGAGGGATTAATAAACTGTTTAATCCGTCTTTAGCAAGTAAGATGTCAAGCATTCTGGTATAGCCTGATTGACAGCAGCGTAATTTACTTAAAACATCGGCAAAATGCAAAAGCAAGATTGGTTGGGAATAGAGACTTTTTTTAAGTACATTACAAATTTCCTCCAATATCTCTAAGTGCTCGCTAGCGTTTGCATAAGGCAGTAGCTCTTTGTATAGCTCAAAAATCATCTCTGCCTTGCTGTCTACACTAGTATGGAGCGTTACTCTATAGGGCGCTGAGGCGGTTTTTATACAATCACTAAAAGAGAAATTTAATTTATCTGGTGTAACACCTAGTTTTAACGCAGCTTTAATACAGGTTATAGTATTGAGTATTGACGTATTATTTGCACAGTTTGCACATTTTGCTAAAAGCTTATTTATAAGATCAAGCTTTTCTTCTTGGGTAATAACTGCAAGCTCAAAGATAACTAGGCTTGTAGTCTCTGATTCATTAGAGTTATCGAGGAAATCTCTTTCTAGGAGTGCTAAAAGCTCTTTTTGCTCCTTCTCATTAAAAAAAGGCAGAAGACATAAAGCACGGTTATAATAATACTTACTTCCACGATTGTGTCTATAAAAAAACAACGAGGATTTAATGCTCTCTATGTAATTTTCTAAGTTTCGCCTAGCAAATTTTAGTTTATTTTTATGTTCTATTAAAAAATCCTTTAACAAATTCGTATCTGTAAAATTGCAAAATACTCCTCTTGCTAATACTTGCCGCCAAATGTCCATATTGTTATCAATTAATTTTACCCGCTCGTCTACTGTAAGATAAGGCATAATGGCAAAAGCCACTTTAGGCGCATAAACTGTGACAAGACAGTATTGGCTGATAAAAAACTCAAGTTGTTCTTTACTGCAATAAGGCAAAAAAGCTGGAATAACTAGACTTAATTTCTTGCTTGGGTCACACCCATTAATTATAAAGGCCGCGCTACGCGCAATGACTGTTATTTCATCTAGTACATACTCAACTTCTTCTTGGAGATCTTCTTTTGTATTACTAACTTGACGTGGTGGTATAGGATTGAAGCTTGTGTAATAAGCATACTCAGGAGATCCTGCTTTTATTGTATATTTGCTATAGATTTTTTGGCGCAGGATAAATATACCTAAGGCTATACTAATGTCTTGGGAGAGATTTTGCAAAAATATGCGGAGTAATTTGAGTTGTTTATCCTCTGCCAACAAAACACCAAATTGCGCAATTTTTTCAGCTTGGAAGCCAATAAACATAACATTAATATTTTTTAATATAGGATAAAAATATTTAAACAAGTAATCTAGGTTAGAAGAGGATAAATAAGGTACAAGGGATAATAAGCCATCGGCAAGCATGATAGTATCATATAAGCCTTTGACTATCTCAATTTGTTGTTTTTTGCCTAGTTCTTCAATGATTACATCTATGCATTTTTGGTGTTGTCTATTTGATGCAAAAGGCGCAAAAGTCGTGATAACTTGGCTTAATAGATTTGGTTTAAAGGTTGTAGGATCAATTTCTCTTGCTAAATCAGCTGGCATTGGTAATGTATAATTTTTACTTAGATAAGGAATATATTCAGCCAGGATAGGATCAATGAATGTATCGGTAACATAGCTTTTTTCTTTAGCATTTTTATAACAACTTTCTAAATGTAAAAGCATAAGCTTTATAGTAACAAAAGGATTTGGCCTTTGGGAAAGTAAATTGCCTATTGAAATATTGCTAATATCTAAAAAGTTGTGATTAATAATAACATCCTGAAAAAAAGTTGCATTATTTAACAATATTATTTCAACTTTTTTCCGCAATTTTCTATGGAGTGAACTATTATAATTGGTAATAAAAGCACTAACTGCTGGTTCAATTTCATTATCAGGAAGGAAAAAAAATATCTCAGCTAAAACGTCTTGCGGAATAAATAAAAAGCGCACAACTAATCCATAATGCTAATTTCTTGGTGATGTTAGGCGTAATTGTTTTTTATGTCAATAAAATATAAGCTCCTAGCCACGACTGAGCTAGGTAGAGTCGGCAGTAGGTTGGGCCTTGGCCCAACGCAGTGGCGTGCGGTTTTTAATTGCTGTGACTTAAAAACTCTGAAAAGAAAGGTTGATCCTGTGTAAATGTGCTATTAATCTTTTTTTTAAGTGTCATACAGAGCTCAAGGTTTTAATATCTATTACAAACCTATACCGCACATCGCTTTTTATCACGCGTTCATAGGCCTCATTGACTTTGTTTATAGGGATTAATTCTATATCTGCGCTGATATTATGTTGGCCGCAAAAATCGAGCATTTCTTGGGTTTCTTTAATTCCGCCTATTAAAGAGCCGGCTAAACTCCGGCGTGCGCCTATTAGAACACCGGCGCTGACGGGGGTTGGGTTTTCAGGTAGGCCTAATAATACCATGGTGCCGTCACGTTTTAATAAGGAAATGTAATCGTTCCAATTTATATTTGCTGAAGCTGTGCATAAAATTAAATCGAATGATCGTGCTAATTTTGTGAAGGTTTCTTGGTCTTTAGTAACGTAAAAATGCTGGGCGCCAAAGCGTAAACTATCTGTTTTTTTGCTTGCTGAATGGCTTAAAACAGTTACATCAGCGCCCATAGCAGCTGCGAGTTTAACTCCCATATGGCCAATGCCCCCTAAACCAATTACGGCAACTTTTTTGTTAGGGCCTGCTTGCCAATGGCGTAAGGGGGAGTATAAGGTTATACCTGCGCATAATAAAGGCGCTGTAGCATTTAAGGGCAGGTTTGCTGGAATGCGCAATACATAGTCTTCATTGACCACAATTTTAGTTGAATAACCACCTTGAGAAAGCGTTTCGCCATCTTTTTCGCGACAATTATAGGTTAATATCATGCCTCTTTCGCAGTATGACTCTAAGCCTTCGTGACAGCTAGCGCAGTTTCGACAAGAATCAACAAAGCAGCCAACGCCAACTTTATCGCCTACTTTATATTTGGTTACAGAAGATCCTATTTTTACTACCTCACCGACAATTTCATGCCCAGGAACCATGGGAAAATAAGCGTCTCCCCATTCTGCGCGTACTTGATGAATATCAGAGTGACAAATTCCACAATAATGAATGTCAATTAATACATCGTGTTCTTGTGGTTCTCTCCTGGTGAATTTAAAAGGTACTAGAGCTGATTTGGCTTTTAGGGCAGCGTATCCTTGGACGTTAAGCATGGTTAGGTTCTCCTTAACTGCATGATTTATCGCATATATTATGTTACAATATATGCACAATGATATTTTTTTAACTTACTAAGAGCTAAATTATGCCTAACGATAATAGAGATGACAATGTAGTTTTGGCTATTGCGCAAGACTATGATTCTTGCTGTGTACCTGCCATGATAGCTTTAGAGGCAGGGGATCAACTGGGTGTTGAGGACGATGCCATACCTGCAATTGGCGAGGCTCCAATTGGGACTATTCTAACTGGGAAAGAGCTAGAAGATAAGATAAACAATGATCCCAAATATAAGGCTTTACAAGAGAAAATCAGCGCTTTAAAAAATAGCATCAACGCAGGTCATTCTATTCTCATGTCAGCATCAAATCGGCAGTTCTCAGGGATTGAAGAAGCTAATGCCAAAATGAACATGAATGGGCGCTCTGTCCCAGTATTGCGTAACTTAGCCGCCGCAGTTGGGTTAGAGTTTGATAACCTCTGGATTTATGATTTGCTCTTAGGTCTTGAGCCAGGCACTATTATGCAATCTTATGAAAGAGAAGCTGCGTTAGCAGCTATACCTAATAAAACTAAAGAACAAGTTAGAGAATATGATGAAGCTAGGAGTTTAAAAGCAAAGTATGCAAATGCGGCAAGTCAAATTAACGAACGTGGCCTTGATAAGAGTAAATTTTCCCTTATATTACTGCAATGCCATTATTTAGCTTTAAAATATCCTGATAAAGAAATTCGCTATGTTTTAATAGATGATGAAGCGGACAAGCACAATATACTAATGGAAGCGCTGAAGAAAAATAAGCATTTATTTCCGAAGAATGTTGTTATTAATTTTGTTCTGCATCAAAATTATGCTGAAGCAGCTGGTAGACAAGCACCTGAAGTTGAAAATCCTGCTTTATATGAACCAGGAAATTCCCTGCGCGGTACCCGTGATGTTCCCTTAACGCATAAACAAGCGGCAGAATTATTTAATAAACTAGCAGAAGAGGCGACTATTCGTACCGGTCTTTATTCTTCATTTGGACTTTATGATGTAGCTTCATATCTACTAACACATGATGTTTTAAGAGATGAATATCTTGCAGAAGAAAGAGCGCCGGTCTCTGTTGCCACCACTACAGGAACGTTGTTTAATATAGAGCAAAAAAGAGATCCTGGAGAGGGTTGTGCTAGGGATACGAATGAGAATGATAATACTCCTAAATGAAAATCGTTATTAAAGTCGGAACTCAAAGCATTTTAGCACCTGATGGTACTCCTTTTGAGCCGGTTATGCTTTCCTTAGTTGAGCAAATTGTAACTCTCAAAAAAGCAGGGCATCATGTTGTATTAGTAAGCTCAGGGGCTGTTGCGTCTGGGCGAAAAGTGGCGCAACAGTTCTTAGAGCGCCAATATGGCGAGTCTATAGGGGAAAAACAAGTTCTAGCGTCCTTAGGTCAGTATGAGTTAATGCATATTTACGCTTCTATGCTGAAAAAACATAATATGCTAGCTGCGCAATTGTTGCTTACCAAACAAGATTTTCAAACAAGACAACACTATTTGAATATTGCAAGACTCTTGCGCGAAATATTAGAAAAGCAAAATATTCTCCCCATTATCAATGAGAATGATAGCGTTGCTATTGAAGAGCTTATGTTTACAGATAATGATGAATTATCAGGGCTTATCGCGGCAATGCTAAATGCGGATAAACTAATTATTTTGAGTAACGTTGAAGGGGTATATACAAAAAATCCTGCAGAAAAGGGTGCTGAATTAATTGCAACTATTAGTACTAAGCACGCTTGGCCAGAAGTTTCTAATGTAAAAAGTGCGCATGGCAGAGGGGGAATGCTTAGTAAGCTTAATACTGCGCGCAAAATGTCAACCCTTGGGGTAACAACCCACATAGCTAGCATTAACCAACCTTTAGTAATTATGCGGATCATGGAAGAAGAAACTTTAGGCACTACTATTCTTCCAACTAAAAAAAGATCAAATATTAAAAGATGGATTGCTTATAGTGAAAAAAAGACAGGAACAATTACCCTAAATACTTGTTTAGTAGAAATAATTAAAGAAAATAAACGCGTTATCAGCATTCTCCCTGTTGGGATTGAAAAATTTACCGGTGATTTTAAACGCGGTGACCTTATAGAACTACTTACGCCAAATAATGAAAAACTCGGGATAGGCCTTGCTAAATATGACGCATCCACATTAAATGAGTATTTAGGCAAATCAGCAAAACCTGAATTTATTCACTATGATCATTTACATATATACCCTTGATCTTGCAAAATGCTAGGTTTTAGCAATAAGGACACTAATGCTTAAAGGACTCATTAATGAACTTAAAGCAACGAAAAAAGCTAGCCTAAGCTTAGGACTTATAGCTGGAGAAAAAAAGCGCCAAGTATTATTAGATCTTGCCAAGAGCGTGAAAAATTCTGTTAATGAATTAATTAACGCTAATAAAAAAGACTTAGAATTGCTAAAAAAAGATGACCCAAAGTACGATAGGCTATTATTAACTAAAGCAAGAATTGAAGCTATAGCAGCTGACGTTGCAGCAGTTGCTGCCTTACCTTATCTCAAGAATAAAATTTTAGCAAAAAAAACTCTGCCTAATGGTTTAGTTATAGAGAAAGTATCTGTTCCTTTTGGGGTGGTAGCAATTATTTATGAATCAAGACCCAATGTTACTATAGATGCATTTTCTTTATGCTTTAAAACCGGCAATGCTTGTGTGTTAAAAGGCGGAAAAGAGGCTAATTATACTAATCAATTTTTAGTCGCCTTGATTCATAAAGTACTGCATAAACACAAAATCAATAAAGCTATTATTTATTTACTACCACTAGAAAAAGAAGCTCTTTATACCATTTTACAGGCTAAAGGATTAGTCGATGTTTGCATTCCTAGAGGCAGCCAAGCGCTGATAAACTTCGTCCGTGAAAATGTAAGGATCCCCTTTATAGAAACCGGTGCGGGTATTGTGCATATTTATTTCGATAAAAGTGCTGATCTTAATAAGGGCGTTTTAATTATAGATAATGCTAAAACAAGAAGAGTAAGCGTGTGTAATGCGCTTGATATTCTAGTTATCCATAAAGACCGCTTACAGGATCTCCCAGTTATACTAGATGCTCTGCTCAATAAACATGTTGAAATTTTCGCAGATCCTTTAAGTTACGCCGCTATTAAAGATTTTTATCCGCAAAAACTGCTTAAAAAAGCAACAGCTAAGGATTTTTCCCGAGAATTTTTGGCTTATAAAATGGCAATAAAAACTGTTGATTCGTTAGAAAATGCTGTAAAACACATTATGCAGCATAGCTCTGGCCATAGCGAAGCAATTATCGCAGAAGATAAAAACAGCATTCGGTATTTTTTAGAAAATGTTGATGCGGCCGCGGTTTACGCGAATGCTTCTACCGCATTTACCGATGGCGGGCAATTTGGCATGGGCGCTGAAATTGGCATTAGTACCCAAAAACTCCACGCTCGCGGCCCTATGGCTTTAGAAGCTTTAGCAAGTTATAAATGGGTGGTTATTGGTGACGGGCATATTAGACCTTAATTTGAGTAAATTATGGCAAATAAAATTCTCCAAATTAGCTTTATTGGCTACGGCAACATTGCGAAAGCCATTGCTAAAAGTTTAGTTAAAGAGAAAAATTACTGTCTTAAAGCAGCTGCTCCTTCTCTTAAAATAGGTGTAGATGCTGCTAAAGTTGCAACCCATAATAATAATCTTGCTATCTTAACTGACGCAGATTTAGTTATCCTTGCGCTAAAGCCTGCAAATATGCAGGAAGTTTTAGCAGAAATTAGCCCAGCTATTCCCCCTAATTGTTTAGTAATCTCGGTTGCAACTGGCTTAAATTTAGCTTGGCTAAAAGCCCATCTACCTAAAGATCAACCAATTGTAAGAAGCATGCCAAATGTAGCAACCGCGGTTAAAAAGGGCGCAACTCCCTTGATTGCCAACGAATTTGTCACAAAAAAGCAAAAAAATGTTGCCGCGCGGTTATTTAAATCTTCAGGAATTATTACCTGGTTAGAGGATGAAGCGTTGCTAGACATTTATACTGCACTATCGGGTAGCGGCCCTGCTTATATTTTTCTTTTCTTAGAAGAAATGGCAAATGCAGCAGAAAAATTAGGCCTAAAAAAAGATATGGCTAAAAAATTCGCCTTACAGACAGTTATTGGCGCGGCAGCTTTAGCGCAAGGAACAAAGCTGCCTTTTAGTGAATTAAGAAAAAGCGTAACCTCAAAAGGGGGTACAACAGCTGCTGCTATTAAAGTTTTTCACGAACAAAATATTGCGGAAATAATGTATGCTGCTATAAAGGCAGCTTATATTAGGGCTCAAGAACTTGGGGAAGATATGTCATAATGTTAGCTCATAATATATGCATAGTGAGCATTTGTAAAGCTATTTTTAACCAATTTTTATCCTTGCATTTTTGTAGTAAACGTCGTATATTTAACAATATATATTAAATATACGACATTAAATGCTAAAAAGAAATGATGCTAATATTCTTAAAGAGCGGTTGACCCAGTTCCCTGTTGTTGCATTGATTGGACCTAGACAGGTCGGTAAAACAACGTTAGCTAAAACTTTGCTGGCCCAAAGGCCTTGTCTATATCTTGACTTAGAGAATTATAACGATGTTGCAATGTTGAGTGATCCAATTCAATTTTTATCCATGAATATAGATAAGCTAATCATACTAGATGAAATTCAACGCAAACCTGATTTATTTGTTTCGTTAAGGGGGATTGTAGATGAAGCAAAGCAAAATGGTCGCAAAGTCGGTCAATTTTTAATTCTTGGATCAGCTTCGGGTGAATTATTACGCCAATCATCCGAAAGTTTGGCAGGACGGATAGCATATATTGAAATGGCGCCGTTAACTATTGATGAAGTTAGAAAGGGTAATAATAATACTCTATGGTTAAGAGGAGGCTATCCTGATAGTTTTCTTGCTGGGTCGGATGAACATAGTCTCCTATGGCGTCAAATGTTTATAAAAACATATTTAGAGCGCGATATCCCATTTTTTAACCCGCGTTTCCCTACTGAAACCCTACACCGCCTCTGGACGATGATCGCTCATCAACAAGGAGGTCTTTATAATGCCTCTCAATTTGCTGCAAATTTATCTATATCTTCGCCAACTATCGAGCGTTATGTTGGCTTATTAACTGATTTATTTCTCATTCGACGACTTGCGCCCTGGTTCTTAAATACTAACAAACGACTTGTTAAAAGCTCAAAGCTTTATATCCGCGATAGCGGCATTTTACATGCCTTACTGAACATTATAAATCTCAATGCGTTATTTGGTCATCCCGTGTTAGGAGCTAGTTTTGAAGGATATGTGATTGATAATCTTTTAGCGCATCTTCCAATAGGAGCAGAAGCGTATTTTTATCGCACTATTAGAGGTGCAGAGCTTGATTTATATATCAGGAATTTACATGGACAATCCTATGCAATTGAGATTAAACGAAGCTTAAACCAAACATTGTCTCGCGGCTTTTATTCTGCTTGCGAAGATCTAAAACCTGAGCACAAATACCTTATTTATGAAGGTGAAAAGACTTTTCCTCTCCAACACGGAGTGACTGCTATTGGTCTTGTCGAGTTTATAAGGATGATTTTAATGAATCATGCTATAATTTAAATTATAGTGAATTATTAATTGTCATATAATATGCGCGAACCGTTTAAAACTTTAATGCAAGGAGATGTAACTTTAGAAACTCTTACGCCAGTTATTAGAGATTTTGAGCGAGAATTTAAGAAAGTTAATGCAGATAAACTACAGCATAGTAATGATGAGAGTATAACACATAAACATCAGGCTATGAGTCATGATTTATCAATCTTACGCACTCTTGAAACTACATTAAAGCAAAGCCAGAAAAAATCTCTGCCTCTTGGGCAGCTCCTCTTAATAATAACTTCTGATGGATTTGCTGCACAAGACCTTGGTGGGGCTTTAATTAACTGTTTAATGCTTATGAAGGAGATGTTTGCTGAGTTAATAGCTGAAACTTTAGCTCAAAATAATGATCCATTAAGTCTACTTACTTTATCTGATACTTTAGAAATACCGCAACTAATTGCGCTCATTGCCGCCCTATTAGATAAAGGAGTTGGGCGCGAAAAATTGCTGGCTAGTGGTATTTTTAGAGATTTACTCGTAGTCCATTGTGCGCAATCAGCTGAGGATACGCAAAAAGCACATAAGCTTATAAACATTTTAACGCTCGATAAACATAAAGAATGGCTCGATAGCTTGGATAAAATAAGTGCAGAAGTTTATCACCTTGAATATATGACTTTAACTGGCAATACCCACACTGATTCTCAACATATTACTTACCATAAACCAAATGTGAATCTTCAGCTAACCCAAGAAAGCTGGAAAATTTTATACCCACTTTTGGGCTATGCTGCATTGTGTATCCCTAAAATTTTTAATTTGTCTAATCAGTTAGTATTGCAAGAAATTATTAATGAGATGCCAAATGATACTTTATTATTATTATTTCTTAATACCCAAATGTATTATCCAGAATCAATGGCTGATTTTACTAAGACAATATGGAGGATGTTAACCCAAGATCAACAAGCTGTTTTACAAAAACAATATAGCGCCCCTTACTTTTGGCATATTTTGTTTCAGCTGCAAGACAAAGATCTTATTGATGTATTACAAAAGTGTGATTTTGACTCACTACCAGTTTTAAATCTTGATCTTCCAAAAATCTTGAATCTGCTAGCTTGTATTTATGATAAAGACCTTAAAAGGCCTATAGTATTAAAATTTTTAAATTATATGCTGACAGAGATAAAAGCGAGTTCAATAGACTATTACGAATATAGAGGCAGTATCATAAGATTATTTCAAGCCGATCCTTTTGTTCTTGAAACTGCACGCAAGAAAATTCAAGAACTAGAGTCCATGATAAAAGATCTGGTTAAGCAAGAGCCTTTTGATTGGTTCAATGTATGTGGAACGCTCCAAGAGTATCGTCATCAAGCTAACTTTTTAAATTTTATTGTTAATAAAGAAGACGTCTCGCTCCTTGGTAAAGATGCTTACGCAGGTCGCGCTTTTGTTGTTAAAGCTTTGCTGCAAAATTGGCAAGTATCAACTGTGGAAGGCTTTAGCGATGTAATAGATGCAATATCAGACAATAGAGATGATGAGTATAAAAAACTTGTTGCATATTCTTATCTAGTATATGCAAGTAATGATGAATTAGATCGTAATCTTCCCATAGTGGCTAAATATCTTAAAGAAAAATTCAATATAGAAAATATTGAAGAAATAATCCTAAATGACCCTAATTTTTGTGGGGAACATGTGCGTTTACTAGTTTATTTATTAAAAGATGCACCGCCTAACAAGGCAAAGGAGGTACTAGCTAAGAATACTATAAACCAAACTAGGTTTTTAGATAGCTTAGTAGATAATCAAGAACTTCTGCTAAAAATATTGGAGCTTATACCTATAAAAGATAGATTAGAATACTTAAAGGGATTAAAGCTTTATGATGAGAGCATTCTGCATTTAGTTAAGCCTTTAAAACCAGTTTTGGAGTTATTGCCGCAAGAACAAAGGCTTGCAGCAATATTAGTAAGCGACTCATCTGGTAAGAATATTGTACTAGATAGAATACACGATGTTGAAGATCTAAAAGAAGTCATGAGTGTATTACCAGAAGATGCTAGAACACGCCTATTTTCATTAGCGGTAAGCTTAAATATGTTTTCTAGTTATGATGATTTTAATATGCTTAGAAGTGAGTCAAGGATAAAAACTTTAAAGGATATAATAAAACTTTTACCGGAAAAAGATAAACTCAAAGCTCTGCTAGCAGATGATAGTAATGGAAATCGTAATATACTGTCATTTGTAATAGTAAACGATAAGGAGCTATTCGAAAGCATAATAACTTCAATGCCATCTAAACAAATCCTTAGTTTCATGCAAACGAAGCATACTCAGCACTATATCTTATTAAATGCTCTAAAATACAATCCTCAATCTTTAAAAGTGCTTTTAGAACATTTGTCCTTAGAAGATAAATTGCAATTAATTCATATGAAATACGAAAATAAGTCTTTCTTTATCGAAGAATTAGCAGAAGGGCCCAATAAAGAATGTTTAGAAATATTATTACAATCTTTACCCAAAAACGATTTACTGCAATTTTTTAGTGTTTATATTGGCGAGCTTCCCATATTAATTAAATCACATTTCGTAGAAACCACTTTACAGCTTATTCCGGCAAATGAGCGCTTGCAAGTTCTACTGGAAAAACAAAAAGATGATAATGTTTTATTCTATTTAATTAGTAACGGCATTAAATTAAAACCAATTTTAGATCTTTTGCCAAAAGAGGATCTAATGAAAATATTTACCATAAATGGTTCTTCATACCGTAGCATTTTGGCTTTAGCTGCGTTACGTGGTTATACTAATGACTCTTTATTAACACTTTTAGATATTTTAACAGAAAAAACCCTTTTACAAGAAATAAGCAAACAGGACGAATGTGGGAGTACTCCACTTCATATAATGGCATTCCATCTCGGAGATTTATTCCCTATAACAACAATTCTTGCGCGTATCCCTGAAAAAGAACGTCTTGCCGTACTACAAAAAAAAGATAATAAAGGTAATAGTGTGCTGGATATTTTAGTAAAGGGGAATTATTTTGACAGCTCTTTACGTGAAATTTTCGATCTTCTCCCGCCAGAAGATCGTCTTAAAGTCTTGCAAACAAAAAATAAGCATGGCGGGAGTATCTTACATCAATCTGCATTACGTGCAAACAATTTACGGGCAATTTTAGCATTATATCAAGAGCAAGACAGGGTAAAAGTCGTGTTGCAGCCAGATAAGTTCGGCTTAACACCCTTACATATTGCCACAAATGACCCATTTTCCTTTGATTTTCTTATCCACCTTTTTCCCCAAGATAAGATTATGGAAATTCTCCAATTAAAAGATAACTCGGGAAAAACAGTGCTGAATTATGCTGTAGATAATCTAACCATTTTCGAGTTACCTCTAAAAGAGTTTAGACAAGCTCTGCAAATAAAAGATAGTTCTGGCAATACAGTACTTCACCTTGCAGCAGCTAAACCAGGGGTGCTAAGAAAAATTTTAGAAAGATTAAACGATGATCAAGATAATTTATTATTACAAGCAAAAGATAATTTTAATAATTCTGTCATGCACTTAGCTGTAGATAATCCAGATTGTCTAAAGCTAATTTTAGATTTCATACCATTAAAAGATAAACTTGAGGCTATTGTGGCAAAGAATAATTACGGGACTACAGTATTACATCGTGCCGCAGATAAACCTGATTCTTTAAAGTTACTCCTCGATAGTTTTGAGAATAAGCAAGCTATATTGCAACTAGTACAGGAAAAAGATAGTTTCGGTAGTACGGTATTGCATCGCGCAGCAGAAAACCCCCGATCTTTATATATAATTTTAGATCGTTTACCCAAAGATAAGAGACTACAAGCTCTCCTTACAAAAAATAATTTTGGAAAAAGCGTATTAAATCTTGCCGAAGGAAATCCTAATGCCTTAAAAAACATTTACACTCTCTTACCAAAAGAAGACCTTGATAAATTGCAAGAGGCAAGAAATAGTAATACAGAACCAAGGCGAAATAAGCCACCTTCGTAGGGACAATCAGCCCTGTCACTGGGCCCAACATAGTTGAAGTTAAATACTTTATTAAATATGATATGTTAGGCCTTAGCCCAACAAACATGGAAGGGTAAATTTATCATGGCATTACGTCTTATAGAGATGGTGATTAAAGCTAAAGATTTAGAAAAAGCCCAAACTTTATTAGCTGGTTTTGAACTTATTGAATATAAAATACTAAGTCTTAATAACAATGAACTCCTCGTGCGGATTATCTCAGACTCTGACCAAAACGAGGCTGTGCTTGATGCTCTTGAGACCCATTTTGTAAAACGCGAAGGAGCGCGTGCGCTTATTCTACCGATTACCAGTACTTTACCCCATGTAGCTGTTAGCGAAGCTGCGCATTCTCCCACGCGCAAAAGGATGAGTCGCGAAGAGTTGTATGAAGAAATAAAAAATCAATCTCTTTGTTCGTGGGTTTACATTGCAATGGTAGTTCTTTCAACAGTAGTTGCATCTTTTGGACTGCGGGAAAATGGTATTGTAATGATTATTGGGGCGATGGTTATAGCGCCTATGCTAGGTCCTAGTATTGGCCTTGCATTTAGTTGCACGCTGGGCGACTTAAATCTTATGCGTAACGCTTTATTTTCCTTGGCAGTTAGTATAACTATTACAATTTTACTTTCAACCGGGCTCGGAATTCTCGTACACGTTGATCCATATACCCATGAGATTGCATTGAGAACAAAGCTTACCTGGGCTGAGTTTGCCGTTGCTTTATCTTCAGGATTTGCCGGAGCTCTAGCTTTTACCACAGGAACTTCTGCTATTTTAATTGGCGTTATGGTTGCAGTTTCCCTTTTGCCGCCGCTCGTTACTTGCGGGCTATTACTGGGCTCTGGCGATAGCATTCGCGCACTTGATGCACTCTCACTTTATTGGATGAATTTAATCTGCATAAGCATTGCAAGCGTACTAGTTTTTCTCTTTCAGGGCATTCATCCACGTAGGTGGCGCGAAAGAAAATTTGCTACCAAAACCACCTATTTAGCTATCATTATCTGGGGCGTAATGTTAATTGCCTCAGCAATATTAATATTTTACTTAGGTCATGAAGGTATTCAAACTATAAAGAAAAATCTGGTGCATTAATTACATACACGTCATTTTTAACTGACAGCCGCAACGCATTGATCGCCTAAAATTTTCCGTTTAAGTTTTATTTTTGTCATATCTTTAAGATGCTCTACAACGTGCGGTCCGAATTTACTTGCTACGTAATCTAAATACTTTGGATTAGAAAAATACTGATTAAAGGCCGCATCGCGGAATTTAAGCACCTCAGCACTGGTTAATTTTTCCGTGCTTAGAGGAAGCGTTTCATAGCTATGCTGCGAATAACCTATCCATGAATCAGGAAGCTCTAGATTGTTCTCAAGCGCCATGGTATAGAGTTTAGAACCAGGATAAGCCATCGCACAATAAAAATTAGCGAATTCACAATTTGCTTCTATTGCTAAATCAAGAGTTTCTTGCATAGATTCAAAGGTATCGTCAGGTAGGCCAAAAATATAATTTCCAATTACATAAATGCCTGCAGCTTGAATTTTTCTCACGGTGTTAATAATGTCAATCGAACCAAACCGACCTTTCTCAACACCATCACGCACATGTTTACTGCCAGATTCAATTCCAAGAGCCAACCATCTAAAGCCAGCGCGCTTTAATTTGTCTAAAAACTCATCTTTTACTGTATCTACACGCGCATAAGCCCAAATGTTTAAGTCATAGCCGCGTTCAATAATGCGATCACAAATGCCCAATACATGATTAGGCTTTAACACGAACATTTCATCTACGAATTTAATGTTTTTCACTTTGTATTTATTAACCAATATATCAATCTCTTTGATGACTGTATCAGGTGACCATGTTCGGTATGAAGATTTGCCAAAAGGGGCGTTGATACAACAAAATGAGCATTTATATGGGCAACCTAGGCTTGTATGCATAGAAACATATGGCTGCCTATCAAATATATGATCAAAACAATGCCAATTATGGGCGCGGTATTTTTCCATTGGTAGCAAATCCCAGGCGACACCAGGGATCTCATTATCAAGGTCTTTCATTAATGGACCGGGTGGATTTGAGTTTACTTTTCCATCTTGCCAGTACCATAAACTGTGAATATCGGTAAAAGAAGTTTTTCCTTCTTTAAGGGCGAGTAGAGTTAGAAGGATTGTCTCAGGGCCTTCGCGATCACAGACAAAATCAACAGCTTCTTCACGTAAAGTACGCTGAGGTAAAGCAGAAGGGTGCGTTCCTGTCATCAAAATTTTGTAAGCCTGGTTGAGTTTTTTTAATGCACGACAAGTTTCGCCAGCGGCCGGCATATTTTGGGTTGAAGCTGAAGGTTGGAAACCATATACCACCATGACAATTAAGGTAGGTTGATAATTTTCATTAATGAATTTAGCAACACCTTCTGGGCTCATATTATGTGCAGGGGCATCAACAATGGCTACTGACAATCCTTTTAATCTCACATATTCGGCAAAAAGCCCTGCTAAAGAAGGTGGTTCGATAGCAGAAAGCTCACTACCCAATGCTTGATAAACCGCGCTTCTATCTCCAGGGTTTACAAGAATGATATCAATTGGCTTTTGCTGCATTATTAAACTCCTTTGCTTTAAATGATTGGCAAGAATACTCCATAAAATATTTAAATTAAAGTATCCTTTCTTTATCCCGCGGACAAGCCGCGGGACGTAGGCTCAGGTCTTTATCCTGCGTACAAGCTGCGGGACGTAGGATGGGGGAGGATGAAGATTCTTGCGTTACAATATCTTTTACTAAATAGCGCGGTCTTCTTTTAGTTTCACGGAAGATGGCGCCAACATAAAGCCCAATAAAACCGAGCATCATAATTTGAATACCGCCTAATAATAGAACTGCTGACATAAGAGCTGGCCATCCTGGTACGTACCAGCCCATGAGCTTTTGTATTATAATGACCGCAATGTAACCTATTGATACGCTTGACAACACAAATCCTAACAAGAGAATAACTTTTAATGGGGCATCAGAAAATGATATTAAAGCTCTATCTAACCAGTAATAGAGAACTTTTCTACTTAATATGCGCATTTTAGTATTCTCGCGTCCATCAAAGCGTGGATCTCTATCATAGAAGACTTGCGTTTGTTTATACCCAATCCAGCTAACTAATCCACGCAAATATGGTTTATCTTCTTTTAACTCTAATAAGCGTTCTACAACGCATCTTGATAATAATTTAAAATCACCAGAATCTATGGGTAGTTCGATTTCGGAAATCATATTGATTAGCCTATAGCCAATTTTAGTTACCAGCATTTTTAAGGGATGTTCTCCATGGCGCCTAGTTCTTGTGGTGTAAACCACATCAACTTCAGGATCGGCTTGCCAGGCTTTTATCAACTTTGGAATGACTTCAGGTGGATCTTGTAAATCAGCATCCATATAGATAACAGCGTCGCCTTTTGCTTGACTCATGCCTGCCATGACACATTCTGAAACACCGAAATTGCGTGTCATATTGATAAGGACTATATCTCCTTGCGGCATTTCAGTACGCAAAATTGTTTCTGATTGATCAGTTGAATTGTCATTTACAAAAATTAATTCATACGATCCTATCATTTTCTCAAGTATAATTTGCGCAAAAACAGCACGCAGACGCGTTAAAAGTTCAGGCAAAACTTGTTCTTCATTATAGAAAGAAAAAACCACAGATATTTTTGCAGCTTTACGTTTATTTATCATGCATTTGTCTCCACAGTACAGCCATCTTATATAGTTTGAATGCGATATATATCGCAAGAAAAGCTAAGCCTATTTCCATAAAAACCCAAAGAAAATTGCTATTAAATTTTGTAACTGAATGCCCAGCAAACACTAAAAAAAACTGCAGGGGTAGCATAAAGATAACTACATAGAGTATGTAGGTTGAAGCCTCAATGTTGGTTAAACCAAACAGATACCCCAAAGTTGATCCAGGTACAGCTGGATTTAACTGGGCGCTCGCAACAAATTTCCATCCATGTTTTTTTGTTTGCGCGAGAACCCAATCAGTTTTGGCATAACGCTTGCTTAAGTAATTGTATATTCTATGTCGCAAAAAATATCTTGAGAGGAGAAAGGTTGCGCTAGAGGAAAGAACAGCAGATAAACATGAGATGCTTAATCCTAACCATGTACCCCAAATGACTCCAGCAATAACTGTCATTGGCGAACATGGAATTAAGAAAATTGCAAATAATACATGCAAAACAACATATAAAAATGGAGATAATAAAGTATGTTGCAGCAAATAATGGTGTATTACTTGGAAATTTTCTGACATAAGGAACCTATAGCCTCGAACCCAACCTTAAATACATTTTCGCCAATGAAAGCTGCTAAGGCAGCTTTGTCAGCATCGATAACGTCAAAGTCCGCCCACCATTCACAAAATGTCCGCGCGCTTTTGGTAACGCGATAAAGCTTAACTCCAGCTAGATAATTGCAAACTGGCATAGTAGTTTCAAGAATTGAATAAGTAAATGCATGCAGAAGATCATCAAGCATAAGTAATTTTTCCCTAACGAAACCAGCCTCAAAGGTTAGATGGCGAATAGAGCCTACTGCATTATTTAAAAGATCATTTTCGACCTTACTTGTTAAGATGCCTGGATGAAATTTAGCTAACCCATTGAAATCACGCAAAATGTTCCACACGTCCTCAACCGGCGCGTCAATAACGTCACTTATATAAACTGTATGTTGCATCAATATCTCCTTATTCACCCCTAATTTGTTTAAAAGCTTGTGTTTGTGCGATCAGTGCTTGTTCTACAGGCAATCTTTCCATTGAACTTGCGCCAAAAAAACCGTGACAATTTTTACATGATTGTAATATGTAGCGCACATCCTCTGGTGTTGCTATAGGGCCACCATGACAAAGTATAATTATGTCTTGACGCACGCTTAAAGCTCTATCAGCAATTTCTGTAATAAGATTTACACAAGCTTGCAATGTCAATGTTGTTTCAGCGCCAATAGAGCCTCCAGTTGTCAAGCCCATATGCGCAACAATAATATCAGCGCCTGCTTTTGTCATTGCAATAGCTTCTTCAGGATTGAAGACATAAGGCGCTGTGAACAAGCCTTTTTGATGCGCCAAGCTTATCATGTCAACTTCTAAGGCATAACCCATTTTAGTTTCTTCAAGGTTTGCCCGAAATACCCCATCAATCAACCCAACTGTAGGGAAATTCTGGACTCCTGAAAAGCCAATACGGAGAATGTCATCAAGAAAGCTATCAAATGGGCAAAAAGGATCGGTGCCATTAACCCCAGCTAAAACAGGGGTATGCTGAACTACAGGTAAAACTTCACGCGCCATCTCCATTACAATTTCATTTGCATTGCCATACGCCAAAAGTCCAGCAAGCGATCCTCTGCCCGCCATACGATAGCGTCCTGAATTGTAAATGATAATTAAGTCGATGCCGCCCGCTTCTTCACATTTGGCGGATAAACCTGTACCTGCTCCTCCACCAATGATTGGGCACTTAGCACGTACCATTTGGTGAAATTTATTTATAAGTATTGAACGTTCAATTCGTGACATAATTAGGTCTCTTAACTGCGATATCAAGAAAACAGCGTGCGGCTAATTCGGCAAACGCTGGGTCATTAATGTGAAAAGGAGTGCGAATAAGCTTTCGGTCCTCAGTTTGTTCGAGGTTATTTTCGATTGCAGCAAAAAGGGCAGAATTCGCTTCTACATCCCAAAATGGTTGCTTAGGTGCATCTAACGCGGATAGTCCGCCTTCAGGGAGTAACATGCAAATTTTTCCTGGGCATTGATTCAAGCGTTGCGCTATCCACTCTCCCACTATGGCATTTTCTTCTGGTGTTGTGCGCATGAGAGTCACTTGCGAGTTATGGACATACAATTGGCGGTTTTTATAGCGGGGAGGAACAGAATCAAAGGAGCCAAAATTTATCATATCGAGCGCGCCACAAGATCCTACATAGGGCGTGCGGGTTCGCGCCACTGCGCCAAAACGATCGGCTGTACATGGCAAGACACCCCCAAACAGAAAATCACACACTTCAGTGGTTGTAAGATCGATTAAACCAGCTAACAAATGGTTATCGAGAAGATTTTCCATTACTTGTCCGCCAACACCGGTCGCATGAAAAACCAGGCAATCATAGGTCTTGTCTAAAAGGTGACGCACATGTTGAATACAAGGCGTCGTTACCCCAAACATGGACAATCCTATGGCTAACCGTGCATCATCATTTGGTAGAGGTTGTAATGACTGGGTAAATGCGCCAGCTATTGCGCCCGCTGCATTAGAAAGGATAAGGCGGGAAATGCGATTTAATCCTGATATATCAGTGACAGCAGGCATCATTGTTATATCGCTTACTCCTACATAAGCACTAACATCGCCTGCTGCCATGGTTGAGACCATTATTTTAGGCAATCCAATAGGAAGAGATCGCATTGCCTTTGTAATCATTGCGCTACCACCAGATCCTCCAATACCAATGAGCGCGCCTATATCATCTCGTTCACCAACGAAACGCGTAAAGGCATGTCCCATAGCGCCTATAGATTTTCCTCTATCACCTGTAAAAACAGCTGATAACCCACCTTCATGATAAGCTGCTACTTCTTTTGCAGTTATGGTGGCATGCAAAGTTGCGCTGTCACTTGTAGAAAGATCCACAGTGACTACTGGTAGTTTGAGGCGCTGCAAGATGTCACGCAAATAAATTGCTTCGCAAGCTTTGGTATCAAAAGTGGCTGCTATCCATATTTTTTTATTTTTAAAGTCCATGATAACCTCATATTTGCCTAGGTAAAAGAAACTGCTTTTTCATAATCATAAAACCAACGTTCAATTTCTTGCCGCAAGAATTGATGATGCTGACACCACCTATCGATAATAGATGAATCTAAAGCAGGGCTTATGTTATGTACCCTAAAGGATAAATCGTTATTTAATAGGTCCAATACTGCTTGGTTATGTAAGTATAATTCTGGATCGATATATTCAATTGGGGTTGGATCTTCAAGAATAAAGTTTAGCGGTTTCTTGGCATTTAATACCTCAGTTGCGGAAAAACCAGGGCCAAACTCATCTAATGCACCCATGTTGGCAAGTATCTTATGCAGAAACCATTCTTTTGGATAGGCACTGAGAGCACCTTTGCACCCAGTTGCAGTGACGACAATATCGGTAGTTTGTAATTTTTCATAAATTGCTGGCAACACATTCGCATCAAGCGTCGGGAGAAAAAGTTGTTGCGCCATGAGGCGCGCTTTTTTACTAATGTCAGCAATGCAAACAGAGGTTTTTGATTTTGCGCAATAATAAGCAAGTCCGCGGCCAATTTTTCCAAAGCCAAAGATCATCCAGTTAAGTTTAGCAGGGGAGTGCCCAGTTAATTTATGGATACTGTTTGCCGCACTTACTGCAGTGCCAAATACGGTTTCTAATTGTTTTGTTAAGCAACGATCGACACTTACCACTGGGAAGTTTAGCTTTATTTTGCGATAGATGGTATCACCAGACTCAGTAAGCTCAATGGCCCCTTTTTTAGGAGGTCCTAAAGTTTGATATAACTCAGCTCCACAATCAAAATAAATATCAAAGGTTTGCCCAATAAGATCTTTTGGATCGGCAACGAAAGGTACTTGTTCGTTACGTAAAATTTGTAATGCTTGTTGGCAGGGGTGCATGAAGGTCGGGTTTGTTACTGTTACCGTAGCGCCAGCTTCTCTTAAGATAGCTATTTTTAATAGCGTATTTTGCACAACGGGGACATGATGTAACACCTCTAGACCACGTAAAGGCTTGGTGAGTGACCAATCAGCATACTGCTGATGTAAAAAGGGTGCAGATTTTGCCGGGTACTTGGTGAATAAATCATTAAACATCATACTAATCACCTCTTTAGATCTCACTTGGTACAGGCTTCAAGATTTGCAATGCAAAACTTCACCTTTCTTGCATCGCCCTTGGATATTCTAGTAGGGTTACCATCGGCCTTAACCATGAGTAAGAGTTTCTCTGAGTTTACTTTTATCCATGGAGTCTTAACGATTTGTTCGTCTTGTTTTACATGTAATTTATAGCTTGATAATACCGTACCCATGGCGTTTTTAACTTCAATCGTAAATGTTCTTGGATGGGGAAAACTTACCAACTTAAACACAAATTTTACTGCATGAGAAGAACCAATAGTAGAATAGTAATAACTGATGGAATTTTCAACCCAATTCCAGGTTTCACCACTACTTGCATTTAATTCTGTATTATAACCCCCTTTATATTTATCCAGTAAGATAGCGTTGACTGGCGCCTTATGAATTGCAAATGGACCAACGACGCGGTATTTTTGTCCACATTCATTGTTCTTAGGCTTTATAGTCACAAGTGCAGTTGCGTTTGTGGCCGACATCACTTGATCACTTTCGGGGAGATGGCCAAGGATATAGCCATCATCGGTGTAATCACTGGAAATTTTTCTATCATACAAAATATAAGCAACCATCTGCCTAAGTTTATTATGCTGGGCTCCAAGTGCAACATGAATTACCTCATCTTTAGGAATTGTTGCGAGGCTAGAGCGTAATTCTAAAAATGTTTTAAAGGGGTATTTATTACGTTGAGCTTCGTCAGCAAAGTTTTGGGTAAATGCCTGAGTAACAAAGGTGTAGTGTAAAAATAATCCTATATAAAAGGCAGCGAGATAAATTATCCCAAAGAAAATCCTGTAACTTTTGTATTCTTTCCACAAGAGAGCAGCAGCAATTGCAAGAAGTGCTAAGGAAAAAGGAGTCGCATACTTGCAAAGTTTGAATTGTAAGAAAGTAAATCCAGTCTCTCCTATACTTGCGTTAGGAGAGAAATACCTAAATTTTACAAAAAACGCAAGCAAGGCAAAATTAACACATAATAAAAATATTATTGTCAGGTAACTATTATTCTGTTGTTTCTTAAGAAATTTAAATATCACCAAAAGCAATACAAACAACACGATAGGGAATAACAATTTACTAGTGATAGAATCAATATGGTGAAAGTCAACATTAAAAGGCGACTTCATGCCAAAACCATGGGCTAGAAACTGCATAGGGGACCAAAGTACCGGCCAACCTATCGCTACCCCTTTTGATATACTAATAGTTTGTAATAAATTTTTAGCTATGCGCAGACATTCGTAGTTAACTAATAAAACTACCTCTACTGCATACAAGCTAACGAAGGCTAATAATGACTTAATTTTTTGTTTAAAAGTAAGCGCAGAAATGCCAATAAAAAGCAGCAATCCGATAGCAAAAATTGGAAATGGTTCATTATAAGCTAGCAACAAGGCTGCGGAACAAACAGCAGGCGGTATAGTATAAAAAGCAGTATTACGCCATGAATAATCTTTTACTTCGACAATAAACTGAGTTAATAAGGGGAAAAGTGCAGCTATCCCTGTAGCAAACGCAAGTCCTAAGGTCTGGGGATAAAATCCCCATTCAGCACCAAATACAAATCCATTCATTGAAAAGCAAGTAATAGCTGCTAACGCCAGAATAACTAATTTATTTACCGCGACAACCTGCCTAACAATACCTCCAAGCGCCAAACACCCGGTCACAAAAGCCAGTGATATTGTCTGAATGTAGGCAGAATAAGACCATTCTAAATGAAAGAGTGCTTGGATATATGCAAGCAGAAAAGAGCCACCCATTCTGGATCCAGAATTTTGATAGAGCACAATTTGAGTTAACGCAGGATAATGCCCAGAAGCTATAACTTTTTCGGAAAAAGCATGGCTTTGCAACCATTGTGCTTGCGCAATGTAGGTAAATATATCGGTAAAAGGGTTATAGCCATGATATCTAATGATAGGAGCTAATACAGGTAATGAACAAATAGTTGCAAACACGCAAATTTGCAACCAATCCTTCAACATAAGTTTGAAGTCTTTTTCATAAAACCCAGCCACTAAAAGCATGATAATTGCTGATAGTAGAGTGTAGTCAAATCTAAAAGGTAAAAACCTCCCAAAATAAGCCGTGTACAATACAAGGATGGCAAGACCAAGGATAGGGGATAGGTAAAATCCAATGCTCTCTCGCATGGATTGGGGCAATAAATCAATAAGACGGCGGCCAATAAGCTGACATAACAATAATAAAATCAAAATTTCAAACAAAGTGCAAAAGTAATTCATCATTTATCCTATTTTTATTTTAAATAATTCCACTTTTATTAATAATCAGATCTGCAAAAGCAAACGAGCTTGTAAATGCTGGCGAGATTGCGTTCAATACATGTGTCGAATGTTTGGTTGTTTCAATAATATAGTCCATCTCAAGTTTCTTAGTTTTTAGATCAACGAGTTGTGGACGAATGCCTACCTTTGGAGAAGGAATGAGATCGTCCTTTTGCAAGGCTGGCACAAGTTTTTGCGCGGCAGCAAGGAATGCATTTTTTCTATATTTGGCTAACTCCATGTTAGCCAATAAGCGGAAATTATTTTGATTAGATAAATACATAAGTGCTAAGCGCGCACCTATCTTTAATGCTTCAAAAAATTGTATGCCTTCATGCATATGGTAGTTTTCTCTTCCTAATACTGGGATTGCGGTTGGCCCAACGTAAACCTCGCCATTAATCCCGCGGGTAAGATGCACGCCTAAAAATGGGAGCGCAATATTGGGCACAGGGTAAATGCTAGCGCGCACCAAGTGATTTGCCGCGCTGCTTAATTTCCAGTAAATTCCTTTAAATGGGATCAACGCATAGTCAGCAGCTAAACCAAACCAGCGAGCTATTGTATCTGCATGAGCACCAGCACAATTATAAAGATAACCATACGCAAAATTTCCTTGGGTGGTCAAAAGGGTATTTTTACTGGTCAACTTGAGGCCTTTAGCTGCACAATTAAAGAAAAACTGCACCCCAGCTTTTTGTAAAAGTAAGTTGAGTTGCTTTAATACAGCAAGGCTATCGATGACTGCAGTATCAGGACAAAAGATGCCTAGAGGTGAATCTACAACTTTAGGCTCAATAGATTTAATCTCCTGCTGATTAACTCGCTCTGCCTTAATACCATTTAGGCGCGCATTGTTCATCAGGCTATCAATGGTTGCTAGCTGATCGCTTTGTGTAGCTAAGATTAACTTTCCTGATTTTGCATAAGGTATAGCATACTCTTCAGCAAATTCTAGCATCCTAAACGCACCTTGGGAGCAAACTTTTGCCTTTAAGGTATCACTACCGTAATAGATCCCGCAGTGCAAAACACCGCTATTACGCCCGCTTGCATGCAATCCGTAATGCGGTTCTTTTTCAAGCACGGCAACCGTGGCATTTGGCATGCGTTGCTTAATAGAGCGCGCAACGGCCATACCAACAATACCAGATCCAATAATTACAAAATCAAAACTGTGCATTAGACATTACTATATTGGTTATTTTTTATCATTGTATAACCCTTAATCAATTCAGCAATGCCATTTTCCAAAGATACCGATGGCTTAAAGCCAGTTTTTTCTATTTTGGCATTTGAAACAATATAATTTCGTTGATCTTGATCTTTGCCAATTGGAGCATCAACGTAAACAAAGTCAGGTATTTGCTGTTGAATCTTTTCACATAATTCACGTTTAGAAATATTCGCATCTGAAAGACCAACATTATAAATTTGCCCTTTCATAGTTTCAAAATTAGCAATCCCGTGGCGAAAGGCGCGCGAGACATCACGTACATGAATATAATTACGTTTAAATGAGCTTTCGAACAACACAATAAACTTATCATGGACAGCACGATAGGTAAAATCATTGACCAACAGATCAAGACGCATTCTAGGAGACATCCCGAACACTGTGGCTAATCGAAAGCTAATTGCATTTTCACGCTGCATGAGTTCTTGTTCAACCTTCACTTTTTCTTGCGCATAAAGTGATATTGGTCTTAATGGAGATTCTTCGGTACAAAAGTTATTTTTATCCCCTGTGCCATAAGCGCTGTTGGTTGTTGGCATTATGATGCGTTGGTTTTTCGACATAAGCTTAAGCATCATCGATATCGCTGCATGATTAATAGAGCTTGCTCCAACTGGATCAAAATTACATATTGGGGCGCCGACCAAAGCCGCCAATGGGATCACAAGATCTGCTTTTTTTAGTAAGGGCGCCATGGTGCTTTCAAGGCGAATATCCCCCTTAACCACATTAAAATTTGGGTTATTACAGACATGATGCAGACTCGCTTGCCGAAACATAAAATTATCTAGCACCGTAACTGTATGACCATCGTTAAGTAAATCTGGGACCAAAGTAGATCCAAGGTAACCTGCGCCTCCTGTTACAAGAATGTTATAGCTCATATTTATTTCCTATTTATATTGCTTCAAGGTTAGTTTTCATCAACTGCGGTGTTGATAACGTTTGGGGTAAATGTCCAAATATCGCTTGCTCAACACTTTCACAAAGCGTATGGGCAAGGACAATGTGTAACTCTTGGATCACGCTTGTTTGTTCGCCTGGCGCGATAATACAAAAATCAGTAAGGTTCTTAACTTCTCCCCCATCTCTACCACAAAATACCAAGCTTGGTATGGCCATTTTTAGGCACGTCTTAAGCGCGTTGATAATGTTAGGTGAATGGCCTGATGTCGTTATTCCTAAGAAGACATCTTTTGCTGTAGCCTTTGCCGCAAGTTGCCGCGAAAAAATGTTGTCATAGCCATAGTCATTACCTATAGCGGTAATAATTGAGCTGTCAACAGTTAACGCTTCTGCTGGAAGAGGATCTCTATCCATAGCTAGTTTACTGACAAACTCAGCTGCTAAGTGCTGTGCATCAGCCGCTGAACCACCATTTCCCGCAATATAGAGTCTGCCACCAAGGTGATAATGTTTGACAACCATGTTAGTTGCTTCGGCAAAGATGGTTAGAGTATCTTTATTATTTAAAAGTTTTAATTTAGCCTCTATTGAAGTTTCAATATTTTTTTTTATTAAATCGACGAAAAACTCACGCTGCCCTGTCATGCCAACTCCTTGTTTTTAATTACAAACTGAGATCGATAGTAATCATCTGGAACACCAATATCTATAAACGTGCCTTGGAAGGCAAGACCAAAAACCCGCTGCTGCTTTAAGATTAGCAAAAATAAATCATCCTCCAAAGAAAGCTTTTTATCTTGCGCTACTTTATCCTTATAATCCATAAGCGCGCGCTGCCTAACCCAATAAACACCGCCATTTGCTAAACAAGATGCTTGGGAGGCGCTTGCTAATGCTTGAATTCTACCATTAGGTGCAACGGACAACCCTAAATATCTTTTTGGATCATTTGCTTTAAACAATGAAAAACACCAATCGGCGTCATGGGTTTTTGCAAACTCAATTAATGTTTGCAATGTAACAGCGAAGTAAGTGTCTCCATTTAGCACCAGAAATGACGAATCAGCGTCTATCTGCTGTGCGGCCAGTAGGAGGCCACCTGCAGTACCCAAGGGGGTATGTTCGATGGCATAATCAATACGAATGCCATTATATTGCGATCCAAAATGCTCTATAATCGTCTCATGTTTGTAGCCAACAGAGATAATAAATCTCTCCACACCCTGGAGAATCCAATAATCAAGCAAATACTCAAGAAAAGGTCTATGTGCAATTGGTGCCATGGGTTTTGGCACATCGTTCACAACACTCCGTAAGCGTGTCCCAAGACCTCCTGCAAGAATAATCGCATTAATCCCCATATATTCAAACTTCGCTAGTGACTTTAACAGAATTGAGAATAGAACAAATTTCATCCACTTCATGTTCTTTTAAGTCAGGAAAGTTGCCAATATAGAATCCATAAAAATGGATATGTTCAGTTTCGGGAAAGTTAAGGTGATGATCTTTTGGTACAATGTTCTTAAGGTAAGGTTGGCGGATTTGATTTCCACCTCCTGCGCTACCGCGGCGAAACTCAATACCGTGCTTACGCATATGCTCCATCAGTTTATTAACTAAATCAGGATCTCTGTGCTTTAAAATAAGCGTAAAAGCATAGTTGCTAGAACCTTCTGTTTTAAAGTCAACGCGGTAGATAGTAGAATCAATTAGCCGTAAAAAACGCTGTAAATTTTGGGTACGGCGTGTAACATTCTCATCAAGCCTTTTCAATTGATTACGCCCCAAAAGCCCACCAATTTCGGTGTTGCGCGTGTTATATGCAGGAAATGCAAAGATAAAATCAGGATTTAAATCAGGATTTTCCAACTGATAAATATTTCGCACTTCCGCATCGCTCGCCTCACGTACCATACCATGAGAACGCAGCATCCTTGCTTGTTGATAAACTACAGGATCATCAGAACAGATCATGCCACCTTCTATTGTGCTCATATGGTGGGCATAGTAATAAGAGAAATTTGAAATCCAGCCAAAAGAACCTAATTTTTTCCCATTATGCGTGGCGCCATGCGACTCACATACATCCTCTATTAAAGGAATATTCCGCTTTTTCAACTCAGCCAATAAATCATCAGTCAAACCATTATAACCTTGCACATGAGTTAACAAAACAGCGCGGGTATTATCGGTGATTTTAGCAATGATTTGCAGAGGATCCATCGCTAGAGTATGTCTGTCGACATCCACAAAGACCGGGGTAAACCCATTTTGCAAAACCGCAGCAACATCTGAAACCCAGCCTAGAGGCGGCGTTATAACCTCTCCTCCATTGGGATGTTTTATTTTGAGGATTGCCAGGGTTAAAAGATTAGCTGAAGCGCCTGAGTTTACAAAAACGCTGTACTTAACGTTAAGCCACTTGGACCACTCTTCCTCAAAAGCGCGTACATTTGCTCCATGAGTCAGTATAGGATCATCTTGCTTGAGGTAATCAATCACAACATCGAGATCTTCCCGCAGAATATTATTACGCATCAATGGATATTTCATTTTTTGTCCTATTTAATTATAACTTCCCATTTATATTGTCTATAAATTCTTTCACCTTTTTGCTTACAACTTCACATCCAATACCAACATCTTCATGTAGCTTATCTCGACTTCCCAACTCAAACCGATATCCGCCATCAACTCCTATGTTTAGTATTTTTTGATCCATGCCACGCCTTGCTAGAAACTCAAACATCATTGAATCAACACCACCACGACCACGAAAACCTTCTTCCATAGTCACAACGCCTTTATATTGAGCAAGTGTTGCAGCAAGCGCGTCACCTGCAAAATCACTGATATTAAAGAGATCAATAATCCCAACGGTTAAGCCCGCCAAACTTAAACTCTTGGCAACTTTCATTGCCGTGTGTAACATATAACCAGTTGCTAAAAGACAAACCCCATTGCCTTTTTGATGAACATAAAAACCATGGGCAACATCAGGGAATTTATCTTCATGGTATATTTGGGGCAGTACTTGCGCATCAAGTCTTAAATATTTTGGTCCATTGTTCCTTAAGCAAAGATCAAAAAAATTCGCTGCGGTTACATAATCAGCAGGAGAGTATACTTGCATATTTGGCATAGCACGCATCAGGGTCAAATCTTCATAGCATTGATGTGTTGGGCCAGAAACAACATAGCTATAACCTGCGCCAACGCCAATTAACGTAACATTAATGGGACGCACCACCGAAAGTAGGGCAAGACTAACACGTGTTTGCTCATAACACCGCATGGTAATAAATGGAGCAATGGCATAAGCAAAAACTTTGAATCCCTCAACTGCAAGGCCAGCTGACACATTAATAAGGTTTTGCTCTGCTATCCCTACATTAATAAACCTTGCGTTGAAGTTTTGCCTTATTTTATCCAAAACAGGTGAGCCAAAGTCAGAGCTGACAAAAAAGATCCGATCATCACTTTCCATTGCCTGACAGATCCGGTTAAGAAAAGCATCGCGCATGGCGGGAGGTTTTAGAGTCATCAACTTTGCTCCTCCAGTAGCGCGTCAAGTTCTTCAGGCTTGGGATTCATTATGTGGCTTAATGCAGCATTTTCGATTGATGGAACGCCCATGCCTTTCCTGGTATGGGCAATTAAGGCTTTTGGTTTGCCATGTGATTGCGCGCTCATGTGTAAAAGGGATGTTTGCACAAGCGCTGCGTCATGCCCATTAACCTCCTGACATTCCCAGCCAAATGCTTCTAATTGAGCAATGAGTGAACGCTTTGCAATGATATTAGCTGTATAATCCAGCATACTGATTTTATTATCATCCACAATAAGATGGAGATTATCTAGTTTGTGGTGAGCTGCAAACATTATGGCCTCCCAATTAGCGCCTTCGTGCAACTCGCCATCACCAGTTATTACAAAAACATTTCTCTCGCTCTTTTTCGCCTTCAATCCTAAAGCCATCCCAGTTCCAACACCAAGCCCATGTCCTAAAGACCCATTGACTGTTTCATACCCAGGAATAACAGGATCAGGAATACCACCTAAAAAACTGCCAGCTTGACAAACGCGCTGTAACTCTTCCATAGGGAAAAACCCCAAATCAGCTAAAATAGGGTACATACAAATAGACCCATGGCCTTTACTAATAATACATCTGTCACGATTTTCCGCCCATGGTGCACTTGGAGTGTAGCGCAATATGCCCCCATAGTATAATGCAACAAAGATTTCAATCACGGAAAGTGAAGAGGCTAAACGCGTTTCCGGCGCACGCCTATGAATTTTAAGTGTTTCACGCCACACCCATTGCGCCTTGTCACGCAGAAAATATCGATCATTTGGCATATTTTTACGCTAATCCATTTGGTTGATATAGAACGATGCGACTCCCAGAATTTTCAAATTCAAAAGGAACATGAATAAGATGCTGAAGCTTTTCACGAACCTTAACTTGCAATTCAGGCTTAACAAATAACAGCAGAAAACCTCCGCCGCCAGCGCCTAAAATCTTGCCACCAATAGCGCCTGCACTTCTTGCTGCTTGATAAATGTCGTCAATTTCAGGAGTAGATATTTTGTTAGAAAGGCTGCGTTTATATAACCATCCTTGATGCAGGAGTTTACCAAACTCAGCTATTTGTGTGGTTGGGCTTTGAATAATCTCTATCGCCTCATCAACCATTTTTGTCATGGTTTTTAGTTCGGTATGGCGGTTTTTAAAATTATCAATCTTCGATTTTGCTATATCAGATGCAATCCGGGAAAACCCTGTAAAGAAAAGCATTAAATGACTTTGTAATTCTTGTAAACGTTTTTTATTCAATATAACAGGGACAACATCAAAGGGGGCATTATTTTTTTTAAATTCAATACGATTAAATCCGCCGTATGCCGCTGAAATTTGATCTTGTGATCCTACATGCTCTTTAATAAGCTCTTGCTCAATATAGATAGCGCTGTTAGCCAACTCTTCTTTATGAATATATTTGCCGCGGAGCGCTGAGATAGCATTCACAAGGCTTACAGTAAAAGAAGATGACGAACCTAATCCTGAGCACGCAGGTAAGTCCCCATCGTGATGTATTTCTAAACCATATTCCATTTTTGCCCACTTTAAAACAGCGCGAACTGCAGGATGCTCAAACTCATCATAATGTTGAACGTTTTCTATTTTGGAATAGACAAGTCTATATTTGTGAGTAAAAAAAGGCGGTAAATAACGACAGGTAATATAGCAGTATTTATCAATTGTCGTGGCTAATACAGCGCCCCCATGTTCTTGATACCAAAGAGGGTAATCAGTTCCGCCACCGAAAAAAGAAACCCTATATGGAGTGCGTGCAATGATCATTTTTCTTATAACTGCTCCAGAAAAAACGTCAACATAATAACAAGCATCTTTTGAACACACAAGCGGAAGCTTGCTCCAACTTATAGATTAAAGTTTGAGCCAGTTGGCGTTGATAGCGAGTGAACATCGTTTTCTTTCTGCATTCCTGTCATTGTTTCTATAGATAAAGGAGCTAGTTCCTTTAGGTAATCTGTTACGGAGAATCCCTTATTATCTTTAGCGGATGTATCAATTCCCTTCTTAATGAGTAATTGAATCATCTCCAGATCTTTATAAGTTTTATTCTTTTTTCTCAATACGATATGCGCAGCATTGCATCCATTACTATCTTTAAGGTTAATGTCTATTTTTTTTGGGTAGTCTGCAGTCAGAAAGTAATTGATTATATCATAGTAACCATAAAATGCCGTATCATGCCAGATATCAGAAAGCGCAGGATCAGCGCCATACTTAAGTAATAGTTTAATCGCCGCTAAGCAAACCTGAGGATTTTTTTTATAAGAAAAATGAATGGCTCTCTTCAAAGGGGTATAACAATAATCTGCATCCTCAACGTTGACTTTGGCTCCTTTTCTAAGCAAAAGATCAAGTAACTTAAGATGGCCTTCATGGGTGATATGATTTGCAAGCTCAAGAAGCAAATTCCATTCGAGGGGTTCGTAGTAAAGCGTATTGACATTATAACCGTAGTCAATAAAAAACTGGAGGACGTTTAAACCATGCCCCTTTGCCACCATGGACAAAATAATATCCTCGTTTTTTTCAGTCCAATAGGCTATAGAGTTAAAGTTGGAATTAGCTTTTAACTGGTTTTCCGTAATTTGTTTTAATATACCAGCGTTATCATGCATTACTGCATGCTCAATAATCTTTTTACGCGCAGCTGGGTCAAATATAACACCCTCGGAAAGTAATCTATTAATCTCTAGTAAGCATTGTGGGAAAGAAAAAGAATACTTAGTTGAGAGCAATTGCATGAAGCACGTTGTGTTGTCATAATGCTTTTTTATTTTGTGCCACGTTTCAGTCTCGGTAACTAGCAAGTTTGAAGGCGTTTTTTGCATTTTACTTAAATAGTCATTCTGAATATTTAAAGGGAGCTGTTTTTGGATATTGTTTGCGAAGGCGAGGATATTAGGGTTTTCAATCTGGTTATTTAAAGTGAGAGAAGGAGGAGTGGCAGAATGTGCCGTGGTATTAAAAAAACTTCTGGCAAAACGCGGCGGCTGCAATAGAAATTTAGCAGCAAATGATCTTCTAAGCATTTTTATTCCCTTTTAATGTAGAGATGATGATAAAATAACACATTATGCTAATATTTTCAATCTTTATTATTAATTTTTTATTAATTTATAAATAATTGCTCACTGCCTAACCAAGCGGTAGTTTAGTCCTTCTGCAGCTATTTTTTCTGTTGATCGATAAGGATTAATATCCAGTCCTCCGCGCCTTGTGTAACGTCCATAAACTGAGAGTTTTTCAGGTTTGCAAAACTGCATAATATCTACAAAAATACGCTCAATGCATTGCTCATGAAATTCATTATGGTTACGAAAGGAAACTAAGTATTGCAATAGCCCTGCTTTATTGATTTGCTTTCCTGTATAACTAATCTGTACACTTCCCCAATCCGGCTGATTCGTCACTAAACAATTGGATTTTAATAAGTCAGAACACAAAACTTCTTCTACTTTATTTTCCTCAACTGAAAGATAAGAGGGGTCAACTAAATAAGTAGAGCAAGTAACATCAAGAGAGTCAATACATTCACCTTCGAGCGCGGCATGAATCTCTAAAAGTGGCTTGTCGGCTAGGGACAGAATGCGTACTTGAACGTCTCCTAGAAGACATAGGCTCAAATCCTTCTCTACAGTTTGCCTAATGTCTTCAGCATTACTAAATTTCGTGTTGTTGAATGAATTAAAATAAAGCTTCAGGGATTTTGATTCAACCAAAAAGGGGGTTTTGCAATCATAAATAATCTCAGCTACTGCAACCATAGGCTTGCCTTTTTCATTGAGCCAAGATACTTCATAATGATTCCAACAATCAAACCCATAAAATGGAAGCAGATTGGGATTGATGCCAATTTCTTTGCGTTTAGCAGCTCTTGGAATAGCAAATAAGCGCTCAGGATTATAGTGCGCATCATAACTAGCAGACCGCCCCAGTTCTGATTGTTCGGCTTTTGTTTGCAAACGCTTTGTTAATTGGTATATTTTATTCCCCTATTTTGCCTTTTTATGGCAATTTTAAGAACATAAAGTATGATATATTAAAAAATTCAAATAAAGTAGTTAAAATTTGTCTAGGCTTCAACTAATCTGTCTATTGTCTCAATATATGTGCTATAATTAAACATTATAATAGTAGGAGGATCAATCATGTCCCGTTTTAATAAATTTAGCATCTCAACGATGTATTATCCTGTGGAACGATTACGTGACATCGAATCTAGGCTGCGTGAGATGCATACCGAATGCAGGGAAATTATAAATGCAATTCCAAGGTGTAAAGATGTCGGGGAGGAAGTTTACATTGCCTCTGTAGAATCAGCCGTCAGTAAACTCCAAGCATTAGGTCTTGATTATGATATCGTTACTACTAATTTGTCTACTTCAGAATCTAATAGCAGCGCTGGAGAAGAAAGCAATTTATGTAAACGGGTTTCCGAGAAGGCCAGATTGGATTATGCGGGGCTTATATCCGCTCTAAACACCTATAATGATGAATTAAACCAGTTTGGAAAAGGAGAGCAGAATCCAAATTATAGCGTGAAGTTCTTTTCAAAGAATGATATGCATGTTGCTCATAACCCAGACTTCCATGCAAAACGAATACCCATGTAAGTTGCTCCCTATGCTTAAGCTATTTCGGGATGGCGTACGCTCTGTATGTGTTCCATGACTGATCCCCTCTCCACACTACTCAGGGGCCTTCTTTTCTCCTACTAGGTGTTTCTTCATCAACCTTTTTAATCGCTTCTAATGTTTGTTTAGCGGAAGGTGTTGTGTTATTTTGAGAGTTAGCTTTGTTGACCCTCTCTTCTTGTAATTTCTGAGAAATGAAGGCTACTTTAGAATCAAATAACGAATTGGTCCAATTAAATCTCACAGGTTGATCATCACGCATGGTTTGGCTAACATAATGCATTTCGTTATCATAAGTATACTCTCGCCGATAAGTAGAATTATCCCGATGCAACGTGACCTTTAATAAATTATTTTTTTCATCTAACTCAATTATCACTTCAGGTTCATTTTTCTCTTTGTTCGCCGGTATGATTAATTTTCCATCCTTATAGTTATTCTTCATATGGGAGTATACAGCAGAGTAAAACATACGTTGGCTGAGTGAGCCGTTACAATAATTTAGGTTAAACTGTTTATTCATTTCTTCGAGAACTTTTGCGCGTTCTGAATCACTCTCCGCAAGCCGTTTTAATCCTTGAGGCTTTTGTTCAAATACATCCGTGATGTTTCCATTACTGTCACAGTGTATCTGAAATTTATCATTATAAAAGGTAAATTTTTCATCTTGCTCAAGCTTAAAGTTTAATAGTGGCAAGTTATGAATGATCATGACATCTGTTAGTGTCATAAATGAGCAATTCTTTTTAATTTGATCAATGTAGTTTTTTAAACGGGGTTTAAGTTTATCCGTTTCATTTTGAGTTTTCCAATATGCGAGATGCTGTTCGAAGTGATTAGTCGTTATAATCTTCATAAATTCATCGGGGGACACTTTTTGTGGTGGTGCATCACCACTATGTCTATAAATTTTTCCCTGGTTCCAGTCGCTCGTTTCAAAATCACAAGTAATATAGGAATCTTTATCTTTAACTTTAATCGTTACATAATAGTCATTTACAGCACTGTTTTGATATTTAGATTTGCTAATTTCTAAACTTGAGCCATCAGAAAAAGAAAGCGTTGAACCGGGCTTTAAATTTTCTCTCGCGAATTGTCCTACATCGAGTAAAAATGTACTAAAATCTTGTGCGTGATTTGGCATGATATTTCTTAATCAAAGTTAATTTATTATTAATTATAGCATAAAATTCTTCGTACTTAGTGGACTTCTGTCGTATCATCATTCTTCTGCGGTGGGTTTTTGTCTAAGGCTCTTTAGTTGACCTTTTATGGATGGTGTCAAAAGCTATGGCCTAGTAAAAGGTTTCCTAGAGGTGGCTTTAGAGAAGTAAAAATAATTGATAAAGCAGAGCCTGGCATGAAGGTTGAGGCCATTGTCTTAGAAGTATCATTTCCTAATGCGGTTGTGGCACGTATTAAGGCGACAGAAATGCAATTTAGTTTTTTATTAAGAGAGTTATTAGATGCAACTAAAGTTATACGGTAAAAAGATTTGGTTATATAGGCAAGCGATTGATTTTAGATGTGCTATTGACGGCTTAGTAGGCTTAATTAAAGTAAAATCACACACCAGAAATAAAAAGACCAAAGGCAGATTAATAGACTTATCCAGCTTACCAAGGCGCAAGGTTTATAATGATTTACCTGAAGCTGAGAAAGTTTGTGCTTGCTGCAGTAAGCCATTGCGCCGTATTGGAGAAGATATTTCAGAGCAAGTTGAAGTACTGCCCCAGCCCTATTCCTAAAGCTTTAGCTGGAGGGAGTTTACTTACTGAGGTTATTATCAGCAAATACCAATATCACCTACCTCTTTACAGACAATCAAAGATTTTAGCCAGCTACAATGCGATTATTCCAGATAATACGCTAGGGAATTGGGTTATGCAGGTAGGGAATGCGTTGTTGCCTATGTATGATGCTTTATTGAAAGAGATTTTAGCATCAGGTTATCTGCAGGTAGATGAGACACCGGTTAAAATATTAAATCCTGAAAAAAAAGGATACCTCTGGTGCTACCATGCGCCTTCTATAGCAGGAGGACTAATTGCATTTGAATTAAGCTTAACGCGCGGCGGCTATGTAGCTGAAGCACGTCTTGCTACTTATAAAGGCTTATTACAGACAGATGGATATGCAGGATATACTAAATTACGCAAAAGAAAAGACATAGAAGGCTTAGGCTGTATTACCCATGCAAGAAGAAAGTTTGCTGAAGTTTTTAAAGTTAGTAAGAATAAAGAAGGGATCGCATTTGAGGCTATTGAAAGGTTAAAGCCTTTGTATGCATTAGAAGCAAAAATGCGAGCTCAAAATTATAGCTTCAAAACCAAAAAGTACTTTAGACAAAAAATTGCGAGACCTGTTCTACAAAGTTTTATACGCTGGTTAAGACAAGTAGCTCCCAAAGTCCCTCCTAAAAGCCAACTGGGTGAAGCCATAAAGTATACCCTCAACCAATGGCCTTTTTTAATTAAATATCTAAGGCATGGTATGGCTGAAATTGATACTAACTGGGTTGAAAATAAAATTCGTGATATAGCCCTAACCCCTCGCTGCGCTCGGGATAACGTGGTGAGGCGTTACATATCAAGCATTATTTGTATTTAAAATAATCATTTTTTTATAAAAAATTCAATATTTGTTCTAATATTAATTATAAGGGATGTATTATTTTAATATGAGAATTGATAATGTCCATTGAATTCAAGAAAACACGCTCCCCACGTAGGAAAAGTCGAGTGATTTCAAAAGAATTGACTGATGAGAAAGTGATTGTAAGTCAAGCGGTGAATGTTTTGATGGATGAAGTCTTATTTCAATTTCAAGTGGGTGAAAAGACCTTTATTACAGATGGTTTAGCGACATGTGCAGCAATTGCTATCTATGGGGGGCCTCCAAACTATCCCGTGGCATTTACACATATGTCAAGTGCATCTACAACAGAAGATGATCAAAGGAAGATGGAAGTGTTAAATCATATGTTAGTACGTATAAAGGAGGCTTCACCAGATTATCCAATAAAAATAGTTATTTCTCCTCCGGCTTCACCGGAAAAACATTTAATGGAATTTATTGAAAATTGGAGCAAATCAAACGAGATTGAATTGGTAGAGCTGTCGTTAGGAGGTAGCTCTGCTGTTTTTAACATGAATGCAGATGGTAAAGTGACAATGGCGTCAACGTTATTTAATGCCATAGAAGAAGAGCAGGAGCATCTTTGTAGTACTCAGGGGATTATAAACGAGAAATTTGAAGCTCTATCACAGGTTCTAAAAAATAAATTGGAGAAATTAAAGGCTGAATCAGCTGAAAAGCCTGCCGAGGCAGTGCGCGATGAAAATCCACAAAATAAAATGTAATACTCTGGTGATTGTTACATATACTAAACGCGAATGAGTTTTAGGATCTTCCGTAAACGTGCCTTTTGCCTTGTTTTTTGCCCGCGTGCGCTTTGTCATCTCTGACCCATGATACTTTATTTATTGTAAGCAAGCGTAGCGAATTTTGGGGTACCGCAGGGACAGAACCCGTCTTGCCGATCCTCCTTAATGGGGACCTTTGATAGCGTGGATAAATGTTGACCTTCAACACGTGCGACAACAGTCGTTGTTGACATTTTTGCTAAAGCACTTAGAGGTTTTGCGCCAGCAGAACATCGCTTTCATTACTCTGAATCACGCAGAATAAACCAACTTATTGTTGCATTTGTTATTTTAGGGATTGAATCATCGGGGCCGCGGGACCATTTCAAGTTCTTCAACTTTGAAAATGGCTATTTGTGTTTAGAAGATGAATTGGCTAACCGCATTCCTGCAGAGCTTGGCGTGCAGTTTTCAGCTGATGTTGAATCACTTCCAAACTCGCAGGACAAATTTGTTATGTTGAGTCGGTTTGAAACGCAAGCAAAAGCTGCCTGCGTAAGATAGCAATTCCCACTCAAAGGACTGAAATGGCGCGCTCGGAGGGACTCGAACCCCCGACACCTTGGTTCGAAGCCAAGTACTCTATCCAGCTGAGCTACGAGCGCTGTTAACTACGGTTGGGGTTAAAATTTTTGGTGGGCCGTATAGGAATCGAACCTATGACACAAAGGTTAAAAGCCTTCTGCTCTACCGACTGAGCTAACGGCCCAAATTGAAGAGACGAACTATACCTTAATATGAGAAAAATTCAAGTTTTCTGGAACTTTTGGCGATTCAGTTTTCCGCTCTATGAGCTCAGATTGAGTTAAGTCGGCTGCTTTAGATATATTATGCTCTTCCTGCAGGGTGGCTCGTGATTTAAAATAATACAAGTAGAGTTATTTATATACTATGAAAGGCAATGTCATTGATTTCTTCTATTCTTCTTTCGGGGAGAAGAAGCCCTAAAATTGCACCAATTAATAATGATATCGGGATGATTAATAGAGCAGTTTGGAAGTTAGACAGTGAATAAGTAGCAGTTGTTTTAAGTTTATCGAGAAAAACTCCAATAAGTGGTTGTAAGACTGGCGCGGTTATTGTGGCAAAGGCGTTGGTAAAGCCAATTGAGGTTGATTGTGCATCTTTGGGCGCAATCTCGTTAGAAATAGAATATGAAATAATGTAAGCCCCAGAAGAAATTCCCATAGTTAACATAAGAAATCCTAATAATAAGGTAGAAGTAATTTGTACATAAATAACAATAAACATTAAAGCTGCAGTCACCGCATACGAGAAAAACATTAGTTGTTTGCGCTGCTGAATCATAGTCTCAATTTTGCCAAATATAGGGCAGCTTAGCGCTGTGCCAAGGAAGATCATAGAATCAACTATGCTGGCAGTTTGCAGCGAGCACTTAGTTTTTAGTTGAATAAATGGTATTGCCCACATAGCGCCGAATGAAGTTATAAAACCAAATCCAAGACCCACATATAATCCATTAAACCAAGATATTTTGTCTTGCATAAGCTCATCTAAGGCGTGCCAAACGCTTACTGGATTGTTAGGTTTAGGCGATCTTACTGGGAGGATAATGTAGCAAATAAGAGTAATTGTTATGCCAAGAATTGCAAAGTAATATAGCATCGAACGCCAATGTATATTCTGGAGTAACCCTAAGATAAACATAAATAATACAGTTACTAAAAAAGCCATGGTTTCCGAAAAACCAATCATAAAGCTAAACTGTTTAGGCTTAAAATGTTCGCGGAGCACTCTTGATGTGCCAATAAAAGCAAAAGAAGCCCCAAACCCCATAATAAGGCGCGCTAAAGTTAAATGCCAAAAATCCTGACTTAAAGAGAAAAAAAGGCAACCAATGCTGCATAGGCAAGCGCTAGCGGTTATTAAAAGGCGCGAGTTTTGTTTATCGAATAGCATTCCTACTGGAATTTGTAAAAATGCGTAGACGTAATAATAGGTGCTAGCGATAAAGCCAAGCTCTGCTGCAGTAAGAGTAATGTCTTTGGCAACACAGTCCATCACAACTCCCGAAGAAAGTTGTAAGGAAAATTGAAACAAAACAAAGCTTAATGCAACAAGCCAAAAACAAACTGGGGTTGCAAAAAAATTTTTGATGGAACGTAACATAAAAAAAGCACCGCATGCAGAGTTAAGTTTAAAATATGCTCACAATGAAAGTTATGACTAAGTGAATGCAAGTATTTTGTTAAGTAATTATACAATATTTTTCTTTAAATTAAAATGCATTTTTTTGTTGGGCCAAGGCCCAACCTACATTTCTGTGGCATTTTATTAACACTATAAGTACAGGTTTGCCTCGGTTTAATTAGCAGTATTTAGCGCACTAAGTAAGGAAATAAAACGATAACCTCGTTGTTGATAAAGCTCTATAATATCGGACAAAGTATAGGCATTTATTAGGTTAGCATGTATGAGTAATATAGAGATCTGATTTTGCGGATGAGTATACTTACTTTTTAAGGTTTGTTGCCAAATATAATCAATATAACAAGGTTTTAAAGAAAGCATAAAATTACGCCTTTCTTTTTCCGGCACAGAAAGCAATAATTGGTTAAAAATAAAGTCTTTGCTATCAATGGTAATAGGCGCAATATGATAATCATTTGCGTTAAGATATGCTTGGATTTTCTCCTTTTTTGCCCCATCTCCCATGGAAAGGTAAGGGTAGCGGAAAAATTTAGGATTTGTGAGCATAGGCTTTAAAATTTGATCGGCTTTAGCAATTTGTTGAATATATTCCTCAGCTGATAAATTTTGGGCGCTCACATGCGATAACGTATGGTTGCCAAGGCCAAATCCTGAGTCTTTAAATTTTTTGAGTAAAGGCCAGTTATCAGACCGCACATTACCAGCAATAACAAAACCAGTGACTGGAATATTGTATTTTCTTAAGGTCTCGATAATCATATTCAGGTGAAAGTTTTTCGCTTCACCTACAAATGGCAGATCGTCAATAGTTAAAGCAATATATTGAACCTGATGACCTTGCGAGGCAAAAGGCGCAAAAAATAGAAAAAATAAAGTAAAAATAAATCTAGCCAAGGGGACAACTTCTAATTAGGATGAAAAACTGTGCATTGTAGCATAGGTTAAATATGGATGCGACAATCACAAAAGGGATTCTTGTTAGGAGATCCCTCACTAACGCTCTTAATTACTTGGGGAGTTATTAATATTATTAGAAGCTTTCTCGTCTATTTTTTCTGCTTTATTTTTAGCAGAAATAAAGAAATCACAGAAAGAATCATACGCAGATCTAATCTCATGTTTAGTTTTACTTAGACCATCAGCTAAATTTTGGCGACAAACTTTAATCTCTTCATTTGCTTTAGCGGTGAAGTTCTTGATATCAATTTTCGTATTATGGGCAAAACTACGCGATTTAGCGGAAATCGCATTAAAGAAATTCATTACATCGTCTAATCTTGCTTCTATATCATCTTTTTCGCTTGCAGGTGAACTTGACCTTGAGCTTGCAGGAGAGCTCTCAGAAGGAGTTAAGGGGTTATCATTATCTAAGGAAATATTATCATCGTTAGTGTTAGGTTGCATTCTTAGAGTTATATTAAGAGTACTAGGAATGTTTTCTACCTTTTGTTCAGCGTCTATATAAGTCATGGTTAATTCCTCCTGATAAATAATACCGTAATGTATCAAATTATTTGCTTTTTAGCTACGTTTTTGGGCAATAATATGATAGCTCATAGCAACAAGGCCTAGCCTATCAGCCTCGCAGAGTTCATCGGTGTAGCGGCTAAGTCTTTCCAGCAAAATAGGAATATGTTTAGGGAGAATTTTAATTTTGGTGAGAAATTTAATAAATGGGAGTGATTTGTCATAAAAGCTACTGGCCTTACGTATTACCGGTTCTTGGGATTTATTTATACTAGGATCCTCGCTAATCAATACGTCAAAACCCGCTTCGTTAAGATATTTTTCATAATCAGCAGGGCTTGGGGTGCCAATTGCGCCAGTGATTTCTTTTATTTTCCTCATTAAATTAGCATGATGATTATTTTTAGGATCATAATTTTCTAAATGTACCCATTCAACTAACGAGATTCTGCCACCTGGTTTTAAAATTCGCGCTAACTCGTGAAATAATTTTTGGGGACTACGTGCGTAGGATAAAGCTTGAATCTCATATATGCAGTCAAAATGATCGTTCTTAAAAGGAAATGGAATATCGTTTAGATCTCTATTCATAAACTTACATTTTTCTGCCAAGCCAGTTTTTTGCGCAAAATCTACAGCGTTGTCTAATTGGCTTTGGTCTATATTGATGGCGTTAATATTAGCTCCTGTAAAGCTAGCAAGCTGCGCTGTTACTCTACCTCTACCACAGCCAAGCTCGAAGACTTGGTCGTCTTTTTTCATACCTAATTCTCTTGCAAACCTTTGCTCTATCATGATTTGGTTATCTATTAAGCTCGCATTTAAGTCCATGGTAGGAGGAATATACATTTTTTCGACTTGCCCTAAGGCGCATAAATGATTAAGGAGGCTATACCAAGTTATTACGTTTTCTTTAACTAATGAGTAAGAGACATTTTCGGCATCTTTTACTGCCTTACCATCAACCCAGTCACAAGCGAAAATATCATAGGCACTAATAAAATCATCAACCTCTTTAGGAGAGAGTTTATATATGGTTTTGAAAGCGTTGCACATAGTAGATAAGCGGTATAGGGGTGAATTTGCCTTAAGTTCCAGCATAAAAAGTAACCTCCTGTAATTAATGTATGCCTATCAATACATGATTTGAATTATTTGATCAACATTAGTTTTACAGGCCATTTTGTTTTTTGTTATAGTCTTCCTGCAATTTACTTATAAAATTTCAAAAGGATCTTCGAATGATAAGAAAAATATTGGGTGTTTCTATTTTTATTTCTAGTTTTGCTGCCTTTGCTTGTCCTAATGCTTTGCCCGTAGATGACGTTAATTTTTGTCCATCTTTTAAAAAAGCTGCGGTTTGTCATTGTACTGCATCTGGTTTGCCAGAATCTTTATGTCAAGACATGCATATTTTATATGAGCGTATGATAATTATGTTTAAATCTTTAGAAAGAGCCTGCGAATTTCAACATTACACAAGTAAACAAGATTGTATTGATAATTGGCGCTGTTATTTAGTTGGTGGGGAAGATTCATTAGGCAGGGCTTGTAGTTCAACTAAACTTCCTTGTGAATAGAAGGATAGTTTTCTTGTTTAGAATATGGTTATTATTTTGTTTATTGTTGTCTTCCAGTGCTTTTGCTGCCTCACAACTACAAGATGATTTTTCAATTTATCATCATCCTTTTTACGTAGGAGCATTAGGTGGATATGGATCGACAACTTGGCAAGGGCTTGTACCTGCTGAACAAAACATTAACATTGCCCTTAGTATATCAACCCCCATTAAGGCAGTAGAAGGCGGCTTTGCTTGGGGTTTTTATGCCGGCTATGAGTTTTTACCTACTTTTGCAGTTGAAGCAAGTTACATGAGTTATCCTGATGCCACGGTTACATTCGATGAAATGAGTATCTTCAGCTTTAATAATAACAACCAAACAGTATTTACTACTCGTACCCAAACAGCGAGCTTTATTGGCAAGGTTTTGTTAACAATTCCACATACTAGCTTGCGGTTATACTCAAGTGCTGGTGTTGCTGATGTTTTTCGTGATGATATGTTGTTGTCTGAATCGAGGGTTAGCCCTACTTTTGGGGCTGGGGCTAATTATAGATTTACCGATAGAATAATGCTTGAAGTAGTGGGAAATTACACAGCAGGTTTTGGAGAGTCACGGTTAAACCCTGCAGATAATTATTTTCCGTTTTTGTATTCAGTAACCGCAAGGCTTGCATATTGTTTTGGCGCAAGATTATAAAATCTTCTTCATCCACATAGGTAAATACCAGTTCCAATCTCTTAAAAGTACCATTATTGCCGGCACTAATAATGATCTGATAATAAATGCATCAACAAATATTGCAACCGCAATCCCTAGGCCAAATTCTTTTACCATTAATACATCAGCGCTCATAAAAGATCCGCATAAAACTATAACAATTAACGCCGCGCTAGTAATAATGCGACAGCTTTTTTCAATTCCAAAAATAATGCTTTTTTTGTTGTTATGACCTAATTCAAAGCATTCTTTAATCCTGGTAAGTAAAAATACTTCATAATCCATGGAAAAACCAAAAAGCGCACAAAATATTATTACCAGTAAGCTTATATCTAAAGAAGGTTGCACATTAAAATCTAAGAAGTTTTGTAAGTGCCCATCTTGAAAAACAAATACTAATAATCCATAACTAACGCAAAGACTGAGCATATTCACAATTATGGCTTTAAAAGGTAAGAATAATGAGCGTAAGAGGAATAGTAAGATAAAATAAGTCAGCAACATAATCCAAATAACCGCATACAAAAATGCATGTGAGATGCTATGTAATACGTCAATATTGTTTACGGGCTCGCCAGTTAAACTAACGGTTAAACCTTTGGGAGGGTGCATTTTGCGTAATTGAGCTACTAAAGCTTTAGTTTTAGGAGAATCATTATCATACAGGCTAACAACCGTAATGACCGTAAATTTATCTGCCGTTGTTACATCTAGTAGTTGTTGCATGTCTTTTGTAAGCGAGCTACGTGACATGCTATACAAAGTTTGATATTGAGCAAGGTAAAGTTGCGGGGTAGTTGTTACAATACTTTCTACGCTTTTTATTAAATGATTTTTTTTAAGGCTTTTAGTGAAGTGATAAAGCTTTTTAATTGAGCTAGGAGATAAAATATCGTGCTTTTTAGATCGTACCACCAAAAAGATAGGAGATAGCTCATTTTCATTAAATTTATGTCTATACTCATTGAAAAATTGATAGCTAGAACTTTGCTGGGGTAAAATACGTGTATCTGCAACTCCTAAGCGCACATGCAAGAGGGGGTATCCAAGAAACAAGAGAATAACAATTACTGTAAAGAAAAATAATAAAGGTCTTTTAACTACAACGTAAGCAATTTTATGCCAAATCATCCATGCTTGAGAACTAACAGAGTTTTTATTCTTAGGATTAAAAAATCCAATAGGTAGAAAGTTAATGCGATAATTTAAGATGGAAAGTACAGCCGGCAAAATGGTAAGCGCCGCCGCAACAGAAATAATGACTGCAACTAAGCCGCCTATGCTCATAGAAAATAAAATATTAATAGAGAAAAAAAGTAGCGCGCTTAAGCTTGCTAGGACAGCAAGCCCACTAAAAAATACCGATCTTCCAGCTGTACTTAAGGAAATTGCAATTGCATTTGCAACATTATGTTGACGTAGCTCTTCACGAAAGCGGTACACAATAAATAAGGAGTAATCTAAGCTAAGGCATAGTCCTAGCAATAAGGCAATATTTAAGGTAAATATAGACAAAGAAAATAAATTCCCAAATGCAAACAATATTACTAAAATAATAACAGCAGCGCCGCCACCTAAAACAATAGGTAATAAAGCAGCAACTAAAGTTCCAAAAACTAATATCAAAGTTATTATTGAAGCAGGGGCTGCAATAATGTCAGCTTTGTGTAAGTCGGTTTGCGTTTGCTCATTAACATTTTGTAAAAATAAAGCTTTACCACCTAAATACATATTCATATTTTTAGGTGTTTTAATTAGATGTTGCATTCTATTCAGTAATTCATCACTTATACTGTCATTGTCCTTAATAAGAATTAGCGCATAAGCTGCGTGGTTATCCTTGGAAATTTGCCCATTATTTTTGTCGGGATAAATAATTTTGTGCTCTAAAGAAAAGTGTCTTAACCCACGTAAAGATTGTTTTATCTTATCAAGATAAAGATCTTCATTAGCCCGTAAGGTATTGCTGTGGTAAAGAGCAATAAAGCGATTTGTGTAATAGGGCAGTTTTTTTTGTAAAAAATCATCGGTAATAGCGCTCTCAGATCCTTCTGCGACAAATCCTGTAGATTGAAAAGGCGTTAAAATTTTAGGGATAAAAGGTAAGCTTGCTATAAATGCGATAAGCCACGCTAAAATTACTAGCTTAGCATGCTTATTAATCCACATCCCTAGTTGATAAAACAAGTTTTGGCCCACTGTTTATTCCATTAATGATTTTTTTATCATATGGATATAAGTATAGACCTTATTTGCAGCAATGGATTTTTTTGTTGGGCCAAGGCCCAACAAAAAGCAAAATACTATTTATTCTTTAGGTTTGGGGTTGTTGGTAAAGGGGTTGTTGGTAAAGGGGTTGGGGTATTCGCCTTTTTTTCAGGTGCTTTATCTTTAGCTTGAGGTTGAGGAGCTTGACCTCTTAAATGTTGCGCCATTTCACGCTGCTGCCTAGCTGCAGTTTTGATTTGATAATTTCTTATTTGCTCATCCAGCTGATCTTTTCTAGAACTAAGTTCATCTCTTCTTTTACTTAACGTGTCTTTAAGAAGATCTGTTGGATTTTTTGTAACAGGAACTGCTGTCTCGTAGCTTTTTCTTGCTTGAGTGTTAGTTGCAATTATACCTGATCTCGTATGCTCAGCGCGGTTAGTATCCAGGTTTGCCTGATTAGCTCTATCCTTAGTTGGTTCGTGTCCTACTTGTGCCACTTGATTTACTCTTTGCACCATCTGTTGAGCAAAGTTCTGTCTCATTCTCGCAAAATCTTCTCTTTGCCGTTCATTTTGAGGTTTTGGCATACCTTTTGGCGCATTGCCTGGGGTGGTTGTTTTAGCTTCGCTAGTTTGTTCTACCTCTTGGTCAAGTTGTGTTAATTCAGTAGAGAATTTTTGGGTTATTAACTCTTGATACGCCTTATTCCTTGCTTTTTCTATTTCATCGTCACTTGCTTTAGGATTAGCTTTTAGGGTGTTTTCTTTAGCCTTTTCCATTTCAACTTTAAGCAGTTCTGCGAATTCATTTAACTTAGCCTCAAATTCCGCCAATGCTTTTTCTATATCATCTAGGTTAGCTAGTTCAAATTGAACGTAACCGCTCTCTTCTTCGGCAAAAGCATAGTCTCTGTCATCTTTTAACTCTTCTTCAGGTGTTAAATCTGCTTGTGGCTGGTCTATATGTTCATAACGATCATCTAATTTTTCTCTATTAACCATTTCTTGGTTGTCTTGAAGTTCTTTTCTCTCTTCAGCGGCTTCCGCATTGCGGTAATATGCTGCGGCAAGCACTGAGATTAACAGATTTTTGCGCTCAGTTTCTTCCATGGCGCTGATTTCTTGAATATATTCCTTGATAGCTTCGTTTTTTTTGATGATGCCCATTAGCTGTACACCACCTTGTGTTCTAAAAAATTCAAAAACCTGCTGAGAGTCTTTAAGGCCAAATTTAGTTATATCCTCTTGAGTAATATTAGTAGTAACTTTTTCGGCATTTTTTTTGCCAGTTTGCAAAAGGCAGTGGTCCTTGTTTGTGGTTGTATCTGGTTGTCTTTCAAGTTTTTCAGGCTTTACAGGCTTTTCAGTGGGTTTTGTCATAAAGAACCTCAATTGCTATATTTATAATTATATTGTACAGCAAAAGTGATAAAAAAATCAATCCAAAGTCCATACTGCTTGGGCGCCTAAGAGATTGGCATGGGCCTTGCCGGTCGCTATTGTTTGTATTTGGTTAGTGGCGTCGAGGATCTGCAGTTTATTAATGATAATTTCATTCATAAAAATGCGACTATAGCCAAAATCTACCCCAAAAGCACGATTGAGTTGATAATGGCCACCTATTGCAAGCGCATAGCGGTTTGCGTCAGGCAGGCGGACATCACGCTCTGCCAGGATAGTTGGGGTTTCATCAAAACCTCCCCCTAAGCGCATTAAAAATTTATCATTAACAATTATGTTGGCGCCTAAAGCAAAACGCCAGACGTCATGGAAATTATCTTGATTAATAATATTAACATTAGCTTGAATGGCTTGACCTGTATCATCAACTGTTAGGGCGGCTACGTTTAATAGATTAATGTCTTGAATTGTCCCCCAGCCTGTATAAACAACAGATCCTAATAAAGCCAAACGCGGGGTAATGTCTTGATATATGCTTAAAGTTGTTACGCTTGGTAAAGAAATTCCATTGGATTGTAAAGTTTCATTTGCGAATACAGTATTAGGATTTGATACTAAAGGGTCAAATACATTAAGATTAGGATCGGCAAGCCGACCTTTTAAGGTACTATTTCCATAAAACCTATGCTGAATTGCTGATTGATAATTAACGCCAATGCGGGAGTGATTTTGCCAAAGATGTAAAAGTAAGCCTGCATGAAAACCCACGCTGAAAGAATCACCAACATTAGAGCTAGTAGAGTCTAGGGTTGAGGGTACAACGTTATCCCCAAATTCATTTAAAATAGCAGGGGCGCCTAAAACTTGGTTAAAGGTAACGGTAGCTTCTTCTAGATCTAAACCTATTCCCCCTGTTAAAAAATCAGTTAACCTGCCGCCTATTTCAGGAGCTATATCGATTGTGATTAGCTTAGTATAAGTTGCAGCATATCTTAAAGCAGACTCAGCATCCCAGCTTGTGGCAAGACCATAAGGCGAAACTACGCTTATCCCTGCTGTAGTATTAGGCCCTAAAGGGTAGGCAAAATGAAAAGATGGTATGCCAGCGTGATCGGCTCCTTTTAAATTATGAAAATTTTGGCTGTAATAAAAAGGTGGTGAGTCAGGAAGTTGGGGAAGTACGGTAGTAAACCTGGCATTGCCTGCTAAATTTACATATGGAATTACACCAACCCCACCAAGGACTGCTTGGCTCTTATGTAAAAAAGCAAGGCCTGCTGGGTTATACCAGCCAACAGATGCGTCGTTATATTCAGCAGCAATTCCGGCGGCAAAATTACCCACAGCAGATCCATTGCCTTCCCCATAAAGCGAAAATCCAGCAGCAAAAACTGATGACTCAAATATACCAAGAAAAATAAGCGCAAAGAAACGCAATAAAGGCAAGTATATAGTAGCCACCTTATGAACCTATTATTTTTTTAGCTGCATAATATACCCCAAATCGAGTTGTGGTAATATAGCGCCATAATTTTTTAAGAAGAAGGTTAATATGGCGACGTTACCAGTAATAGTAGGTATAGGAGGCATGAATGCCGCAGGGCGAACTTCAGGCTTTCATAGCTATAAACGCATGGTACATGAAAAGCTTTCCCCTACTGAAATGCGTTCTACTTGGCTTGACTTAGCGCATAGGATGAAGCTTTCTCTTAGTAATGGAGTCACAAAAGAGCTGATTGAAGAAATTAAATCAGGGACCCTTATAAGGCGTATTGAAACTTTTGATCCTAGTAATGTCCCTGTACATATTAAAGGTACTTTACCAAGAGATACTGAATTTTTAATCCGGAAAACTAAACTACCTTCTGCAATCCCCCATTTTTGGATTGTAAGTGATTTTGATGATCAGCATGTAAAAGTTCATATTAGAAAAACTGCCGAGGTTTTGTTAAAAGCCCATTCAGGCTGCACAGTTTCTTGTGGAGGAACAATCCCGCGGGGGTTTGATCCTGGCATCTTATATAATTCCCATCATCATCCTCGCGGTCTTTCTCTTACAATTTATGGTGCCTCAGATGCTTTATTTTCTATGGGACTACCTTGGGTGCAATTATTAAAATATATCGCGCCTGATGAAGTTTCAGTATATGCAGGTAGCGCACTATCGCAAGTTGATGCCAATTCATTAGGCGGTTTAATAGGTGAACCTTTAAGGGGTAACAGAATAAATTCTAAAATGATGCCTTTATCTTTAGCCGAGATGCCTGCGGATTTTATTAATAGCTATGTAATTAATAGTGTAGGGCAAACAGGAACGCAGGTAGGAGCTTGCGCAAGCTTCTTATATAACTTAAAGCAAGGAATAGTCGATATTCAAACAAAGCGCGCTAAAGTAGCTTTAGTAGGCAATGCCGAAGCGCCATTAGTTCCTGAAATTATTGAAGGTTTTAGTGTAATGGGAGCGCTTGCAAGTGATGAATCTTTGCAAGCTTTAGATTCTCTAGAAGATTTTGATCATAGAAGAAGCTGTAGACCATTTTCCTCGAATACTGGCTTTACCATGGCAGAAGGTTCGCAATTTGTGATTTTAATGGAAGATGAGCTTGCCTTAAAGTTAGGCATGCCTATCTATGGATCGGTTGCGGATGTTTTTATTAATGCAGACGGCAATAAAAAATCTATTTCAAAGCCTGGAGTAGGTAATTATATAACATTTGCTAAAGCAACGGCCTTAGCTAAAGCAATTTTAGGGGCAAAAGATTTAGAACGTACTTATGTCCAAGCACACGGCACTGGTACTCCGCAAAATAGACTTACCGAAAGCCAGCTTTTAAATCATGTCGCTCAGGTTTTTAACATTAAGCGTTGGCCTGTTGCAGCTGTAAAAGCCTATGTTGGCCACACTATAGGAGTAGCGGCAGGTGATCAGCTTATGGCAAGCTTAGGCGTTTGGCACCACGGTTATATCCCTGGTATTCGTACCATTGATCATATTGCTAATGATGTAAGGCGCAGCCATTTAAACATTCTAATGGATCATTACTCAGCAGGCGAAAAAGGCGAAGATTATTTAGCGGTTTTAATTAATTCCAAAGGGTTTGGGGGGAATAACGCAACCGGTCTTGTACTCTCTCCTCATAAAACCCAAGAGCTGCTAAAAAACAAATTTGGTACTAAAATTATGCTTGATTATTTGGATAAAAGCGCAAATATTAAGGCAAAAATTGCGGAACATGATGCCAAGGTATGCAATGGAGAAGAAGAAGTATTTTACACCTTTGGCGATCATGTAATGGATGAACATGATATTACCTTAACCCAAAAAGAGCTTAAGTTATCGCAGTTTGATCTTAAGGTAAGCCTTGATTTAAAAAACCCATTCTAACTACGGCGATTTAATGCAATCGCAGTGCATTCTAACAATTCTCCTTTACGGTATTTGTTTTTCGTTATATAATTAAAATAGTGAATTTATTTTTTCTTTCACTTAGGAGAAAATAATGAAAGGTGAATATTTTTGCAAAATTTATAAAGATTATAAAATATCTATACCTCTTGATATCCGCAAGCTATTGGCAATAAAACCAAATGAAAACATGGTATTTAGGGTGACAAAAGGTAAACAAGTGATTATAAGTACGGCCTCAAATGAACTTTATGACATTCAAAAGGATTTAAAACACCACTTTAAAAATAAACCTATTGTGGATGATTTTTTAGCGAAACGTGGCCATGACTATGACGACTAAAGTCATCTTTGATACTTCAGCTTATTTGGCTTTGATTAATGGTGAGCCAGGTTCCAACATAGTCAAAAATTATGTTTCCCAAGCTTATATGTCTACTGTAAACATTGCGGAGTTAGTAAGTTATCTCGTACGCAATGGATACTGCGACGTGAATAAAATCGCGCGGATTGTCAATCTAATTAGGGCATATGAATATAATTATGATCTAGCAATAATTACGGGTGAAATGATTACACACACCTCATCTTATGGGCTTTCACTTGGAGATAGGGCGTGTCTTGCGTCTGCTAAGATGCTTGACGTGCCAGTCTACACAGCTGACAAGCAGTGGACTGGGTTACAAAAGATAGTAGGTGTTAAAATAATTCAAATTAGGTAGTTAGAATAACTGGCGGAAGCGGTGAGATTCGAACTCACGAACGGTCGCCCGTTGCCGGTTTTCAAGACCGGTGCATTCAACCACTCTGCCACGCTTCCATTTAATTGGCGCAGCACTATAGCAAGAGTCATTATAGCCGTCAACCTACCATATTATTACACGTTGTGTTATTGTTTTTGATTTCCAAATTGGATGAGGATGAGAGTTAATGAAGCAGCGTAGTCAGTTGTATGCCAAGCCAGTTTACATTGTCGATGGTTTAAGAACACCGTTTTTAAAGGCAAAAGGCGTTGGACCTTTTTCAGCGGCAGATTTAGCTACATTGGTAGGGGCGCAGTTATTAAAGCGGCAACCATTTGCAGCATCTGCAATAGATGCAGTTGTTTTAGGTTGTGTAATGCCTAGTGCCGATGAAGCTAACATTGCAAGGATCGTTGCTTTAAGGTTGGGTCTAGGTGATAACGTGCCTGCTGAGACAGTTATGCGCAATTGTGCTTCAGGCATGCAGTCTATAGATACTGCAGCTCTTGAGATTGCAGCCGGCAGGAATAATCTTATGTTAGCTGGGGGTGTTGAGGTCATGAGCCGCGCTCCTTTATTGCTTAATCTTGAAATGACAAATTGGTTAGGCAAATGGACTAGTGCAAAAAGCATAGGCCAACGAGCGCAAGCCTTAATGCAATTAAGGCTTGCCTATTTTAAACCTATTGTCGGTTTATTAAGGGGCTTAACTGATCCAACTATTGGTTTAAACATGGGGCAAACCGCAGAAGAGCTTGCTCTAAGGTTTGCCATATCAAGAGAGGAAATGGATGAGTTTGCCGTAGCTAGTCATAAGCGTGCAGCTAAAGCTTATGAACAAAACCTTATGTCCGAGGTTTGTCCCATAATTGATTTTAACGGCAGAACATATACGCAAGATGATGGTATTCGTAAAGACAGCACCCTAGAGAAGCTGGCTACTTTAAAGCCATTTTTTGACAAAAAGTTTGGTACAGTAACAGCTGCTAACAGCTCTCAAGTAACAGATGGAGCAGCTTTATTGCTTCTAGCATCTGAAGAAGCTATCAAAAAATATGATTTACCCGTATTAGGCAGAATTATAGACACTGAGTGGGCAGCATTAGCCCCTGTTTATATGGGCCTTGGTCCTGCTTATGCTATGGCGCCTATTCTTACAAGACAAAAACTTGGGCTAGACGATATTGATACTTTTGAAATAAACGAGGCTTTTGCCGCGCAGGTTATTGCGTGTAATCGCGCATTAGCAAGTGAAAAATTTTGTCAAGAAGAGCTTTTCCTAAAAAATGCACTAGGTGCAATTGACCTAGAAAAGCTCAATCCAAATGGAGGCGCTATAGCACTTGGGCATCCCGTGGGCGCAAGTGGTGCGCGTATCGTTTTGCATGCACTAAAAACCTTAGAACAAAACAAGAAAAAACGTGCCATGGCAAGCATCTGCATAGGTGGTGGGCAAGGTGGAGCCATGTATATCGAGCGTGAGGGGAAGTAAGATGAGTCATTACAAACATTGGAAAGTTGAAACTTGTATTAACAAAATTATTTGGCTTGGCCTTGATAGACAAGCAGAATCAGTTAATACAATTAATCAAGAAGTTCTTGATGAATTAAATAGCCTCATTCAAGATATTGAAGACAAATCAGATCTAACTGGAGTTGTAATTTATTCTGCCAAAAACAAAGGGTTTATTGCGGGCGCGGACGTGCATCTTTTTTCTCAATATAAAACTGTCGAGCCTATTGGCGAATTTTTAAGAAAAGGGCACGTAGTTTTCGCGCGCCTTGAGGCGCTAAATCTTCCTACTGTCGCTATGATTGATGGTTTTTGCATGGGCGGTGGGCTTGAGCTTGCTTTGGCATGTGATTATAGAGTTGCATCAGATAACCCCCAAACTAAATTAGGTTTGCCCGAAATATTATTAGGCTTTTTCCCTGGCTGGGGAGGAACTGTTAGGCTACCTCGTCTTGTGGGCGGGTATAATGCACTGACTAAGCTTATTTTAACAGGGCGAGCATTAGCTGCTAAACCTGCAAAGGCAATAGGATTAGTTGATGAAGTAGTCCCTTTAAGGCAGCTTAAACGTGCAGCTAGTTATTATGCCACTAAAAGTCCTGCTAAACATAAATTAACTTTTCTGCAAAATTTATCTAATCAAAGCCCAGTTAGAATGCTAATAGCGGCATTAATACGTTTACAATTAAAAAAACGTGTTGCTAAAGAGCATTATCCTGCGCCTTATGCAGTTCTTGACTTGTGGGAGCAAGAAGGAGGCTTAGGTGATAGGGCTTATTTAAAAGAAGTTGAGGCGGTACAGCGCTTAATTACTAATGGCGACACTGCAACTAATTTAATTCGGTCTTTTTTATTACGTGACAGAATGAAATCTTTTGCCAAAGCAGCAAAATTTAAGGCGCAAAAAGTGCATGTAATAGGTGCAGGAACCATGGGTGGTGATATTGCTGCTTGGTGTTCTTATTGTGGGATAAAGGTAACAATTCAAGATAGAAATATCGAGAGCATTGCCCCTATGATGCAACGCGCATTTAAGCTTTATACCAAAACCTTGAAAAAACCATGGTTAATTCAAGCGGCTATGGATAGATTAATTCCTGATGTTGAAGGCGTTGGGGTAAAAGATGCTGATGTTATTATTGAAGCTGTGTTTGAAAATTTAAATGTAAAAAGAGAAATTTTTAAGCAAGTAGAAAAAAGTGCTAAGAAAGATGCATTAATTGCTACAAATACTTCCAGCATTCCGCTGGAAAAAATAGCAGAAGTTATGCAAAACCCCGATAGGTTAGTTGGCATTCACTTTTTTAACCCAGTAGCTCGTATGGAGCTAGTTGAGGTTGTAAAAGGCGCGCAAACTTCTAAAGTAGTAAGTGATAATGCCTGCGCTTTTGTGAATCAAATTAAAAAGCTTCCTCTACCAGTTAAATCAAGTCCAGGCTTTTTAATTAATCGAGTTTTAATGCCTTACTTGATGGCAGCTGTTACCCTAGTTGAAGAAGGAGTCAAACCTTACCTTGTCGATCAAGCGGCAACCGATTTCGGCATGCTTATGGGCCCTGTTGAGCTTGCTGATACTGTAGGCCTTGATGTTTGTTTAGCGGTTGCGGAAAACCTAACCTCTTATTATGGTGGAGCTGTGCCCCATTTATTACACGAAATGGTAAAAGCAGGTAGCTTAGGTAGAAAAAGTGGCACAGGATTTTATACTTATAAAAATGGCAAAGCTATAAAGAAAAAATCTGAAAAGCTCGAGCAAGCAGCTAACTTGGCTGAGCGTTTAATAAATCCTTTAATTGATGAAGCTAAAAAATGCCTGGAAGAAAAAGTCGTTGCAGATAGCGATCTTTTAGATGGCGGAATGATTTTTGCCACAGGCTTCGCCCCATTTCGTGGCGGTCCAATGCAGTATGATGCTACAAGACATAAAAATAGCATAAAAAAAAAGGCGCTAGAGACTGATTATGAGGGAGTAGTAGTATAAAAAAGGAGGTTTTTATGGCAACTGCAGAAAATGAAGAAGGCTTACGCTTTCAAGAGCGTTGTATTAATAACACTAAAAACATGCGTGATGCAATGAATAGAATAAGAAATGGTATTGAGTTGAAATTAGGAGAAGATTCAGGACTAAAAGCATCTACAGACAAAGACTTAAATAACCAAGCCAATGACCAACAAGCCAACCAATAACCAGTCTTGTAGGCCAGCCAGGCATTAATTACTGGACGCGGGACGACGGATTTTGATTTAGCATCTATGGTATGTTATAGTTAACCTTTGCTTAACTAAAGTAAATTATAATATACATGATAGGAAAATTCACCCATAAAACATTAATAGTCTTAGGCTCATTAATAAAAGTAGAGCGCACCGAGCGCCTAATGTCTCAGACCTCACTAGCAGAAAGACTTGGGGTATCAAGGCAAACAATTATTGCAATTGAAAAAGGTGACCCTAATGTTTCTGTTGGCACAGTATTTGAAGCCGCTTATATAGTTGGTATTCCGCTTATGACAAATGACCAAGCAAGCCTTGAAAAATGGCAGGCTATACTTGCTGATTTTTCCGCTCTTTTGCCAAAACGGATTTCGCAAAAAAAGCCTAGGATAGATAATGACTTCTAAAAATTTATCTTCCGAAGAAGCATTTATATGGATATGGTTGCGAGAGCAAGCAATACCGGTTGTTGCAGGGAAGCTTATTAAGCAAGATAAGCGTTATTTTTTTATTTATGGAAAAAGTTATCTAGAACGTAAAGATGCAATTTCTCTTTCACCCTTTGAGCTACCGCTTACTGCCGAACTATTTGAACCTACAGGAATGAAGATAATGCCTGCATGTATACGTGATGCATTACCTGATTCTTGGGGCCGGCGGTTACTTGAATATCAATATCCCCATTTAAATCTCCAAGAGTTAGATTATGCATTACTCTCAGGAAGTAATCGTATTGGATCACTTGATTTTCAACAGTCTGCTACTGCTTTTATATCTAGAGATCTTGGGAATATTAGCTTAAATGATATTAATAATTTTGCCGGTGTATTTGAAACTGATCAAAACTTCTCAAAAAAATTAGCGCCAATCTTTCTACATGGGACTAGCGTAGGTGGCGCAAGGCCCAAATGCCTTATAAATATACATGGAGTTGATTATATTGCAAAATTTTCATTGTCAACAGACTACTATCCCTTATTACGTACAGAGTATTTGGCCATGCGTCTTGCAAAATTAGTTGGAATTGACGTTGCTGAAGTTGAGTTTAAAACGTTCAAGGGGCGGGATATTTTATTAATCAAACGTTTCGATCGTTATTATAAAGATAATAATTACTATAAGCGGCTAATTCTAAGCGGATTAAGTTTATTAGAATTAGATGAAATGGAGGCGAGATATGCAAGTTATATTGATCTAGCTGATATTATTCGTGCCCACTTTTATAATCCTAAGGCCCAGTTACAGGAGTTATACCAACGTCTTGCATTTAATATCTTGATAGGAAATACCGATGATCATGCAAGAAATCATGCTGCATTTTGGGATGGTAAACATTTTTCTCTTACCAAAGCTTATGATATTTGTCCCCAAATGCGCGTTGGATATGAAGCAAACCAAGCTATGATGATAGAAGGTTCAGCAGGACAAAGATCAACATTTAATAATATTCTTTCAGTTTGTGATAGATTTTTGCTCACAAGAGATGAAGCACGTCAAATTATAAATAATCAAATCCAAACTTTAGGAGATAACTGGCATGATTTATGCACTGAAATAGGTCTTAAGCCATATGAACAAGATAGGTTGCTGGGAACTGTTATTAAAAGTAAATTTGCATTATTAGATTGGCAAAGCCCAACCAAAAAGTAGGTTGGGCCTTGTCCTAGAATAACATTAAGGCTATTTTTCCCGCCCTGAAAAAGCAGCTAAGATTTGTAAAAGGCTGAGGAAAAGATTATACAAGGATACAAATAAAGATACTGTAGCCATAATGTAGTTAGTTTCTCCGCCTTGGATAATGGCACTTGTTTCCATAAGAATTAATCCGGAAGAAATCAGGATAAATGCCGCGGAAATTACAAGTTGCAACATAGGAGTTTGGAGGAAAATCCCTGCAATCATAGCTAAAACAGCAACCATAATCGCAACAAACAAAAACCCACCTAGATAAGTAAAGTCTTGTTTAGTTGTAAGAACATAGCCTGAAAGGGCAAAGAAAATAAGCCCAGTGCCACCAAGAGCGGTGGTAATAATTTGTGGGCCATTTACAAGCGCGGCTATGTAATAAGATAGAATTGGTCCTAAGGTAAAGCCTAAAAACCCAGTAAAAGCGAAAACAGCAACTAAACCCATAGGACTATTTCTTAATGATTGGGTTAAAAACATAAGTCCGTACATTCCAACTATTAGAATTAATGGGTTTAAAGGTGGAGCTTGCATGGCAAAAGACAAATAAGCCATGAAGGCGCTAAATAAAAAATTGAGCCCGAGCAACAAATAAGTGTTGCGTAGAACTTTATTGGTTGCAAGAGCAGACTCTTGCTGACGAGTCAGTACATGGATACTGTTTTTGTTCATAGAGACACTCCGTTAACTAAATTAATGTTGTAAGATACCAACTATCATTTTAGCATAGGTAGCAATTGTTTAAACTACTTTTTTCAAGAGGCAGGCATGAATTTTAATTTAAAAAGCGCAACTGACTTAATTCTTAAAGATACAACCCTTGATTTACCCTCAATTGATAATGTCCTTGGCCTTTTGCGATCTAAGCATGTAGAGGATGCAGATTTATTTTTCCAAATTGCTAATTATGAATCATGGTACCTTGAAGATAGTGAAGTTAAAAGCGGGAGCTATACCTTTGATAGAGGAGTGGGGATTCGCGCGGTGAGTGGCGAAAAAACCGGGTATGCTTATTGTGATAATTTAGTGCTGCCAGCTCTTGAACAAGCGGCAATAGCTGCAAAATCAATAGCTTGTCTTGGTGCTAATAAAGTTCAAGTGCAAAACATGAATACAAATATTATTCCTCGGTACCAAGCAATTAACCCTATTACAACTATGAGCTCGCTTGAAAAAATAAAGTTATTAGAAATGGTAGATAAAATTGCTCGTGGCGCCGATCATAGAGTAAAACAAGTAAATGCTTCTTTAAGCGCAAGCTATGAGGTTGTCATGATCCATGGAATTGATGGGCGCAAGGTTGCTGATATGCGTCCTATGGTCCATTTATCGGTAAGCGTTGTGGTGGAAGACTCTAATGGTAAGCGAGAAGGAGCAAGGTATGGTGGTGGAGGTAGGGTCGGTTATGAGTTTTTTCATGAAGAAGATAGGGCAAAGCAATATGCCCTTGAAGCAGTAAGGCAAGCTCTGGTTAATTTAGAAGCAAAA
>MHBC01000006.1:0-19484 GCA_001804735.1 Legionellales bacterium RIFCSPHIGHO2_12_FULL_37_14 | reverse complement strand
CCCCTTTTGTAGCTGCAAAAGGGGTTACGGTCGTGGATGATGGTACATTACCCTCAAGGCGAGGATCATTAACCATAGATGACGAAGGCACACCAACCCAGTGTACAACTTTGATTGAAGATGGTAAATTAGTAAACTACATGCAAGATAAGTTAAATGCTAAATTAATGCAAATGCAACCAACCGGGAATTGTCGCCGTGAATCATATGAAAGTGTTCCTATGCCAAGAATGACAAATACTTATATGCTACCAGGTTCTTATTTGCCTCAAGAGATTATATCTTCGGTAAAAAAAGGTTTATATGCAGTCAATTTTGGTGGTGGGCAAGTAGATATTACCTCAGGGCAATTTGTTTTTTCTGCAAGCGAGGCTTATCTTATTGAAAACGGTAAAATCACAACCCCGGTAAAAGGTGCTACTTTAATTGGCAACGGACCTGCTGTAATGCAAAAAGTAAGCATGATAGGGAATGATCTTGCTTTGGATCCTGGTGTAGGAGTATGCGGCAAGGAGGGACAATCAGTACCAGTTGGCGTAGGACAACCAACTTTAAAAATTGAAGCACTCACTGTTGGTGGAACCCAACTGGGTAATTGAATTGTTGATACTTTTTTTGCTACAGTAGCAATAGTAACCTTTGGAAAAATTAAATGCGCGCCTATTTCTTATTGGGAATATTGGTATTTGTACAGCATGAAGCTTATTCAATGGCAAGAAAAGTGGATCTTAACCATGCCATTGAAGCAGCTATTCACCGTTATCAAGCTAGAGCAGAGCCTAATCTTGTCCGCGCCTTTAACAAAGCGCAAGTAGCATATCCTCCAGAGCAGATCGCACTTTTAACCTTCAAAAAAGAACGCACTCTTGAGCTTTGGGCTAAGGACAGCAGTAAAAAATGGTCTTATATTCACACTTATCCTTTAACAGCATACAGCGGTCATTTAGGCCCTAAGCTTAAAGAGCGCGATGGCCAAATTCCCGAAGGCATTTATCATTTAACCGCCTTTAATCCTTTTAGTCAGTGGCATTTATCTTTAATGATTGATTACCCGAATGAGTTTGACAAAACGCATGCCGCCCTCGAGGGAAGGAGGAGATTAGGGAGTGATATTTTCTTACATGGGAAAAATAAATCAGCAGGATGCATCGCAATAGGTGACAACGCAATTGAGCAAATATTTTTATTAGCAAGGCGAGTTGGGCTAAAGCAGGTTAAACTAGTAATAGCGCCTAATGATATGCGCAACAGCAAGCCCGCAACTGAAATGGTAAGACAACCACGTTGGCTCCCTCAGTTGTATTACCAAATTAAATCATCTTTAAGTGCATTTAGAAAAAAATCTAGAAAAACCGTAGCTCGAGTATCATTGTGAAACACAGCGGGCTTTTACTACAGTATCTCCCATGTTAGTAAGGGCAACTTTACCGCCTGACTCAGCTGTAATCCGTAAATTGTCGCCAGTGTTTACATGAATAATAGTAGTATCACCAGCTGAAAGGGGCACATCATTTACTTGACCTTTCTTGCGTAACACTTCAACGAAAATGTCATTTCCTGCAAGAGAATCAGTCGTGATAGTGCAGTTTGCGGTTACCGTTTGAAAAGCAAAATTAGTAAATTCCTGGCGAGAATTAGGGTTAAGAGTAAAATCTATAGTTACTCCTGGCATTAATGCCAGTGAAGATGCATACGCAAGCTTTACAGATAAAATAGCTGATAGACCTATGAATAAGAATTGTTGCAATAATTTTTTCATCACATTCACCTTAATTTAAGCAATAAGGTTGTGATGGTACTATATTTTTAATTTTTGTCTAGGTGGACTAGTGAAATTTGATCCCTAATAATGAAATCCTAATACTCCAAAAATAATCTCAATAGCAATTAGAAAAATAATAATAATCTCAAGATGATGTGCATGCCGGTCTTCGAGATATTGATTAAACATATGGAATATTTCATCTATGGTATCTAGGCGATGGTTAATGGCCGACAAACGTCTTTCAATATGTAAATATCTTTCTAGCATAATAAAATGCTCTTCTAAGGTTGGATGTTGCCAAAAGTATTTTGGATGATAAAGAAAATTAGAAATTAGATTTAAATCAGCTTTGGTTTCTATTATCTCTCCAACAACGCGCCTTATCTCTTTACGGGAAAGAGGAATTTTCCCTGCAGCCGAAATAGCATTAATTAAAGGAGTGTGTTTTTCAGCTAAAGTGTCAATGCGATTTTCAAATGCTTGGAGTTTTACTGACTGAGAAAAACCGTAAGATAAGCTAAGCCTTAATTCTTCACAATCTAAAACTGGATCAATTTTAAGGCAGTCTACGTCAAAATATTCATGCGGCTCTATGGATATTTTTTTTCCTGTTAACTGATAGCTAAACTCATCATGGACAAGAGCTAAAATAGGTTTACTGGTAAACTTTTTTATTGTGAAAATAATATCTGCAAGCTTATGTCTTTTTATGCCCCAAGTTACCAGGGTGCCGTTTTTAAACACAAAGATGAGTTCAGTTTTGCAAGTTGGGCTTTCAAGCTTAACGACATCACGCGAACGCGTAGAGATGTATTGAGTAGATTGAGTTTTAAAAAAATTATCCAAGAGGGCTAAATCAATGCTGTGAGAGATACAATAACTTAAGCACTCCATGGTAAGCTATTTTCCTTAGCATTAGCAATTAAAACGGCTACGAAGACTAACGCAATAATTTATATTAAAACACCAATGGCTTAATTTGACTTAGCCAGGTAAGTTTTGCGCTTGTCTACTTTCCCACTAAGCCAATGAGGACAAACCTCTAAGACTGATGCTATCTTATCCAAAAGATCAATCGAAGGCAAAGTGTTGCCAAATATTAGACCATTAGCGGTGTGTCTATTAATGTCAAAAACCTTGCAAATCGCCTTTATTTTGTCATTAACTTCATCTGGAAATCCTAATAGATTAAGTTCACGATTAAATCGTTGGGCAAAAACCTTACTGTTCATTTCCCACTCCTTAGGAAAAATTTAGGCCATACATCCTGTACAGCAAGGATTTATATATCACGTTTTAAACTAATTTTCTAGATGCTCTTCTTTAGAAGCATTTAGCATCCAACGCATCTTTTCATGCGCAACTATTCTATCATCAAATAAAGTAACTGAACCTGCATCACCTAACTCATTTGCAGCACACTCGGCCTCTTGTAATTGATTTAATAATAAACAATGATCATTAACTAAATCAGCAAGCATTTGATTAGCAGTTAAAGAAGATTCACCTTCTTTTAATGTTTTTAAACTCATAAAAGCTGCAAAACTTGCCGGTGCTTGATGTTCTTTAGTTACAATCCTTTCTGCAATGGTGTCAATTGCTTCGCTTAATTCTTTGTATTGGCTTTCAAATAACTCATGTAAGGCTTTAAATTGCGGGCCTTTAACATGCCAGTGGTAATTTTGGGTTTTTAAGTACAATGTATAGGTATTTGCTAGAATAACTGACATTTGCTTAATTACGTGTTGCATTATATTACTCCTTGCAATTTAGAATAAATACATTTAAAAAGCTTAATCTATTTTCATTATAGAAGACATTTTGGAAAGTTATATGTTAAAACCCGCAAAAGTAAATTGTATGAAAAAAAGCCTCTTATGGGGATTAGCAATACTGGTAATATTTTTAGATCAGATTTCCAAGCAGTGGATTTTGCATAATTATACTCCTTACTTACCAGAACCTATTACTAACTTTTTTAGTATCACTTTAGCCTTTAATACAGGCGCTGCTTTTAGTATTTTAAGTGGCCCTGCTAAATGGCACGCTTGGTTTTTTATTATTTTCTCTTTATTAATGATATTTTTGTTATCAATGTTTTTAGCACGCACAAAAGCAAATGAATATCCTCTGGGAATTGGATTTAGTTTAATCCTAGGTGGGGCTGTAAGTAATTTTATTGATAGGCTTAATTTAGGCCAAGTGGTGGATTTTTTGGATGTGCATTATAAAACCCATCATTGGCCGGTATTTAATGTTGCTGATAGCGCTATTTGTGTTGGAGCTTTTTGGTTATTTATCTTTATGCAAAAAAAGTAAAAGCTTTATATTTCTTTTTTAAATACTTTATCAGCCCTATAACTAGATCGCACCATAGGACCTGATGCAACTTCATAAAATCCTTTTTCTAACCCAATTTGTCTAAGTTCTTGAAATTCTTCGGGGGTTACGTAGCGTTCAACGGGCAGATGATTTTTCGTAGGTTGAAGATACTGTCCTAACGTTAAGATATCAACGTTAATTTTTCTTAAGTCATCCATAACTGCAATTATTTCTGCAGTGGTTTCTCCTAAACCTAACATTAAACTTGTTTTGGTTAGAATATCATTGCGATAAAGTTTGGCGTAATTTAATACTTCAAGAGTTTGCCCATAGCCAGCTCTTAGATCACGTACCTTATGTGTCAGCCTTATTACGGTTTCGACGTTTTGGGCAAATACATCAACAGAGCTGTCAAGTAAAGTTCTGATTGCCGCTTTATTGCCCTGAAAATCAGGGGTTAGCGCTTCTACTTTAACATTTGGCCTCTCGGCCTTAATTGCCCGAATGGTATTAGCATAATGTAAAGCGCCTCCATCTTTTAAGTCATCACGATTAACTGAAGTAAGGACTACATAATCAAGTTGCATGATACTAACGGTAGCAGCAGCTTTACTAGGTTCATCTAGATCAAGCCATCCTTTAGGGTTGCCTGTATCTACAGAGCAAAATCTGCAGGCGCGAGTGCAGACAGCGCCCATAAGCATTATAGTTGCCGTCCCATGTGACCAACACTCAGCAAGGTTAGGGCACTTTGCTTCCTCACAAACAGTTGCAAGCTGATGCTTTTTTACTAAAGACTTTACTTGCTCATATTTAGGCGAGGTTTGGGCTTTAATACGTAGCCATTTAGGTTTTGCTAAAGTATTTTGCGGATTAGTGTGCGTTTTAATGCCGTCTTTTATAGCGCTAATTCCCGTTGTGGTTGTGTATTTTTTGCCACTTTCAACGACGACCCGAATGCGTGATAAGCTCTCCACTTAAGATCCTTATTTTACCACATGCCAAGTTCCATTAGCTTGTCTACAAGCGCGGCCATGTACTTGCTCTTGTTTGCCATCAATAACAGCATAAGTAATATATTCACGGCATGGCTGTTTATGCGCATAATAAGTGCGTGTTGGCTTTACAGAATAATTATTTCCAGAATCAGGGTTATGCCAATTTACGGTTTGTCCAGTGGGAGAAGTTTCAAGAGCACGCTGCATTTGCACTTGGTCAACTTTGTCCATAGTCTTACCTATATTACCACCTAAATAAGCCCCAAGCATCGCGCCACCCACGGCAGCAGCAATTTTACCAGTTCCGCCACCAAATTGACTACCCAATAAACCGCCCAAAAGGCCGCCTGTTACCACCCCAGCATCTTGATGAGACACATTTTGACAGGCTGTAAGACCCAAAGATAAAGCCAAAATCAATGCATATTTAGATTGAGACATAAAGCACTCCTAAAAAATGACGTATCATAGCCTAAAACAATGATATTAACCACCAGAGGCATGATCGTAAAAAGAAGTAAAAACCACTTGTACTTAGTACTAATCTTTTGTTACAATTGACAGCTTTACTTTTGGGTGCATCTGATCTGCATTTATTTTGGTTTAATTTTGTTGTGTTTTTTCCAGGTGATTGTCCCTAATCTTAAGGGATCTCAAAACGGTAAATAAGGTTGACACCAAGTGAAACTTTAAGTTTTTGCTTGCTGTCCAGTAGGATTTTTGTCGCGGTTTCTTTAGCAAGAAGACTGACAAAAATATTAAGTTAAACATTTTTAAGGAGTACGCATGTCCCTGACTAGTGTTGAAAAACGTGAAGTGATGAAACCTTTTCAAGCTAAAGCTAACGATACTGGTTCATCTGAGGTACAAGTGTCTATTATGTCATCGCGCATTAAATATTTAACAGATCACTTTAAATCTCATAAAAACGATTTTCATTCACGTCGTGGCTTGCAGCATTTGGTAAACAAGCGACGCAAATTATTAAAATATTTAAAGAGAAAAGATCAAACGCGCTACCAATCTTTAATTAAAAGTTTAAATTTACGTGATTCATATTAAAATCACAAAACATAAATAGGCGCTAAAGAGCGCCTTTTTTTTAACGAGGCAAAATGTGAGCATAAAAAAAGAAGTTAAATTCGGTAAACATACAATAGTTTTTGAAACAGGAGAAATTGCAAGACAAGCAGATGGCGCTGTAATGATTAACGTAGACGGCACCCAGGTATTGGTAACTGCTGTTAGAAGTAAGTCGCAAGTAAATAATTCCTTTTTCCCCTTAACAGTTAATTATCAGGAAAAATTTTATGCAGCTGGGCGCATTCCTGGTGGCTTTAATCGTCGCGAAGGTCGTCCTAGTGAGAACGAAACCTTGATTTCCCGTTTAATTGATAGACCAATTAGACCATTATTTCCTAAAGAGTTTTGTCAGGAAGTGCAGGTTGTTGCCACGGTACTATCATTAAATCCTGAAGTTTCATCTGATATTGTTGCAATGATTGGTGCTTCAGCGGCCCTTGCTATATCAGGGCTGCCTTTTAGAGGACCTATTGGGGCTTGTAGGGTTGGGTATAAGGACGGCGTATATTTATTAAATCCAAGCGCAGCAGAACTTAAAGAATCTCTGCTTGATTTAGTTGTAGCAGGAACTAAAGCTAAAGATACTATTTTAATGGTTGAATCAGAAGCCAAAGAGCTTAGCGAAGAAATAATGCTAGGCGCAGTTATGTTTGGACATGAAATGATGAAACCAGTTATTGAAGCCATTGAAAGCTTGCAAAAAGAAGTAGGCAAAGAAGAAATTAGCTGGGCATCTCCTGCAATCCCAGCAGAATTGGAAACCAAAGTCCAAAAAGTTGCCGAACCTTTAGTTAAAAAGGCTTATTCAGTAAAAGAGAAGGTTGAAAGAGAAAAAGATCTTCTGGCAATGCGTAATGAGATAGTCGCGCAACTTGGGCAAGAAAATGAAGCCTACACAGCAGAATTAGTCGAAGATTTTCTCGGCAAGGTTGAAAAACAAGTTGTGAGAAAGCGAATTTTAGCGGGTGAACCTAGAATTGATGGTCGTGATCACAAAACAGTGCGGCCGATTAATATAAAAACTAAATACCTTGAGCGTGCTCATGGCTCTGCAGTTTTTACTCGCGGTGAAACGCAAGCAATCGTAGTAGTTACCTTAGGAAACGAGCGTGATTCCCAAATTTTAGATAACTTATCTGGTGAGTCTAGAGATAGATTTATGCTGCATTATAATTTCCCTCCTTATTCTGTTGGTGAAGTTGGCATGATGGGTAGCCCTAAAAGACGCGAGATTGGCCATGGAAAACTTGCAAGACGTGCTATAACAGCAGTTTTACCTGATCAAAAGGCCTTTCCTTATGTTATTCGTGTGGTATCTGAAATTACCGAATCTAATGGCTCTAGCTCCATGGCGTCAGTTTGTGGCAGTAGCCTTGCTTTGATGGATGCTGGTGTTCCTGTGAGTGCGCCTGTTGCTGGCGTTGCTATGGGATTAATAAAAGAAGCTGATGATTATGCAGTTCTTACTGATATTTTAGGCGATGAAGATCATTTGGGCGATATGGACTTTAAAGTAGCAGGAACCAAAAATGGGGTTACTGCTCTGCAGATGGATATAAAAATAACAGGAATTACTAAAGAGATCATGGAAGAAGCTCTAGAACAAGCAAAAAATGCCAGAATGCATATTTTAGGCATAATGGAAAAATCCATTTCAACCCCACGGGAAGAACTCTCCTCGCACGCGCCTCGCATTACCACCATGAAAATATCAGAAGATAAAATCCGCACAGTAATCGGTAAAGGTGGTGTGACTATCAAAGGGCTAATTGAAAGCACTGGCGTGCAAATTGACATTGACGATTCAGGTAAAATCCAGTTATTTTCACCCAATCAAGATGCTTTGGAAGAAGCCAAAAAGCAGATAAAACAACTAGTTGCTGAGGTTGAAGTTGGACAAACCTATGAAGGCAAAGTAACAAAAATTGTTGATTTTGGCGCTTTCATCAATTTATTACCCGGTAAAGATGGTTTATTACATATTTCCCAAATTTGCTCTGATAGAACGCAAAATGTAGAGTCGGTTTTGCACGAAGGCGAGACTATTAGAGTGTATGTTGCGGGTATAGATAAGCAAGGCAGAGTAAAATTAGAGTGGAAAGATAAGCCAGCTGCTGCACCGAAAGCTGAGCTTGGAAATGAGGCTAAAGAAGAGATTAATGAGGCTGACAATATCGAGAAAGAATAAAAAGGATTATTATGCCGACCTTTGACGTAGTATCTGAGATTGATGAAGCAGAGTTAAAGAATGCTGTAGCTAATACAACCCGTGAAGTTGCTACGCGATTTGATTTTCATGGGGTTGAGGCAACTCTTTCTATAACTTTGCTAACAGTTACCCTAAAAAGTGAGTCTGAGTTTCAAGTAAAACAGTTAGAAACTTTATTTCGCCAACATTGCGCGAAACGTAAAGTAGATACAAATGGTGTTGAAATGGAAAAAGAACCCATTCACAGTGGTAAGTTTTATTCTTTAAATATGACATTTAAGCAAGGAATAGACCAGGCGAGTGCCAAAGAAATTGTGAAACACATCAAAGATAGCAAAATAAAAGTTCAAGCTAGAATAGAGGGCGATAAAATTAGAGTATCCGGCAAAAAGCGCGATGATTTACAAGAAATTATCGCTTTGCTAAAAAAAGCTGAGATCTCACTGCCTTTGCAATTTAATAATTTTAGAGATTGATTTAAAACTGTAAAGAAAATAATTAATATGTCGATAATATAACCAGAAGATAACTCACTTAGAGGAGTAACTCATGGACATTATCTTTAAAGGTCGACATACAGGTGATGAGTTAGTACAAGGTGTACAAGGTATAGTGCACTTATTTAAAGAGCGTTATAAAGTGCCTGAGTTTAGAGAAATACATTTGGTTGTAACTTTGGTAGATGGTTTAGGCCAAGATGTTGAGCTAGTAGATAATCAAAGCACAAATGTTTATCGGACTTTTGAAGTTTATCGCAAAGAGACTGAGTTAAGAGGCCAAGATTCGCCAGCGACAAAACCCAATTTAAGGCTTGTTGTAGACAATACCCGTAAGCGAGATTAAAGATTAGGACAAGTGCGCGCAATGCACCAGGCTTCCACTCTTGCAACCCCCGATTTTTTAAGGCTGTGAGTTAGTGCTTGAATGGTTGATCCTGTTGTATAAACATCATCAATAATGGCGACATATTTATAATTATTCTTTGTAGTAGTAAATGTATCCGCTAAATTTACTTTACGCTCTTTAGCTTTCAAGCTTGCCTGACTAACGGTGTTTTTTATCTTTTTACATGCTGTTATATCATAAGGAATTTTTAGCCATCTACTTAAATGTTGGGCCAGTAATATAGTATGGTTAAAGCCTCTTTCTTGCATTCTTTTATAATGCATAGGCATAGGGATTAATACCTCTGGGAGTTCTCGACCTTGAATAAATTGTTTAATAAGATGACTTAATGCGCTACTTAAATATAGTCCTCCAACATATTTATATTGATGAATAAAGCTCCGTAGAGGTTCTATATATGGATATGGGGCAATAATTTTTGTGCTTAAATTAGGATCTTGCATACACGCCCCACATAATTTGCAATCTCCTTCGCTTATCGGAATGCCGCAATAATCACAAGCGCATGCAATACTTGGCAAAGCACTGAGACAATCTGTGCATATGGCGTGGGTGCCATGATGTCTAAGCTCACATAATAGACAAATTTTGGTTAGCTTCCATGCTTGTGGTATCATGCGTTTTCCTAAAATTCTTGCTCTCTTATCATGAATTTAAGTCTTCAAATTTGCAAGGCATTTAATAGACATGCAAAAACCTATGCTAAACATTCGATAGTGCAAAAAGAAATTGGATCTCAAATGTTAAAACGTTTGGCTTATTTTAATATCAAGCCTAAAAATATTCTCGATCTAGGCTGCGGTAATGCTTTTTGTTCTGCTAAACTCAATAAACTATATAAAGATGCTAGGGTAATTGGCGTTGATTTTTCTTCGCAAATGCTACAAGAAGCAAGCATAAAGTCTACTTCTAACCTAATGCTTTGTTGTGCAAATATTTTACAACTACCGTTTGCCGCAAATACTTTCGATTTAATTTTTTCTAACCAAGTTTTACATTGGGTAAACCCTTATACGCAATTTTTGCAAGAAGCATATCGGGTTTTAAAGCCTAATGGCTGCTTATTATTTTCAACTTTAGGGCCAGACTCATTTATGGAGTTAAATAAAGCCTGGAAAGAGGTTGATACATTTGCTCATGCCCATGAATTTTTAGATATGCACACAATTGGTGATGAGCTTTTAAAACTAAATTTTCTTGATCCTGTGATGGATAAAGAAGAGATAACCATTCATTATCCTTCTGTAAGCGCTGTAGTAAGCTCTATAAAGGCGCAAGGGGTGCGAAATATTAATAATAGACGTAATAAAGGCTTAACTACTAAACGAGCATATAAAAAATTTATAGCGGCGTATGAGAAGTTTACAACTAGCGATGGTTTAATTCCTTTAAGTTATGAAGTTATCCAAGGACATGCTTGGAAGGGCATGCAGTATCTAAACAAAACCACCCAGGAGGTGTTCGTCGCGATAGATATACTAAACGCGAATGAGTTTTCGGATCTTCCGTAAACGTGCCTATGCCTTGTTTTTTGCCCGCGTGCGAAAAAAATCAATAAAACTTGCACTGAACCTAGGGTATTTATTTTATTGGTTCATCTCTTTTAATGAGCTTTGTAAGAATTGACACAATTTAGTTTTGTACTTTATTTTTAATCTTTTTCGCACGCGGGCAAAAAACAAGGCATAGGCACGTTCACGTGAAGGAGCGCTTCGCGCGATTTTTTAAAAAATGGCAAAAAATCCTTTAAAAATAATCCAAATTGGATTAAATTAATTAGTTGTGTATACTTATTCATAAGTAAACTTATTTATTGATAATTATGCATCCTGAAGAGGCATCAAACAGTAGTTCATCTGCTCACCAAAGAAATTCGCTGTTTCGCGAAAAAGATATGAACATGCGTGAAGTTTTGCCGCTTAAGGCTTCAAATGAATTAGATGATACAGAAGCTGAAATTTGCAAAGAAAACGATCGTATCTTGCAAAAAGGGTTTTTAGCAACTGAAGGTGAGTTGTTAGATCTTGTACGTGAGACATTTAAAGGTGCAGCAACTGTAGACAAAGCAACAGGACAAAAAAAGCCTTATAAAGCATGGGTTACTGATTATGCCGCGCCAACTCCTGAGGCTGCGTTAATGATGAATATTGCAGCTGAATTGATTGTTAAATATAAAGTTTCAACTGATGATGTGCAAGAAAAAGCCAGTGAAATATATAGAAAACTCTGTATGGAAGCTCCTTCTTTTACAACCAAGGTAAGTCAAGAGGTTGCCTCAAGTCTTGAAAAAGAAACTCAATATATAGAAGAAAAAGCAAAACAAGAATTAATAAGATTAAACCTTAGTCCTACAGTTTTACCTAATCTAATTAAGCTTGAAAGGTTAAAAAGAGCTAAGGCTATTACTAACGATCTAGTTGCTAAATATGTAGAAGATAAGTTTGCGGAAAATAAAAATTTTGACCTTGAAACCAAGGCTTTTTATCCTAATGGGCAAAATAAAGATATTAGTCTTTTAGGTGCAGCTGGCAGCGGTAAAAGTTATACCTTAAGAACTTTTGCCAAAGAAGTTGATCCTAAAGATTATGTTGTGCTCTCTACAGATGCTTATAGAGGAATTTATCAACCCGAGAGTCCTGAATTTAGCCAACAATCATCAAGGCATTCGAGCAGCAATAGTAGTGAACAAGGATTTGTTAAAACCCAAAATTCTGCTTACCTAATTAAAGAGTTAGTAACTGACAGGGTAAAAAAATTAGCTGTACGTCCTGATGTAATAATAGATTGTGTAACCTTAGAGCCTGCTTACAATGATATTCTAAGACAAAGCGCGGCCAATACTTTAAGTATGGTTGCATGCATGCCAGAAGTGCGTAAAGTTCCGGCAAATGTATATAATAGGGCAGTAACTGCAACTAGTGCAGAGGATGCTGGTAGGCATGTAAATACAACAGCTCTTTTACAAGGACATAAAAGCGCGAGCGAAGCAAGATTTTTCGATGCACTCCCTTTTTCTCAAGAAGGTATAACTACTAAGTTTATCAATACCAACACCGTAAATAATGGAAAGCCTAAAGTTTTTGCTGAGGCTAAATGTACTAATTCTCTTGTGACATTAACAATAAGTGATATACGAGTTGCGGGAGATTTTTTTGCTAAATCAAACATTAACGAAGAAGCTAAACAAAGGCAGGAGTTGTATATGCGGCGTAAAGATAAAAATCAAGTTAAAACCCATTTGTTCAGATACGATCTTTATTATAAGGCGCGCAGCATTTTAATAAATTTAGAATATAAAGGCGAAAATCCTCCAAAAGGCAAGGAGAAGAATATCGTTTTAACAGATCCTACATCGGGCAAACAGTATTTTAAGATAACAAAAATTAAAGATAAAAACCAAGAAAAATTCCTGTATGAGATAATTGATGAAAAGCTTTTTACCCAACATCTTGCTAAAGATCCGGTATTAAAGGAGATGTATAGTCAAATTACAACGTTTAATAAAGTAGTGACTGAAGGAATGGCATTTAGGTCAGTGCAAGGAGACAGGGCAATTTTAGAGGAGAAATTTATTTTAGGAAGTAAAGCGGAAAATGTTCAAATAAATAGGCCAAGGATGTGATCTTGCCGTCTTCCGCAGAAGACGGCAAAAGCTAATTAATACCAACCCATTTCTTTTTTAATTTCTTGCGCTCTTGCAAGGTGGTTGGCTACATGCATGCGAGCTTTTTTAAGCTTCTCAGTTAAAGCAGGGTTACTGGAGTCTCTAATTGCTCGGTCAAGGAATTGTAATGCATGTTGATGTTCTCTTATTTCAGAGTTTACGTAGTTTTTGTCAAAATCTTGACGTGGAGAAGCTTCTAAGAAGCTCTTATCATTATCAAAGTAGCTTTTGACTTCACTGGCGTAGTAACTATCTTCGGGTTTAATACCATTTCTTTTTGCAAAGCCACTAATTTTTTGCAAGCATTTTCCATGCGCGTTATATAATTGTTCAGCGAAATGTCTTACTTTGCAGCTAACGGCGCGTTTTTTTGCAATGCTGGCATTTGCAACTTCACCTTTATCGGCAACCATAATGTCATTTACAATTTGGCCATCAGTCAATCTTGGACCAAATACGTTAGGCATCATCATGGAATTATTTTGGCATGCCGCTAAAAAAATACCTGCTGAAAAAATACACCCTAGGGCTAATCCTCGTTTCATAAAATTTTCTCCTTGCAAGTTAAAATTATTTTTCCCCACTCAATACTATCTTTCTTTTGCAACAATGCAAGTATGCTTATTTATAATACCAGTATGATGAATAAAAAAACTACACAAGATCGATATTTTGATCTATAATAACAATATGTGTCCCTTAACGGAATGTTATTATGCCAGTACCACCAGAAAAACCTAAATCTATTATTAAAAAGTCAGCTATTTCTCAAGCAGCACCTAAACCCGTAGCTAGTGAACCTCAAGAAAATGATGAACCAGAAGTTAATACTTTAAGTCAAGCGGCAAGAATAAAAGTTGTTGATACATATAGAAAAGCATTTTTGCAAAAATATAAAGAAGAAGAAGCTGCTAGGGTAAGTGAACCTAATTTGCCAAACAATAGAAATTCAAAAGTCAAATTTACCCGACTTGTTAAAGAAGATGATGTTCCCTCACGTTATTTACATACTATAAATTTATCTCAAGAAGAGAAGTTGGGTAGACATTACAATGTAAGAGTAGATGCAGCATCATCAAAAGATCCACAGCAACTAGAGTTTCTGCATTATCTTGCTGAAGTATATCAAAAAATGCCCGAAGTATTTGATAATGCTAGCGATGAGACTATTTTAATAATTGCAAACAATAGACACCTTACTTTCACTTCCAATGAGCTTGCCCAACAAAATGCGTTTTTAAAAGATGTGAAGAATTTACTAGCTGATTTAAAAACGGCTATTAATCCTAAAACCAAGCAAGCTGAGCCTGAGCAAGCAAAAGCAGCAACAAGTAAAACCCAAGGCTTTTTCCCTGCAGAGCCAAAAAATGCTAGAAAAGACAGAAAAAATAAAAAACATGATGACAATATAACAAAACCAGCAACACCAAGTTCATAGTAACTGTTGCCTTACGTAACTATAGGTGAAGATCCAAGTTTTTAATTTTGTACTACACTATATAAAGGTACAGTTAATTTGGAGAACATCATGGGTAATGGAAAAGATGACACTAAAGAAAATACATCTGAGTTAGAAGTAAGTGGTAGTGAGAGCGTAAGAGCTAGGATTCGTAACACAATATTTGAGTGTGAGTCAACAGGACAGGAAGCTAAAGCAGTAGATATAATAAAGGAAGTTTTTAAGAAAGAGCCTGATCTATTACATGACCCAGAAATAACCCCTGAGGCGGTTTTGCTGGAGTTTAAGAAAGGTATGGGGGATTTTCAGCTCAACAGAAATATTACAAAAGAAAAGGAAGAAATATTTAAGCAAGATATAGCAATGCTTATGGACCATTTAATTAATCAAGAGAAGCATCCAAAAAACGATACTAGAAGTACAAAACCTTTCAACAGTAAGATGCGTCGCAATGAGGTATTTGTGTGCGAATCAAAGGGAATTGCAAAAGCAGCTCTAGAAGAAATGGTAAGAGTTTTGCGTAGAGATCCTGGGATCATGGATGACAAAGATTTTTCCCCTGACGACCTTTTGCGGGTTGCTGAGGAAGATTGGGGGCTTACGTTTAAGACACCTGAAGAAAAAGAAGCCTTTAAGAGAGATATTATAAATCTTTTAGATCATTTAAACAATGAGGAATATGATTATAAAGTACTTATGGTTCCCTGTTCCACAGATAATAAGAAAGAGCAAATGTTTTTGCTAAATGTGACCAATACTTTGCTTTATAACAACCCAAGGGGATTGAATGGAGATCCTGAAACGCTTGCTGCATATGTAGTGGGAAACATGAAGGTTGACTATAATACTTTGCCGCAAGAGGTTAAAAATGAGATTAAAGAGATTATAGGAGAACTTAGAGATAAGCTTAACGTTAATAAAGAATCTTACGAATTAACTTCTAGGCGGATTTATGGTGGATCAGAACCACCACCACCTGCAGCTCATACAAATAGATATAATTTCCATAATGCACCGCCAAGCGGCAGTAAGGAAGAAGTACAACAATATAATAAAGAAGGACCTGAACAAAAAATGTAATTTAACGCCGCATCCTACATAATAACTCATATCCAATGGTATTTGCCGCGCGTGCAACTTTTTCTACTGGCATGTCTTTGCCCCAAAGCTCTACTTTAGTGTTAACTTTAGTTTGTGGTAAGTCTGTTAAGTCAATTACCATGCTATTCATGGAAACCCGGCCAATAATTTGGGCTTTATGGCCATTAATTGCAACGTAAGCGTTATTTACAACTCTAGGATAACCATCGCCATAGCCTGTGGGAATTACGCCTAGTAAAGACGGCCTTTGCGCTTGCCATATGGAGCCGTAACCAACTAAAGCGCCTTGGGGAACTTTATAAATTTGAACGATTATTGACTCAAAACGCATCACAGGAACTAAACCAAGATCTATGCCGTCTTTATCCTGAAAAGGGGATACTCCATAAAGGCTTATGCCAGCACGCACGACGTCAGTTTTAGGGCATAAATTTTGCAAAATAGCAGCAGAATTATTTATGCTAGTTTGGCAGGCGAATTTGCTTGTTAGTTTATGAAAATTATTAATTTGGGTTTTGTTTAAAGGGTGATTTAGGTTATCGGCATTGGCAAAATGGGTCATAAGGGTAAGTGGGGTTTTTATCCATTTAAAGTTAGTAAGATCTTTTATTACCTTTGGCACATCTTCTTCTAGAAGCCCAAGTCTATTCATGCCGGTATTTATTTTAAGCCATACAGCAACTTTTTTAGATAAATTAGTATGGAGTAATGTTTCAAGTTGCGCCTTTTGATGAATTGCGCAGGTAAAATCATTTTTTGCGGCAAGTTGCCACTCTTTAGAGGTAAGTACTCCTTGGAAAATGACACACGGAGTTTTTGCGCCTAGCTGCCTAATTGCCAAGGCTTCATCAATTGTTACCACGCCAAAGGCATCCACATGCCCATCTAACAGCGGCACGACGTTTTTTAAGCCACATCCATAGGCATCAGTCTTTACCATAGCTAGAAATTTAGCGGGCGCTGCCAAGCGTTTTAAATGTTGCAAGTTATGCAGTAAGGCTGTTTCATCAATAAAGACCTTAGAAAACATAAATTAGGCGTAATCCTTAGCGCTTTGTTGACTATTGTAAGCTAAGTCTTCAAAACGCGTGTATTTACCTAAGAACGCCACCTTAGCTCGACCTATAGGACCGTTACGTTGTTTTGCAATAATAATTTCAGCCACCCCCTTATCAGGACTATCTTCGTTATAAACCTCATCACGGTAAATAAAGCAAATTAAATCAGCATCTTGTTCAATAGCTCCAGATTCGCGTAAATCTGACATAATTGGGCGTTTGTCATGTCTTTGCTCAAGGCTGCGATTTAGCTGAGACAAGGCAATTACCGGAGTTTTAAGCTCTTTAGCGAGAGCTTTTAAACTCCGAGATATTTCTGATATTTCTCCTGTGCGATTATCAGATTTAAAGCCAGGGGCTTTCATTAACTGGAGATAATCAATAACTATTAGTTGTAGTTGTCCATGCTCTTTAGCAAGTCTGCGCGCTCTTGCTCTTACTTCAGCAGGAGATAAAGCAGGAGTGTCATCAATAAAAATATTAGTTTCAGTCAGCATAGCAGCAGCCGAAGTTACCCGTGGCCAGTCTTCATCGTTAAGCTTCCCGGTGCGTAAATTATGTTGATCAATGCGGCCAAGGGAAGACATCATGCGCATAGCTAAAGAATCAGCCGGCATTTCCATGGAAAACACTAAAACCGGCTGTTTAGTGGTAAGGGCGGCATTTTCTGCAATATTCATAGCCAGGGTTGTTTTACCCATTGAAGGGCGACCTGCGATAATAATTAAATCAGAATCTTGCAGGCCTGATGTTAAGTTATCTAAGTCAGCTAAGCCAGTTGCAAGGCCAGTAAGGGATTTACCATCTTGGTACAGCTTGTCAATTCTATCTAAAGTTTGTACCAATACTTGTTTTATAATAAGAGGGCCACCTTGGCGCGCAGTTTGTTCGGCTATGGCAAATACTTGCGTTTCGGCTTGGTCTAAAAGCTCTGTGACTTCTTTACCTTGAGGCTCATATGCAGTATCTGCAATTTGTTGTGCAACTTGAATAAGCTGCCTTTGGACAGACTTTTCTCTTACTATTTCAGCATATGCGTGAATATTAGTGATGCTAGGAGTGTTGTTCGCTAGTTCAAAAAGGTAAGTGTCTTTGCCGGCTGCATCTAAGTTATCTTTGGATTTTAAGTTCTCAAGGACCGTAATAACATCAAAAGGCTGATCTTTGTGCGCAAGCTCACTAAGCGCTTGGTAGATAATCCTATGCTCAGTAAGATAAAAATCATTAGTAGAAATATGCGTGCTTATTTTATCCCAGGCTTCATTGTCTAGCATAAGCCCGCCTAAAATTGCTTGTTCAGCATCAATCGAGTGCGGTGGACGTTTAAGATCTGTGACTTTATTTTTAGTTTTTTGCACGCAAAATCCCTTGTGAACTTTTGAATACTGATTATATCCAGTTTTGTTGTGGGAGAAAATCGGTATAAAGCTTAGCTTCTTCTGAACCAGCTTCCGGGCGCCAGTCATAGCGCCAGCATACATCAGGTGGTAAGGACATTAAAATAGATTCAGCTCTTCCGCCAGATTGTAAGCCAAATAAGGTGCCTCTATCGTAGATAAGATTAAATTCGACATATCTACCTCTGCGATAGCGTTGAAAGGCTATCTCGCGCTCGCTATAGGGAAGGTTGGAGCGTTTTTCTACTATAGGTAAATATGCAGTTAAAAAGTTATCGCCTATGCTTTTTATGAAGTTAAAGCTATGGTCAAAGCTAACTTCTTGTAAATCATCAAAAAAAATACCTCCAATACCGCGCGCTTCTTGCCTGTGGGGTAGAAAAAAATATTCATCACACCATTTTTTAAAGCGTCTATATAAATCCTTGCCAAAAGGATCGCAAGCTTGTTTTGCGGTTTTATGCCAATGGATACAATCTTCGGTAAAGCCATAATAGGGAGTTAAATCAAACCCACCTCCAAACCACCACATATCTTTAGTGTTAATAAAACGCAAATTAGCGTGGGTTGTGGGAACATAAGGATTAAGTGGGTGGATTACTAAAGAAATGCCCATAGCTTCAAAAAAAGATGCAGCCAATTGGGGGCGCTTAGAAGAGGCAGCTTGAGGCAGCGATTGTCCCTTGACATGCGAGACATTAACCCCAGCCTTTTGAAATACTTTGCCTTGTTCTAGAATAGATGAAATACCTTTCCCTAATGAGCTTTCCCATGGACATGGGTTAAATTTATGCTGCGGTTCAAATTGTTCCAAACCTTGGCAAATTATGCTTTGCAGTTGGAATAGATAATCTTGAATGATTGGTGCAGCGTCAGCTGGAATATGCATGATATGTACGCGAAAAAAGGAGAATTTTAGCATATATATTTATTGAAATTCAAAATATAAGACCCAAAAACTTCTTCCCGTACAAAGATAAATTTAGCCTAAAACTTGATCAACCTATAAACATGTGCTACACAAATATAGATATATAGTTAAAAAGGAAAAGGGATGAACCCTAAACTTTTTGCCCAAAGACTTAACCAAGAGTTAGATCAAATTGATTTTCCTACTAGAATGGATGAAAGAGTCGAGGCGTTTGCTAAACTTATGGATATTCCACGTTTTAAAGCAGAAAGCTTTTTAAGCGGTGCGGCTATTCCTGATACTGAGTTGTTAACGAGAATAGCAGATGAGCTTGAAATTAGCGTAGAGTCATTATCTAATTTATAATCGGGTAATTTTGATAATTGCCTCAACCCAAGCATTATCGGCATTTAAACTTGCAACGAGGCTAAACTTCTTGCCTCCTAAGCTATGCCAAGTTTCTTTAGCACGTATGCCTATTTCTTCTAGGGTTTCTAGACAATCTGTTATAAAACCTGGGGTAACAAGTAAAATATTCTTAATACCTTTTTGGCGTAAATAGGTAAGCATACTGCTAGTATCTGGCTCTATCCAGGGCAAAGTTCCTACTCT
>MHBC01000005.1:42888-81315 GCA_001804735.1 Legionellales bacterium RIFCSPHIGHO2_12_FULL_37_14 | reverse complement strand
AGTTAAATCACCCTCATCCCCAACCCTTCTCCCGCAAGCGGGAGAAGGGAGCTTTTATGATTTATTAAGACGGGACAGCCCTGTACAATTTGGCGGCTCTTCTTGACTCAATAATAAATATCAAGCTACTATTTGACCATTTTTGCGCCATGCTTATCTTATATGTATAAATCTTTATATAAATGGTCTTCACCCCAGTGGTTTTACGTTAAATCCCAAATAATTGCGCGCTATTTTGGTGCCTTGGCTGCTCTATTTCTTATGGTAGGGCTATTATTCGCTTTAGTTTTTTCACCCCCAGATTATCAGCAAGGGGACACCGTACGGATTATGTATGTGCATGTGCCTTGTGCATTGTTTTCTATGCTTTGTTTTGCCGCCATGGGGGCTTTTAGTCTTTTATTGTTAGTATGGCGTGTTAAATTAGCTGGTATTTTAATCCGATCATTGGCAGTTATTGGGTTTTGCATGAGTTTAATTGCGCTTATTTCTGGGAGCTTGTGGGGTAAGCCTATGTGGGGGACCTGGTGGATTTGGGATGCAAGACTTACCTCAGAGTTTGTTTTAGCATTACTTTATTTAGCTATTCTTTCTATTCCAAGTAGTTTTAGGCAGCAAGAAATAGCTGAAAAAGGCATGGCAATAGTAAGTATAATAGGTTTAATTGATCTGCCAATTATTCATTATTCTGTTTATTGGTGGCAAACTTTGCATCAAAAAAGTAGTTTTTCTTTTGGCGAAAAACCACTTATTGCTCCAAGTATGTTAATACCTTTAGCTTTAATGGCGCTTGGATTCGCTTTTTTTATAGGCTGGTTTGTGTTAAAAAGCGCGCAAGCAGAGTTATTGCGTAGAGAGTATAGGGCAAATTGGATTTTGCAAGTATTAAATAGGGGGTAGGGCATGTTTTTGGGTAAATATACTTTTTATATCGTTTTGTCCTATTTATTTGCTCTTGGGTCCTTATTCTGGTTAACAATTAAAGCCAAACTAAGCTTTAAACTTGCTGAGAAAAAAGCATTATCAGCTGCTAAAGAGCATTAAAATGCATCATATAAGGAAACATCGATTGTTAGTTATTCTAACTTCTGTTGTCTTTGGAAGCATAATCGTAAGCTTAGTGTTATTTGCCTTAAGGCAAAATATAAGTTTATTTTATACTCCGAAACAATTAGCTAAAGCCAAGATTCCCCCAAAACAATTAATTCGCGTAGGAGGTATGGTGGTAAAGGGGAGTCTACGACATTCTGCTAAGGGTAAAATAGTGCAATTTGCTATTACGGATCTAGACTCTACAGTTTATGTGCGTTACCGCGGATTATTACCAGATTTGTTTCGCGAAGGCCAAGGCGTAGTTGTGAATGGCTATCTTGTAAATAACCTGATAAGGGCCCAAGAAGTATTAGCAAAACACGATGAGAAATATATGCCGCCCGAAATAAGACATCTAAAAGAGGCGAGGGTTTGATGTTTGCGGAAATTGGTTTATTGGCCTTAATAGCAAATCTTTGCGCAGCTTTTCTATTAGTTGTTATCCCTTGTTATGGCATTTATTCTGCAAAGCTTAATCTTCTTAATACCGCTACTTATTATGTAATTTTACAGTGGGTATGTGGCGCTATTGCTTTTGTTTGTCTTGATTTAGCATTTTTAACTGATGATTTTAGGCTTATTTATGTGCAAATGAACTCAAGTTTAACCTTGCCATGGTTTTATAAGGCGTGTGCTCTTTGGGGTGGGCATGAAGGATCTATGTTGTTATGGGTGTGTATTTTACAAACCTGGACCTTGGCTTTTGCCTTAACCTCAAAAAAATTAGCTAAAGTAATGCAAACTAGGATTTTAGTCATTCAAGGATTAATAAGCATAGGATTTTTGCTCTTTATTTTGCTTACTTCAAACCCTTTTATTATGGAGTTTACTTTAAATGCTACAGGGCGAGATTTAAACCCATTATTGCAAGACCCAGGGTTTTTATTGCATCCACCTATGTTATATGTAGGCTATGTTGGCTTTTCTATTGCTTTTTCAGTTGCGGTTTCATTACTGTGGGCCGGCGAAATTGACTATTATGCTTTAAGTTTAAGTAGGCCATGGATATTGTTTGCCTTTGCTACCTTAACTTTAGGAGTTGTTTTAGGTAGCTGGTGGGCATATCGTGAATTAGGGTGGGGCGGCTTTTGGTTTTGGGATCCTGTGGAAAACGCTTCTTTCATGCCTTGGCTTGTGGCTACAGCTTTAATTCATGCGCTTTTAGTTGTTGAATCACGTAAAATGATGGTGGCTTGGTTTATATTGTTAGCAATTATTGTATTTTCTCTAAGTTTAATAGGAACATTCTTAGTGCGCTCAGGAGTTTTAACTTCGGTGCATGCTTTTGCGGTCGATCCTTTACGCGGAATTTATATTTTGGGTATGTTAGCTTTTTACGTAGGCGGGGCATTACTTTTATTTGCATTTAGAGCGCAATACATGTTTGTAAAAGCTAAAATAGGTTTAGTTTCGCGCGAGATGTTGATCTTACTCAATAATGTTTTGTTGGTTAGTGCCATGCTTACAGTCTTACTTGGCACTATATATCCATTAATAATTGATGCTTTAGGTTTAGGCAAAATTTCTGTTGGGGTGCCGTATTTTAATGCAGTATTTGTGCCCCCTTTTTTAATATTATTATTTATAACTGGTCTATCTTTATTTTTTCCCTGGGGGAAAGCCAATATTACTCAGGTTATGCGAACTTTAAGCTTAGCTTTTGGTGTAAGCTTATTGGTTTTCATATACTTTTTAAGCAAACAGCAAAATATGCTTATGTTAGCTATTGCAACAGGCTTAAGTATTTGGGTCTGTTTAACTACTTTGCAGCGTTTAGGTCAGAAGATACGCGAGCAGGGCATAAGGCAGCTTTCTTACAAAGCATATGGTACAACTATTGCTCATGTTGGAATTGGTGTCACGGCATTAGGAGTTGCAGTTTCTTCTGGTTTAGGAAAGCAAATAGACACCGTTATGCAGCCTAAAGAGAGTATTAAATTTGCTGGTTATACATTTGAATTTAATAAAGAAGAGTCTATAAAAGGGCCTAATTATCACGGAGTTCGTGGGGTATTTTATTTTAAGCCTAAAAAAGGCCCCTTTAAGAAGGCACTTTATCCGGAAAAACGTATTTATGATGTTTCTAATACCCCAATGACTGATGCTGCAGTTGATGTAAACATTTTACGCGATATTTATGTTGCTTTAGGTGATCCTGTTGGGGAAAACTCTTGGGGAGTGCGATTGTATTATAAGCCATTAGTAAGGTTTATTTGGCTCGGCGGGTTAATGATATTTTTAGGGGCGCTTGTTGCTATGTGTGATTTAAGACGTTTACAAGGCATAAAAAAATGACACGCAATACTCTATTTAATGTTATCCCCGTTGCTGTATTTATAATCATTTGCTTAATTTTATTTGGTGGCTTATTTCTTAATGAAGATTTACCTTCTGCAAGAATTGGGAAGCCTTTGCCTTACTTTCATATAAAAACCCTAGATGAAAAATATATAGACTCTAATGATTTTAAAGGCCACTTTAGCCTAATTAACGTATGGTCAACATGGTGTAGCAATTGTTTATTAGAACATGATTTTTTAAACTCGCTCGCCCAAGATGGTGTTATTATTTACGGCCTTAATTACAAAGATGATCTACAAGCTGCGCAAAATTGGTTACAAGAAAATGGTAATCCTTATAAAGCAGTAGGAGTTGATGCAAGTGGTGATCTTGGGATTGAACTAGGAGTTTATGGTACTCCTGAAACTTATTTAATTGACCCTACTGGCAAGATTTTAATGCGGTATGCAGGGCTTTTAGATAATAAAAGCTGGAAGCGCTTTTTTGTGCCTAAAATGCAACCACATGAGGAATCTATTAAATGAGGTTTGGGGTAATTTTATTCTGTATGCTTATGCTAACTAGTGCGCGCGCAGCGGATTCTGATTTTAAGTTTGCAAATGACGCACAATACGTAACCTTTCAGCACGTGTTGCAAGAAACCAGGTGTTTAGTGTGTCGCAATCAGGATTTACTTGATTCTCACGCCCCTCTTGCTATGGATTTGAAGAAGAAAGTTTATAAATTAGTGCAAGAAAAATATAGCGAAGCTGAGATAAAATCATATTTAGTTGAGCGCTATGGGGAGTTCATTCTCTATAAACCACCATTAAATGCTAAAACCTATCTTTTGTGGTTTGGTCCTTATATATTCTTAGGTTTAGGCGTTTTAGCTCTTGGCTTATTTGTCTATAAGAATAAAGGATTACAGGTATAAATATGTATTTTGTATTAGCAGGTATTTTTTTAGCTTTTTTAGTTTTACTAATTTACCCAATATACTCAGCTAAACTCATGGCAGCTTTAATGACAGTACTGCTAGCTATTATTATGCCTAGTGCATATCTTGCGTTGGGAAATTTATTCGTTTTACAGCAATATAAGCTCCATAAAGAACAGCAAGAAGTGTTAAAAATCTTAAGTGCATTTAAAACCGAAGCTGAGCTAATTGAAGCCTTACGCAAAAGGCTAGATCACACCCCTAAAAGTGCCCATGGCTGGTATTTATTAGGAAGGCTTTATAAAAGTGTTAACGAGCATGAAAAAGCGAGATCGGCATTTGCTGAGGCAAAGCGCTTAGGTGCTTAACCTATCCAAAAGGAGGAATAAATGGATTTGCAATTAACTAATAAAGTTGCATTATTAGCTGCAGCAACTGATGGTTTGGGATTAACAACTGCACAAACATTGTTAAAAGAAGGCGCAAAGGTTGCTATTTGCGGACGTGATGAAAAGCGTATTTTAGCTGCGAAAAAATCTTTGTTTAAGCTTGCTGATGATAGTCATATATTTGTGCAATCTTGTGATGTGACAAACGAATTACAAGTACAAAATTTTATCCAAAACACTGTCAAAAAATTTTCGTCTTTAGATATAGTTGTCACTAATGCAGGTGGGCCGCCTGCTGGTACATTTGAAACATTGGACGAGGTTTCATTTGAAAAAGGATTTAATTTGAATTTAATGAGCGCAGTCTATTTATTAAAAGCTTCCCTGCCATACCTAAAAAAAAGCAAACATGCGAGCGTGCTTACAATCACAAGTCGCTCCGCCAAAGCGCCTATTCCAAATTTATTAATTTCAAATGTTATCCGCCCTGCCATCCTAGGTCTTACTAAATCATTATCTCAAGAGTGGGGGGAGTACGGCATCCGTGTCAACTCAATTTTACCAGGATGGACAAAAACAGATCGTACGCAATATTTATTGCAGAAACGTGCGGAAAAATTAGGAATATCTTACGAAAATTGTGTGAAAGAAGTAATTAAGGCATTACCATTGCGCCGCATGGGCGATCCACAAGAATTTGCTAATGCCGCAACATTTATAGTATCACCAGCTGCAAGCTATATTAATGGCGTCATGTTATTGGTAGATGGCGGTGATTATTCAGGCTTAATGTAAGCTTGGCAAAGCTCTTTCTGTGAGCACGACTGGCAAAAAGTAGGTTTAGCCTTGGCCCAACATGAGGCAAAGCTTAGGTGCTAGATTGATTATTATAGTTATATATTGTATAATTATACTATGTATAAACATTGGAAAACAAATCATGACTTCTGTTGCACTAAAAAAATGGGGAAACTCTGTGGGTGTTCGTATTCCATGCACTTTTTTAAAAGAGGTGCATTTAGCGCCAGGAGATGTGCTAGAAGTTTCCATCAATGAACAAGGTTCCTTGCTGCTAACGCCAACTAAAAATAAGCAACATGATTGGCTAGAGCAATTTAATAAAATTGCTGATTCTATGAATGCAGAAGAAACTATAAATTTATCCAACCAGTTTGATGAAGAAGACTGGACATGGTAACCATAAAAAGGTTTGATGTATGCTTAGTAAATTTAGATCCAACTATTGGATCTGAAATAAAAAAAACTAGGCCAAGCGTTGTTATATCTCCTGATTCAATGAATTTAAGCCGCTTAAATACAATTATTATAGCCCCGCTTACCAGCACTATTCGTGAATCTTTTCCTACAAGAGTAAAAACATCTTTTAAAGAAAAAAATGGTCAAGTTGCACTTGACCAGCTAAGATCAATCGACCGATCTAGAGTGGTAAAAAAACTGGGAAAGCTAGATGCTACAACGGCAAATGATATATTAAATATCTTAGCTTTACTGTTTGGAAAATAACAACCTCACGTAGCAAGAGTCTTTAGCACAATCTCACTAACATCCTTAGATAGGTTTTGTTTAGATAACCTAACTAACCATTCGTGCATCAAATCTTTTCTCGCTTTATCATAACGTCTAAAGCGGGTAAAAGGGGTGACCATGCGGGCGGCGACTTGGGGATTGCCTAGGTCGAGCTTTAATACCATATCGGCTAAAAATGCATAACCTTCGCCATTTTTTTGATGAAATTGCCGGTGGTTGGCAAAACAAAAACTGCCGATTAATGCCCTTACTTTGTTTGGTTGATTAAATTTAAATTTAGGGTGGGATAAAAGATTTTCAATGCGCGCTAATGTTTCTGGTAAATCAGCAGATCCAATAGCGGCAAACCATTTATCTAAAACTAAATCATGATTGCTCCATTTGGTATAAAAGCTATCTTTAGCAGCTTCACGTTTATCGCTATGTTTAGAAGCGGCTAAGATATAAAGTGCCGCTGCTTCATCTGCCATAGTTTTGGTTTCATAAAATTGCTCTTCACATAAGTCAAAGGCAAGCGCATTATCAGCCTTACATAATAAGCTTAAAACTATATGCCGCAATCTACGTGAGGCAAAAGCTTGCGTAGTCATAAGGTGAGTTTCGTTTTTCCAAGACTCTTCAATAAGTTTAAGGCCAATTTCACTAATAGCATTTGCAACTGCTATTTGAAAGTTTGTTCTAGCATCTTCAACTAAGTCAACGTCCACAACTTCGCATAATGCTGCCAAATCCTCAAATAAAGGGGGAGTAAGCAGCTCAGCACATAATGCTTTGTCTAGTTTAGGATCTGTAAGAATGGAGCGATAAGCATCAGCTAATTTTTCTGGCAAAACAATTTTGCCTTGGTTTTTTATCCCATTGGTAAGACAATTTAAGGCTAAGTTTTGCACTGCATACCATTTAGCAAATCCATCGGTTTCAAATTTCATTATGGCTAATTGTTCATCTTCTGTTTGGGTAAAGTTAAGCTTTATAGGTGCGGAAAAATCTCTTAACAAAGAAATTATAGAATCTTCAGGAATATCTAGATCGAATGCTTGTTCTTTATGCTTTAACTCAAGCAAAGTCTTAGGCAAAGTAAGTTGTTCGCCAGAAGGAGTAAAAGCTGCAATTTTTATTGGAATATGAAAAGGCCTTATTAAAGCAGAGGTTGTCCAAAAACGATTATGTTGCTTAAAAAACAAGGAAATTTTGCCGTTTTTAAGCTCTTTGGTAACCGAAACTTGAGGAGTGCCGGCTTGGCTATACCAATATTTAAATTGCGCTAAATCAACATTATTGGCGTCTTCCATAGCAGCGACAAAGTCATCAATAGTTACCGCTTTACCATCATTGCGCTCAAAATATAAATTCATACCCTTTCTAAAACCATCAACTCCTAAAATTGTTTGTTGCATGCGAATAACTTCAGCGCCTTTGTTGTAGACAGTAGTAGTATAAAAATTATTAATTTCTTCATAAGATTCGGGCCTAACAGGATGAGCCATAGGGCCATCATCCTCAGGAAATTGTATATTGCGAATTATTTTTACATCCTCAATGCGCTTAACGTCACGCGCAAATTGATCTTGGGAAAATGATTGATCGCGAAAGACTGTTAAGCCTTCTTTTAAACTTAATTGAAACCAATCACGACAGGTAACGCGGTTACCTGTCCAGTTATGAAAATACTCATGTGCAACAACCCCTTCTACGTTTTCATAGTCAAGATCAGTTGCGGTTCGTGGGCTTACCAGAATATATTTGGCATTAAAAATATTAAGACCCTTATTTTCCATTGCGCCCATATTAAAATCACTAACAGCTACAATCATATAAACTTCTAAATCATATTCACGTCCATAGTTAACCTCATCCCAGCGCATAGCATGTTTTAAAGCTTCCATGGCGTGTGAACATTTAGAAGATTCACCTTTTTCAGCATATATTCTAAGTTCGATAGCGCGCCCTGACTTTGTAGTGTAGCTATCGCGCATTAAAGATAAATCGCCGGCTACGAGGGCAAAAAGATAAGAGGGTTTTTTAAAAGGGTCTTCCCATAAAACCCAATGTTTACCATTGGGAGATTCGCCTTGTTTTATAAGGTTGCCGTTCGAAAGTAAAACTGGGAACTCTTCTTTATCTGCAGTAATTTTAGTGCGATAGGTAGTTAATACATCTGGTCTATCAGGAAAATAAGTCATGCGCCTAAAGCCTTCGGCTTCACATTGGGTGCAGAAAATCCCATTACTTAAATATAAGCCAGATAATTTAGTATTTTCCTTAGGGTTAAGTTCAGTTTTTATTATAATTTCACAAGAGTCTGGGGCATTTTCAATAATTAAGTCATTTTCTCCTATTTTATATTCTTCTTTGAATAATTTTTTGCCATTTAAGCTTATAGAGATAAGGTTTAAATCATCGCCATATAAATGTAAAGGGCCACTGTCAAGACGTTTAAGGCGCATCACGGCTTGTAAGATAGTCTTTTCTTTATGTAAATCAAAATCTAATTCAAGGCTTTCAACTTGAAATGGATAAGGGCGATAATCTTTACGGTAAATTGTTTTGCTAGGCATAATTTTCATTCCAAAGGCTTTTAGTGTTTGAAAGTATACTAAGAATAAGAGAAACGACGCAATCTTATAATATTGTCTATACTTAATACATATAGAACAACCTGCTAGCTATTATGCCTGATGAGATTGTGGAAAGAAAGAATGCTGACTTAACTAAATGCCCTGAAAAAATTGCGCATAAAGCTAAGCATGTCAGCATAGGAGATATGCATGGCAATGCTATGAAGCTTATCTATACGCTGATTGAAGAAGGGGTCTTGGAAATAGATCCTCAAGCTTATACTACACTTTGGAATATTTATATTAAAGATGTAGAAGGAATTACCAAAAAAGATATCGCAGATTTTAAAAATATTATTGCTAATGCCAAGGTAAATAAGCTCCCTGCAGTAACTATTATAGGAGATGAACTCGCAGATAGAGGGAATAATGACTATTTTACCTTACTGGTTTTAGCCAAACTAAAAAAATCTAATTGCGATGTTGATATTTTGCTTTCTAATCATAGCAGAGATTTTATTGCGAATTACGATGAGAAAGAATTTACTCCTAATACGGCAATTTCTCCTAGACAGACTGTATCTTTAAGGAACATGTATTTCTTAATTAAGACCGGAGTAATTGAGGAAGAAGAGGTAAGAGATATTGTGCTGAAAAACTATATTCCAATGGTTAAGGCTATAAATTACACGCTGCGAGAAGATGGTGGCATAACTATATTTACCCATGCACCTGTTGGTTTAGAAACAATTGAAGGGTTAGCTAATGTATTAGGAATTGAGTACCATGATGAAACTCGCAAGGATCTTATTAAAACAATTGAACTTATTAATAGTCGCGTCAAAGAAAAATTATTTAATAAGGAATTAGCTAAAAATATTGAATATGACAGTAGGTTTGTAGCTGACGATGGTTTAGTTTCTCCAGAACTGCCATTTTATAGACTTATTTGGAATCGCATTCTATACATGGCCACCATTATTCCAAAAGGAAAATTCCCGGTAAAATTTGTCCATGGCCATGTAGGAGTTGTTCCTAACCTCAGTGAATATCATACAAACTTAGATAATGACTTTGGTAAAGCTTATTATTTAACTAAAACTGATAGCTTTGCAGTTAGGCATTTTACGCGACACTCTAATGAAACTACTGAGCAGCAGGAAAAGTCAGCGCCTTATAACTTAGACGGATGAGGAAAGAAATCGTTTAACAACACTTTCTTATAGAAGCGCAGTCTAGACAAAAATCTCCCGTAGCCTAAAATATAGCAGTTATTATTGCCCAAGGTGACAAAATGGATTTTGACTTAACCGAATCTCAGCTTTCAATAGCAAAAATGGCCCAAACATTTGCCGTAGAAAAGCTTATTCCTAATGCGCAAAAGTGGGATCAAGAATCTTATTTTCCTACAGAAGTTTTACGTGATGCTGCATCTTTAGGTATGGGGGCTATGAATGTAAGCCTTTCTAATGGTGGATCTGGTTTATCACGGCTTGATGGCGCTATTATTTATGAGCAACTTGCTACAGGTTGTATATCAACTGCAGCTTATTTATCTATTCATAATATGGTAGTTTGCGTGATTGATAAGTACGCAAATTCAGCACTAAATTACCGCTATAAAAGTAAACTCGCAAGCATGGAGTGGCTAGCTAGCTATTGTTTAACTGAGCCTGAAGCAGGATCTGATGCTGCTGCTTTAAAAACTAAAGCCGAAAAAAAAGGTGATAATTACATTATTAATGGCTCGAAAGCTTTTATTTCAGGCGGAAGTGTAAGCGATGTTTATTTATGTATGGTAAGAACAAGTGAAGATAAACATCGAGGGATTTCATGTTTTTTAATTGATAAAAACACTAAAGGACTGTCATTTGGAGCGCGTGAGAAAAAAATGGGGTGGAAATCGCAGCCAACTACTATGGTATTTTTTGAAAATTGTGAAGTTGCTGCAAGTAACATGGTGGGGGAAGAGGGCATGGGATTTAGCATTGCTTTAAACGCTTTAAATGGCGGACGCATAAATATTGCTGCTTGCTCTTTAGGCGGGGCCTTAGCATGTTTAAAGCAAACTAAGCAATATATGCAAGAAAGAAAACAATTTAAGCAAGAGCTGAAAAAAATGCAGGCTTTACGTTTTATCTACGCTAAGATGTTAAGCCGTTATGAGGCAGCTAAGCTAATGGTATTTAGAGCAGCCCATGCTCTTGATAATAATAATTCCAATGCGCCATATTATTGCGCAATGGCTAAAAGGGTTGCCACCGAAAATGCCTTTCAAATTGCAGATAAAGCTTTGCAATTGCATGGTGGGTATGGATACTTACAAGAGTATAATATCGAACGCATCTTCCGCGATCTAAGGGTGCATAGGATTTTAGAAGGTACTAATGAAATAATGTACGAAATTATTGCCAAAGCAGCTCTTGATAAAGACGAAGTTGAATATTTAACTTAAGGACTAACCATGGATAGCATTCTAGAAAATTTATCTTCTAATGGCGCTTTAACACTAACTTTAAATAGACCAGATAAATTAAACGCGTTAAATCAAGAAACCTTACTCTCCTTAGAGGATATATTAAATAAAGCCAAAAATAATAGGGCAGTTAAAGGGTTAATAATAACTGGCGCTGGCAAGGCTTTTTGTGCGGGCGCAGATCTTAATGAACTAAATAGAGCAGATACTCTAACTGGCTATGAATTTGCTCTCTTAGGGCAAAGAGTATTTCAAACTTTAGAATCCCTTGGTAAACCATCTTTGGCCTTAGTTAATGGTTTTGCTTTAGGTGGGGGGTGTGAACTTTTGCAGGCTTGTACTATTAGGATTGCTTCTATAGACGCTAAATTTGGCCAACCCGAAGTTAAATTAGGCGTAATCCCAGGTTACGGAGGTACTCAGCGGTTAGCGCGTCTTGTAGGTAAAGGCAGAGCTTTAGATCTTTGTTTAACAGGGAAAATAATTGATGCTAATTGCGCCCTTGCTTTTGGACTTGTTACTGAAGTAATTGCTAAAGAAGAGCTTCTTCCAAGGGGCGAGGCTTTAATGACTAGCCTTTTAGCGTTAGCTCCTCTTGCCCAAGACGCCATAATGAGCGTAATAAATCAAGGGTATGATTTGCCATTAGCCGACGCTCTGAAACTAGAAGCGCTCCATTTTGCTAGGCTTTGTGCAACTAAAGATAAAGCTGAAGGAGTTAAAGCTTTCTTGGAAAAAAGACAAGCAAATTTCTCTGGAGCTTAAAATGCCATCTTTACTTGAGATAAAAAAAGTTAACTCTCTTGGCCATATAATATTAAATCGCCCGCAAGCCCTGAACGCCTTGTCAGATGAAATGCTCAGAAATATTACTCAAGCTCTAGTTGATTTTACCGACGATCCAAAGATAAAAATTATTGCCATTAGCTCAACTGCGGAAAAAGCTTTTTGCGCAGGCGGGGATGTTAGATGGATGGCTACTACAAAAAATAGGCAAATCCAATTAGATTTTTTTGCGCATGAATATCATTTAAACGGCGCAATAGCCAAGCTTAACAAGCCTTATGTGAGCTTAATGAATGGGTTAACTATGGGCGGCGGAGTGGGTATTGGCTTACATGGTTCTTACAGTATAGCTACAGAAAGTTTTGTTTTTGCCATGCCTGAGACTGCAATAGGATTGTTTCCCGATGTTGGCGCAAGTTATATACTCTCCCGCCTGCCACAAGGAATAGGCATGTATCTTGCACTTACAGGGCAGCGGGTAAATGCGTTTTTAGCGCATGAGTTAGGTTTAGTTAAATACGTGATTATGGATGAAAATAAAGCTAGTTGTATTGAGGATTTAAGTAATTTGTCTACCTCTATCGATGCTTATTTTGCCAAGCTCCATATTAATAAGCCGCAAAACTTTGGGAGTGAGATGGCTTACATAGAGCAATGTTTTACCCAAAACTCCATAGAAGACATAATTAACGCTCTACGTGATCTAAATAACCCTTGGGCCCATAAAACATTAAATACTTTAAACGCCTGCTCTCCTCTTAGTTTAAAAGTAACTTTCTTGCAGCTTAATCGTGCTGCTGGGAAAAGCTTATATGAGTGTTTAGCAACTGACAAAAAGCTGGTGAAGCACTTTCTCGCAGGCCACGATTTTTATGAAGGAGTGCGCGCTATGCTTATTGATAAAGATAAAACTCCTCATTGGTCACCAAAAACTTTAGCTGAAATAAGCGATAAAGATGTAGAACTTTATTTTAGCTGATATCATATGAGCCTTTGAAAATCTTATGGGTTTAACTGGATGTGAATATGTTAATGAGTTTACTTAAAAAAGTATTTGGTAGTCGTAATGATAGAACTTTAAAACGTTTAGAAAAAAATGTCATTCTTATAAATCAATTTGCTGCCCCTCTTAAAGACTTAAACGATACTTCTTTAGCAGCAAAAACCACTGAATTTAAAGCTAGACTAGAAAAAGGTGAAAGTCTAGATGCAATCTTACCTGAGGCTTTTGCGGTAGTAAGAGAAGCCTCGAGTAGAGTTTTAAACCTACGCCACTTTGATGTGCAATTATTAGGAGGTATGGTTTTACATGAAGGCAATATTGCGGAAATGCGTACTGGGGAAGGTAAAACCTTAGTTGCAACTTTGCCAGCTTATTTAAACGCCCTAACCGGCAAAGGCGTACATGTTGTTACAGTAAACGATTACCTCGCGAAGCGCGACAGCCAATGGATGGCCCCGGTGTTTGAGTTTTTGGGTTTAACAGTTGGAGTGATTTACCCTGATATGCCGCCGCAAGAGAAAAAGGCAGCTTACCAAAGAGATATATTATATGGCACAAATAACGAGTTTGGCTTTGATTATCTTAGGGATAACATGGCTTTTAGTAAGGAAGATATTGTTCAGCGGGAACTTAATTACGCCATCGTGGACGAGGTAGATTCAATTCTTATAGATGAAGCAAGAACCCCTTTAATTATCTCAGGAGCAGCCGAAGATAGTTCTGCTTTATATATAAAAATAAACACCCTAATTCCTAAACTTACCCGCCAAGCAAAAGAACCAGCAGAAGGGGAAGAACCAACAGGGGACTACACCTTAGATGAAAAGCAACGCCAAGCACATTTAACCGAAAAAGGTCATGAGCATATAGAAGCTTTACTTGCTGAGGCAAAGATTCTTGCCAAAGGCGAAAGCTTATACCATCCAAGCAATTTAATGCTTATGCATCACATAAACGCTGCTTTAAGAGCCCATGCGCTTTTTCATAGGGATGTTGATTATATTGTTAAAGATAACCAAGTTGTAATCGTAGATGAGCACACAGGGAGAATGATGCATGGTAGACGCTGGTCTGAAGGTTTGCATCAAGCAGTTGAAGCTAAAGAAAATGTCCATATTCAAAATGAAAATCAAACCCTAGCATCTATAACTTTCCAAAATTACTTTAGGTTATATAATAAATTATCCGGCATGACAGGTACCGCTGATACTGAGGCTTTCGAATTTCAACAAATTTATAATTTAGAAGTTGTAGTAATTCCAACTAATAAACCACTAATTCGCGTTGATGAGCTTGATTTAGTTTATTTGACCAAAGAAGAAAAGTTTACAGCAGTAATTGAAGATATTAAATCTTGTATAGCTAAAAATCAGCCGGTGCTAGTAGGAACTGCCTCTATTGAAGCTTCTGAACTCTTAAGCTCTTTACTCAATAAAAAGAAAATAAAACACGCAGTTTTAAATGCTAAATTTCATGAACAAGAGGCGCATATTATCGCCTTTGCAGGTTGTCCTGCGACAGTGACCATCGCTACAAATATGGCAGGAAGGGGTACAGATATAGTTTTAGGCGGCAGCCTTGAAAGTGAGTTGCAGGCTTTACCTGAAGGTGCAACAGCAAGTGACAAGCAAAAAGTAATAGCCGCATGGCAAAAAAAGCATGATATCGTTGTTAAAGCAGGTGGCTTAAGGGTTATAGCCTCAGAACGTCACGAATCACGGCGCATTGATAACCAATTAAGAGGCCGCTCAGGCCGGCAAGGCGATCCCGGAAGTAGTAGATTTTATCTTTCCTTAGATGATCATCTATTACGCTTATTTGCCTCAGATAGAATGGTAAGCATGCTGCGCAAATTAGGCATGAACCCAGGGGAGCCAATTGAACATAAATTAGTCCATAGATCGATTGAAAATGCGCAGCGTAAATTAGAGGGGTATCATTTTGACATACGTAAACAATTGTTAGACTACGACAACGTCGCCAACCAACAAAGACAAGTTATCTATCGCGAGCGTCATGCATTTATGCACACTGCAAAAACTGAAGAGATGATTGTATCTATGCTAACAACAGTTATAGGCGGTTTATGTGAACGCTGTATCCCTTTGCAAAGCCTTGAAGATAATTGGGAGGTCAGCCTTCTTACGGAAACACTAGCCAACGACTTTATGCTAGAAGTACCTCTTAAAAAGTGGATTGATAAAGATCAAAATTTACAACCTGAAGACATTAAACAAAAAGTTATTGCAGAAGCTATCGAGGCTTATCAGAAAAAAGTAACTAAAGTGACGCGCGATGTCATGACCCAATTTGAGCGATCTATACTTTTACAAACTATAGATCTTAATTGGCGCGAGCATCTATCTAACATGGATTATTTACGCCAAGGTATTCATTTAAGAGGCTATGCGCAAAAAGATCCTAAGCAAGAATACAAAAGAGAAGCTTTTGAATTGTTTAGCGCAATGCTGGATGAATTTCAATACGAAGTCATTCGGCTTATTTGTACGCTTGATATAACAACCGAAGAAGATGCTCTCGCCCTCGAAGCTCAGCGCGAAGTTTCAAGACTGCAAAATTATCAATATTACCACCCTCTCGAAACTTCTGAAGTTGCTGCAGCAGAAGATCAAAAGCCCTATAAACGCAACACCCCTAAAGTTGGTCGCAACGAACCTTGCCCTTGTGGATCTGGGAATAAATATAAAAACTGTCATGGTAAACTTGCATAAAACTTGGCAAAACGTCGTTGTTGCACTTCTAGTCAACAGCACCAACGAAGTCTTAATTACCCAGCGCGGCCTAAAAAAAACCTACGCAACCATGTGGGAGTTTCCCGGCGGTAAAGTCGAGCAAAATGAAAAGTTTCACCAGGCACTTAAGCGCGAACTTAAAGAAGAATTAGGACTAGGAGTTAAGATTGCAAATTATATTGGCCCATATATAGGGAATAATAATATTTTACACGTATACCAAGTAACCAATTGGCAAGGAGAAGCAAGTTGCTGTGAAGATCAATTAGATCTTGCTTGGGTGAAGGTAAAAGACTTAAAAAAAGCACAATTCCCTATGACTAATCATATCCTTATTGATTCTCTTATCCACAACCGACGTCCCGCGGCTTGTCCGCGGGATTTGGTATAGGTGAAAATGTTTTTTACTGCAAAACCTCTTTAGCTTTATTATCATCAAAATCATTCTCTAACTTAGCAACTACAATAGTAGCTATGCTGTTGCCAATAATATTGGTTAAAGCGCGGGCTTCTGACATAAATCTATCTACTCCAAGTAGTAATACTAAGCCCTCAACCGGAATTGTATGTAAACTCGATAAAGTTGCCGCAAGCACAATAAAGCCTCCGCCAGTAATTGCAGCTGCGCCCTTGGAGGTTAAGAGTAATATAGCAATAATGGTTAGTTGATGTTCTAGAGTTAAGTGAATATTAAAAGCTTGGGCGATAAATAAAGTTGCTATTGTAAGATAGATGCAGGTTCCATCTAAGTTAAAGGTATAACCTGCCGGCAAAACTAAGCCAACAACAGTTTTGCCACAACCTAGGTGTTCAAGTTTACTTAGCATACGTGGGAGGGCAACCTCAGAAGATGAGGTGCCAAGGACAATAAAAAGCTCATCTTTGATGTATTTAATAAACTTAAAAAGACTAATACCACAAATTTTTGCAATAATATTTAAAACAATAAAAACAAATAATATGCATGTGACATAGACATTAATTAAAATCTGGCTAAGCGATACTAAAGTTTTGATTCCATAATTTCCAATAGTAAATGCCATAGCGCCAAAGGCGCCTAAAGGCGCAAGACGCATAATATAGTTAACAATAATAAAAAGCGCTGTAGAAAATTGATCATTTAAGGTTATTAATGGTTTAAGTCGTTCGCCCCCGTGTAACAGAGCAAAACCAAATAAAATAGAGATTAATAATACCGGTAGAATTTCTACATTAGTAAAAGCGCTAAATATGGTATCTGGGATGATATTTAAAATAAAATTTGTAGCACTAAAATTGGCAGATTCAGCAGTATAAGTTGCAATTTTACTTGGGTTAAGAGAGTTAACATCAATATTTAATCCCGCGCCTGGCTTAAATATATTTGCCACCGTTAAACCAATGATTAAGGCAAAAGTAGTTAGTACTTCAAAATAGATAATTGCTTTTATCCCAATGCGCCCAACTTCTTTAATATCATTCATTTTCGCAATTCCACTAACTACGGTTGTGAAAATAATAGGGGCAATTAACATTTTAATTAGTTTAATAAAACCTCTACTTAAGGGTTCCATTAAAACTGCAATTTTAGGGTATAAGTGTCCAAGTAAAACCCCTAATAAAATACCTACGCACACTTGAAAATAAAGCATTTGATAAAGTTTAGGTGATTTAACACCAGGTGTTTTTTGCATTAGCAATAGAGGTGTAAAATAAAAGTTTGTTATTATACTTATTCAGCAATAAATTGTAAGCATGGTTAACTCGTGTTGCTCTGTACATCATGACAAAAAAACCTTGTCATGCCCGGAGCTCGTGTTGATTTTAATTCCACCAAGCAAATACTAGAGTCACAGTGTTGATTATTATATTATTAAGCATAAAATATGCGATTTAAATAATGGTGTTCTTATGGTTAATGAAGGCTTACCCCAAGTACAATACCTAGGTCAAACTTGGGACGTGATAAAAGGCGAATTAGGATCTAGCGAATTAGAAGGTCAAATTACCTTAAGGCGTAACGCATTACCACATGAAATAGAAAACGATGAAATTTATCTAGAAATTTCCTGTGATTTCAAAGAAGGTAGTAGTTCTAAAGGTAAAATGCTAATCGAGCGCAAATTTCAGAGTATAGAGTTTTCTGGTGAAGTTATAGGAGATAGAGCAATATTTGGCAGTAGAAAGGAGGACGTTCATTATAAAGGGATATTAAAACAAACCGTTACGCCAACAGAACACTACCTTGCCCATACAGTAGGTGATGGATATTTTTCAGGTAATTTGTTAGAAGCGTATGGCGCAGCTGTAGTAAAACACATTGAAACAGATAGCGAAAATAGCAGGATCGAAGAATTTGCAGGTGAGTTTGAGGCCAGTGTTTTTAAAAAAGGTTCGCTCACAACAAGAGACAAGAATTTTACCTTTGAAGAAATAGGATCTTTTGTGCCTTCAGTGAATTATAAAAATAACCATGAGGTAATTCATGGCGATGGCAAACGCAAAATATTTGAAAATGGCAAACTGTATGATGAGTGCTGGGGAACTTTTGTATATGGAGCACTAAAAAAAGGGGTTTACATAAGATACTCTACTTCTGAAAGTCCGCTTGCAAAAGCAGATCTAAATATAGAAACAGGAAAATTTGAGGGAGACAATGCCGTGGAAAGTATTGTTAATGACTTGAGTGCAATTATGTTTTCCGTATCTTATTCAGGCAAGTTGTTTGTGAATATTGGCCTTGAAGATAGAAGATTTTTATACCCGCATTATTATGTTGCGCTTAATTTAAATGACATGAATGCAAGTTTAATTTTGCAGGTTGCAAGTAAAGATCAAGTTATTTGGTCACGCAAGTTGGATGAAAAATATTCCACAGTACAGCCCGAAATAGATAAACATTTGCGCCAAATTAAAAATAAAGACATTAAATTAAAGTTTCATTTAATGCTCCTTACGCCAGAAAAATTAATGCCTAAAATAGCATCGCATCTCGACCTCATTAGACAATTAATTGCAAAAAATAGCTCCGCCTCACCATCAAATGCGGCAACAGATGAAAGTAGAAGTGAAAGCCTTGCAAGCCCCTCGCAAAATGCTGCATCTTCTAACGCTATGGAATGTAAAGAAGAAATAGCATCTATTAATAGTAGGTATTCACTTTTTCCTAAATGTAAGCATCATATAAAAAGAAAAAGACGCCTCCATGCAGAAGTAGATATAACTCTGTATCTAGCAAACACTATCATGGAGGTAAAAGCCTAAGTTCTGTGGTGAACATTTCCTGGAGTTGTATATTGTACCCCTCTAGGCGCAGGCGCAGGTGCAGGCGCAAAAATAGTTGGTCCAGTAGAGCCATAATAACTACTTCTGTAAGGTCTGTGGTGTACGGTACCGCAGGTGTCGTTAACAGCGCAGCTTGTAAGAAAAGATGAAGAAAGGGCCAGTAAAAAGTCATCCACATTGCCAGCGCCAGGTTGGCTCATTTTGCTTGAGTGCATTGCAACTTGTTGTGCTGAAAGCCCGAGAGTGAAAAGACGCGAAGCTAAATCGTTTTTATTGGTAAAAACCTTAGGAGCTAAGTCTATGATTAAGCTTTTAGCGTGTTCAACAGTTGTGCTCGGAATATTAGCTTTAGCTAAATTAATCCGCTTAATTAAGCTATCAATAAAATTAATGGCATCTTGATTGCCAGTTAAGCTTTCGGTTTGCCTAAGTTTACTAAGTTCTGTACTTAAACCAAAAATACCCACAGCATCAACTACTTCATTTGCTAAATTCTGTAAAGGGTGCATAATTATCTTCCTCAGATCTATTCAAAGAGAATTGATTATACATATAGAATAAAGTAATAGCAATGGTGCTATATTATGAGCTCTACGAAATTTAGATTATATAGCGTTAAGAGAAGCGCTGGTTAAAAATGTAGTGGCAAGCTTTTGTTGGAATACTGCATTGGTTCCTCCTAAACAATAACTTTGCCATTTACCGTCTAGTTTAATTTCTACATAGCAATGAAAAGGGTTAGCAACAACGTTAACTGGAATATCTTTAAATAACTGTTGCATCTCTTCTTTAAAAGCAATTGCTCTTAGCCTACAACTTCCAGTTTTATTTTTCCTTGCGGCGTCTAAATATTCTTGGGCATTTAATGATTCACTACAAGGCTCCTCTGCCTTAAAAGCAGCGTATTTTAATAATAAAGCATAAATGGCGGGATTCGAGCGGCGTAATGAATATATATTCGCAGCAGGATTTTGATAGGTTCCTGCAAAAGTCTTAAGGATATAATCAATTTGTACTTTTTTATCTGTAGAGGTTTTACTGCGAATATAATATTGCATGGTGGCATTTGATTTTCTAATTTCAAAGTCGTCTTTGTTTAGGCCACTAATGGCAACATAAGCTAAGGTATCTTCTGCAAAGCTTGATGGTAGAGCTTGCCAAGTGTTTTTAAGGTTAAGGGTTATAGAAGCGCGTATATAGTTATTAATCTTACTCTTGGATAATTTATCTAATAATATATTAGAAAAGCCTTGTGGAGAAAAAGAGAAACTAGCAATGGACGAGTTTTCCGCGGTAATATTTGGCGCTTTTAAGGTAAACATATTAAATGGATCTTTATTATCTTTATTTTGGTTAACTTCTAAAAAACTAAATACTTCGAGGCGATCGTAAGTTGCCTTACAAGGCTTTTTTGTTGGTTTTAAAGGAGTAAAAACCGATTGAGGAGTTTCGCTATCTTCTAAATTATAAGTATCTACTCCACTTGTATAACCTGTGTTAGAGGGTTCTATATTTACATACAGTTTTTTCAGGTTAGTAAGCTGTTCCTTAATTGGATTTTGCTTAGAATTTGTAAGCGCAATGTCGATTATTTCTTTAGTTTTTTCTAACACATTGACATGATTTAAACTTTCCGCATGAAAACTCGCGGATTTGGTTAGGGTCTCTTCAATATCATTGGCAAATATTGTTGTTTGTATAGTTTCAAAATCAAGTAAATGCACATTGTCGGAATGAAATCTAGCTAAAATTTCTTTATTTTCCATTGGGATTAGATCTTCAGCTAATTGAAAACGTTGGGGAAAATCAAACCAAGCATCTATGTTTTCTAAAGTTAGCGGATTAAATTTATCTCTTTGGAGACAATAAAAACGCTCTCCTTGCACAAGTTTTTCTTTAGCATAGGCAAGAAAAGCTTGGGTTTTATTATTATCCCAACTGTTAAATGACCAGTCACAGAATATATAAGGGGAGCTACTGGTGTTGCGAGGAGGGGGGCTACACAGCAAGGAAGTTGCCTTACTATAGCTTGAAAAAGGCAACGTGCTGGGTTGGTTAGAACTTACTTTTGCCAGAATATCTTCCTCAAATAAACCTTGGGATCTTGCGAATGCGCTAATATTTTTAAAAGAAGTTGGGGTGGTATTAAAGTAACCTGTATTGATTTGTAAAATAGGCCAAAGTTTGGCAAGAAGGTCAAGGGCAAATTCGAGTTGTGAACAACTATCTAACTTTTGATGTTTTATCATAGCTATGAAAGGCGCAAGCGTTTCTTTAATTTTCGCTTGTTTATTTAGGCTTTCTGAATTTAAATTTTGTTTAGCCATTCTTTTGAGTTCGTCACTAATCTTAATTATCAGTTCGGGTAACAGATTGTTTTCTAAAGCAGGAATAAGCAATCTTTGAAAGGCGGGCGCCGCTTTTTCTTGCGCTTCCCAATCTATAGAGCCATCTTCTTTTGTAATAAGAGTATTTTCATCGGGAAAAATTGAGGCTCTATAAAATCCAGCTTCTAGAGTAGCTGGTAGAGAATGGCGACCTTGCTTAACTAAGTTTGGATCTACCTGATTTAGTACTTCAATAACATTGCGGGAGCAAAAAGTGTCAGCAGCTGGTTTGTGCTTATTTTTATCATATGCATCCTGTTTAGCGCTCCCAAATAGCGCAAGAAAGATCTTAAAAAAACTCATGCGCGTTTTATGCTTTTTATAATATTCATTGGTAATAGCTATTTGCTCTTTATAGGCATTTATAAAATTTTCTCTTTGCTCTTTGCGATTGTGTTTATAGACTACAAAGCTATTTCCTACATTAGCTAAGACTTGAGAGCGGCCTGATTTTTCCCTTAGTTGCAGGAGAAGCTCAACTAAGGTTTGTTTTTGGGCGCTGTAAGTTTTAGGGATTTCTAAGTGTAGTAGCCTGCGTAACCAAATGCCAAATTTTTTCAACCAATTGGCTGTGGGTTGGGTTATATTGGCACAAATTAGTCCATTATTTAGGTCTTCAAGGAGAGTTTGATAAATTTGCTGCTGGGTTAAGGAGCTTAGATCTTTAGTTTGATAATTAAAGCTACTTAAAGCTTCTGTTATAATTTTGCTCTCACAATCGCAGAATTTATTAAGTAAAGCATAAAGTTCGCTATCTTCTTTTTGTTCTAGCAAAATGCGCCGTAAACGCTTGCTGGAGATTTTGATCTGCCTTTCGTGGTTATACAATTGAACCCCATAAGCATTTTTACCAGTACATACAGCTACAGAAATAACTTCGGGGTGGCCTTTATGATTTTTGCTAGTATATAAACTCTGCACTGCCTCTTTAATTTTAATTAATAGATTCTTCTTATAAGGACTAATTACAAATACAATATCTCCAGGTTCTATAGCTGTTTGGGCGAGAGAAAAATAATTCATTGCAGATATTATCGTCATAAAGATTTAAAAAAAGACATTATAATACTATAACAAGCAATTAACAAACAGTTTTTCTATTTTTTATAATACTATTTTGCTAGAATCCTAGGTTTTGTCACTTTAACGGATCTAATTGGTGATTGAGTTAATAGCTATTGAGAAGACTTACTTAGGCAATACTGTTTTACATAACGTAAACCTTAAAATCGGAGAAGGCGATATATTTGGCATTATTGGTAAAAGTGGAGCTGGTAAGTCAACTTTGTTGCGCTGTATTAATTTGCTCGAAAGACCTGAAAAAGGGCAAGTACTCGTTGCAGGCCAAAACCTTCTTCTGTTAAAGCCTAAAGAATTAGCGCAAATGCGCCATAGAATAGGCATGGTTTTTCAGCACTTTAACCTTTTGGGGTCGAAAACGGTATTTGAAAATATCGCTTTGCCATTGCGGGTTCAAGGTAAACCCATTGATGAAATTTTAGCGCGCGTAGATGAGCTTTTAGCTCTTGTAGAATTAAAAGATAAGAAAGACGCATATCCAGCTTCTTTATCAGGTGGCCAAAAACAAAGGGTTGCTATTGCGCGCGCTTTAGCATCTAACCCTAAAATTTTATTGTGCGATGAGATAACTTCAGCGCTTGATCCTGAAACCACAGCAGCAATTATTGCGCTTTTAAAAAAGATTAATCATTTTTATGGCATTACTATTATATTTATTACCCATGATATGGGAGTTGTTAAAAGACTATGTCATAGGCTTGCGCTAATCGAAAAAGGGCGTATTCAAGAAACTATGGCCCTTTCTGAAGTTATGCAGCATAGTGAAAGCGAAGTGCGTAAAATGTTGTATCAAGAGTTGGCGCCCCAATTGCCAGAATGTATAAAGGCATCTATAACGCAAGATCTTAATGATAGGCCTATTATTCGCCTTTTTTTTCAAGGCGATGCTGCCACGGCGCCTTTTATTAGCTTAGCAAGCCAAGAGTTACATCTTAATATTAATATTCTGCTCGCAAATATTGATAGATATGATGGTGTTACTTGTGGGGTATTAATTCTCGAGCTAGCTGCGGATAGGGAAAGATTCGCGCTTTTTTTAAAGCGCTGTAGAGAACAAAATTTGAACGTTGAGGTATTAGGTTATGTCGCTAATTCTTCTGTATGAACTCCTTGGCGCAACATTGCAAACTATATATATGATAGTTGTTAGCACTATAGTTGTTATTATTTTAGGTTTGCCACTTGGTACTTGGTTGTTTAGTGCAAGATGCGTTTATCCAAATAAATTTTTATATAAAACTTTATCAATGGTTATTAATGCAACCCGCTCTATTCCATTTATTATCTTGTTAGTTGCGCTTATTCCCATAACAAGATTTATAGTTGGTACTTCAATTGGCATGCATGCTGCTATGGTCCCTTTGGTGCTTGGAGCTGTGCCATATTTTGCGCGCCTAGTTGACAATGTATATATTAATGTCGCAAACGGGTTACTAGAAACTGGCGGTTCTATGGGTATGAGTGGAATGCAAATAATTCGGTATTTATTATTACCTGAATCTGTTCCTGCTTTAATTCAGGCAGTTACTGTAACTGCGATTACTCTAGTTAACTATACAGCCATGGCAGGTACTGTTGGCGGCGGCGGTTTGGGTGATTTTGCTATTAGATATGGTTACCAAAGGTTTAATCCTATGGTTATGTTGCTTACAGTTATAATTCTTATCATTATGGTGCAGGGTATGCAAATGTTAGGGGATAAGTTAGTAAGTAAATATACAAGATAAATTTTTAGTAACTCCTGAGTTACAATTTTTAATAAAATGGAGAGATTTTCATGAAAAGGTGGTTATTAATAATATTGCTTAGTATAGGCATAATTGCATGCAATAAACCCAAAGAAGATGCAATAGTTGTTGGAACTATAGCTGGGCCTGAAACCCAACTTGTCGAAGCTGCTAAAGAAGAAGCCTTTAAACGCTTTGGCTTAAGAGTAAAGATCGTCGAATTTAGTGATTATAATCTCCCTAATGAAGCCTTGCTCGATGGAAGTTTAGACGCTAATGTTTATCAACATAAGCCTTATTTAAAATCAGCAATGAAGGCGCGAGGCTATCCTTTTGAGATAATAGCAAAAACTTTCGTTTATCCTATGGGGGTTTATTCAGAAAAATATAAAAATATTAATCAAATACCTGATAATGCAATAATTGCGATTCCCAATGATCCAAGTAATGAAACAAGAGCCTTGAAACTTATGGCTAAAGAGGGCTTAATTAAGGCAAAAAAAATTCATAAAAATACCATAAACCCTCTGGAAGCTTATAAAAACCCCCATAAATTTAACTTTAAACCAATGGACGCTGCCCAACTGCCGCGAGTATTACCTGATGTTGATGCTGCTATTATTAATACTTCTTTTGCAATTCCCGCAGGTCTTAGCCCAGCCAAAGATGCCTTAATTATTGAAACCAAGGATTCCCCGTATGCAAACCTTGTGGTAATTAGAAAAGATAGCAAGAAAAAGAAAGAACTAAAGCTTTTTATTAAAGCGTTTCAGTCAGATCCAGTAAAAGAAAAAGCTAAAATATTATTTAATGACGGAGCAGTTCCTGCATGGTAAATAATTTTCACTGCGAGTAAAAAGAGCGGCACATAATGATAGAAGGTAAAAACCTTAAATATAGCTTTTCCGACCTTCCTCTTTTAAACAATATTAATTTTCGCGTAAATAGTGGTGAATGTTTACACATAAAAGGCGCAAATGGGGTGGGTAAATCAACCCTTTTAAATTTAATAACTGGTATTATAAGGCCCCAAGAAGGCCAAGTTAGTTGGCAGGGGCAGCCTATTTATTCTTGTTTACCTAATTATCAGAGCAAGCTCATCTACATTAGCCATAAACTAGGTTTAAGTTCTAACTTAACTATCCTAGAAAACCTAAAATACTCATTGCAGTTTGCTCTTATTGATCAAAAAATGTTAAATCAAGGTTTAGAGGCTTTAAATCTCCAAGACTGTAAGGATAAATTAATTGCGACCTTATCAAGTGGGCAGCAGCGTAAGGCAGCTTTATTACGCTTGTGGACAAAAAGATTTAACATTTTTATTTTAGATGAGCCTTTGGTTAGTCTCGATGCTGAGGCAATTAAAGTTTTAGTCCAAAGACTAAAGGACCATATAGAATCTGGGGGTAAGCTTATCTTAACATCGCATACAAAAATTAACCTCCCTAAGATTAACATTCTTAGGCTTAGCTAATGAAAGATCTTTTAAACGTATTTACCCGGCAAGTTAGCCGCGAATCAATTAGCATTTTGCGCGAGCCCCATGTTGTTTTGCAACCCTTAATATTCTTTCTCATGATTTTGGGTTTTTTTCCTATGATTTTACCTTTTAGCGCATCTACACAGGCAGCAACAGGCGCGGGTTTAACTTGGATTGCTCTTTTATTAGCAGTATTACTTGCAAGCGAGAGATTATTTCAGCGCCCGTTTAGCGATGGAGTGCTTTTGCAAGCTTTTGTGTCTGGCAAGCCCATGTTTGTTATTGTATTAGCAACTTTATGTACATATGCGTTTTATATCCTATTGCCATTTTTACTTTTATCTCTCGTAACAGGAGTATTATTTAAGTTTACGCTAGAACAAACTTTATTATTAATAGGCAGCTTAACTTTAGGCGCGCCAGGTATTTTCGCTTTATGTGCCTTAGCCGCTGCTTTTAATGTAGGACTTGTGCAAAGGACGACACTTATGGCTTTACTTGTTCTTCCCCTAACTTTACCGATAATGATTTTAGGATCGCAAGTTATGCGTTTAGAAGCTATGCCTTTAGCTATCTTAGGTATTTATGCATTATTAGCGGCAAATTCGCTTTTATGCTTTGTTGGCATGTCTTTTGCTGTTGTGGCTGTGTTAAGATTACGCTTTGAAGATTAGATATTATATATGTTTATTACGGTGCGAATGCTAAATAAATATTTACCTTTTTTAAAGCGAGCTACTTTATTTTTTGCTTATTTTTTCATTTTTTTTGCAGGTGTTTCGGTCATTTTTCAGACATTGACTCCGGTTGCGAGTAAATACAAAACTCAATTAGAAGAATATCTAACATCTAAATTAACTTACTCAGTAGAGATAGGACATATTGAAACAGGTTGGTATTGGTTTGAGCCTATATTAAAAGCAAAAAACGTGGTTTTTAAAAATAACAATAATTCATTATTAGATATTAAAGAACTTGATTTAGGCATTAGCCTCTTTAGCTCATTAGTGCATTGGCGCTTTCAGCCTGGATATTTATTTATCAATGGGGTTGATCTAACAGTTCAGAAAATAAACAATAATTGGATATTACAGGGTATAAACGTAGGTGAGGGTGAAGATAGGAGTAATTTTTCTTCTTATGACTTATTAGCTTGGGTATTAGAGCACCAGAAATTACAATTAAAAAACGTAAATCTTAATTTATCTATCAATGTTGATGATAAAGCTACTTGCCAGCATTTTTTAAATACTGCTAATTATCCTGGTTGCTTTCTTAATTTTACCTTTAATAACTTTAACGCAACCTTAGTAAATGGTTTAGGCACAAGCCGCTTAAAAGGTCAAGCAAGTTTAGTAAAACCCAATATTGCTGTTGAATTTGCTGCCGAATTTGTTAGTCCGCTTCTTTATCCTAATATTAGAGGCCACACTTATCTTAAGTTTAGCGAATTGAAGTTTATGCCTTGGCTTAATCAATTTATTCCTTTTGATTATGCAATTTCACAAGGCAAACTGAAAGGAGAGGTTTGGACGGATATTTCTCAAGGAAAGTTGCAGGCAGTTAACACTAACCTTGATTTGCTTGACTTTGTTTTTATTGATAACAAAATAAATAAAAAGTCTAATGTTATGCAAATAAAAGGCCAGTTTGGTTATCAAAGAACGCAGCAAGGTTTTGCGTTAGTAGGTGAAGATATAAAGATTAAAGATAAATCTTTGGCTTGGCCTAAAACCTCTTTTAGCGTAAAAATTAATCCACCTAAAGATGAATACCATATTGCAGTTTCTGTACTCGATATTGAAAAAGTTTTAGCTTTGCCAATCAGAAATAAAGAGCAGCTTACTTTATTACATGACTTACAGTTAAGAGGTACTTTAAAAGATTTACAAGCCAAAAAAGAACTAAATAATTGGACGCTTCTTACTGCATTTCAAGACTTAAGCTGGAAGGCCTATAAAGATTTTCCTAGTGCTAAGAATGTTAGTGGAGTATTTACCTGGCAAAAAGACCATGCGCGCCTTGCGCTTGACAGTCATAACTTAACCTTAAAGTTGCCACATAAAAAGGCAGAAGTATTTTCAAGCGTTAGCTCAGATCTTTATATTGATAAATTAGCTAGTGGTAAAGTTTATAAACTAAACCACTTAGATCTATTGCATAAACATCTTAAGCTCAATGGGAAAGGAGTTGTTACAGAAGATGCTCAAGGTGCAATTGATAAAGTAAATTTTACTTCTAACTTTGAATTATTTAATGGCACTTATTGGCTAGATTATTTACCAAAAGGCTATTTAAAACCGAAACTTTATAACTTTATCCATGATGATATTCATCGTTTGGATCATGCAGCTGGCAAGATAATTATAGATGGTCCTTGGCAAAGCTTTCCTTTTGATAATAAAAATGGCAAATTTGTAGTAGCGACAGATCTCTCAGGGCTTGATTTAAACTATGCCCCTAACTGGAGCGAAGCTAAAGATATACACGGATATTTAGAGGTTAACGCAAGAAATTTAACTGCTGAAATATCTAAAGCTAAAATTGAAAAAGCAGATATTCAAAAAGTAAGCATAAGAGTAAATGATCTAGGACTAGATAAAGAACGCCTTTTGGTGCATGGCCTTGCTGAGGCGCGCGCTGAAGATGCTTGGCATATTATTTTAGCGTCTCCTTTAGGGAAGAAAAAATCTTTTTACAGATCTATGCATTGGCAAAATACTTTAAAGCTTGACCTAAACCTTGATGTGGCCTTATACCCTGGTAACGACGAAGTTCTTGCTAAAGGGCAAGTTTTTTTTGCTAACAATGGGCTAAATTTAAATTTAGGGTTTTTAGCTATAGATTTTAACAATTTATCTGGCACACTTAATTTTGATCAAGATGGCCTCGATACAAGCAAACTAACCGCTTTACTTTGGCAAAAAGCGCTTCCCATAGAAATAGTAAGACAGCAGCAACCATTTTTGCACACCGCGCTCGAGATTAATCCTACCTTAACTGCAAGCGATCTTGCCAATATGTTTCAGCAACAAAATTTTAATTTTTTAGCCGGGGAATTTAACACGCAAGTAAAGTTTGTTTTTCCAATCGTTAATGATAAGACTGATTCACTCTACATTACGAGTAATTTGCAGGGGTTAAGGATTGACTTACTGCCGTTCTTGCAAAAAGATGTAAACGCGGCTAAACCTTTTAACCTTAAGGTAAGTTTTGCTAAAGATAATAAGACTCAAATTGCTATTGATTATACGAATGAAGTTAACTTAGTGCGCGCTTCTAATGATGTTTGGGATATAAATCTTGATGTAAACAACTTATATGCACATTTAAAGTTCGATGAGAAAATGTATTTGTTATCTGGGAAAATTGACAGTCTAAGTTTAACAAAGGAAGACTTTAACTCTAGTCTCACCGGCGATTTTACCCTAAAACCCCAGTTTTTGCCTTCTATGGATATTAATATTAAGGACTTAAAATATGCAAAATTGGATTTAGGGAGTTTAAATATAAAAGCGCAACATAAAGACCACGCATTTAATGTAACATCTTGGGAGTTACAGAACTTAAGTTTTGCTATTAATGGCAAAGCTTCCTGGAAATTAATAAATGATGAAGACGAAAGTAATCTTAGCTTTAGCGTAACTGCTAAAGATATTCACAAAATGCTGTTGGCTTTACAATGGAATCCAGTTTTAGAGGCAGGAAAACTCGAGCTTAGTGCTAACTTAAATTATGATTATCCTTTGTGGAAAGTGAAATTGACTAATATGCACGGTGAAGTTGACGCTCGTATAGTACATGGACGCACTATGAATCTTGATAAACAAACCGAAAGTAAACTAGGTCTTGTGAAAATTCTTAGTTTATTTAGCCTGCAAACAATACCCAGACGTTTACAATTAGATTTTAGCGATTTATCACATGAAGGCTACTCATTTGATGAATTTTCTGGCGAGTTCAATTTAAATGAAGGTAAATTACAGACCAAAACTTGTAAATTTGAAGGGCCAGTTGCAGCGACTGAAATTTTTGGCAAAGTAGATTTAGATAGTGAAATTTATGATTTAATTATTCGCATTTATCCGCAGATTGCTGCAAGCTTGCCGGTGGTAGCCACAATTGCGGGTGGCCCTGTTGCAGGGGCTGCTACCTGGCTTGCTAGTAGATTATTAAAAAATGGCATGCAACAAATAACTTCCTATACTTATAGGGTAACAGGCCCGTGGAATGATCCTGTTATAGAACCTTTTAAATTTACTAAAAAACGTCAGCAAATGCTTTCTCAACTCGATGACTAGGGGCTTTTATATGCACCATATACATATTTTAGGTATTAGTGGAACTTTTATGAGTGGCTTAGCCATCATTGCCAAAGAATCTGGCTATAAAGTTACTGGTTGCGATAAGGGTTGTTATCCACCTGTTAGCGATTTATTACAAGACAAGGGCATTGACTGGGTCGAGGGGTACGAAGTAAATAAGCATTTTTTAGCGGCAGATGAAATTATTGTTGGGAATGCCATGAAACGCGGCATGCCTATTGTAGAGGCCCTGTTAGATTCCAAAAAGGCTTATACTTCAGGACCTGAGTGGCTTTATAAAAATATTTTAGTAAAGAAACGCGTAATTGCGGTTTCTGGAACTCACGGCAAAACCACAACAACTTGCATGATTGCGACAATCCTTGAAAAAGCCGGGTTTGCGCCCGGCTTTTTAATAGGTGGGGTCGCACCTTTTTTTAACACTAATGCAAGAGTAGGGCAGAAGGAATGGTTTGTAATTGAGGCTGATGAGTATGATAGTGCCTTTTTTGATAAAAGACCAAAATTTATGCACTATCACCCAGAGATTGCCACTTTAAATAATTTAGAATTTGATCATGCGGATATTTATCCTGATCTTGCAAGCATAGAACAACAATTTCATTATTATTTGCGTACGCTTAGCAGTAAAGCAGTTATTATTAAGCCTGAAAATGATGAAGCATTAAATAGAGTATTAAAGAATGGCTGTTATAGTAAATTAGAAGAGCTAGCAGTTTATCCCAAAGATACTAAAAACCCTGCAGCTAAATCCCAATGGCAGGCAATTTTGCAAGATGCGTCGGGTTCTTTATTTACCGTTTTGCATAGAGGTAAAGAGTTATTAAAGCTTTCTTGGCCATTGATTGGGCAGTTTAATGTCGAAAATGCTTTAACAGCTTTAGTTGCGGCATATCATGCAGGAGTAAATCCAAGTATTGCAGAAGAAGCGTTGCAACAATTTCAGCCAGTCAAAAGAAGGTTAGAGTTACGCGCAAAAATTAATGAAATCGCCGTTTATGATGATTTTGCTCATCATCCAAGCGCGATTGCTAAAACCATAGAAGCTCTGCGTTCGAGCGGCCGCCATAAAAGAATTTTGGTGGCATTAGAATTTGCCTCTTATACAATGCGTACCTTTGTGCATGCTAAAGTTATGGAAAAATCTCTTGCTTTGGCTAATAAAATATATCTACTTGAGTCGCCTGGCTTTGACGTTCATAAGTTAATTAATGATTGGCGCTCAAGTGTCACAGTTGTTGCATCTACTGCTAATATGATTAACAGCTTACTAGCTGATGTAGCTCCTGGGGATGCGATATTAATTATGAGTAATCGCGGATTTGATGGACTGCATACACGTTTAATTGCAGCAATAGCAAAAAGGGTCTAGTAATTTCACTGAGATTTGGGCAGAATAGCTAGCTCTTGGGTTTTTTTATAGATGATTAGGTAAGATAGAGGAAATTTAATTATGAAGAAAAAAGTAGCTTTATTACTTGCAATGGGTATAAGTGTTGCTAGTTCAGCAACTATTGCAGCTGTTAGTTTAAACAATGACACCGATAAACTTTCATATACAATTGGGGTAGATCTTGGCAAAAACCTTAAAAAACAGGATATAACAATTAATCCTGCCGTTATGACAAAAGGTTTAGAAGATGGTCTAGCGAATGCCCAGTTTATAATGACTGAACCTCAAATGAAAGATGTTCTTGTAGCATTTCAAAAGAAGCTTCTCGAAAAGCAAGCTGACGCTTTCAATAAAAAAGCGCAAGAAAATAAAACTAAAGGCGAAGATTTCTTATCTCAAAATAAAAGCAAGCCAGGAGTTGTAACTTTAAGTAGTGGTTTACAATATAAAGTTATTAAAAATGGCGATGGAGTAAAACCAAAAGCCGACGACACAGTAACTGTTGATTACACTGGGCGCTTAATAGATGGCCAAGTTTTTGATAGCACGGATAAAACTGGTAAAGCAGCTACATTTAAAGTTTCACAAGTAATTCCTGGTTGGACTGAAATTCTTCAGCTTATGCCAGCAGGATCTACTTGGGAAGTTTATATCCCCGCTTCTCTTGCCTATGGCTCTAGAAGTGTCGGCGGCCCGATTGGTCCTAATGAAACTTTAATTTTTAATATTCATTTATTGTCAGTTAAAAAAACTACTGATAAACAAGCGTAAGGGTCTTTATTGCGGCAGGACACCAAGTGCCAACTAAATTACCGCTACAGCGTCTTTTTGTAGTATTTATTTTAGGATTCGCATCTGGCCTGCCGTTTTCTGTTCTAGGCCCAACTTTACAGGCCTGGTTTGCTGACGCAAACTTATCAGTTATGCAAGTTAGTCTGGTTAGTTTAATTGGTCTACCTTATACCTATAGAATGTTCTTTGCTCCTCTTGTTGATAGATACGCATTTTTTGGTCTTAAGAGACGGCGTGCTTGGATGATAAGCATGCAACTTCTCTTAGGCTTGGGGATTTTTTCGTTAGCGTTTTTAGAGCCCAATAACTCATTTAAGATGATGTTAGTTTTTGCATTTTTACTTAGTGTCTTTTCAGCATTACTGGATGCGGCAATTGACGCGCAAAGAATTGAATATTTACCTCAAGAAGATTACGCACTTGGAGCTGCATTAGCTGTTTTAGGCTACCGCATAGCCATGTTAATAGGATCTGGGCTTATATTAGTTTTTGCTTATTATCATGGATTTTCAGAGGCTTTTAAAGTTATGGCGCTTTTAGTACTCGTTGGCCTTACAACCGCCTTTTTTAGCCAAGAGCCAACTGTAGCTGCAGAAGCCCCAACTGGATTTACTGCATGGGTTGGACCTTTTAGAGATTTATTAAGCAAAAAAAATATTTTATGGCTATTTGGCTTTGTGTTCTTATATAAACTAGGCGAAGCTTTTACTACCACAACAAGCGGCATAGTCATGCCTTTTTTACGCCAAGAATTACAATTTTCTATTAAAACTATTGGTTATGTTAATAAAGTTATGGGCATTAGCGCACTTTTAGCAGGTGGTCTTGTTACTGGGCTTATTTTACGTAAATGTTCGTTATATAAGAGTTTGCTATATATAGGCATAGCTCAAGCAGGATCTAATTTGCTATTTCTTGCTTTAGCTATTTACGGCAAAGTACTTTGGATGTTTTTACTAGCAGTTTTTGTTGATAACTTGGTGGCTGGTATGGGAGCAACGGCTTTAGTTGCCTTACTTATGCAGGTAGTAGACACAAAATACACCGCGACCCAATTTTCTATTTTAGTGGGGATAAGTAGTCTGCCGCGAATATTGTCAGGACCTTTTGGCGCATATATACAAGGACAGGTCGGGTGGGTAAACCTTTTTGCATTTGCATGTATTTTGGCGTTATTGTTTATTCCTGTGCTCATTAAGGTTAAGGAATTTTGTGCTTCAAAAGCGAGCTTCTAAATAACTTCCTAACTTTTCTCCCTCATGTTGTGAATATTGTAAGCCTAATTTAGTGCGGCGCCATAAGATATCTTCTTTACTAGTAGCCCATTCATCTTTAACTAAAAAGTTGATTTCTTGCTCATATAAACCTTTACATACCTCTATGCCTAGATCAGCTAATTTATTACATCCTTGTAACAATTGTGCAGTACGGCTTCCAAATTGGGAAATATATCTAGTTAAAACTTCTTCAGGCAGCCAATGATAAGTTAATTGTAATTGCTTAACTTGCTCCGCAAAATTAAGAGCTCCAGGGAAAGTATTAGGAGAAAAATCCTTTTTTAAATTTAAAAAGCTAGGAATTAGCTTCTCAAGCATTCTGTTAGCGCAATCCGCATGCGTTGTAAGCTTGCCGCCATAAAGGCTCACAATGGGCAAAGGGGCATTTATTACGTTTATATAAGATTCGCGCGAGAGTTTAGAGTTAACTTTATTTTGCGATCTAAAAGTGCGTACGCCGCTAAAATGGTGCTTTATATCTTCATTTCTATAAGGAGTTTTAAAATATAATTTAATAATATTAAATAGATAAGACGCCTCATCTTGGTCCATGACTATATTGTCTAAAGATCCTGTGTAATCTTGCTCGGTTGTCCCTATCATGCTGTAACCATGATAGGGAATACAAAAAACAACTCTGTTATCTGTATGTTGCAAAATATAGGCATTATCCATAGGATACAATGGCGGTACTATAAAATGACTACCCTTTATCCAAGCTAAATTTACTTCGGGCTTGAGCTTAAAAGACCGTAAAACTTCATTGACCCAAGGGCCTGCTGTATTGATGATTGCTTTTGCAGAAATTGTAAAGCTTCTTTTTCCCTTCTCTTTGAAAGAAACCTGCCAAGCATTGTTAGCATAGGCGCCTTCAATAAACTGGGTGTGAGTTTTAATTTCTGCGCCTAGTTGCCTTGCAAGAAGAGCGTTTTCAATAGTCAATCTTGCATCGTCAGTTTTTGCATCATAAAAAGTGAAGGCATTTTCAAAGTTAGAATTAAGCGGAGAAAAAAGCGCTGCTGCACTTTTTCTTGTTATATAAGTTGCAGGGGGGAGATTTTCCTTGCCACTGAAAAAATCATACATTTTTAAGCCAAGCTTAATTTGCCATTGTGCGCGGTGTAAAGTGGTAAGAGGGAGGACGAATTTTAATGGTTTAACAAGATGAGGGGCTCTGCGTAAAAGATTTTCCCGCGCCTTTAAAGCTTTTATAACTAAACTAAATTGACCATGTTCAAGATAACGCAAACCTCCATGAATAAGCTTTGAGCTAGCAGAAGAGGTATGCTCCGCTAAATCATCTTTTTCAAGCAATAACACTTTTAACCCTCGTCCTGCTGCATTTAGAGCAGCAGCAGCGCCATGAATACCGCCACCAATTATTACAATGTCATATTCATTCGTTAATGACATAGCCATATCCGCGTACGGTTTTAAGTAAAGGCTCGCCTTTTGCATTACTCCCTAATTTTTGCCTAAGATGACTTATGTGCACATCAATACTTCTATCATAAGCCGTAAATTTGCGCCCTAAAGCAAACTCAGTAAGTTCTTCTTTAGAAAATGCTTGTCCAGGAAAGCGCATAAGCGTTTCTAAAATATTAAATTCAGTGGTAGTTAGCTCAATACTAACGCCACCCTTCACAACGCTCCTTGCCTTTGTGTTAAGTGTAAGCCAGGATTTTTGGATAGTATTACGCTCAGTAGGCGCTTTAGGCGCACGTCTTAAAATAGCTCTTAATCTTGCTAACAGCTCTCTTGGGTTACATGGCTTAAGCAAAAAATCATCAGCACCTAGTTCAAGCCCAATTATCCTATCAATATCATCATTTCTTGCAGTTAAAAACATCACCGGGGTAGTTTGATGTTCACGTAAACTTTTAAGCACTAAAAATCCATTTTTCTTCGGCAATAAAATATCTAAGATGATAGCGTCAAAGTCCTGATTTAAAGCTTTTTTTAACCCACTCTCGCCATCATGCGCACATTCAATCTTAAAGCTCTCTGATTCAAAGTAGGTAATTAGTAAGGCGGTAAGTTCTTTATCACTATCAATTGCAAGAATTCGCGGAGTCATCATGGATTAGCTTCAAAGGAGCGTTTATCGTAACATTCTAACAACTGAATACGTCTTTCGTCAGCATGTAACACTTTAAACTGAAAACATTTAAGCTGAATTATTTCACCTCTTTTGGGTAAATGGCCACAAGTTGCTGTTATCATGCCAGCAATAGTGTCATATTGTTCGTCAGTAAACTCAGTATTAAAGGTTTCATTAAACGCCTCTATAGGGGTGTGCCCTTTCATGGTATAACGATTTTTCCCTAATGATTTAATAAATAATTCATCACTAGTATCAAACTCATCTTCAATATCACCCACAATTTGTTCAGTTATGTCTTCTAAGGTGACTAAGCCGCTTAATTCTCCATATTCATCAACGACAATTGCCATGTGGGTACGCATGTTACGGAACTCGGTTAATAAGGTAAGCAGATGTTTACTTTCAGGTACAAAAGTTACTTGGCGTAAAACATCATATAAATCAAAGTCTTGTTTAGGATTATTGTGCAATGCTAAAAGGTCTTTAGCGTGCAAAATTCCGACAATTTCATCAGTGTTGTTATCAATGACAGGGAAGCGTGAGTGGCCTGATTCGGTAATAATTTGAATAATTTGACCTAAAGATAATTCAAGTGAAAGAAAAATGATCTGTGATTTAGGAATTAAGATATCGCGGACTTGTTTAGGAGCTAATTCAACTACACACTCAAGCATTTTATAGGTGTCTTTGTTGATAATTTCTTTAGCTTTACAGCGTTGTAAAAAATCAAACAGACTATTAATGTTTTTTGGGGAGTTATCAAACAAGCGATTCCATTTAGACTTTAATAATTGGAACCAGCTTTTTTTCTTATTCAAGGTTATGTTGCTCCTGTTTATAAGGATTAAGGAAGTTAAGTTTTGCCAAATACATTTTTTCTAAGTTTTGCATTTCTTGGGTATCTTTTACATCTTCATGCGTATAGCCAAGAAGGTGGAGGGTGCCATGAATTATTATATGTGCCCAATGAGCTTCAAGTTTTAGCTTTAAGATTAAGTGTTCTTGCAATAATATTTCTGGCGCTATTACCAAATCACCCAAAAAAGGGCGTTTGTCTTGGAAAGCTTTAGGTATAGAGCTTGGGAAAGCTAAAATATTAGTCGGAGAATTTTTATTTCTATATTTATTATTAAGATTTGTAATTTCATCAATGTTAACAAATCTTAAGGTAACTTCAGCAGCAGGGAGATTTTCTAGGACTAAGCTAACCCAATTTTTAATAGATTTTTTACCTACGGGCAATGGTTTAGAATAAGTTGTTTGAATTTCTACCCGATAGGGAGTCACAACGGTTCCTATTATTAATCAAGTTTAACATTTTATTAGATTTTTATATTACTAGGCAAGCAGCCTCTAATGGAATACATTTGTTGGGCTTTCGCCCAACAAAAAGTTATTTAGTAATAAAAATAACTATTATTAAGATGAAGAGGCGCGTGAGAACCATTAACGGCATCAGGCACCTGAGGTTTATCACCTCTATATTCGCCATTTTCGCGCAACCCACTAACATTTGCCGAATCATAATTTACGTTAGAAGCTTCGTCAGCTCTAGCAGGTCTTTCGATTGGCTTAGCAACAGGTTTTCTGCGGATAAAGAAGCTGTCAGGATCGACGCTTGCACGAACATTTGTATCCACTAATGACTCAGGATCAATACCAACGGTATTTTCCGCCATTTTATAATCAGAAAATTTAACTTCCTGAACTTTTTTTGCAGCAGCAGATATCTTTTGTTCCACACGCTGCCCCAAATGACGGGCAAAAAATCCAGCAATTTTACGTCTTAGCATAATATACTCCTATTAATTGTATTAAAACTAAACTATTATTATAATAAATAAACATTAAGGAAATATTAAGTAACGCTAAAGCACGTCATTTTATTTCGGATTAATTGCCTTTTCAGCAAAAATTCGCTAGATTGCCTTACCTTTTTATGGCTTAGGAAATTCTTTCCGTGCGAGTTTTACATTTTTATAAGCACTATTTTCCAGATAGTTTTGGTGGAGTTGAGCAATCAATTCATCAAATAGTGCAAGCAACTCTTCAATATGGGATTAAATCTGATATTTTAGCCTTAAGCTACAATCCATCATCTAAGGTCATTGAGTGGAAGGGCGAGAGGATTCATCAGGTTAAATGTAACTTTGAAATCGCTTCAACTAGGTTTAGTTTTAAGGCAATTAAAACTTTTAAAGAGTTAGTTAATGAAGTAGATGTTATTCATTATCAATTTCCTTGGCCTTATATGGATCTTTTACATTTTAGCGCTAAAGTAAAAAAACCAACAATTGTTACCTATCAATCTGATATCGTAAGACAAAAATATTTACTCAAACTATACCAACCATTGCAAAATGCTTTTTTAAATAGTGTCAGTAAAATAGTTGCCACATCTATTCCTTATGTTGAAAGTAGCCAAGTATTGCAACAATATAAAAATAAAATAACTGTTATTCCTAATGGTATTGCTCCTTATACAAAAAAAATCGCGAAAAATCGCCAAGAAAAATGGCGTACGCTTTGCAAGGATAAGTTTTTATTATTTGTTGGAGTTTTACGCTATTACAAGGGCTTATCTATACTATTAAATGCGCTTAAAGGGCTAGATTACCCTTTAGTTATTGTAGGTAAAGGTCCTCTTGAATACTCTTTGCGTAAAGAGGTGCAGCAACTAGGCCTACATAATGTCCACTTTGTGGGAGAGGTTAGTGATGAGGATAAATTTGCCCTTTATGATTTATGCCACGGTTTTGTATTTCCATCGCAT
>MHBC01000005.1:11070-42836 GCA_001804735.1 Legionellales bacterium RIFCSPHIGHO2_12_FULL_37_14 | reverse complement strand
CTGGGTAGTTAGGCCTGGTTGTCCTAAAGCTTTACGTACAGCCATAGAAGCTTTATGGACCTCATCAGATGATTTTTTAACCAATCTTGGCAAAGCCGCAAAAGCCAGGTACGAAAAATTATTTACGGCAGAGAAAATTGGCAAGCGGTATGCGGAATTATATTACAATTTATACCATACAAAAACACTATGAATGAATTAGTTGAATAAACTCCATTCTGCTAGAAGGGTTATTACGCATCTCGCCTAACATTACTGAGGTTGCCATAGTAGAGTTTTGTTTAGTAACCCCGCGCATCATCATACACAAATGCTTAGCTTCAATAACTACCCCAACTCCTCTTGCGCCAGTTATTGATTCTATGCATTCAGCTATCTCCAAAGAAAGCCTTTCTTGCACTTGCAGACGTCTTGCATAGTAATCAACAATTCTTGCAATTTTTGATAGACCAATAATCTTCCCATTAGGTAAATAACCAACATGACACTGGCCATGGAAGGGTAATAGATGGTGTTCACACATTGAATACATTTCAATATTCTTCACAATGACCATCTCGTTCATGGTAGATTCAAAAATTGCCCCATTAATAATCTCATTAAAGTTTTGCTTGTATCCTTGGGTAAGATAAGAAAGTGCATCTGCAGCGCGCTCAGGTGTGCGTACAAGTCCTTCTCGGGTAGGATCTTCGCCAATACTTTTTAATATTTCTTTAAACAAATGTTGCATATTTATTCCTATATAAATTAACTTAACCAGGGGGCCAGGTCATATGGCGCCCGGCTAACAGATGAACATGAAGATGAAAAACAGTTTGTCCGCCATTTAAGTTAGTGTTAACGACTAATCTATAGCCATCTTCAGCAATATTAAGGTTTGCTGCAATTTGTTTTGCAGTTAAAAAAAGCTGCGCCACGATATCCTTATGTGAATTTTCAATATAGTTAATACTTTCAATATGCAGTTTAGGGATAATAAGTATATGAGTAGGCGCTTGTGGATTAAGATCTGCAAAAGCTAAAATTTTATCATCCTTATAAACATGGTTACACGCAATAGATCCATCAACGATTTTACAGAATATACAATCCATAACTAATCCTGAAACTTAAAAGAGAATATTATAATGGAATATCTAAGGATAGATATACCGTTACCGCTACAAAATCTCCTCCAAAAACTGCGCTCCATAACGCTCTAATTTATACTGCCCTACGCCATTCACCAACTGCATGTCTTCAAGGTTTTTAGGAGACATAGATATCATATCATGCAAAGTTGCATCAGAAAAAATCATAAAAGGCGGTTTATTTTCGGCAGTAGCAATTTTTCTTCTTAAGGCGCGGAGTTTTTCAAACAAGGGAGAATTATTAGAAAAAGCCGCGGGCTTTTTCTTCCGTTCTTTTGGCTTTAGGGAGGTACTTGGCAAAATTAAAAATACTTCTTCTTCGCCTTTTAAAACTTTAATAGCAGATTTTCGCAGTTTTAAAACATTAAAGTGGCGGAAATCTTGAAAGCAATAATCTCGTTGAATTAGCTGCCAGCCTATTTGGCGCCAATATGCGGCTGGATGATCCTTGCCTATTCCATAGGTACTCAAAGTTTGGTGATTAAATTGTAAGATTTTTTGCTGAGCACTACCTCTTAACACCTCAACAACATGCTGAAAACCAAAGTTTTGGCGTAATCTATAAATACAAGAAAGAAATTTTTGTGCCTCTTCTGTTGCATCAATAAGTTGAGGAGGATTTTTACAAATATCACAACAGGTATGTTTTGGCGCTGTTTTTTCAAGGACTTCGCCAAAATACCTTAAAACAATATCACGCCTACAATTGGAAGCTTGCACAAAAGCTAGCATATGGGAAAATTTATTCACTTCAACTCTATGGTTTAAAGCTTCGCTTTTTTGTTGAATTAAAGATCTAAGACGCATAGCTTCTTGGGGAGAGTATAATAAAATTGCCATGGCAGCGGTTCCATCTCTCCCGGCGCGTCCGGTTTCTTGATAGTAGCTTTCTATACTTCTTGGCAAATCATAATGAATTACAAAGCGCACGTTAGGTTTATCAATTCCCATACCAAAGGCAATTGTTGCAACAACTATATTAATGTTATCAAACCGAAAATCATGCATTACACTTTTACGCGTAGCATGCGGCATGCCGGCGTGATAACCGCGAGCTGCAAATCCCGCAGCTTGCAGCTCTTCTGCTAGGGTTTCTACGCTTTCTCGCGTTAAACAGTAAATTATGCCAGCTTGGGTTTTATTTTCTTCAAGGTAATTTATTATTTGTTTTACAGGGTTTTCTTTAGCTACTACCTGATAGTAGATATTAGCCCTATTAAAAGACGAAATGTGAATTTTAGGAGAGTAGTTTAGTTTGTTAATAATATCTTCACGAGTTTGTTCATCTGCAGTTGCCGTAAGTGCAATAATTGGCACGCTAGGAAAGTATCGCTTAAGGCAGCCAAGCTCTCTATACTCAGGGCGAAAATCATGCCCCCATTGCGATATACAATGCGCTTCATCAATTGCAAAAAGCGCAACCTTAAAAGTAAGGTCTTCTAAAAAGTAATCTCTAAGCAGCCTCTCAGGTGCAATGTAGAGTAAGTCTAGTTTGTTGGTGCGTAAATCATTAAGAACTTTAGTAGATTCATTAGCACTTAAGGAACTATTATAAAATGCAGCTTTAATTCCTAGCTGCTGCATTGCAGTAACTTGATCTTCCATTAAGGAAATTAAAGGAGAAACAATTATCCCCACACCATCTCTAATTAAAGCTGGAATTTGATAACATAAAGACTTTCCGCCGCCTGTAGGCATTAATACTAGAAGGTCTTCACCATTAATGAGTTGATCTATTATGGTTGCTTGCGCATCTCTAAAACTATTAAATCCGTAATATTTTTTTAAATATTGTAAGGCAAGCGAAGATTCATCATGGTCCATTGCAGAATTCTTATTATTAGCATTGGGCATGCATTGTAAATCAATATACCAGTTTTTTTAACTCTCTTTGAAAGATAATGTCTTTACGCTAAACTGATGTTACATTTTCTTATGGATTACGTATATGTTAAGCAGGATAATAGCTTTTGGTTGTCTAGTTTTGGTTTTGGTTAATCTTACTTCTTGTTTTTACCAACCCCCGTATAATAATTTTCAGCCGCAGTCTGGGCTTTATTCTACCCTTAAAGATACACGTAGAGTGTTACTGAAAAAACTTTATGAATATAAAATTGAAGTTGTGCATTATGGCGATCAGGTGACTTTAATTGTGCCTACGGATCAATATTTTGAGTTTAATTCAGATAAATTAATCGATAGACAATATAAAGGTCTTGAGGTTATCGTTAAATTTATTCGCACTTATCCTAAATGCCCGCTTGCAGTTGCAGCTTTTTCTGACAATGTTGATGGCACAAAGCGGAACCTTAAATTAACTGATAAAAGGGCAAATGCAATGGTTGCATTTTTATGGGCTAATGGAATTGCCGCAAAGCGTCTAGTGCCCCAAGGTTTTGGTGAGCATTATGATGTGGCTGATAATCATATAGTAAGAGGGCGGGCTTTAAATAGACGCCTTGAAATTCAATGGCCAGCTAAAACAGAAACTTTATACGGTAATATTCATAGGGAAACCGCCTCTAGTCGCAAAGAGGAATCCCTAGATGCTTTCTAAAATTATAGGAGGAGTCCTCCTAATTGTTGGAACCTCAATAGGCGCTGGAATGTTAGCTTTACCAGTTGCAAGCTCAACTATGGGTTTTTGGCCTTCTTCATGTTTACTAACTTTTTGTTGGTTAATAATGACTATGGGCGCTTTGTATATGACAGAAGTAAGCTTATATGTTGATAAAGGTAAGCATTTAATATCTATGGCGGCAGCAACTTTAGGAAGTAAAGGTATTGTTGTTGCATGGATTAGTTATGTGTTATTACTGTATACGCTTTTATCTGCTTATATTTCAGGTGGGGCTGATGTTTTTGGATCTATTTTAGCGGCCATAAACGTTAAGCTTAGCGATAAAATGGCTATTAGTTTATTTACTCTTATCTTTGGTCTTATTGTATATCAAGGAATACGTCCTGTAGATTTCGTTAATCGGATATTAATGTTTGGGAAGTTGGGCATTTACGTTTTTTTAGTTACCCTTATGATTCCTAATATATCTTTTACTAACTTTACACCTAAAATATGGAATTTACAGAGTAGTTTAGTATTGATTTTTATTACTTCATTCGGTTTCGCTATTATTGTGCCTAACTTAAGAGATTACTTTGATAGAGATATTTTGGTTTTAAAAAAGGTTATTTATATTGGTGCACTTATTCCCTTTATTTGTTACGTTATTTGGGATGCTGTTATTATGGGGCTTATTCCTCTTAATGGAAGAAATGGTTTAGCTGTATTACAAACTAGTGATCATGCAACCAGCCAGTTAGCCTTATTTTTATCCCAACATATTAATAGTCCTTTTGTAGATCGCTTGTTTAATGCTTTTACCTCGATTTGTATGTTGACAGCATTTTTAGGTGTTGCTTTAAGTTTAATTAGCTTTTTAGGTGATGGCTTTAAACTTGAACAAAAAGGTGGCTCAGGATTACTTCTTTTCACCTTAACTTTTATGCCTCCTTGGTTAATAGTTATGTTTTATCCAGGGGCATATTTACACGCTCTTAGTTATGCTGGTAGTTGTTGTATAGTATTGCTCCTTATGCTGCCAGCTTGGATGAGCCTTAAAGGACGTACGATTTATAAAGCTGGGTGGCGCGCGCCTTGCGGGAAGTATCTGCAGATTTTTCTAATTATTCTTTCCTTATTGTTGCTAATTAAAAGCATTATATATATTTTCTAGACTTAAAATTTGCAGGAGTTAATGTGATTTCAAAGGCAATTGGAGGTGGTTTATTATTAGTCGGAACCTCAATAGGTGCTGGAATGTTAGCATTACCTTTAGTGTTAGCAAAAGTTGGGTTTTTATATAGCCTTATTCTGCTTTGTTTATGTTGGTTAATTATGTATTTAGGGGCGCGCTATATTTTAGAAGTAAACGCGTCGTTTGCACCTGGCAGCCATCTTGTATCTATGGCCAAAGCGCGCCTAGGATTGCCTGGCCAGATTTTAGCATGGATAAGTTGTTTATGTTTATTATACAGTTTATTAGCAGGGTACATTGCTGGCGGAAGTGATGTCTCTAAAAACATCTTGCATAATTTTGGGGTAAATTTATCTGATAACTTTTGTACAATAGGGTTTACCTTAACTTTAGGTCTAATTGTATATGCTGGTATAAAAGTCGTTGATTATGTAAATCGTGTACTAATGTTTGGTAAGTTAGGGATCTTTATTGTAGTATCTTTACTGCTTTTTCCCTCGATAAAAACTCCTAATTTGGCTTTCGGCAGTTTTGCCGAAGTTTCTAGTTGTTTAATGATTTTAATTACTTCTTTTGGCTTTGCATCTATTGTACCTAGTCTTTATTACTACTTTAACAATGAAGTTAATACCTTAAGAAAAGTTCTTTTTTGGGGCTCATTAGTACCGCTTGTTGCTTATGTAGTGTGGCTTCTTGTAATGATGGGAGCATTACCTAAGAATGGAGTGCATAGTTTAGGAGCTATTAGTCTTTCAACTCATCCTTTAGGCGGGTTAATTAATAGCTTGCAGCAAGAGTTAGGCATTGGGTTTATCGAAAAATTCTTTACCTTATTTACAGTTATTTGTTTATTAACAGCGTTTTTGGGAGTTGCTTTAGGTTTGTTTGATTTCTTAAAAGATGGCTGTAAATTACAAAAATCTGGTATCCAAGGCTTAGTTTTATTTAGCTTAACCTTTTTCCCCCCAATGTTAGTTGTCTTGTTTAACCCAGGAATTTACATTCATGCCCTAAGTTACGCCGGTAGGTGCTGCGTATTACTGTTATTGATTTTACCATCTCTTATGTTATTGCGTTCTCCGCAAAAAACTTATTCCAGAGTGGTGGGTGGCAGAGTAGGGGCAGCTTTAGTATTTGTAATCGCAGTAATTTTATTATTTATGTAATATTTTAGTAATATACCTTTATTTTTTAATATAAAGTGATAAAATATACCTTTATTTTTTTAATATACTTGTATGCAACGCTTAATATTTAATCATTTGCTGACTTGGCTTAGCTCTCCTCTACGCAAACCTTTAATATTGCGTGGCGCAAGGCAAGTAGGTAAAACTTGGTTAGTGCGTGAGTTGGCAAATAAAGCGCAAAGAAAAATTATAGAAATTAATTTAGAAAATAGATTCGATCTAATTGAGCTATTTAATAGCAATGATCCTAAAGCCATCATTCTTAATCTAGAAAGTTTTTTTCACCAAAAAATTATCCTTGAAGAAAGCATTTTATTTTTAGATGAAATTCAAAGAGCTCCTCAGCTAATCGCAAAGCTTCGTTGGTTTTATGAATTAATGCCTGAGCTACCTGTTATTGCGACAGGATCTTTATTAGAGTTTGAGCTAGAAAGTCACTCTTTTAGTATGCCAGTTGGAAGAATTAACTATTATTTTGTTGAGCCAATGGGGTTTGAAGAGTTTTTGCTTGCCAAGAATCCTCACCTATTAGTTACTATAAAAAATTCAAGTTTAGAAAATCCATTAAATCAGGTACTTCATGCAGAAGCAAACCAGTTGTTCAAGGAGTTTGTGATGGTAGGAGGTATGCCAGAGGCTGTTGCCTCCTGGATAGAGCAGCAATCACTTGAAGATTTAGCACAAATTCATCATAACTTAATTAGTACTTATAAAGATGATTTTGCTAAATATGCTAAGAAATTGTCTTTGCAATATTTACAAGATGTAATATTGGCAATTCCTAAAATGTTAGGTAAAAAGTTTGTTTATAGCCATGTCAACTCGCTTGCAAAACATGCAGCTATAAAACAGGCTCTGCAATTATTGATAAAGGCGCGTCTTTGCCATCCCGTATACAATTCGCCGGCAAATGGAATACCGTTAGGTGCACAGACTGACACCAAATTATTTAAAATGATTTTGCTCGACATTGGGCTTGTTTCTACGATGCTGGGCATACAACATCATCAATTTAATACTATAGATGATATTTTTTTAATCAACAGTGGTGCCATAGCAGAGCAGGCTGTTGGCCAGTTGTTACGCTTATATACCCCATATTACGCTGAGCCTAAATTATATTATTGGGAAAGAAAAGCACAGAGTAGTAGCGCTGAAATTGATTATCTAGTTCAGTACCAACAACAACTTATTCCTATCGAGGTTAAATCAGGCAGTACAGGAAAGCTGCGTTCCCTGCACCAATTTATGTACGAAAAACCCTGGAAAATTGCAGTTCGCATTTATTCAGGACCATTAGGTTACGCTAGAGTGCAAGTTAAGACAACGAGTGGCAATTTTGTAGAGTATAAGCTTTTATCATTGCCTTATTATATGCTGAGCGAATTAGAAAAACTTTTAACTTTATTAACCAAGTAGAAAACTACAAAAGCCAACTATTTGGTTGGCTGATGGCTACTTACTTGAGTTACCTTAGCGTTATTTTCATTAGCTACGCTATTATTAGTTGGTTCTTCTTGAGTAAATAAAGAAGAACAGTGCTGCACCTCTTCTTCGTTAGTCATTTCTTTTTTACCTCTATAGTTTGAATTGAGGAGTAGCGAAGTTGTTGCTATATTTATAGTCTTATCTTTTAACTTTAAAGCTTCTAAAGATTCGCAATAGATAATTAAAGGTAATGTATTATTAAAATATTTTGTCTCACTAATGACGGCTAATGGAATGGCAATTAGCATAAATGCTGCTAAAGCAATCAAAGTTGGTATGGGTGCAATAATTAAGGAGGTAATAAAACCTATTAATATGAGAAGAGAAACATAATTCATAAGTTTGTATCGTTGATAGCTATTGATATTTAGCAAAGGTTTTCCGTACAGCGAGACTTGCATGGGAGGTTGGTGTGCAATTTCATGAATAGTGCGTTCTATTGCGTTAACATAATGTTCATTTTTTTGTAACTTTATGCTTTTGCACAAAGCTATAATTTTATCAGCATCAGGATCTGTGTTTCTAAGATTATTTTCATTAAATTGCAATTCGGTAAGATAAGCTTGTCTAGACTGGTTAGATTCGACTTTATTTAAGTTTTCTATAATTGTTAGGTATTTAACTGCGATTTTTACCACTTCTGCGTATGTCAGCATTTTTATGTCCAATATTTAGATTAAGGAGAACTATATACTACCATAATTACAAATAAAATTCAATAAGAATGTAAATTAATCAGTGAACTCGGACCCAACGCCATCGATAGATTCCTTGTAGTAGCACTGAAATTGATTATCTAGTTCAGTACCAACAACAGCTTATTCCTATTGAGGTTAAATCAGGCAGTATGAGTTACCTTAGTGTTATTTTCATTAGCTACGTTATTATTAGTTGGTTCTTCTTGAGTAAATAAAGAAGAACAGTGCTGCACATCCTCGTTAGTCATTTCGTTTTTACCGTTATCGCGTGAATTGAGGAGTCGCGAAGTTGCTATATTTACTGCCTTATATTCGGACTTTAAAGCTTCTAAAGATTTGCAATAGTTAATTAAAGGCGCTGTATTAATATATTTTGTCTCACACATGGCAGCCAAAGGAATGGTAATTAACATACATGCTGCTAAAACAATCAAAGTTGGTATGGGTGCAAAAATTATGGAGATAAAAAAACCTAAGGTTATAAGAAGAGCGGTATAATTCATAAGTTGATATTGTTGATAGCTATCGATATTTAGCAAAGGGTGTCCGTACAGCGAGACTTGCATGGGATGTTGCTGGGCAATTTCATGAATAGTGCGTTCTATTGCGTTAATATAATACTCATCTTTCTGTAACTTTATATTTTCGCATAAATCTAAAATTTTATCAGCATCAGGAGTGCTTTTTTTAAGATTTTCTTCAAATATTCTCAATTCGGTAAGATCCCTTTGCCTATCTTGTGTGGCAGTGACTTTGTTTAAGTTTTCTATAATTTCTAGGTAGTTAACCGCGATTTTTACCACTTCTGCATATGTCATCATTTTTATGTCCAATATTTAGATTAAGAAGGACTATATGTTACCATCATTTTAAATAAAAGTCAATAAGAATATAAATTAATCAGCATGCTCTGACCAAATGCCAATGACAAAATCGCTGATACATTTGACAAAAAGCCATAAATCTAGGATCATTTGCGCTTTTGCTTGTAATCTACTGGAGAGAAGTTTGTGGCAAATCTTAAATCTGTAATTAAACGTGCACGGCAAAATGTTAAGTTGCGGCAGCGTAATATGAGTGGGCGTTCGCTATATCGTACTTATGTTAAGTACGTTTTAAAAGCTGTTGAAGCGAATGATGTTAAAGGCGCTAATGAAGCTTATAAAAAAGCTCAGCCAATGATTGATAAGGCAGCGCAAAAGGGCATTATCCACAAGAATAAAGCAGCGCGTCTTAAAAGCCGTTTGGTGGCGCGTGTTAAAGCAATTTCAATTTAAAGGTTACATTAACCTATAAGCTTATGTCGAAAAATACCAATTTTAAGTTGTCTGTCATTGCGCCTATGTACAATGAGGCAGCGGGAATTGGTGTTTTTTTGCGTGAGCTTATAAATGTTTTAGAATCCGCAAAATATAATTATGAAATTATTTTAATTGATGATGGCTCAACTGATGAGACAGTTAGCAATTGTTTACCTTTTATTCAAAATAACCCTAACATTCGGCTAATAGTTTTTTCCCGCAATTATGGCCATGAAATTGCTTCAACTGCTGGCTTTGATTACGCAACTGGTGATTATGTTGTTTTGATGGATTCTGATTTACAACACCCTCCTCAGGTAATTAATGAATTAGTAAAAATGGCGCATATAGACGGTTTTGATGTTGTATGTGCTTTACGGAGTAATCGCGAGCAACAGTCATTCATTAAAAAGCAAACTGCGGCTTTATTTTATAAGTTGTCTAACAAAATCACCGGATTCGATCTAAAAAATGGCAACATTGGTAATTTTAGGCTTATTAGCCGTAAGGTTGTTGAATCGTTAAAATTAATGAAAGAAAGCAATCGGCATTTAATTATGCTGTTTGCTTATATAGGATTTAACACTTCAACCGTATCTTATGCTGTATCGCCAAGGTATGCTGGCAAAAGTAAATATAGTTTACGTAAACTGATAAAGCTTTCTTTAGACTCGATAATTTCATTTTCCGCAAGACCTTTACATATGATGTCTTTGCTGTCAATTTTTATTAGCCTTCTTATGATGGTATATGCAGGTTTTATTTTGATGCAAAAATTATTTACGCATCAACAGCTAGCAGATGGTATGGCATCAGTGATTTTTTTGATATCAGGTTTATTTTCTATTTTGTTTTTATTTTTAGCAATTATTTCTGAATATATTAGTAGAATTTTAATCGAAACAAAAAATAGGCCTTTGTATTACGTAAAACAAGATATTTCAAATGATAGTCTTACCAGTCTTGTCATTGCAGAAGAGTCTACCAGTGCTTAAGGATTTATGGATTTGTGCCGATGATTTTGCGCAAAATGATGCTATTTCTTTGGGGATTTTAAAGTTAGCTGATTCTATGCGCTTAAACGCTATTAGCGCTATGGCTAATTCTGCCTTTTGGCCGCAACATGCTAAAGAGTTAAGGACATTAAACCCAAACATTAAAATTGGGTTACATTTTAACTTAACTTATGGCTACTATTTAACTAATGGGAAAAAATTACCTCAATTATCAAGGCTAGTTTTTTTACTTTTTACCCAGCAAATTAAGCAAGAAGATCTGTTTAGCGAGCTTGTAGCGCAGTGGGAAAGTTTTACAGCTTTGCTAGGGAGAGAACCTGATTTTATTGACGGGCATCAACATGTGCATCAATTATATAATGTGCGTCCTCAATTGCTTAGACTCTGTAAAGAGAAAAACTATCAAGGTTTTTGTAGAACAACAACCAATGGTTTAAAAGATTACTTGGTATGGCAAAGTGGTTTTCCTAAGCCTGTTGCCATGCAGCTTTTAGGCGGGCTTAAGTTAAGAAAAGAGTTATCTAAGAATAATATTAACACAAATACTAGCTTTTTAGGCTTCTATCCATACAGAAGCGCAGCTAACTACCGAGACTATTTTCGCAGTTTTTTAGCAAAAAGTAAGCCTGGGGGCTTAATAATGTGTCACCCAGGGCTTGATTCTCAAGATAGTACAGATCCAATTCATCTATCACGTGCTCATGAATATGCCTATTTTGCGAGTAAAGAGTATTTGCAAGATATACAGGAGTACCTTGACAATGAAAAAAAATAAACTATTTTCATTTGCTGATTGGTGCCTTTTAAGTTTTTTATTTTTAACCCGCCTAGTTGGAATGTATGTTGTACCTTTAAATGATGTAACAGAAGCGCGCTATGCTGAAATAGCGCGTAAAATGATAGTTTCTAATGATTGGATTACTTTATGGCATGAAAAAGGCATCCCTTTTTGGGGCAAGCCACCCTTATCTATTTGGCTGTCTGCACTTTCTATGGAGCTTTTTGGAGTTAATGCCTTTGCAGCTCGCCTCCCGAGTTTTCTACTTTCGTTGTTAGTTATATTTTTACTTTTTTTGCTAGTTAAACAGTATAAAGGGGCAAGAGAGGCAAGGATAAGCGTATTAGTCTTAGCTAGCAGTTTTTTAATGTATTTAATTTCAGGCACCATGATGATGGATCCTGCGTTATTATTTGCGGTTTTTTTAGCTGAGGCAAGCTTTTGGCTGGCAATAGAAAAGCACAGTATTTTTGCAGCTTATATGTTTTATCTAGCGCTTGCTATAGGGTTACTCGTTAAAGGCTTACTAATTATTGTTTTGCTCGGGGGAAGTTTAGGTCTTTGGGTTATCTGGCACAAAAAGTGGCAAGCACTTTGGACAAGGTTGCCGTGGTTTAGTGGCACGCTTTTAATGTTAGCCTTGGCGCTTCCTTGGTATATTTTAGCTGAGCGTAAAACCCCGGGATTTATAAATTATTTTATTGTCGGGGAGCATTTTGCAAGGTTTATGCACTCTGGCTGGCAAGGAGATAAATATGGCAGAGCCCATAACCAAATCTTCGGTATTATTTGGCTGTATTTTTTAATAGGCGCAGCTCCTTGGTCTATCTATCTTGTTAAATTTAAACAAAATATACGCGTGAGCTTACAATATGCCCATGATACTTGGGTTACATATTGGTTTTTATGTTGCATTTTTCCCTTAGTATTTTTTACCTTTGCCAGCAATTTAATTTTCCCCTATGCAGCTCCTGCTTTGCCAGCATTTGCAATTTTATTTGCTGAAGTCTTACAGCGGCATTATGCTAAAGAAGCTGAGAACACACGACTTTTAGTTCTTGCGAGTCTAGTTGGAGTAATTTCTAGCCTAGCTGTTTCGCTCTTTTATTTTAATCCTGCCATTATTGCTAAAGCAGAAAATAGGGTGGTAGCGCTTTGGCAAAAGCAAAGTGATCATACGCAAAACCCCTTGATGTATTGGCGAAATTCTGTAGCCTTTTCTGCTGAATTCTACTCAGATTGGCATGTTGAAGCAGCCCTTGATCTTGCTACTGCTTGTAAAAAAGTTGATGCCACACATTCCGTTTATTGGGTTGTTGCTAGCAAAGATTTACCAGCTTTTAAGAAAATATTTTCCCCTAACATCCAAGAAATAGGAAAAATAAAAGTAAAAAAATCTTCTGAAAATCTCCTTAAAGTAACTCGCCTTCCTTGTGGGGAAAAAAAGTGAAAGCAAAAAAATATTCTTCTTTCTATATTATTTTAGCTTTGCTCGCCTTAGTGCGGCTTATTGCGATGTGGTGTATTCCCTTAGGCGAGGGGACAGAAGCAAGATACGCTGAGATGGCAAGAGAAATGTTAGTTACCAATGATTGGATTACTGTATGGTATAAAACGGGCATCCCATTTTGGGGTAAACCGCCCATGACTATTTGGTTATGTGCGTTATCTATGAAAACTTTTGGGGTTAATGCTTTTGCTGCGCGTTTACCTGATTTCATTCTTTTAGTTGCAGTTTTGGTCTTGTTATATCACTTTCTTAAGTATTATAGGGATGAAAAAATAGCGCGTGTTGGAGTTTTAGTATTAGCTAGTAGCGTACTCTTTTTTATCTTAGCAGGGGCTGTTTTGATGGATCCTGCGTTGTTATTCGCCATATTTTTATGCCAAATAAGCTTTTTTGATGCTTTAGAAAGAGGTAAGAAGCTTGCTGGTTATTTATTTTTTTTAGGTCTTGCTATAGGATTACTAGTTAAAGGCTTGGTTATTGTTGTGCTAGTTGGGGGATCAACTTTTTTATGGGTATTATGGCAAAGAAAGTGGCGCGATCTTTTCACTAAATTATCCATTATTACAGGTACGTTAGGTATGCTTATTTTAGTATTACCTTGGTATATTTTAGCTGAACTTAAAACTCCAGGATTTTTAAATTATTTTATCTTAGGGGAACACTTTTCCAGGTTTATGCACACCGCATGGCAAGGAGACAAATACGGCAGTGCCCATGCACAATTTTTTGGCATGATTTGGCTATATTTTCTCACCGCAACCCTGCCATGGTCATTATTTCTAATATCCATATTCCGCCAGATTCTTTGTCAGTCCAGTACTTTTTTCTGTAAGTCCCGTGCTCTGTTCTGTCATTCCCGCGTAGGCGGGAATCCAAGCATGTATAAAACGCGAATGGATTCCCGCCTACGCGGGAATGACAGAAAAGAGTGCTGGACTGACAGCTATTTCAGCTATTGGCTTTTATGTCTTAGCTTTCCACTAATATTTTTTACGTTTGCTAGAAATTTAATCTTCCCTTATGTAGCTCCAACGTTACCTGCATTTGCAATTTTATTCGCTGAATTTTGGGCAAGTTATTATAAGGATAAACCAGAAAATAGTATCTTTATATTTTTCTCAAGTAGCGTAGCTGTTATTGTAACTGCTTTATTATTACTAGGGATATTTTATAAATTTCCCCCTGTACTTTATTATTCGCAAAATAAAATGATTAGCACTTGGCAAAAAGCAAAAGGCAGCGCAGAAAATCCAATTGTCTATTGGAAAAAAAGCATAGATACTTCAGCACTTTTTTATGCAAAAGGCAGAGTTCTCGCAACAGTTAATCCTGAAGTAGTATGCAAGAAAGTTAATTGCAATAAGCCAGTATATTTTGTAGTCGCAGAGCATGATTTACCGCATTTTAGGACGCAATGGAAAATTTTTCTACAACCTACGTCCCGCGGCTTGTCCGCGGGATCTACGAATCTTTCTACAGCGCTTGATCCCGCGGACAAGCCGCGGGACGTAGGCGCAGAGAGTAATAAGTGGGACGTAGGCGTAGAGGGTAAGACCCTAGTTAAAGAAATTGCTGAATTGAATGTTCATCCTTATAAAGAGTATCTAGTGTGCTTAGAGATAGTCAGCTAAAGATGAGCACTTATCTCAGATAATTCAGCATCAAGCTCTTTATCATCAACAGCTGCTACCTTTGGTTCAACAGCTGGTGACTGAAAAAAGTGGAGAAATGTTTTATGTTGATCAAGTTCTTCAACATTGCTTGGGTGGACTTTTTTGGCGACATCGAGATCAGTTTCAATCCTTTCTAGTTCTACGTCCCTTTTATTTTTTAAATATTCATAATTGATCAATCCTGTGCCTATACCAAGAATTGCAGGTGTAAGCAATGATGAAAATATAATCGCCATAAATACACCCATACCAAATCCTAACCCTCCTGTGCTCGCAGTAAGAATAAACATGATAATTAGCGAAGCCACAGCTAAGAATACCCCGACCATGAGTCCACCAAATATGTGAAGTGCGACTAGATCTTCACGACTTAGTTCTTTATTCCATTGCTGATACGGTTCAAGTATCTTATCTTTAGTTTCTTTAGGCAGTGGATAATCTGGAATCCCTTGTTTAAACACAAAAGGATTGGTAACAGCAAGCATGGCGTTTAAATCTTGGATAGATGATTGCTCAACTTTTAGGAGCACTTCTTGGACTCTCATTAGCTCTTTCAGTAGCCATTCAAAATAAGCTTTCTGATTTCTATACTTTTCATTATTTATTAATGCATTCAATTGAATTATAAGATCGCTGGTTTTTGTTTTAAATTCTGCAATTTCTGCTTGAGTATATAATTTGTTTGGCATAGGAGCTCCTGGTTTATATTAGTAATATTTGATAAATAAAGGCGCTATTTTAGCATATAAAATACACAATGTAAATTATTAGTAATTTAGCGGGACGAAGGCTTATGAGTAAAGAGTTTCTTTATTATTATACCTGCAATTGTATTCCCACTTACATTAAGTAAGGTTGCAGGAATTTCGATGATGACGCTAATAGTAGTCAGTAAATATAACGCGCTTTGGTCAAAACCAAAAATATTGATAATTAATATATCGCCTAATATCCCGCCACTAGCTATTGCTCCTATAACAGATCCAACTAAGAGCGCAACGCCAATTGTGCTAATTAAAGCATACAAAGTTGTATCAAATGGTAAGTTGTAAAAACTAAATAGCGCAGCCATTTTAACAATAGCGCCCATGATAGATCCTTGTTTATGCAAAAGGGTGCCAAAGGGAATTATAGTTTCAGCTATAGTGTCTTTAACCTGCATTTTTTGCAGAGCCTTAATATTAGCAGGAATAGTTGCCGCACTGCTGCAAGTTGCAATTGCCATAAGGGCTGGCAAAGTTAGATTTTTCCAAAATATACGCACCATGCTAAAACCTTGGCAAAGGTAAGCATATAAACTAAAAAATATGATTAAAAATCCTAGACTCCCAATAAAATACAAGCAAGCAATAGCTAAAAATTGCTGTACTAATTGCTCACCTAAATTTTGCACAATGTTGGCAAAATAAGCAAAAAAACCAATAGGTGCAAGATACATCAGAATGGAAAAAGCCTGCAAAAATATTGCTTCAGCGTTATGCAAAAAGTTAATAACAACCCCTTTTTTATCTACTTTATGTGTACTTATACCAAAAATGGCAGCAAAGATAATTAAAGCGAGCATATTATTGGTTGAAAATAAGAGGTTAAATTGTTTGACGCTAAGTAGATTGGTAATTTGTTCAAGAAATGGCAGCTGCTTTATAGGGTAAAAGTTAGTTGCCGAAATAAAGTTTGGTGGATTAATAGGGAAAAATAAAATTAACACGCGCATGTATATTGCAGCAATTATTCCGAGCACTAAAAATAAACCAATATAACTTATAAAAGTATACCTTAAGGTTGATGCCTGCATTTTTGTTATAGAAGAACTAATAGAAAAAAATACTAAAGGAACTACTAAAGTTAAAAGCAAATTTAAAAATAGATCGCCTAAAGGCTGAATCGTTTTGACATAATCTTTGCAAGTTACACCAAAAATAGCACCCAATACTATGGAAGTGAGCAGTATTATAGGGAAGAAGAATGTTTTAAAAATTGAATTCTTGGGTTTAACTATACTTTTGCTACTCATATTGTCCTAATTTAACTTTTAGCAGCCTTTTTATCGCTGGCAGATAACTCATTATTTTTCTCGGGTAAATTTTTATTAGAAGCTGCTTTTTCAAGCAAGCTGGTTAACTCATCAGCTGACGGGTCGTTTGCTGCCTTTACTTCGGCAATCCATTTTTTTGCTTCTTGTATTTGTCCTTGTTGAATAGCGATTTTGGCAAGAGCGACAGCTGCATCTCTGTTATGATTGTTAGCGGCTTTTTTGTAAAGTTCTAGGGCTTTGGTTTCGTCTTTAGGAATTCCTGTGCCTTCATGGAGCATTTTTGCAAGTTGTAATAAAGCTAGTTCATGGCCTTTACCCATAGAGGTTTCCAAATACTGTGCGGCCAACTTATAGTCAGGAGTTTTATCATTAAGTAGCATAAGGCCAACTTGGTATAAAGCTTCGGGGTTATTTTTAATTGCGGCTTTTTCGTACCAAGTGCGGGCAAGACTCTCATCTTTACCAACTCCTTCGCCAATTAAATAAAGGTGCGCAAGTTGAGTCATGGCACCAGCGTTGCCTAGATTGGCGGCTTTTTCGTATAAAGCAAAAGCTTCTTTATAGTTAACAGGTTCACCTTTACCATATTCTTTAATTAAACCTAAGTTATAAAGTGCGATAGGGTTATCTTCGTTAGAGGCTTCTAAGTAAGCTTCGGTAGCGGCAGGATAGTTTTCATCAAAGATCTCATATACATATCCTAAAGCAACAGGGGCAATTTTACTGCCGTTTTTAATAGATTTTTGATACCATTTTTTAGCTTTAGCAATATCTGCTTCGTTGGCTAAATGACCTGTTTGATAAAACTCTCCAAGTAAAAATTGCGCAAGCGGTTGCTTACGTTGTGCTGCTGCTACAATATACCATTTTTCTGCTTCTTTAGGATTAGTTGGCACACCAATGCCATGATCATAAAGGTAAGCAAGTTTAGTGGCTGCCATAGGATCGCCTTTTTCGGCAAACTGAGTGTAAAGATCTTTTGCAAGTTTAAGATTTTCTTGATTTTGTGCTTGGTTAATATAGGCATCTGCAAGTAAAAGCCCTGCAACTGGGCTACCTTCTTGTTGGGCTTTTAATAAAGTATTAAGGTAAGGTTCATGGTTTATATATTGGAGCATGGCTAAATTATAATCTGCATACGCAAGATTTTGATCTGCGGCGAAGGCTAATAATTCTTTAGCTTTTTTTAGATTGTTAGGTCCTTCAGCTCCTTTTGCAGCTTCACTTCCTAAAATAAAAGCGCCAATAGGGTGATTAACAGCTTTTGCATACCAATTAATGGCTTTTTGATTGTCGACCTCTGTACCTATGCCACGACTATATAACATAGCAAGCAATAATGCTGCCGTTTGGTTGCCAGAGTTAGCTTGTTCATAAGCAGTATTAAAAGCTTTTGCTTGTTCTTCATGACTCGTGCTCATAGCTTGGTAAAAGGCTAAAGGTAAATCAGCGGCTGCTATGCCTTTATTCGCTGCATCTTGATATAGTTGTTTAATAAATTTTTCGCGTTTATGTTTTTGCGATAAATTAAAGTTTGATTGATCTTGTTTTAACAAGGCGGTAGCCAATTGATATTCAGCTATGGTTAAAGCATTAGCTGTAGCAAGGTAATACATGGCAATAGCTTGCTCCATATTTGGCGCGATTAAAGATTCGCCTTTTTCATCGTTCAAGCCATTTTGATATAAATTACCTAAAACATATTGGGCGTTTTCATTACCTTTAAAGGCAGCATCTAATAGCCAGTCTATACCTTTTTCATAATTAACAGGATTTGTGTCACCTGCAAGATATAAAAGACCAAGGTTATATTCTGCTCTTATTTCTTGTTGGGTTGCGGCAAGCTCATAATATCTTATAGCTTGAACAGTATTTTTAGCGACTGCAACTCCTGCTTGGTAAAGTTGGCCTAGTTCAAACTGAGATTTTGCATCACCTAATATTGCTCTATCATAAAGTTCTAACAATGCATTTTGATAATGAAAACGGCGATTAAGAAAGTTAGGTACTAATTCTAATTGCACAAAAATATCAGGTTCTGATTCAGCTTCGCTCAGCAAGGTATCAGGGTATATTAATGCTTCATCTTTATCATGGCGTAAAACCAAAGAGTCGCGATGTTTTAAGCGCTCAAAGGTTGGGTAAAGCGGATATTGAGGTGCATCTTGAATAGTAGGGGAGCTGCTACTTGAATAAGTACTAATGTGTTCAAAGTAATCGCCAAGAGGAATGCCATTAGGATCTATTAATTTATATTGCGGTTTAAATAAAGCAGCTTGCTTTATTGTAGGCATTTGCGGGGATTGATTATAGCGGGCATTTTCTTTAGCAGTTTGATTATTCCAGTTAGTGTATATGCCGTTTAAAGCATAAGGAGATTGCTGAATATCATTGATTTTGCCTTCAGATAACCAATTAATTACCGTTGTATTATCGGCTTTAGGATCAAATTTTGCATATTCTGCGGCAGTTTTTTTCCAAGCTTGGGCTTCTGTTGGGTTTTGCGCTATGCCTATGCCATCTTGGAATAATGTACTTAAAAGTAGGGCTGCTTCTTCTATATGCTCTACTTTATCTTTAGCCGCAAGAGCGGCTAATGAAAAGGCTGCTTCAGGATTATATAAAGGGGTGTCTTTAATAAGATATAATTTTGCAAGGGCAAGTTGAGCTTTTGCATTGGCAGGTTCATTTGCTTTAAAAAGCAGGTTTTTTGCTTCCATATATTGTTTATCTTGAATAGCTATTTCAGCTAAGTGAATTAAACTTGTTTTAAGACCACTTTTAGCTGCACCTTCAAACCAAACTTTAGCTTCTTTAGGGGAAGCTTCGCCGCCTGCTCCTGTTAATTCAGCCACACCTAAAAGATCTTGCGCATGTGCGTTGCCTAATCTTGCTGATTTAGTAAGCCATATCATGCCTAATTTACGCGAGTTAAGGTCGCGTTGGATTAAGAAATAAGATCCTAAAGTGTATTGGGCTAATGGATCGCCATTTTTCGCAGCTTCGATATAATATTTGCGCGCAATATCAGGGTTTTTAGGTGCTCCATAACCAAAAAGGTAAGCAGCAGCACAATACATTTGCGAAAGATGATCGCCTTTATCGGCAGCTTTTTTAAACCAAGCTAAAGCGGCACTTGGATCTTTTTTGGCAATTAAATTATAACGCGCAAGGAGCTGCTCAGCAGGTAAATAGCCTTTATCAGCTGCCGCGGTAAAATATTCAACAGCCAAGGGATTATTTTTTAATAAACCATAGCCATAAAGACGTAGTTTACCAAGGTAATATTCACTTACAGGATCTTGTTTTTGCAGAGTTTGCCCTGCAATAAATGGTTTACCCAGACGGTAGGCATCTTCTGCATCATTTGCCAAAGCTAGGTTAGCTAAGCTTATTGATAAGATAGCAATTCCTGTCAAGCATTTTTTCATGATAAGTCCTTTATGGAATAATCCCGTAATTAACTACTTGCCTTAAGGCTCCATTTTTTGTATTGCTGCCGTGCAGCCAAAAATTACCTTTGTTGTTTAACCCAAACCTAACGTCCACATTTTGACAAACTTTTAGACTAGAAGCGCAGTCAACTATACTACCATAATCGTCTTCCTTGCTTGGGATAGTGCAGATAAAACGCATTTTAGGTTCACTTATAGCCAAAACTGACCATTGATGTGGCTCTATAGTGTGGTTAAGGTAAAGGCTACGTGTACTGTCTTCTTTTAACATTTGATAAAGACTAATGGGTTCGTTTCTTACGTTATAAAAAAAATACATAGTTTGGGTATTTTCTCCCGGCATTAGATTAACAGTTTTAAGTTTAAATTTATAACCTTTATCAAGGCAGCCTGTTGGGTATGTAGCATCATTTTTAGTATCGGTGTCCTCAACGTCGTTTTCATCTGCATAGCCTAGACTATAAATTAACATAGACAAGCTTACTAGCAAAAAGTATATTAGCGTCTGGTGAAGAGATGAAACAGCTACTTTACTCTTCTGTTGTGTCATTGCTTTCAGTGCTTTCAGCGCTGTCTGTGGTTTCTGTGGTATCAGTGGTTGCATTGTCATCATAGCTTTCTTCCTTGGAAGTTATATTAACAGGACGAATGGTTACTTTTGTTCCGAGAACATTATTTTCATGATCGCCTGTACTCACAAATTGATTGTTTAACCAGTATGCATCTTGGGTAAATAAACGTACGCAGCCATGGCTTGCGCGGTAACCTGGAATATCATTAGCGCCATGTAAAGCAAAGCCTTTGTGATAATACATGCACCATGGCATTTCAGCTCCGCCACGCCCAATGGGGAAAATTGCTGATCGGCATTTGGCGTTTTCTTTACTAAAAAAGTGGTAAATTCCGGTTAAAGTGCGGCATGAGTTTGAGCTGTCAGAGCAGCGATCACGCCCAGATGAAATTGGCCCCCATTTAACTAATTTTCCATTTTCATAGGCCACCCACGCTAATTTGTCTTGATCTACTATTATTTGTTTTTCTTTATCACCAATTGTCGTTGGAAATGGGGAAAGAGAGTACATAGTAGCGTTTTTTAAGTCTACAGGAACTGCAATTGTTTTACCTGTCCATAAATCGTTATAGGTGCGATTAAGTCTTTGGACTAAATCACGCTTTTCAGGATCGGGGAAAAGCTTTTGCCAACTTTGTCCGCCGGTAATTTTAATACATGTATACTGTGGGTAAGCGCATAAACTGCTGCCATAGTAAGGTGAGGCAAAAATACTCACTGAAGGCAAAAATAAACTTAGACTTAAAACTATTTGCTGCATTTGCATAGAATTAACCTCATAATTTTTGGTGCTTATGGTTTTATATTTATTACTTCGGCATATTTAAAAAAAAGTTTAGGTAAAAGATTCTACTATAAGCTTAGCTAAGTTTTTATTTATACCTTTTACTTTACATAACTCTTCAATTGAAGCTTTCTTTACTCCTTGTAAGCCTGCAAAATATTGAATTAAGGCTTTACGTTTTTTAGGCCCAATGCCAGGAATGCTCTCAAGGCTTGAGGATAATTGGGCTTTGTTGCGTTTTTTACGATGCGATGATATGGCAAAACGATGGGCCTCGTCTCTTAAGTGTTGGAAAAAGAAAAGCTCATTAGCGTTAGATTTTAAAGGTAAAAAAGTCTTGGTATCTTTTACATAAATTCTGTCAAACTCGGCTTTACGTCCTTCACCTTTAGTAATACCTAAGAGTTTAATATCCGTTATGTTTAAATTTTTTAATACCTTAGCGGCAACGTTTACTTGGCCTTTGCCGCCATCTATGAGTAAAACTTCAGGGTAGGGCGCATTGGTTTTCGTTAGATGTTTAAAATGGCGCAAAATTGCCTCAGAAAGCGCCCCATAATCATCAGAAGGCTTAGTATTTACAATATTGTATTTTCTATATTGCGTTTTTAAAGGGCCTTCCTTATTAAACACTACGCAAGAAGCCACAGTAGCATGTCCATGGGTATGGCTTATATCAAAACAGGCTAGTTGGTTAATAGGTTTTTTAAGGTGCAAAATTTCTGCTAAAGACTTCATTCTTTCTTGAATAAAGTTTTGTTTAGATATTTGCTGTTTTTGATGAATTTGAAGATTATTTAGGGCAAATAAAAGCCAAGCTTTAGCGTTTTTAGGAGCTTTAGTGAGAATTTTACAAGAGTGCTTTCTATATTGTTTAAGGGCTTCTTGATAAGATGCGAGTTTATTTTTATCAAAAGCAAAAGGGGTTAGAATTTGCTTGGGGATGCGTTCAGGGTGTTCAAAGTAATAAAAGCTAAGAAAAGCTTCGAAGATGTGTTGATATTGCTCGTTATTATCCATACTGCTAAGAAAAATTGCGGGAAAATAAGCTTGAGTATTTAATATACTACCTTTTCTAATGGTAACGTGTTCGATACAAGGTATAGGCGAGTTTAGTGAAATTGCAACGATATCAAGATCTTCTTCATCTTGAATAATTCCCTGGGAAGCTTGAATATGGCGAATTTGTTGAATTTGATCGCGTAAGCTTGCAGCTAGTTCAAACTTTAGTTGGTGAACTGCATTCTGCATAGAGTTATTTAATTCAGTAAGTAATTTTTCTGACTTGCCTAATAAAAATGCTTTGGCAAGCTCGACTGACTCAAGGTACTCAGCTTGACTAATATAAGATGTACAAGGGGCGCTACAGCGTTTTATTTGATATTGTAAGCATGGCCTTATTCTAGTTGCAAAAATGCTGTCACGACAATTACGCAATTTAAAGCATTTATGAATTAAGTTAAGTACTTCATGTACAGCGCTGGCATTTGGATATGGTCCAAAGGCTGCAACATTTTTAGGTTTTTGTTTGCTTCTTTTTATTTGGATACTGGGGTATGGTTGTTTGGTTGTTATAATTATATAGGGGTAGGTTTTATCATCCCTTAATAAAATATTATATTTAGGGTGGTTGGTTTTTATAAGATGACTTTCTAAAAGTAAAGCTTCAGTTTCGGAGGCAGTTATCATAACTTCAACAGTTGCGATCTGCTGAACTAATGCTTGAGTTTTAGGGCAAGTAATAGTTTTTTGGAAGTATTGGCTAACCCTTTTTTTTAGGTTCAATGCTTTACCTACGTACAGGATTTTGCCGTTACTATCTAACATTTTGTATACCCCAAAAGATCTGGGGAGAATTTGGATAGTAGCTTTAAGCTCTTGGCTAATTTGCCATTGGATCTTCGATGACACGGTATTTGATGGCTAGATGCGTTAGTTCGACGTCATTTTGGATGCCGAGTTTCTCAAAAATGCGATAACGATGGCCATTGACGGTTTTAGTGCTAAGAAAAAGCCTTTCTGCGATGGTGCCCACATTCATGCCACTAGTAATCATAAGCATAACTTGGGTTTCTCTATCAGATAGCTTCTCAAAAGGGGAGTTTTTAGTATCTTCAAGGCTATTTATAGCCATACGTTGGGCAATTTCAGCGCTTAAGTATTTTTCGCCTTCAGCTACTCTACGAATAGCAATTGACATTTCATCAGCGCCACATTCTTTAGTTATATAGCCCCGTGCGCCAAGGTGCAGAACTCTTGCAGGAGTTGCATCGGTTGAAAGAGCAGTAACTGCAATTACTTTAACTTTAGGATTAGATTTTTTAAGCCGCCTTGTAACTTCCCACCCATCAATACCAGGCATCTTCATATCTAGAAGCACGACATCAGGTTTATGAATTTTAACAAGCTGCAAAGCTTTTTCCCCACTTTCGGCATCACCAACCACTTCAATTCCAGCTTGATCTTCTAAAATTCTCCTTATACCCATTCGTACTAAAGCATGATCATCAACAATAAGTACTTTGATGCCTTTCGACATAAAACTCCAACTTGGTGTTTGAATATTGCGCTATATTAGCAAGCCCCTTGAATGAAGTCGAGAGATTCAACAAAACAGCGCCAATCATATTTTGTTAAGATGGGCACTGCATGTAAACCAGATTACAATGTATTTTGGAGTAAACTAATATAAAATACATGGTAATTTGGCAGTTATAATTCCTATTTACATAATATTTGCTATACTAGTTGTTATGACAATTACTTGAATTTTCATTATGACAGAGCAAAAAATATACCACAGGCTTATTTATATTGATCTCAATTCACCAAGCAGCATTTTTTTATTTGGTCCTCGTGGTACTGGCAAGACTTCATGGATAAAGTCTAACCTTAATGATAGTTTATATTTTGATCTTTTAAATACTGGTATTTTTAATGATTTTATAGCTGGACCTGAACGTTTAGAAAAGAGAATTCCGAAGAAATTCGATCGATATATTGTCATCGATGAGGTACAAAAAATACCTGAATTGTTGAATGAAGTGCATAGATTAATTGAAACGCATGGATATCGATTTGTTTTAACTGGATCAAGCGCCCGTAGTTTAAGGCGTAAGGGAGTAAATTTATTAGCTGGACGAGCTCTTAATTACACTATGCATCCTTTAACATGTTATGAATTGAAAGATGATTTTTCTCTTCTTTCAGTTCTACAATTTGGTTTGCTCCCTTCGGTGTATCACGTTACAGATCCTCAACATTATCTTGAAACCTATATAAATACTTACTTGCGCGAAGAGATTTTACAAGAAGGATTAATGCGTAATTTGAGTCAATTTGCTCGTTTTTTAGAAACGGCTAGTTTTTCACAAGGTCAAGTCGTGAACATGTCGGAAATTGCGCGTGAAACAGGTATTGATAGAAAACTTGTGAATGAGTATTTTGCTATTTTAGAAGATTTACTCATAGGGTACTGGCTTCCAGTTTTTACTAAGCGAGCTAAGCGACGTTTGATTGCAAGTCCAAAATTTTATTTATTTGATCCTGGGGTTTATAGAATTTTGCGACCGAAAGGACCGTTGGATGCGCCAGAAGAAATAGAGGGTGCAGCGCTTGAAACTTTATTTTTGGCGCATTTGCGCGCCCTGAATGACTATTATCGATTGGGCTATAAATTATTTTATTGGCGTACCAGTAACCAGGTTGAGGTTGATTTTATTGTGTATGGGGAGCATGGCTTATTTGCTTTTGAAATCAAACGATCACGCAAACTTAGTCGTTCTGATTTGAGTGGGCTCAGGGCATTTTCTAATGACTACAACATCGCGCAATGCTATTTACTCTACGGTGGGGATCATGAAGAATTTCATGACAATATTCACGTTATGCCATTTGAACAAGGACTAAATCAACTCCTTGAAATTCTGTCTAAACAAGGTATCAAAAGCACTAACATTTGAATTAGAACGTTCAACAAGCAAAAATATGAATAGATGGATTATTAGCCTCAACCTTAAACAAAGGAGGAAATTCTCCAAGAGTTTTGGCTTCAGTTATTAACTGCTTAAGATTTTGTTTAGTTAATTTAAAAAGCGTAGCAAAATCAGGTATTACAAAATAAACTTTTTGGAGTTCATCAATACGGTAAGGGGTTCTGAATGCTTGGAGAATGTTAAAATATACTCTTATGGGTAATTCGCTATCTATACTATAAGCAGTTTCTGCTATAGAAGATAAAATTCCGCCACCATAAGCTTTTATTCCTTTTGTGGTGTTAATTAAACCAAACTCTACGGTAAACCAAAAAAGGCGCTGTAAAAGTGCCCAGTCGCTTTCCTTGAAAGTGAGGACAAGCTTTGCATATGCTTGCATAAATTTAGCAAACAAAGGGTTGGTGAGCATTGGGCAATGGCCAAACAGTTCGTGGAAGATGTCAGGTTCTTTTACATAATCAAGATCTTCTTGAAAACGAATAAAAGTTGCGGCGGGAAACTTTTTATTTGCTAAAAGTTCAAAAAAATGCCGCGCGGAGATTAAGGCAGTAACTGGCACAACTTGCCAATTAGTTAGAGTTTTTAGCTGCTTATTAATTTCAGGTAATTGCGGGATATGCGCTTTATTAATGCCAAGGACTTTAAGGCCATGTAAAAATTCAGCACAAGCGTATTTTTGGCAAATCTTGATTTGTCTAGTAAATAATTGTTGCCAAACATGTTGTTCTTCTTGACTATAGTGCACAATACCGTTTTTATCTGGTTTATGTGCAACATAGCGGCTAACGAATTCTTGGCTCATGTTTAAACTAGGTTAGGATTTATTAAATAATTATAGCATCTCCTTATGAATAATATTCGCATAGTGTTAGTTGAAACTTCACATCCTGCTAACATTGGCTCTTGTGTAAGAGCCATGAAGACCATGGGTATTTATGAGTTGTACTTAGTAAAACCTAAGCAATTTCCGCATCCGCAAGCAGTTGAGCTTGCAGCAGGAGCAGATGATCTATTGGCTAATGCTCATGTAGTTGCCAGTCTAGCGCAAGCATTACAAGGTATAGAGCAAGTTTTTATGACAAGTGCGCGCGCAAGGAACATTGCGCTTCCTGGGTTTACTCCTAAGGAAGCTGCGCTTAAAATAGTTAATGATATAGGTTCTGCTAAAGTTGCGTTGGTTTTTGGAAGAGAAAGAACAGGGCTTACTAATGCTGAGCTTTTACAAGGACACTATCATGTCTATATTCCTGCTAATCCTGAGTATAGCTCTTTAAATATATCCCAAGCAGTACAAATTATTTGCTATGAACTTAGGATGCATAAGCTTAAGCCAAAGGCAAATGTTACTACCCAACAAGAAAAAGCTGCAACTTATGAAGCAATAGAGCGTTTTTTTATCCATTTAGAGGAAGTATTGCAAGAAATAGGGTTTTTAAGAGATGTTGCGCCAAGAAAGCTCATGGAGCGGATGCGGCGGCTTTTTGGTAGGATTCAGCTTGAAGAGCCTGAGGTAAATTTATTACGTGGGATGCTAAATCGTGTACAATATAGTCTAAAGGTAGCCAAAGGAAAAATGCGTGCAAAGTAAAGCTTATTATTTTGATTATATGGCAACAACTCCAGTAGATCCTAGGGTTATAGCAAAAATGCAAGGCTATTTAGGGCTTTCTGGCGTTTTTGGCAATGCTTCTGCCATAACCCACGTATTTGGGCAAGCAGCATATAAAGCTGTTGAAGAGGCAAGAGAGCAAATAGCTAAAGTTATTGGCGCATCTTGTGATGAGATTATTTTTACCTCTGGCGCAACAGAATCTAATCAATTAGCAATTTTTGGCGCATCTAGGCTTTACCAGCGTAAAGGTAAGCATATAATTACTATGCAAACTGAGCATCCTTCAGTTTTAGGACCAATGCAACAACTAGAGCGCGAAGGTTTTACAGTTAGCTATTTGCCTCCTAGAGAAGATGGTACACTTGATATTGAATTATTTAAAAAATCTCTGCGCCAAGACACAATTTTTGTTTCCATTATGCATGTTAATAATGAAACTGGGGTAATTCAAGATATAACTAAAATTAGTGAATGTCTAAAGGATAAGGGCATTCTTTTCCATGTTGATGCAGCGCAAAGTGTAGGGAAAATTAAAGTTAATGTGGAAGATTTAGGCGTACATTTATTAACCCTTTCCGGGCATAAAAATTATGGGCCCAAGGGCGTTGGTGCGTTATATATTCGCGCTAAACCAAGAGTGCGGATTTTGCCCATAAGTTTTGGCGGAGACCAAGAACGCGGCTTAAGGCCAGGTACTTTAGCGACCCATCAAATAGTAGGTATGGCAGAGGCATTTTTCTTAGGCAATGAGAGTTTAATCGATGAAGCAGCAAGAATATTAGTTTTACGGAATAGACTTTACCTTGGGCTTCTAGAGTTAGGCGGGGTGCATTTAAATGGCCATAAAGATACGCGCATTCCAGGAAATTTAAATATTAGCGTAGATGGAATAGAAGGTAGTGACTTACTGCCAGCTCTTGCGCCTTTAGCAGTCTCATCGGCTTCAGCTTGTGCTGCTAGTACTAACCATCCATCTTATGTTCTAAAGGCTATGGGGTTAAGTGATGCAAGATGTAATAGTGCCTTAAGGTTTTCATTAGGTAGATTTACTAATGAAGAAGATGTCATAGCAGCAATTAAAATATGTAAAGAGGCTTTTGCTTTGCTGAGGAGGAATAAATGCTAAAAGACATAGAAAATATTTATGAACCAGCTGTTTGGGTTACGGAACCTGCCGTAGATTATGTCAAAGACTGGTTAATACAAGCTAAAACTGCAGTAGGTGTGCGCTTATCTTTAAAGAAAACAGGATGCTCTGGGTTTTCTTATAAGTTTGATTGCGTAGATTCAGTTAATCCTAAGGATTTAGTAAGGCCTTTGGTCCTTAAATATAGTCTATATGTTGATAGAGCTAGTTATGAGTTTCTTAAAGGAACAATTGTTGATTTAGAGAAAAATATTTTAGGGAAAAAATTAATTTTTAAAAATCCGAATGTAAAAGGCCAATGTGGTTGTGGAGAGAGCTTTACAGTAAAGGAAGGTTAATCCTAGCAAAAGCAGTTTGCTATGCTTTGAGCTCGTTATTCTCGGTTAATTTTTCCTTAATAAAAGAATATATTTAATTCAATGTTTACATTCCTTGTTTTTTTTGATATTATGTTTCACACAATGACTTTATTGTAGGTTGTTAATCAGAATGGTGATGTTGGTAATGATAAATTTTACTTGGCGTGCTTGTTTAAAAACGCGATGCATATTAATTGATAGTATCCAAAAAGTAAAGTTTAGTTTTTGCAGCAAATAGCTAGCTGGTTTAAGTTTTTGCAAATTATTTAAATACAAGAGAAATAGGAGGATAACCATGAGCGTAGTCTCTGAGACTAAAGCCCAACAAGGGGAAGCATTAGGACAATTAGTGGCTCAATTAGTGAAGCACTACCTTACATCAACTAATCAAAAAGGTGCAAGTTTAAATTTGTACGAATTGATTTTAGAAGAAGTAGAAGGTCCATTGTTTCGTACCGTAATGGAAATGACGCGTTATAACCAATCACGTGCTGCACGTGTGTTGGGTGTTAGTCGTGGAACATTACGTACTAAGTTAAAGCATTACTTTGATGATGAGTTTATTGGTACACGCGATTAATTTGATTTTACCAATAATATTTCATAAAATGCGCCCTCGAAAGTTGGTTAGGCAATCGCCCGTAATTTATATTACGGGAGGAAAGTCCGGGCTCCATAAGGCAAAGTGCCAGGTAATTCCTGGGAAGTGAAAGCTTACGGAAAGTGCCACAGAAATTATACCGCCAATTTTTTTATTGGTAAGGGTGAAATGGTGCGGTAAGAGCGCACCGCGCAATTGGCAACAGTTGTGGCAGGGTAAACCCCACTTGGAGCAAGATCAAATAGAAATTCAGATAACTTGCAAAAGTTATTGAGTGTAGCCTGCACAGAATTTGGGTAGATCGCTTGAGGCTTACGGTGACGTAAAGTCCAGATGAATGGTTGCCCCAGACAGAACCCGGCTTATAGACCAACTTTCTTTTTTTAAAGGGCAAAATTCATGATTCTATGTGTCGACGTTGGCAACTCGCATATTTATGGCGGGGTATTTGACGATGATAAACTTATCTTGAAGTTTCGCCATACATCTGTTACAGCAACTTCCGACATGCTTGGGCTTTTTTTAAAGCAAGTTTTACAAGAAAATGGGTGTAACCCTAAAAAAATTCGTTGTATTTCAGTAGCATCTGTTGTGCCTTCTTTAGATTATTCTTTGCGTTCAGCATGCGTTAAATATTTTTCCCTTGAGCCTTTTATTTTGCAGGCCGGAGTTAAAACTGGTCTTAAAATAAAATGCAAAAATCCTGTGGAAGTAGGAGCCGATAGAATAGCTAATGCTATTGCCTCTGTTGCGGCTTTTCCCCAAAAAAACTTAATTGTCTTAGATTTTGGTACAGCAACGACCGTTTGCGCAATTGCGAAAGATAAAAGCTATTTAGGCGGAAGTATTATGCCTGGCATTCGGTTATCAGTTGATGCCTTATCTGAAAAAACCGCTAAACTTCCTTCTGTTGAAATTATTAAAATGGCGCAAGCTGTTGGAAGAACAACCGTTGAAAATATTCAAGCAGGCATATTTTTAGGTGCAGTTGGCGCTTGTAAAGAGCTTATTGCGCGCATTAAAGCTGATGTATTTACTCAAGAAGATCCTATAGTTTTAGCAACAGGCGGCTTTGCGTCGTTATTTGAAGGTGAAAATTTATATGATCATTTAATGCCAGATTTAGTATTGGATGGTTTAAGGCTCGCTGTATCTATGTCAGCCTCTTTAGGCTTTATTATTTAGCTCTGTCAAGATATTATATATTATTCCTACTAATTAGCAGAAGATTATGCCTAATCCTATACGTTTTTATACTACTGGTGAAGATTATGATATTTTTTCCAATGTGACCGACATTGGGTTTACAATAAATATAGGTGGTAATAATTATTCCCCAAGAAGTTCTGAAGCAGTTTATCAAGGAGTTAAGGCACTTTCATCGCCTAATGATAAAGGGAGGGCGGAAAGCATTTTTAATGATACAAAACCTCCTGGAAGACATATTCAAGAAGGTGCTCAGAACATACAGAATAGAGCCTTTATGCATGGTGACCTAGGAAGTGCGAGTTCCTACCTTAAAGAAGATTTAATGTATGAAATATTACTGGCAAAATTTACCCAAAATCCTCCCTTATTAAAAGCTTTACTAGAGACAGGACAAGCTCAATTAATAGAAAATGCGCCACATGATAATTTTTGGGGGATTGGGAGTGACAAAGCAATTCCTGGGCGTAATGCGCTCGGCAAGGCACTCATGCGGGTAAGAGAAACATTGCAAAAAGAGTTAGATAAGAATGGTCAAATCGCAATTAGAACAGGATTTAGTGATAATTTATGTGCGCAGTTACAAATAAACCCCAGCACTCCTGGGCAAGCAGTTAAATATATTTCCCGAAATCAATTAGCAAGAACCCCAGCCTGCACTACAGTTGCAGCTTACCATGAAATGTCAAGACAGGCTCACTCTGCAGCTGCCGCATCAGCTAGCCCGCCTGCAGCGCAGCAACCAATTAACAATAATCAAAATACACTTAAACAAAAACTAGATTCTAACCTAAAAATAGAGTTCAATAGAAAAGGACAAATTCAATTATATTTTTCAAATGATGCAGCTGCTAACAGGTTTAAAAATTGGTGTAATGAACAGAAAATTTTCAATTTGTGGATCAACCCAAAAAATCCAAATCATATAAGCTTAGGCAAGACGCAGGAACTTTCTGTGTTTAATGGTCTCAGATTGGATAATAATTTTTCAGAAAATCTTAGACGTGAATTCACCCAAGAAGCGCCACTACCAAATAATGCCCCACCGCCAAACTCCAGCATACCACAAGATATGCCGCAATACAGAAGTGCAGTAAATACAATGCGCCCTCAAGTTGATTCTCCACTTCAACGCCTTAAAGATATAGTGTTAGACCAAGGTTTGAAGGTTATTGTTGATAATAATGATCGGATACAATTATATTTCTCAAGTGAAGAGGCAGCTGCACGGTTTGTAAGTAACTTTGGCAATGAAATAATTTGGAGAAGAGATAGCCAGGTTAGCTTAGGACATAACCAGGAGAACAGCGTTTTTAAAGCTTTGAGTCTCGAAAGCCATAATGGTAAACCGTTTGCAGAAGCACTAAGATTAGAATCCATGAATAATTCTAGTAATCTAAGACCAAAATAATAATTTATATACCTTTCTCCTTAAAAATCCCCATCATCGCATACCTATTAGGGC
>MHBC01000005.1:0-11057 GCA_001804735.1 Legionellales bacterium RIFCSPHIGHO2_12_FULL_37_14 | reverse complement strand
GGACAAGCCGCGGGACGTAGGTGAGGAGACGAAATGTCAACAGACCCTAAATTTTCAAAAAACTTGACGAATCATACATTGTGTTTCTATAGTGTAATAAAGTGGGATAAAATAGAAAAAAGTGGGATAAAGTGGTTTTTAGGTTTTTTAAGGAGGGAACATAATGTTCCGGGGTATTAACACTATCACTATAGATGCAAAAGGGCGTTTTGCGATGCCGCAGAAGTATCGTGATGTGTTGGTGCACCATGAAAATGGCGCCATTGTGTCAACAATTGATACAGAAGAAACATGTCTTCTCTTGTACCCCAAAAGAACTTGGCTGCCTATAGAAGAAAAATTGCAAAGTTTGCCAAGCTTTAATCCTGTGGCTAGACGTGCACAACGTTTGTTAATTGGCCATGCAACTGATCTTGAGTTAGATGCGAATGGGAGATTATTACTACCTCCTGCATTAAGAGAGTATGCCAAATTGAATAAGCACGCTGTAATGATTGGTCAGGGTAATAAGTTTGAGCTCTGGGATGAAACTTTATGGAATAAACGGCGTACTGAATGGTTAAAAGAAGAAAGTAAGCGTGATAATGGCTTACCAGATGAGATGAAGTCATTCTCGTTGTAAAGGGACGAATAACATGTTGACGCACGAGTCAGTGATGTTAAATGAAGCTATAAATGGATTAGCTATTGAGCCAGATGGCATTTATGTTGATGCAACCTTTGGCCGTGGTGGACATGCTAAAGCCATCTTGGAAAATTTATCCTTAAAAGGCCGGTTGTTGGCTATTGATCAGGATAAAGCTGCTTTAGACGCAGCTTATGAAAAATTTTCTCAGGATAAAAGATTTACTATCTTTCATGCATCTTTTACGCAAATTAAATCAATTACGCAAGAAGCAGAGGTTTATGGCAGGGTTAAAGGAGTGTTGTTTGACTTAGGGCTTTCTTCACCCCAAGTTGATGATGCAACTAGAGGCTTTAGTTTTCTTCAAGATGGCCCCTTAGATATGCGGATGAATTTAGCTAATCCGTATAGTGCTCAAGAATTTATTCAAAATGCCAGCGAAAAAGAATTAGCTGAGGTATTTTTTACCTATGGCGAAGAACGTTATGCAAGGCGAATCGCTAAGGCAATTGTTAATGCACGAAAAAATAACCCTATAAGGACTACTTTTGAACTTGCGGCAATAGTTAAAGCCGCAAATCCAAAATGGGAAAAACATAAACATCCTGCAACCAGAGTTTTTCAAGCCATTCGTATCTACATTAATGATGAGTTGGGAGCTCTTAGAGTTGCTCTAGAAGATGCTTTAGAACTTTTAGCTAAAGGCGGTAGGTTGGTAGTTATAAGTTTTCACTCATTAGAAGACCGAATTGTAAAACAGTTTATGAAATTAAAAGCAGAGGGGCCATATGTGCCATATGCAATACCTCTTCCTGCATTAGAGGTTAAATCATCTTTAAAACGTATAGGTAAAGCTATCAAACCTTCAAAGGGCGAGATTGAGCGTAATGTAAGGGCACGGAGTGCCATATTGAGAATAGGAGAAAAGCTAACATGAACGCTGCAGCAAGAATGATACATCAAAGCAATGTATTTACGGGACATTGGTTATCCTTGAGAATTTCTAAAATTCAAAGCATGGTTATGGTTTTAGCAACTTGCTTGCTTTTAAATGCAATCGCAGTAATATATGTCGCCAATGCTTCACGCTCATCTATGAGCGAGTTGGAACATTTATATACTGAGTCACATGAGCTCCATATAGAGTGGGGCAGATTGTTGCTCGAGCAAGCGGCTTTATCAAGTCCTGCTAGAGTTGAAAAGGTAGCGAATGAGGAGTTAAATATGCATATGCCTTCTAAGCAAGCACAAGCTTTAATACGCATTTGATGAAACGCAGTACTCATTATATTAGGCTAGTTATTGTTGGTGTTTTTTTTACCCTCATTTTAGCTGTTATTATTTGGCGCGTTCTTGATTTAATGGTTTTCAATAGACAATTTCTCAAAAATCAAGGGGACGCAAGAAGTGTGCGTACCATAGAGATTCCGGCCTATAGGGGCATGATCACTGACAGAAATGGAGTGCCGCTTGCTATTAGCACTCAAGTTGAATCAGTATGGGTAAATCCTAAGGTCTTTAAACCTAGTAAAGCAAAGCTTTTAAAACTTAGTAAAATTTTACATGTACAGGTAAAATTTTTTAACTCCTTAGATAAAAAATACAAAAATAAAGAGTTTGTATATCTTAGTAGACAATTAAGTCCTGCAATAGCAAGCAAAGTACGTGATTTAAACATAAAAGGGGTAAATTTTCAGCAAGAATATAAACGCTATTATCCGCAATTAGAAAGTAGTGCGCAGGTAGTTGGGTTCACCAATATCGATGATAAAGGCATTGAAGGTATGGAGCTTGCTTATCAAGATTGGCTACGCGGGGAAAATGGCAAGAAAAAGGTAATTAAAGATAGGATGGGAAGGGTTGTTGAAGAGATTCAGGTCATAAAATCACCACGAGCAGGGCGCGATGTCGCCTTAAGTATTGATAGCCGTATTCAATATCTTGCTTATAATGCTTTGGTTAAAACCTGTAAAAAATTTGAAGCAAAATCAGGATCAGTTGTAGTTGTTGATACGCAAACAGGAGAAGTTTTAGCGGTTGTTAATTATCCATCATTTAATCCTAATGCCCGCGAAAAATATACTAAAAGTGATTTTCGTAATCGCGCCATTGTAGATTCTTTTGAACCAGGATCTGTTATGAAGCCTTTTAGTATAGCCAGCGCATTAGAAGTTGGACACTTTAATAAAGATACGGTAATAGATACGCGCCCAGGTTGGATGGTTGTCGACAAAAGGGTAATTAAGGATATTCATAACTATGGGGTTTTGAATGTGACAGAGGTGCTCGAAAAGTCTAGCAACGTTGGGGTTAGTAAAATGGTGCTGACAGATCCTCCTAGTGCGCTATTAAATCTTTTAAAAGGGGTACATTTTGGTGAACATACTGAAAGTGATTATCCTGGTGAAAGCCCAGGTTCACTAATTGATGTACGCCAAATGAGTCCTTTTGTCCATGCAACAGTAAGTTTTGGTTATGGTTTATCAGTAACAGCTTTACAATTAGCTAAAGCGTATTTAATTTTTGTTAATGAGGGTAACTTAATGCCAATTTCAATGTTAAGAGGTCAGCAAACTGGTGCGCAAGAGCCTGTTATTAGTAAAAAGACAGCTAAAGATATGTTAACTATGTTAGAATCTGTGTCTTTATATGGCACCGCACGTTTTGCGCAAATTCCTGGTTACAGAGTTGCGGGTAAAACTGGCACAGCTAGAATTGCTGGCAATAATGGCTATGAAGATAAACGCTATATTGCAAGCTTTGTAGGGCTTGCTCCTGTTTCAAATCCTAAACTTATAGTAGTTGTAGTTATTAATGAGCCAAGTAAACAAGGTTATTATGGAGCCGTGGTCGCTGGCCCCTTGTTTGCTGAAGTTATGGGAGAGTCCTTACGTATTTTGAATGTGCCTCCTGATAAACCTATTGCTGCAGCAAAGGTTTAGTATGAAATTATCATTCCTGGTTAAACCTTGGTGTATTGATATTAAAGGTGACTGTGAGGTAACAGGGCTTTGTAACGATAGTCGCCAGCTAAAAAAGGGTGATGTTTTCTTAGCTTATAAAGGTGCTATTAGTGATGGCAGGCAATATATAGATGCTGCTATGCAAAAAGGCGCAGCTGCTATTATTTATGAGCCTCAAGGCTTTAAGCCAAATATTAAAATCCCAATGGTTGCTATGGAGTCAATTTTTGCTCGTCTTGGGTTAATTGCTGCGCGTTTTTACGCTAATCCTAGCAAAAAGTTAAATATTATTGGGGTAACAGGAACAACTGGTAAAACAACAGTTGCCTATTTATTAGCGCAAGCATTTAATTTATTAGGTGAAAAAGCTATTTATTTAGGTACTCTAGGCTATGGCGAGCCATTTTCACTTACAAGCTTAGTTAACACAACTCCTGATGGCTTATATTTACAAAAGATTTTTGCCGATTGTGTTGTTAAAGGGGTAAAAAACGTTTGCATGGAAGTATCATCCCATGCTCTTTATGAAGATAGAGTGAGTGGGGTTAACATAAGTACCGCAATTTTTACTAATTTAAGTCATGAACATTTAGATTTTCATAAGACTATGCAAGCTTATAAAGAAGCTAAAGCAAAACTCTTTGCTGAACCCAAGCTTCAAAATGTAATATTAAATGCGGATGACGAAGTTAGTAAGTTTATGGCTGATAGAGTAAACTCACCTCAAGCAAAAATAATAACTTTTGGAATTAAGAATAGCGCTACTGTTAGTGCAAGTGAAATAAGCTGTAAGCCTCATAGTGTAAGTTTTGTGCTAAATGCGACCGGAAAAGTACGCTGTAACGCTCCATTGGTTGGCTTATTCAACGTTGCAAATCTACTTGCAGTTGCCAGTACTCTTTTCGCCAATAAAATTTCATTAAGTAGTGTACAATCTGTTTTAACAAAACTAAAATCAGCTCCAGGAAGATTTGAGCTGGTGGCAGAAAACCCCACAGTTATTGTTGATTATGCGCATAAACCTGTCGCCTTAGAAAATGTATTAAAAACCCTTAAAGACCTTTATAAGGAGCGCATAATTTTGGTTTTTGGCTGCGGTGGAGATAGAGATAAGTTAAAACGTCCGCAAATGGGTAAAATAGCTAGTCAGTATGCTGATCTTATTATTTTAACCAACGATAACCCGCGCACAGAAAACGCAGAAGAGATAATTAAACAAATTAAGGCAGGCATTAAAAATAGCGCCACAGTTATAGAAATTCTAAACCGCAAAGCCGCAATCCAAAAAGCGCTTGCTTTGGCTAACAAAAATGACGTTATCTTAATAGCCGGCAAGGGCCATGAAACCTATCAAGAAATAGGCCATGCAAGGATTAATTTCAGCGATCAAGCAGAAGTAGGTTGGGCCTTGGCCCAACAAAAGAATCTAACCGAATAAGTAGGTTGGGCCTTGGCCCAACAAAATAATTTACCAGAATAACCGGAGATTTTATGTCATTTGTAACCGAATACGGCTTATTTTTTGCTAAAGCCTTCACTATTTTAATTGTATTTTTATTAGCTCTTGCTGGCGTAATCGCGCTTACACGTAAATCAATGGATAAAATTACTATAGAGTCTATAAATGATGAGTTAGATTCTTTGCAAAAAGACATTAGTAAAACTGTAAAAAAAGCTAAGCCGCGTTCTTTAACCAGAAAAGAAAAACGCGCAAAAAGAGAGCAGCCATGTATGTATGTTATTGATTTTAATGGTGATATAAAAGCTAGCGCTGCTAGTGCTTTGCAAAAGGTAATCACCGCTATTTTATTAGTCGCGCAAAAAAAGGATGAAATAGTAGTGCGAATAGAAAGCCCAGGAGGAACCGTAAATGGTTATGGGCTTTGTGCCTCACAATTGCAAAGAATTCGTGATGCAGGGATTTATTTAACAGTATGCATAGATAAAGTAGCTGCAAGTGGTGGGTATTTAATGGCAGCTGTTGCGAATCAAATTCTTGCAGCGCCTTTTGCAATTGTAGGTTCAATAGGAGTAGTAGCTCAAATGCCAAATTTTCATCGTTGGCTTAAAAACCATGATGTTGATGTTGAGCTTTTTACCGCAGGGGAATATAAACGTACGGTAACAGTTTTTGGCGAAAATAGTAAAAAAGGCAAGGAGAAGTTTAAAGAAGATTTAGAACAAATTCATACGGTCTTTAAACATCATGTTTTACGCCATAGACCAAACTTAAATATAAAAAAAGTTGCAACAGGGGAACATTGGCTAGCCATAGATGCGCTTGATTATAATTTAGTAGATCATATTAAAACGAGCGATGATTATTTAACTAGCAAAAGAGATAAATTTAATATTTATGAGATAAGTGCTCCTATAAAACAGCCATTTTTGCAAAAACTCATTAAGCCCTTAACTAATATGTTAAATGATAGATTTAATTTTTAGCGGTAAGGATCTAATGCGCCAGCCGAGTAGGTATTTCTCGTTAACGCAGCCAAAATAGTCTATACTGCAAACTAGATAATACTTTAATAGAGAGGATCCAATGAAATTACCAACTCTTAACGATGTTATGTCTATGTCAAGCAAGTTTATTAAAGACGTTTCGCGTAGCGTTTGTGAGATTGTAGCTGAATATAAACAAAAGCAAAAAACTGCTGAGCCTAAGGATAAAAATAAGAAAGAAAAGGATGAAAAGAAGTAGTTTTCCCCAGCACATTGTTAATTAAGCGTTTATGTTTTTATGAATCATTTACTCAGCGATCAAGCTGTAAGAGAAGAAGCTTTATCGCCTGTTGAGTCTTTTATTGTCCAAGCCCCAGCAGGATCAGGTAAAACCGAGCTTCTTACCCAAAGATTTTTGCATTTGCTGACAAAAGTTTCGCATCCCGAACAAATTATTGCTCTAACCTTCACCAAAAAAGCGGCAAATGAAATGCAAGAGCGTATTTTTAATACTCTTAACACGGCAAAAAATGGTGGCAGAGACATACAGCCTAAAACTCTGCAGATTGCTTTATCAGTCCTTAAACATGATCAAAATTTACAGTGGGAGCTTTTGAACAATGCGCATAGACTAAGAGTTATGACTATTGATGCGCTTTGTCAGTGGATTGTAAACGCAATGCCTTGTAAATCTTCCCTTGCTTATGAGGGTAAAGTACATCTTTTTCCGGAAAAATTATATAGAAGAGCTGCCCAAGAATGTTTTGCAACATGTTTAACTGGGCCTTTAAAACCGCATCTTTTAAATTTGTTAGAGCAGCTTGATAACTCCCAAGAAAAATTATTAAACCTCTTAAGTTTTCTCTTAACAAAACGTGATCAGTGGCTAGAGCTTATTTATAACGCTAAGGATACCTCAAAGTTAAAAATTGAAGCTCTGCTTGCTGGTATGGCTAAAAATGCGTTATATGAGCTAAAAAACAGCCTAGAGGCTTATGAAATGCAAGATCTGCAGCAATTTTGTCAGCAATTAATTGCCTATGGGGCCATGCCTGATTGGGCGGCTTCTCTTAGTTCTTGGCACTTAAACGCTAATTTTTCGCTTGAACATGCTAAAGCTTTAGTGAAATTACTTTTAACCAGTCAATTAAGCTTTAGAAAAAGTGCTGATCATCATATTGGCTTAAAAAAAGAAGCTCATAAAAAAGCAGAATTTGCCTTATTAAAAGCCAAGAGTGTGGAGATTTTTGCCAAGCTTGCATTAAATTCAAGTTTTTATAAAGCGTTAATTCATATCCATAATTTACCTGCGAGTAATTATAAGGTGCAAAATTGGGATCTTTTGCAGTCTTTATTTATTGTATTAGTGCAGTTAGTCGCGCATTTAAAAGTTGTGTTTAAAGAGGAAAATAATGTTGATTTTAGTGAGGTTGCAGAGACTGCCTTAGCTGCCTTAGGAGATGAGGATAATCCAACTGACTTAAATCTTTACTTAGATTACTCCATTAAACATATTTTAATTGATGAATTCCAAGATACATCTTTCATGCAGTTTAAACTTATTAGCCGTTTAACTGCAGGGTGGGAGACTACTGATCTTAGAACTTTATTTATCGTAGGCGATCCTATGCAGTCTATTTATCGTTTTCGCCAAGCGGAGGTTGGGCTTTTTTTAAAGGTAAGGGAAGAGGGGATTGGCAATATCAAATTAACCCCGCTTTATTTAACTACTAATTTTAGATCATGTGCAAATCTTGTCACTTGGGTTAATCAGCATTTAAAAGAAGTATTTCCTGCAAAAGAAAATATAGCATTAGGTGAAGTAACTTTTCATCAAGCGGATACTATCTCTAAAGAAAATGGGTTAGTAAAAGCGTATACAACAAACTCAAGTTATGAAGAAGCTAATCTTATTAGCGAGATTATTATAAAACATAGTCAAGAAAAGGCTGCAAGCATAGCAGTTTTAGTGCGCTCGCGTAGCCATCTTGACGCATTAATTCCTCTATTAAAAGCTAAACAGCTAGCTTTTGATGGAGTTGAATTAGTCTCTTTAAGTAATAAAGCTGAAATTTGCGATCTATATGCTTTAACCCAAGCCTTATTGTTTCCTGCATCAAAGCTAGCTTGGTTTACCGTGTTAAGAAGTCCTTATGTGGGTTTAAGTTTAACTGATTTACATGTTGTTAGTTTATATGAAAACCTCGAACATCCATTATTAAGTGAGGACGGGAAAAGAAGGTTAGCTCATGCAAAAGACGTATTTACTAGAGCATATGCCTTAAAAGATCAACAATTACTGACCGAATGGATTTTAAAAACTCATTTGGATTTAGTTGGACAACATGCGGTAGATCAGGATATGTGGCCATCTTTTAGTCATTATTTTGAGTTAGTAAATAGTTTTACCGAAAAAAATATTATCCAAGACTTTGAGTTATTCGAAAAATATTTTAACAAAATGTATGCAAACCAAACCGCAAGTGCGAATGTTAAAATAATGACCATTCATCAAGCGAAAGGGCTTGAGTTTGACACGGTAATATTACCCTCAATGGGCAGAGGGACGTATAAACAAAATCAAGAGTTATTAAGGTGGGCAGAAGTCGTTCTAGCAAAAGATAAAACCGCATGCCTATTTTCACCTTTAAAATCCAGAGCAGAAGATGATGATCCCTTGTATAACTACTTAGGTTACCTAGATAAAGAAAAAGAAAAATACGAAAGACAAAGATTATTATACGTAGCTCTTACAAGGGCCAAAAAGAATTTATACCTTCTCGATAGCAAAGAAAAGCCAGATTCAGCAAGTTTGCGCGCTGATTTAAATAGCTTTCTCTTTATTCCATATAGCCTGAATGTCTTATCTTCAATTGGGAAAGAAAAATTAGATTTATACCGAATTCCTTTAGCTGATTATGCGGCTAATCCTATTAAAACTTTAGCTCTTGGGAGTAAATTTACCCAATTAACAATTGATTCAGCAGCGAGAGCAGAAGGGATATTAATCCATAGATGGATTAAATGGATCTGTTGCAATGAGATTAAATCTCTAGACGATATACCATGGGAGCAAATTTCTCAGGAGACAAAAGATAAAGAGAGTGAAATACAAATTAAACGCAAATTTGCCCCTTTCTTTAACAGCGAAAGGGGAAGGTGGTTAATCGCTAAGCATGCTGAAGCCCAAAATGAATTTGCATTTTGTGTAAATATAAATAATAAAGTAGCAACCTACATAGTTGACAGATTATTTTTACATGAAGGCAAACGCTGGATTATAGATTTTAAAACAGGTCTTGATGATGCAGATTCTCAATTAAAACACCAAGAGCAAGTGAATAATTATGCAAAATACTTAAGTGAGTATTTTAAAGAGCCTATAGCTTGCGGACTTTTTTATTTAACCTCACAGCGCTGGGTATCTTGGGCAAAAGGGGTCAAGTGTATTGTATAAGGTTAACCCCTTTTTTAGCAATGATTTACATTGATGGTCCTGGTTGGCTATTTGCTGTATGGATACTTACTGCTGTACGGATAGTGAGCCAAAGTGTTGCAGCGCCAAATACTGTCGTTAAAAAGCCTTTAAATAAAGTTGCACACGCAGATTTTATAGTTTCAATGCTTTGTTTAGCTTCTACATTGTGCTTTTGTAATTCTTCAGCATAAAGCTGCTCTATGGTTGCTCTATTGTCTTTATTATTAGCTTGGATGAATGGGAGAACTAGAATGGCACACTTTCTGAGAAATTCATCTTTTTCGGCTTTTGATGGAAGTTTACTTAGCTCAATGTAAATTTTAGTTAAAATATGTTCTAAGCTAATTATAAAAGTCTTTTGATCGGGACCAATATGAATAATACGACCCTGGTTTGGGTGATTTTGGCGAGCTGCGATTTTTTCTGCCATAGTTTTATTAGGGAAGGCGAGTAGCTTAAATTTATCATTTAATGAAGAGGTATCTTCTTGAGAATCTGGAGTAGATAAAAGTTCAAGCAATTTTTTGACTTCTCCTAGGCCATCTAACTCAAGGTTAATAAATATCTTTGAATAAATCTCTTCATACAATTCTTTGTGAAAAACAAGTTTTCTTAACAATTCATCATTGGTAATTTTTCGTGCTTTAACTGCTTCGATGGGAGATGGTTCAATATTGGTATATTGGAGATTGTACAAGTAAATAATTGAGTGCAAAGATGAAGTGTTTGGTTCTGCTATTGTCGTTGGTATTATACGGTAACAGACATTTTCTAAAAAATAAGTTACACCTTCAAGGGTAACTGGACTTGATCTTTCGTTAATTAATTCTTTCATAGTTTTAAAGCGTAATTCCCGCTTAGTTCTGTGCATAATTTCTCTCTTTGATATATTAAAAAGCATAATGTATCATTAAACTTCATAAGTTTCAATACACTTCATGCGTATTTTTTGTAACTCCCCACCACGTCATCCCGAGCGTTAGCGAGGGATCTCCTAGAAGCTCTATTGATCTTAAATGCTGGAGATCCCTCGCTAACGCTCGGGATGACGTGGGGAGTTACTATTTTTTTAGGCATTGGGTTAATAATAAATTTAACGGTAAGGAAAAGTGCTATTATCGTCGTGCTTATCTAGTAAATCAGTAACATAACTACTTGTATATTCACTATCATTTGTTGAACTTCTATATTGCGTAACCAGATACCACAATGATCCAACAATGGCGCCTCCTACTATCGCCCCTTCTTTATCTTCATTTATTCGGTCTACATAGGGCTTATGGTCTTTTTTGCGCATTATCAGGTGTTCTAAAGATAATACAGCCACATTATATACAGCTATAGCTATCACTGAATAAACTATACAAGAGGCTAAACTATTATCGTTATCTGGCATCTCAATCTCCAAATAATATATTAATATTATTATTATAGTATATTATTTGCAGCGGATGCTGCTTAAGAATTTAACGTAAATTTTGAACACCTTTAAAAGCCGCACGCCGCTTTGCTGGGCGCGGGCGCGGTCTCGTTTACGTGAATGAGC
>MHBC01000004.1 GCA_001804735.1 Legionellales bacterium RIFCSPHIGHO2_12_FULL_37_14 | reverse complement strand
ATCTGAATGTTCAGGATCATGAATAACTTTGGCATTTTCATCAAAAAATACAGTTTTAGCTTCATCAAAGCTAATACCATGCTTTTTCTTATTTAGAGATGCCTTAGAAGCATCCCATTCAAAAGTAATATTTGACATAAATTATATTATAACTACATTGTAGTTTTTTTAAAGGTTTCCCGTCCTAAAAAAGATCGGTGCTATCTTCTCTGGGTGCTTTAACCGCAAGATTTTCTTGTGGGGCATAATCTTCTTCGGTGCCGGAAGCTTCAGGTGGTTTATCTTTTTGGAAATATTCCATTATGCCCTCTGGGTTATCGGTGCTTGTTAATAGGCCGGTTTTTTTGTCTATGGGAAATGCGGCAATCGAGCTTGGTGGTTCGAAAGGTTTCTCGGGAAGATTTTTTAAGGCTACTTGCATAAAATCAATCCATAAAGGTAGGGCTACATAGGCTCCACTTTCATGCAGAGAATGAGGGTTGTCAAAACCTACCCAAACTGTAGTTACTAAGTCAGGGTGAAAGCCGGCAAACCAGGCATCAACTTGATCATTTGTCGTACCTGTTTTACCTGCTATATCATCTCGTTTTAGTGAAAGAGCAGCTCTTCCGGTACCTGATTTAATTACACTGTTTAGGGTAGTTTGCATAAGGAAAGCTAAATCTTGATCTAACACCCGGGGCGCTAAAGATTGATTTTTTTCGTGGGCGCAGGCATCACAGGCAATGGAAGGTTTGGACTTTAACAGAACTTTGCCTTTATCGTCAGTTATTATAGCAATAAGGTAAGGTTGGACGCGAAACCCCCCATTAGCAAATACTGCATAGGCCGTAGTTAAATCAAGAGGACTTATAGTTAAGCTTCCAAGAGCTAAGGATAAGCCATTAGGTAGGTTCGCTTTATTAAAGCCAAAGCGTTGCACAAAGTCTTTCGCATAATCAATGCCAATATCATCTAAGATCCTTAATGATACTAGGTTTTTAGATTTTACTAAGGCTTCTTTTAGCCTTGTTGGTCCATCAAAAGTATGATGATAATTGTGCGGCCTATATTCTGAATTAGGTTGTGATGGATCATAAATAACTAAAGGAGCATCATTAATAAGCGTTGCTAAAGTATAGCCTTTAGCAAGCGCTGCTGTATAAATAAAAGGTTTAAAGCTTGAGCCTGGTTGTCTTAAAGATTGAGTGGCGCGATTAAATTTATTAATACCAAAATCAACACCTCCAACTAATGCTTCAATTTCACCATGATGGGGGTTCATAGCAACTAATGCTGCTTCTACTTCGGGGATTTGAGTTAGTGCCCATATATCTTTTTCTTGTCTTATATAAATAATATCTCCAAGCGCAACAACCTGGTTAGCACTGTTAATGTTGGGTCCATACCAGCCTCTTTTTAACGCACGTCTTGCCCATTTAAAACCTTTAAATGGTATATTGCGCTCCTTGAGCTTTGCATCTTTTGTTTGCAATGTTCTCTCCTCAATTGAAGTCACAATTACCGGAATCATAGACTCAACTTCAGGATATTTTGCTAAGGCAGCTTTTATTTGTTTAGGGTGTTTGATAATTGCTGCACCTAAATTTTTTATAGGACCGCGATAACCATGCCTATGTTCATAATCAATCAGCTTTTCAAGCACAACTGCATTTGCGGTTAGCTGTAAATTTGATTTAATAGTTGTATAAACTTTATAACCTTTGGTATAAGCAGCTTTACCATAATATTGATACATTGATTGGCGAATCATTTCCGCAACAAATGGAGCGTGGACTTCAATGTTAGCGCTATGGTAATAGACCTTAACAGGCTCAGCAATTGCTTGTTGATGTTGGATTTTAGTAATAAAACCTGCATCTAACATTCTATCTAAAACATGATTACGTCTTTTAAGAGCAGCGTTTTTATTGACTATAGGATTTTGGGTAGAAGGAGATTGCGGTAATCCTGCTATCATAGCCATTTCGGCAAGAGTTAGCTCGCTTAGAGATTTACCAAAATAAACCTGGGCAGCAGCTCCTACGCCATAAGCTCTGTTACCCAAATAAATTTTATTTAGGTAAAGCTCTAAAATTTTTTCCTTGGAAAGTTCCCTATCAATTTTTATTGCTAATAAAATTTCTTTAAACTTACGCAAGAAAGTTTTTTTGCGCGAGAGAAAAAAGTTGCGTGCAACTTGCATAGTAATGGTGCTGCCACCTTGAGATTTAGTGCCGGTTTGGATCATGCGTAAAGCAGCGCGTCCAAGCCCTAACACATCAACCCCTGAGTGATCAAAATAGCGCTGATCTTCGGTTGCTAAAATAGCTTGTACTAATGGTTTAGGGATATTGTTATATGCAACTGGTATGCGTTTTTTTTCGCCATATTCTTGAATTAGTTTGCCATCTTCGGTATAAATCCTTAGAGGTACTTGGAGTTTAATGTCGTTTAATGAATGCACTACTGGAAGTTGGCTATCTAAGTAAAGATAGAATAAACTACCAGCAATTGTCATAAATAAACTTAAACTAACAAATGCAAAAAATGACTTTTGCAAAAACGATGTAAATTTTTTCATGCGAGGAAGATACAACAAAATTAGTTAAAATAGTCTATATTATACACGATATAATATTTATGGCATTTTTAATTTCAACAAGGAGCGTTGGGTGTCAATTAGTTTTTCCACGGCTTGTAGTCGAGTACATCAGGATGTAATCACGCCTTTATTAATTAAATATCAGGTGGCTTCTGATTTAGAGCTTCCGTCACCCATTAAAGGAGAGGTCTTATTTCTTAAGACTTTTATGCGTTATTTAATTATTCTGCAAGATGAATGTAAAGATAGAACATTTCTTATTAATAGTTTATTTGCATCCGTTAGATTATTTAATCTTGCATTTAAACAAGAAGCTACTTGTTGGAACACGCTTCCCCAATATCCAATGAATATTCATTTAGAATCAATCATGATGCAACAATTTATTGCCGCCATGCTCATTTTTAGTAGCAAGTATGGAAAAAAATTTAATTTTATTAAAAATGACGATAAACATTTTGATGGATTTGAAATTATCAAACGATCTGCGCAACATTTTATTGAGTTGCAACGCTTAGAATTATTACAATGTTCAGGCAAACCAAAGTTAAGAGAAATAAATCTTTCTTATATTAATGATGGATCTGACTTTATAGGATTTAACGATAGCTTATTAAAATATCTTATATTGCCAATAGGCGCTAATGTGGATGAAAAAAACTTTGCCAATAAGGTTAAGCATTTTATCCACCAATTAGAGCTTAAGGTTCCTCAAGGTGATGATCAAAATTTTATTAAAGCAGCCGCGAAGGAATTAATTAATTCAAAATGGCCTTTTAGTTTAAAATATTGGATCTTCGAAGGGTTGGTTAATTTTATTGCTAATAAATTTCCGAGCTTAGTAAATCTAAATAGTCTATCTTTAACAGATTCAGCATTTAAACTTTGGCAAGCGCGTTATGCATTATTTACTTTTTGTAAATATCATATTTTTAAAAATGGTGCGCCAGAGAAAGGCTTAGCGTTACTACCTTTGTTTGGTTTAAAAGAAAATAATATCTGGATGTATTGGCAAGAGGTTTTAGATAAGCTTGCAGATTCTATGGTTTTAATGCTTAAGGAAAAGATATATTCGCGTAAGGAATATCAGAATAAAGTTAGGTTTTATGTGGAGCAAGATTCACGCGTTGTGGTTAAAGATCTTTTGTTGGGCCAAGGCCCAACCTTCTAGTCAGCAAGCTGATAATAGACTTCGTTGTTTTTTGTCATGCCTAGGCTTTCGCGGGCGTTTTCTTCTAATGCTTGATCTGCATGGCGCAATTCTTCGATGTCAGCTGTTATGTTTTGGTTTTGGATTGCTTGTTGTTTATTTAATTTTTCTTGGGCTTCGATTTTGGTTTTTATATTTAATAACTCAGTAATACTATCCTCTCCAAACCAGAGTTTATACTGTAAGCCAACAACGGCAATAATAAAAAGAATAATAAAATATTTCATTATTAATAATTAGTTAATTAAAACTTTTAATTTTACTAGCATATGGTAGTTTAGTCGCCTCTTCAATACGCAATAACTGATTATATTTTGCAATCCTATCAGAGCGGCATAATGAGCCAGTTTTAATTTGTTTAGCGCCGGAAGCCACCGCTAAGTCAGCGATAAATGTGTCTGCGGTTTCTCCTGAGCGATGCGATATTATGGTGGCGTAATTATGTTGTTGAGCTATGTTAATGGTTTCTAGGGTTTCAGTTAGTGTTCCTACTTGATTTGGCTTTATTAATATTGCATTGGCAATATTTTCTCTTATTCCTTTTTCAAGTAAGTGGGCATGGGTTACAAAAATGTCATCTCCAACTAATTGGATTTTATTACTCAAGGCTAAAGTTAATTTTTTCCAACCTTCCCAATCACCTTCATCGACACCATCTTCTATACTGCAAATAGGATACTGCCTTACTAAATTTGCGTAATATTCAATGAGTTCATCAATATTTAAGGCTAAATTTTCTCCGGCAAAAATATATTTATTATTATTATATAGTCCTGAGGCTGCTACATCTAATGCAAAAACAACATCTTTTTCAAGGATAAATCCCGCTTTAACAGTAGCTTCACTTAATAAGTCCAAGGCATGTTTATTAGACAGAAGCGAAGGGGCAAAACCACCTTCATCCCCAACTGCAGTGCTAAGCTTATTAGTTTTTAAGATTGCTTTAAGAGCATGAAATATTTCAGATCCCATCTGAAGGGCTATGCTAAAACTTTTCGCCCCGATAGGTACAATCATAAACTCTTGGATATCAATATTATTATCAGCATGCGCGCCGCCATTTAAAATATTCATCAATGGAGTTGGAAGGTATTTAAAAGGAGGAACGTAGTCAAGAGAAGCATAAAGAGGTAGTTGTAAGGCCATTGCTCTTGCGCGTGCGATAGCTAGTGACACTGCTAAAATGGCATTCGCCCCAAGACGCGATTTATTAGGAGTCCCATCCAAATTACACATGATATGATCAAGCTCAGCTTGATTATCAACGGCTAAACCTTTTAAAGCCAAGGCAATTTCATTATTAATACTTAAAACAGCTTTAGTCACGCCTTTGCCATTATAGCGCTTAGCGTCATTATCCCGAATCTCACATGCCTCATCTTTACCGGTAGAAGCGCCAGAAGGAACGCTTGCCCTTGCTATATGATTTGAGTCTAAAGTTACTTCGGCTTCAATTGTTGGGTTGCCACGTGAGTCTAAAATTTCGCGGCCAAATATTTTTTTAATATAATGATTCATTAGGTGATCCAAAGGTTTATATTTTCATACTCTGTGCCTTAGGTGGCAAGAGTAAACATGGCATACAGCAATTAAAAAATCTTTCCCATCTTGTAGTTTCTGCAAGAGGAGAAATATCTTTGCTAGCTTTACGCTGGGGAAAAGTCTGCTCAGGTAGTATAATAGTTGGAGAGTTAGAATGCGAGCTACTTTGTTTAGGTAACGGTGGATTAAGGTTGCAGGCTTTATTTAATAGAGTAATTAATTCATGTGTTTGATGTTGCATTTCATTTTTAGTTTCTTGCGCTGAAATGTTGAGCATTTTTCGTCTATGGCGAATTAGCTCATAATGTCTTTGTATTTCTAGCTGCAAGCTGTCAAATGATTCTTCTAACTTTACAAAATACGCTTGTTTTGTACCATGCTGTGGATAATGTTCATTTTTAAGTTTTATTTGGTTAAATCTATCTTTTAGAACGGTAAGCTGACTTTTCATTGCTTTACATAAGTCTGTATGCAAGCGGTAAATATCCTTGCACTTTTTAGGATCGCTCGCTTCAATTTCCCCTAAATTTTGCAGTATTTTATCTATTTGTCCAAGAACCAACTGAAATGAGCATAATAATTGAATTTGTTTTGCTAAATCTGTTAACACAGGGACCCTATATTTTAATATATAATCAGAGTTTGTAATTGGGATAAAATCAATATGCGGGGGCTCAGGATCGCGCACCGTAGTTAAAAAGTTATCTGTTTTGGAAAATATATCTACTATTTTTTCCAGCTCTTTTTTAGGTAAGTTGGCAGGCAAATTAAATTCGTTAATGGATGGTATATGTTCATCTTTGGTAATTATATTATCAACTGCAGCCCAATAAAATTCTATGAGTTGTTGAAACCAGTCTTTAAACAAAGAGTCATCAATTTTACTAGCATCTATTGTATGATGAAAAAAACCTAACTCTTTTTTGGCAAACGCACTTGAGTATTCGCCGGATTTTAGCGTTTTTAAGGAGGCATGTTGAATTTTTTCCCATTCAGTAAAAGGGGTAATTAGCTGTAAATAGGCTTTTATATATAGTTCGGTATAGACTTCAAAAGTAGATGAAGCTTCAGCTAAAATGGTTGTTTGCTTTCTATTTTTTTTATTGTTGCAAAGCTCTTCAAGGGCAAGATCTAATTGCGCATATACAGGAGCAAGTTTAGTAAATAGTTCATTTTGCGCATCTTTTTTGTCAAACATAGACATATATCTTGAAATAAACTTTAATAAGGCATTAAGCATGGCTATGTCCCAATCATAGCCTTCAAATTTAGTGAATTTTGATTCAACCATATGAATAATATAATGAATGACCGGGGTAGTTAGTTTTGCTTCATCCTTAAAGCTTTTACTAATTCCAACTAACATATTAAGCGCATCGTTAACATATCTTCTATAGCAGCGTAAATTTAACTCTCCTACAGTACGCTTTGCATCTTCACACATAGCATTAAGTTCTTCGGGCGTGTAATTTAAAGACTGATAGGTACCATCGACAAGTTGAAAAGGGGCAGGGAAATCAACTGTTAAATTATGCGCTTCTATGGAAATTTTAGTTAACGTATCGTTATGGATACTTAGTACTTCTCTTATTTTATCTAGTCGCTCCTTTTCTTTATAATTTTCCCAAGCTTTAAAGGCAAAAGTCGCGGCAGTAATGGTAAGTGCCACCCCAACCATAGCGGCTTCAGTTACTAAAATAGCGGGATTTGAGTTAGCAACAAGAGCATAAGCTGCATCTGAACCAAATTTTTGGATCATTTTTGAACATCCTTTTTATTATCATCCTGAATAAATTTAAGATACTTCAAGGTTAAGAATGTGTAAAGCAGTTTTTAAGGTAGGTTGGGCCTTGGCCCAACAAAAAAATTACAACTTACACTTAGTCCTAAGCAAGTGATAAATTTCATCTACCGGCAAAGCTCTATTTTGCCATAACATAACTTGCTTTATAGCTTGCCCTATAAACATATCAACCCCAGAAATACAAATCGCTTGCTGTTTTTTAGCTGTACGCAAAAGCTTAGTCGCTTTAGGGTTATACACCATATCGAATACGATTTGATCGGGGTTAAAATGGTAGTTAGGCAAAGGAGTTGCGTGATGATGCGGATAAAGGCCAATTGGAGTTGTATTAATTATTACATCTATATTTAGTTTATTAAGCAAGCAAGCACTCACAACCTCGCCGCCAAAAAGCAAGGCAAGCTTATTTGCTTTATCAATAGTGCGATTAAGCCAATAAATTTTTGCTTTATGTTCGTTAAGAAAATAAGCCGCGCTTCTTGCAGCTCCTCCTGCACCTATTATTAAAGCAGTTTTTTGATAAATAGGTGTTTGTCTGAATGCATAAGTTAAGCCATAAAAATCAGTATTATAGCCATATAAGCTTTCGGCATTTTGAATAATGGTGTTGCAAGATCCAATAGCCTCTACTTCTTGACTGTAATCATCTAAGTAATGAATTACTTCTTCTTTAAAAGGAATAGTTACTGCAGTTAACTTAACATCTAAAGCACGAATAGCCGCAATTAGGCTTGCAAGAGAGTTACTGCTTCTTGCCAAAAGAATAGCATCAATGCCTAAGTATTTATAAATATATTGATGTATATAAGGGCTTTTGGTATGGGTAAGAGGATTACCTATAACTAAATTAAGTACAGTATTATTAGTGATCTGCATGGCTTAAATGCTCAATTAAAGTTTTTACTGCTTCAATATAACCAAGCTCTTTTTTACCTTCAATTACTTTAATACATAAAGGAGCTGTAACAGAAATACGCCGCCATGGTTCGCGGTTGCTAATTTTTGATAAATGTACTTCAACTATTGGCAGCTTAGTATCAAGTAAAGCATCATATAGAGCATAGCTATAATGCGTAAATGCTCCTAGATTAATGATAATCCCGCAACAATGAGCGGTATTTTCTTGAATTAGATCAATTAATTTACCTTCATAATTTGATTGAAAGGCGCGCAAATTAAAATTAAATTTTTTAGCTTCCGCAATAGTTAAATTTTCTAAAGCCTCTAAAGTAATGGTCCCATAATTCTTCCTATCACGCTTGCCTAGAAGATTAAGGTTTGGACCATGTAAAAGCAAAATATTAGACTGCATAATTTTAACCTCAGCATAAGGAACGGACTAAGCGGGGAATTTCGTTAATCATATAAAATGGAATAGACAAAATTTTTCCATCATATTGTAGTGCTTGCTGGGAAATTCTAATACCTACTAAAGATTTTTTTTCTTGCATAAAAAGATGCAATGATTTTAATTGCCCAGTTGATCCTGCTTTAACTTCAATGGGAATAATATTTGCATCAACAGTAATCAGGTAGTCAACTTCTGCCATACTAGATTTTTTGTCGCGTGACCAAAAATAAAGGCTAGATTCATCATAGACAGGGGAATAAGCTTGCAGTTCTTGCCCTACAAATTGTTCGGCAATTGAGCCACGGTTTAGGAGTGCTATATCACCTAAGTACCACACCATAGGCACTTGGCTTGCATATATCATTAAACCTACATCTAAAAATAAAATTTTAAATTTCTTATCATTCATTAAGGTTATTAATGGCAATCCTGAGGCAGCAGTACTATAGATTTGCTGGATGAGACCTGCACTTTTTAATAATGCTAACGCATCTTTTACTAGGTAGGATCTCGCGTCTTTGTCAACTTTAGTATATTTAAAATGTTGGCCGACTAAGCCAGGCGACTTTTCGAAAACCAGTTGAATTGAATTAATTTGGTTATGTTTTGCATATTTGCCAAAGTCTTGTCTGTAATTATTAAGAAGTAAGGCTTGCTGCAATCTGCATTGCTCTAAATCGTAAGTAGCAGACATGATTCCTAATGAGGTATTTAGAGTTGCAAGATAAACATTTATAACACCTGGCATGCCACCTAATCCCATATATGTTTTTAGATAGTTTAGTAAAATGTCGTGATAAATCTTATCTACAGGATGGGTTAAGTCAGCTTTTTCTATGATCTCACATAAGTTGTTATTGTTTGTGCCAACCAAAAATTCTTTAAATGATAAAGGTTTTAGATAAAGTGACTGAATCCTTCCAACAGGCATGCGAAAATTTTTATCATTTAGTACGAACTCTAATAACGAACCTGCTCCAATAACGTGAAGCTCGGGCATTAGTTCCTTGAAATAGCGTAAAGATCGGATAGCATCAGGACAATCCTGAATTTCATCTAAAAATAATAAGGTTTTTTTAGGTTCTATTTTACGTCGCGTAGAAATATATATTTTTTCTAATATGGCATGGGGATTTAGATCTTCAAAACAGGTTTTTAATGTAGGTTGTAATTCGAAATTTATAGTGTGTAAATCAGCAAAATGTTCGCGCCCAAACTTTTCAATAACGTATGATTTACCAACCTGCCTTGCACCGCGTAATAAAATTGGTAAGTGCGGGCTTTGATCTTTCCAATTTAAGAGGATTTTTTCAATATGGCGATCCATGGAGCATTATTATTTATCATAACATGTTTGTATTATTGCATAAAAATTGTAAAAATACAAGGTTGTTTTAACATTAAAATTGCATATTCAAGGACTTAATAATATCCTTAACCGCCTCATCAATTGTACCAGTATTATGGATAAGGCTAGAAGTTAGTTTAGTGTAAACTTTACTGCGAGTTGTATAAAGTTTAATAAAAGATGCATAAGCGCCTAGTTTTTCGTCAAAAAAGGCAGGGCGGCCACCTAGCATAATTCTTTCAAAAATTATCCCTCGTGGGGCATCAATATGAAAAATTTTATGCCCTTTTATTAATTTTTGGTTAGCTTTAGCTATAGGAGTTCCTCCGCCTAAAGATAAGATTGAGGCTTTTTGGAGGATAACCATTTGTAAAACCTTAGTTTCTAATTGCCGAAAATATTTTTCCCCATGGTGCGCTACTATTTGCCTTGGAGTAAAAGCTCTGCCTGTTTGTGCATGGTAATAGGTTGCTATTTCCTTATCTAAATCAATAAATGGCATATGCAAAGCTTTAGCTAGTTTTTTACCTATATGGGTTTTTCCAACGTGTTTAAAACCTATTAAAATAATATGCATATTTTGCGCCTTCGCTTGACAAGTACTGTTGTAATGGTATACCATTACAACAGTACATTATATACAGAGTTACTATATGTTGCAAGCACTTACCATCACGGCATTCAAACATCTTGCGCAACAACGTCAATTTGTTGCGGTTTATGAAGAATTACCTGTGCATAATATTACTCCTGTAGAAATATATAGAAGATTATCTAAACTCTATCAAGAAGATGGAGTGTTATTAGAAGATAAAACTCTTAATGAAGGTTTGCGCTATGCTTCCATTTGTTTTGACGCTCTAAAAACTTATACTGCAAAGCTTGGCGAATCTTTAAACCCCATACAAGAGTTACGCGAGTTTATTAAGCCTTTTACCGATATTACTGCAAAAAATATGCAAGAAAGAATTACAACTTCGGTTGGATTTATGTCTTATGATAGCGTGCGCTTTTTTGAAAAAATAGCTGATACCCAAGCTAATTCTCTCGATATTCCTGAAATGTTGTTTAAAGTATTTGCATTAAGTGTAACTATTCAGAAAGATAAAAAAACAATGCTCATAAGCCAAATCGCTAAAGTTACAGGATCATTAGAGAATGATTTTAACCAGGCTAAAGCTAAAATCGCTAAAATTAAAAAAGTAATCTTATCTTCTACAAAGTCCCGCGGCTTGTCCGCAGGATCCAGCAAATTTGAAATAACTAAAGTTGAAGTTGATATTGATGATAAATCTTTTATCCAAAAAGTAGTTAAGGCCAAAGAATATATTAAGCAAGGAGATGCATTTCAAATAGTATTATCGCGTAGTTACAAGAGAAAAATTAAGGTTTCACCTCTTCAAATATTCAAAGCCCTTAGTAATATAAATCCTTCGCCTTTTATGTTTTATTTTCCTTTTAACGACAAAATAATTTTAGGAGCTTCGCCTGAACGTCTGGTTCAAGTAAAGGGTGATAAGTTAACGGTAAACCCAATTGCTGGGACTAAGCAACGCGGTGTTAATCAAAGCCATTCTGACATTGAAAACATTTTACTTAAGGATGAAAAAGAGTTAGCTGAGCATATGATGTTAGTTGATTTAGCGCGTAATGATTTAGGGACTATTTGTAAGCCTCTCAGTATAAAAGTTACGGAGTGTAAGAAAATAAAACATTATACGCACGTTAGTCATATAGTTTCTGCGCTACATGGAACTTTAAACCAAGGGTTTGATGCGTTTGATGCCTTACAAAAAACTCTGCCTGCAGGAACTTTAAGCGGCGCGCCTAAAATTCGCGCTATGCAAATTATTGATAAGCTTGAAGTTTCTAGACGTTATTTATATGGGGGCGCAATTTGCCGGCTCGACGCTAAGGCTAATCTTGAAAGCTGTATTGCTATTCGCATGACGTTAATTCATAACGCTATTGCAACTATTAGAACTGGCGCAGGAATTGTTCATGATTCAAAACCTGAGCTTGAATTACAAGAAACCTATCAAAAAGCTCAATCAATGCTAGCTGCAATTGCCAAAGCCCATGGAGAAGATGATGCTGTTAATCATTGATAATTACGATAGCTTTACTTATAACTTATTTCAGCAAGCTGCTATATTTTATAAAAATGTTAGGGTAGTTAGAAATGATAAGTTAACTCTTAGTGAGGTTAAGTCTTTAAACCCGCGCGGCATTATTCTTTCGCCGGGACCAGGAAGGCCAGAAGAAGCTGGCATTTGTATTGATTTAGTAAAAAAAATTGTAAGCTTAGATGATGATTTTAAAATACCTCTTTTAGGAGTCTGCTTAGGACATCAAGCAATTGTAGTCGCATTAGGCGGAGAAGTTGTGCAAGCTAGGCAAATTATGCATGGAAAAGTCGATGAAATTATCCATACAAATGAAGGCTTATATAAAAGTTTACCAATGAAGCTTCAAGTAGGGCGCTATCATTCATTAATTGCTAAAAGAGAAACGTTACCTGATACTTTACAAATTGACGCAGTAAATAAACAAAACGCTATTATGGGAATCCACCATAAGCAAAAACCTATTTATGGGGTACAATATCATCCCGAGTCAATTTTAACACCTAAGGGCAATTTAATTATGCAAGCCTTTATTAAGGTGTGTTTAACTTAAGGTAAAAACATGTCAGCTATTACCACTATTAACCCTGCAAATGAACAAGTTCTTAAAACATATCCGCTTTTAACCCAACAAGAAGTTGCTTCTTTAATAGATAATATGGATAAAAGTCAAAAAATTTGGGCTGATGAAAGTCTCGATGTGCGCATAAAAGCAATGCAACGCGTAGCTTTATTATTGAGGCAAAATTTAGCTACTTATGCAAATTTAATGACTACTGAAATGGGTAAACCCATAACTCAAGCGTTAGCCGAAATTGAAAAATGCGCTAAGCTTTGTGATTACTATACTTTTGTTGCTAAGGAGTTTTTCCAGCCTGAACTTATTCAAACAGGCTATAAAAAAAGTTATCGTACTCTTGAGCCTATAGGAATTGTTTTTGCCATTATGCCGTGGAACTATCCTTTTTGGCAGGTTATGCGTTTTGCCGTGCCTAATATTCTGTTAGGTAACGCAGGTCTTTTAAAGCATTCACCTAATACAACAGGTTCAGGTCTTGCTATTCAAGAGTTATTCTTGCAAGCAGGATTTCCTCAAGACCTTTTTCAAAGTGTGGTAATTGATGTCGCGCTTGCCCCTTTTATAATAAATCATCCTAAGGTTTCAGGAGTTACTTTAACTGGAAGTTATCAAGCAGGGCAGGCTGTTGCAAGTGAGGCTGGTAAGGTTGTTAAAAAAGTTGTCTTAGAGCTTGGCGGGAGTGACCCTTATTTAATTTTACATGACGCCGATCTAAGCCTTGCTGCTGAACAATGCGTAATGTCACGTTTAAATAATTGTGGCCAAGTATGTATTGCAGCTAAACGCATGATAGTTGTTAAAGCGGTAAAAGATAAATTTATCGAGTTAGTTATGCAAAAAGCCAAACAATACAAAATTGGCGATCCATTAGATCCTAAGACAAACTTAGGACCCATGGCTAGATCTGATTTACGTGATAAATTAGCTTTGCAGGTTGAAAAAGTTATCCAAGAAGGTGCTACTTGTTTGTTAGGCGGCAAGCCTGAAAAAACTCAAGGATATTATTTCCCGGCAACTGTTCTTACGGATATTAAACCTGATTCTAGCGTATTTACTGAAGAATTATTTGGACCTGTTATTTGCATTATTGAAGCTAAGGATGAGGCTGAGGCTATTTTTCTTGCGAATAATACCGATTATGGTTTAGCCGCTGGGGTTTTTACGCAAGACAGAGAAAGAGGTGAGCAAATCGCCGTAAAAAAATTAAAAGCAGGGACTACAGCAGTAAACTCACTTGTCTCATCAGATCCAAGGCTCCCTTTTGGCGGGACAAAGAAATCCGGCTATGGGCGCGAACTTTCGCGCGAAGGTTTGCATGAATTTGCCAATATTAAAACTATAATTGTGCAGTAGGTCCTGAGATGGTTTTTCACAACCCAAGCCAGCGGATGAATTTGGTTGTTGATATAAGCTCAAGCTCGCGTTTTGAGTTGGTAAAAGTTACGGTAAAGTGTTCTACTTTGTTAGTTCTGTTTTTACTAGGAGTAATTTCTCTAATCTGTCCAAAATTTAAAGGCTGCATTTCAGTTGCGAAATAGCCATGATTTGTTTTTAAGGTTGGTAACATAAAGGCTAATTCGCTCCATACTTTATTGTTGGTACTTTGGTTTACATAGATAGCATTAATTTCTGCTGTGCTAAGGGCAATATATTCGGTTTGATTTATCTTCCGCCTAATCATGCGGTTAAGTGGTGCATTTTTATGAAAAGTTTGTACATAGGTATTTACTGGCATAGCAAGAATAGGGGAGGTCTCCTCAAGCTTACCTTTCTTGAGGTTTTTATCGACAAAAACAACAGGCTCGTGATCTTCTTGATAATTTAAAGGAGGGTGGGTTTTTTCTTCAATTGTTTTGCAGCTTTCTTTTCTATGTTGGATATCACAGGATAAGAATTTAGAATTTAAAAACCAATCGTCATTTGGGTAATAGACAACAAGTAAGGCTTTATCTTTAAGCGCATTGATAATTTGCGCATACTCACTGCTTGGCACAGCAGGACACCCCCAACTACGGCCAGCGCGTTTATAACGTTGAATAAAATATTCTTCAGCATACCAACTACCATGCATAACAATCGATCTACTAGCTGCATTGTCATTAAAGCATTGATCTAAGCCGTCTAGTTTAAGAGATAAACCATGTCTACCTATATAAGCTTGATCGGTTCTAAAAACCCCAATACTACTGGCTTTGCTATTGTTTTTATTCGAAAAATACTGCGTAATTAATTCGCCAGATCTTAGGCCATGCGTAACATAAGTATTAAATAATAGCTTTTTATTAGCTAAATCAAAAACCCACAAACGTTTTGCGTTTGATGGTAAAGAGTAGTCAATGATGCCTAAAATTGGATTAAATAAGATATTAGTTTTAGCCGAGCATCTTATAGTTGTTAAAACTTTATCAATAACTTGTTGTCTAAGATTGGGTTTACTATTATTCAGTAAATCAATAATTTCATTGGGCGGGGGCATTTTTATTTTAGGGATAAATGAATGGAGTTTAATTAAGGCAGCAACGTGTTGAAGAACCTGCGTTGTTCTTGCTGGTAAAGGTGTGGGGCGAAAGTATACTATAGCTGTAACTCCTACCACTATTACAAGAACAGTTAAGAATTTTTTCATTTAAGTTACTCAGCAGGAATTACTGAACTAATACTGTTAAGAGGTTTTTTAGTTTCGTGCAAATCCTGGATAAGTACATTAAGAGGTTGTGCTGGGTTTTTGAGGGCTTCTGTAAGACTAATAAATTTATAGCCATTTTTCTTATACATATCGAGAATATCACCTAAAAGGTAGCTGTTTAATAAATTTGCATGTATTAATAAAATTTGTTTAACGTTTTCCCCATTAGCACGCTTTTCTGCACGTAAAGTTTGTTTCCAAATGTAATTTAAATATGCCGTTTTTAAGCGCTTAATATAAGCTTCGCGCTCACGATATGGTACATGATAGCATTGTTCGTTAAATTCAAAATCTTTGCTGTCAATTGTGACGGGGGCTACTGTGTAGTTATTAGCCTTTAAATATTGCAAAACTTTATCTTTACTTGCTTGATTACTACCTTCTGCAAGGTAAGGATATCTAAAATATTTAGGGGTAGTCATGACGGGTGTAAGAATTTTATCGGCTTTGTCTATATCGTTAATATATTTATCTGGACCAATTTGGTTAAGATTACGATGCGAATAAGTATGGTTTCCTACCATTAAACCTGCGTTACGAAAGCTCTCTAAAAATGGCCACTGGCCTTTTTCAATAGCCCCTGCTATAACAAACCCAGTAGCTGGCACATTGTACGCTTTAAAAGTTTCAACTATCCGATTAAAACGTTCAGTTGACCGATTAATATTCCCAGGAGTATTCATTTTAGAAGCAACTAAAGGAAGATCATCCATAGTAATGGCAATTTCTCTAACTTGCTCTGCAAGGGCTAAACTAGAACTTAATAGCAAAAATATTAGCAACATGCGCCGCATAAAATAACCTCTTTATTAATTTGTTTGTGGCTTATCAACGTTTACTTTATTACTATTACCTTGGCCTTGAGGAGCTTTAGTTTCTGGTGAATCTGTAATAGGAGTAGCAATAATTTGCAGTATTCCAAAACTTCCTGATTCTTGAAGAGTGACTAAAACTTCTACGTTTAACTGTTGAGTTAATTTTTGGTCTTTATTCTGATAAACAACTTGTAATGGCACAGTTACCTTCCATTCATCCTGATGCACACTCATAATGTTAGATGAACCGTCTATCATTGCGCTAACGGTGAGGCCTTGGGAAGTAATAGATTTTAAGTTACCAGATTTTTTTAAGGCATCGTCAAATCCTTGCCACCCTCCAGGAGTAAAGCAGGCTTTCAGACTTTCAAGTTGAGCGTTAACATGCTCGGCATCAAATGTAAAAGCTAACTCAGCTGCTTTTTCGGCCCACTTAGATATTACGCTGTTATCAGCTTTCATGCCTTTAGCAACTTTATAATTACAATCTATGGGTTGAGTGGCTTGCATGGTTTGAGGGGTTTGTGTAGTTTGAGGGGTTTGCGTGTCTTGAGGAGCTTGTGTAGCCTGAGGAGCTGCAACATTGCCAGCAGGTTGAGCATTTTGCGTGGGTGCATGTTCTTGCACAACTGCAGGTGGAGGAGCTGAAGGTGCAGTTTTTGTAACATTTGTAGTGTTATCTGCATATGCATTAATAGCTATAAATGAAGAGATGCTGTAAGCAAATATAGTCCTTTTCATAATTTATATTCCCTGTTATTTTTGATTTTTATCAGTATATACCCAAGTAACTTGCAAATGCTAGGTTTTAGGCGCAGTCAAATTTGTTGCAAGTTTATTAAAAAAGAGGTTATGAATAATGATATTAATTACAGGTGGAGGTAGTGGAATAGGGCGTCAATTAGCCCTAGAATTATCTTCACGAAATAAAGAAATACTTGTTATTGGAAGACGGCGTTCTAATTTAGTTGCAACTTGTGATAAAGGCAAAAATATTTCTTATTGTGTTGCTGACATAACAACAGAGGTTGGGAAGGCTTTAGTTATTCAGCATTTACAAAATAAAACGCTTGACGCAATTGTCCATAACGCAGGAACAATTGCTCCAATTAGCCCTATTAACCAAATTAAATTTTCTGCTTTTGAATATAATTTTAAAATAAATTTGTTTGCACCTTTTGAGCTTAATCTTGCTCTTATTAATAAGCTTAAAGGCGGGCGCGTATTACATGTTGGATCTGGAGCAGCTTACATTCCATTTGCCGGATGGAGCGCTTATTGCTCTTCTAAAGCTGCGTTAGCAATGCTTACTAAATGTTATCAAGCTGAATACAACGATCCTGTCTTTGCCTATGTTATGCCAGGAATTGTTGATACTCCTATGACAGAAACAATACGTGCAACAAAAGATGCAATGAGTAAAGAAGTATTAGCATTTCATAAAAAATTACATAAAGATAAACACTTAATATCAGCTAAAATCGTAGCCGCATTTTTAGCGTGGCTTTTATTAGATACTCCAAAAGATCAATATGTAGCTAGAGAATGGGATATATATGATAAAACCCACCATAAAAATTGGTTACGGGATGATCAAAAAATATTTCCTATTTAATTTTGTTTGGCCAAGGCCCAAGCTACCAATCAATCGCGGGTGGCTGATACCTAGTGCTATGTAGCCTGAGAGATCTCTCCTAACAAGCCTAAATAGCTTTCAAGTGATGATTGCAGAGTATTTAATACATGATTTTTTGCTTTTAGAGTTAAACATGTATCTTCTTGGTTATTTAGTATAGCAATTTTTTGAGAAACAATCTCATGCATATGAGGATATACTTTTTTCAGTTCAGAAATTTTTTGAGTTACAATTTCCAATAAGGCTATTTTTTTGAGTTGCCTTGCTTCAAATAACCGAAACTCTAGTCTATCCATTATCTCAGTTAGCTCTTGATCATCGCCGCTGCAAGTTATACGTATATAGCCTGAATCCTTGGCTAATCCAAAATAAGATAAAGGTGCGATCATTAATGAGTCGTTAAATAATAAATAGTATGCTAAATCTTCATCAGTACTTATCTTTCCTGCTCTTTGTAACACTCGCCTAACTTCATCTGGTAATTCCAGTCCAAATAGATCTTTAAAATTTCCTAATGCATAAAAAGTCGCTTCAACATTATAAAAAGGATCAGGCATAGCAGCACCCATGGCCTTTAATCTTTCAATGACATAATCAACTTTCTTTTTATAGAAAAAGCATATTTTTTTCCGTTCAGTTTCATCAAACTTAGCCATTGTTTCAGCGTAAGCTAATTGAGCAGAACGAGGGGCATGAATAAAATAGCTAATATTTTTATTGAGCATCTCATTCATTAAAGCCTGCTCAAATACAAGAAGAACTGCCATTCGCTCACCTGCAGCAGATAATGCCTTAGTTGCTGAACGCATTATTATTACCCTCTCCTTTAAATCTGGTGCAATTTTTAAGAAAGAAGGCATTTCCACATAACTCATTTCTGCATAAGCTTCATCAAATACAATGTATAAGTCAGGATATCCACGCAGGATTTCAGAGATCTTGAAAATTTCTTCTGCATCGATGATGTTGCCTAATGGATTAGAAGGATTGCAGATTAAAACTACTTTGGGTAAACCATGATCTGTTTCTGCTAGAGCATAAGCCTCTTTTATACTGGCTTCAAGTGCTTTAGCTGTTAATTTATAGCCTGGTTCAGTCATTACATCTATAGGATGCAAGCAATGTAATGGATTAGTAGAATACGCACTATAATGTGGAAAAGGAGTAATGACCCGATAACCTGGAATATCTTCAAAATGTGTATTCAATGTTTCAAAAATTACACGTAGTCCTCCTATACCACCTACAGTAAAAAGAACATTATCTGGTTTTATTTCTGTCTGATACCAGTAAGACATGATTTTTGCCATTAATGCTCTTGGCTCATAATCTCCGCGAGGATCTCCGTACTCGATTGCAGTATTTTCTACTATCCCAGCAGGATTTTTATACCATTCTTTTGTAATGCTATCTAATCGCTGCCAATAGGACAAATAAGATTGTATAGTATGTTGATTAATTGGATAGGTAGGCTTCCCAATTCCAGCAAAGAGCAATTTTTTTTTATTTATAGAACCGTCCAGAGTCATTTCTTCTTTCAAAGCATTTGCCCACAAGGTTAGCAACATCACTTTTTCTATCTTATGTCCAGGTTGCCCACTCGGCGTTAGCATAGTTAATTTCCTAATCTAGTAATTATATATTATACTGTATAACAAGATATAATTCAAAGAGTCTATAATTAGGGCTATTAGTCTGGGTTTGTTATTACTGCAAACATTCTGCGAAAGAGGTAATAATTGACTATACTAGTACAAACAAATTAAGTTTCTTTAAAAAAAATCATGAAGAAATCCGCACACAAAAATTAGCTAATAAAAGCGATTCAAATTCAAATCTTGAAAAAACAATCCAAGAATTAAGAAATAAAATCCAAATCCTGGAAGATCAAAATTATCAACTTACTAAACTGATTGACGATCTTCCGGGAGATATTTATTGGAAAAACAAGGAAGGTGAATGGCTAGGCATGAACAAAAGATGTGCCTGTAGTATAAAAAATATGGGTTTCATTAAAGAAGCCTTGAAGTCAGAAGTTCTAGGGAAAACTGATTATCAATTATTTGATAAAGAAACTGCCGATGGTTACCGCCAAACTGACACAGAAGTTATGAATAAAAAAACTGAACTTTCCCGTGAGGAAAATACCAAACTTCCAAATGGTGAGAAAGTAGTTTTGCTCTCAACTAAAAGACCTCTACTTGATAAGAATAATAATGTTATAGGTATATTAGGCAATACCATAGACATAACTGAACGAAAAAAAATGGAAGAGGAACTACGTAGAGCGAAAGAAGCTGTGGAATTAGCCTCGGAAGCCATGGTCAAAGCTGAAGCTGAAAAAGCTGCAGCTCGAGCTAAGGCAGATGCAGAACAAGAAATGAGAAAAACTGTTATGGTATTGGTTGGTGATATCGTTCATGACTTAAGGACACCCATTGCAACTATTCGTACAGTCACAGCCATTCTTTCCAGCATCCATCCAGCTCTACTAGAAATGGTTGAAGAACTGAAAGGGCTTGGAGGAAAAAAATATAATCTCTTAAATAAAAAGAAATGGGATTATCTACTCGAGAATACGCCAATTACCTCGTTACAAAGTTCAGTTAACCTAATGGATAACTTTATTAATTCAAGCCTTGCTGAACTTGCAAGTGCGCAAAAAGCTCAAAATGCAGAGTTAACCCACGAAGATCTAACTATATGCTCAAGTCGCAGAATTCTTGAGAACACTCTGGATTCGTACCCTGATCTTCCAACAAAAATAAAAATCCATCAATTTATCTCCTACGATTTTTATCTTATGGGAAACTCTATTTTAATCATGAAAATATTATTTAATTTAATTAAAAATGCTATCGAGCAAATCACTCTAAAAAATCACGGAAAAGGCGCCATTACGATTACCACAGAAGAAGGGGTAGATTGTAATTTATTAAAAATAAAAGATTCCGGCGGTGGTGCTCCGCCCGAAGTAGTCGCAAATTTATTTACAGGTTATTTTACAACGAAAGAGCATGGAACAGGAATTGGCCTTGCCTATTGTAAAAAAACCATGCAATTATTTGGTGGTGATTTAACTTGTAAATCAATTTATGGAGAATCCATGGAGTTTATTTTGTCCTTCCCTAAGGTAAAATCTAAGAACCCCATAAGATAAAGGAAATTTCAACCTTTTTAGGTGAGTAGATCCGCCGGGTGACCCGGCGGATCTACTCACCTAATTATCCTTGCAGAAATTTTTCATAGGATAAAATTTTATCCTGCATAATCCCATGTTCTGGGAAATTCTTTGTAAAAGCATAATAATATATAGTAGAACATCCCTTATTACTGTTTGAACCAGAATTTGCAATCAAACTTGGGAAAAACTTTATATATTGATCACTAGATTCCAGTACTCTTGCGGGAAGCAAATACTGCTCCCAATCAATCTTTCCCCTATTATCAAAATCTTCTTTTTCATACAGCGAGAGGATCATTTCTTTTTTTCTTAAAACATCAAGCACAGACTTAGGTGCACCATGCTCTGCAGCTCGCGTAATCGAATTATCTATGCCGGTTTCATTGCGGATAAATAACCAACTTAGGTTGGCGTTCCAATCTAAGAATAAGTAACTACCTTGTTTATCAAATATATAATACTCACAAATGTTATTTTCTTTAATGTAAGACTCAAATATTTCAGCAAAATTACCATCGAATAAAAAAGAGGATTTTTCATCCATATTTCTTGAGAGTAAGCGTGCTGGCTCATAGGAAGACCATTGAAAGATAGCATCAGATCTTTGCTTAACAAGTTTCAACAATTTATCAATATATTGTGGGTCGTCTTTACCAATGTACTCAACTTCTTTATGTAGATTAGATAATTTCTCTTTAAACTCAGATGAAATTTTCCCAGTTAAAATAATTTGTGAATATCTTGATATTTCTGGTTGGAACTCCATGGTTTTCATTAATTCTATGCCAGAAATATGGGGCATATCATAATCAGTAACAGTAATAACAATTTCTTTAAAACGATTCGGGTTATAAATTTCATTTCGAATCGCCATAAAATTTAATTTTATTCCGTCATTCTCTTCAATGATGCATCGACTAGTAAAGGGGAAAAAGTGATGATTTTTTTTTGGTATACTCAATCGCCTTTCTTGGATCATCGAAGTATAAAATTGCAATCTTGTCAGAGACCTCAAGTGATAAATTTTTCAAAAATGCTAAATCATCATCCACTGAAAGAATTGTAGTTGGATGATAACAAACAGGCATAATAAACAACCCATCCATGGAAGAAAGCATAGTAAATCCTTAATTTGAATTCTTTATACTCAATATAGTCAATATTTTATAACATGTAAAGTGAAGTGAGAACTTGATCACCTTACAATTTTAATGGTTTTAGCATCATATGCACAACAGCGCGCTTGAGACAATAGCTAACAATAATTGATACTAACAAAATAGCTAACAAAATACTAAACCCTTTAAAGTAGTGGGTTTTAATTAGCATAATGTCAGTAATATCATTAGTTATGTTAGTAATTTTGGCTAATATCCCCGCCAGGTAACCACCTAAGCTTAAAGAAACAAAAAAGATTCCCATTAAAGTAGAAACACGTTTTCTGTCTGCTAAAGCAGTAATTACTGATAATCCAACTGGAGAGATTAGGAGTTCTGATATAGAAATTAAAATGTATGCTGGAATAATAAATAAAGGGTGAATTAATTTATAGCCAGGGTTATATAAGATACTTAAAACAATAATAAAATAAGCAAGTGCAATAGAGATAATTGATAAGAAAAATTTAGTGCTAGTTCGAATGGCTATTTGCTGGTTATTTAATACTTGGTGCTGCATGGCTAGAAAATAGCCAATAATTAATATGCCAAAGCTTTCAACAAAAACATAATATGGAGCGGGAAAAGCTATACCAAATAATTTGGGATCAACAACGCGGGTTATAAATAAAGTTAAAGATAAAAACATCTGAAAATAAAAAGCCCAATAAATAACTGAAATAAGACATAAAAGGCCCAAAACTAGAGTTTGTTTAGATTGCTGATATGTTTCGCTCCCAGCTGCGTAAATAACATAGCCTACTGATAAACATAAAACAGTGCCAAATACTATAGTCCCAATGCTGGAATAAAATAATACTGCTAAAGATATAAGCCAAAAGGCAAGAATAGTAAGTGATGGCTCAACTAAAAACTCAAATGCTGACGCTGGGCTTTTTTGACAATCTTCGATTTGGTAATACTTTACTCCGTAGTAAAAAAGATAAGCGGCAAATATTATTCCAATAGCAGCACTAGCATAGGTAGTAGGCCAGCCAAACTGATGCAATAGATAGCTAGGTAAAGTTGTACCAAACATGATACCTAGCGTTATACCCATATAAAATAAGGTAAACCCACTTTCTCTTTCCGGAGCTTTCTCAGGATAAATTTTACCTAGCAAAGATGAGATATTAGGTTTTAATAAACCTGTGCCAATAGCAGTTGAGGCTAAAGAAAGCCGCAAAAAGAAATCAGAGCTCATAGTAGCTAGGGCAAGATAGCTGATAAAAAGAAAAAAAATACCTAAAAAAACTGCACGTTTTTGCCCAATCCAGTGATCTGCTACAAAACCACCTAATATAGGAGAAAGATAGGTTAAACCAGTAAAGCTACTTACAAGTGTATAAATATCATCATCTTGCCAATGAAAATGTAAAGCAAGGTATAGGGCTAGTAAGGTCTGGACTACATAAAAACCGTACCTTTCCCACATTTCGGTTGCAAAGAAAATTTTTAATACCGGAGGGTGCCTTTGAATATGACTAAGCATTTTAAATACATAATTTTAGCTGCAAAAAAAACACCTTAACATTTTACAACACTACTTGTCACGTTAAGAACTCCATTTGTAAATTATTGGTAAAGCGTCTGCCTAAATCAGTAACTATAAAGCCATTGGTCGTTAGCTTTAGCAAATTTTTTTTAACCGCCTTTACTAAGGCTTTGTTTAAAAGGGCTATATCAAGAAAAGTTCGCTCCTTAAATAAACTAAAAGGTATTTCTCCTTCTAAGCGCGTAGCATTTAACATATATTCAAAAATTAAATCTTGGGAAGATAAAATTTTTGTTTCAATTAACTTTGGAGCCTCTTGATTTAAATATGATTTAGGTAAACGGGTTTTTTGGGTGCGGAATATTTTTTTAGTATTTGGATCAGTAAGTTTACCATGAGCCCCTGCGCCTATGCCAAAATAATCACCAAATGTCCAATAATTCATATTGTGTTTTGCAAGTGCATTTTCCCTTGCGAAAGCCGAAATTTCATAACGTTTAAAATTAGCGTTCTTTAATAGCTTAAAGGCCAATTTTTCTAAATTTTCTGCAATATCTTCTGGCATACTAACAGGGGGATATTTAGAAAAATAGGTATTTTTTTCAATAGTAAATTGATACCACGATAGATGAGTTATAGGTAAATTAAGCGCTATCTCAATATCTTTAATGCCATCTTGCAGAGTTTGCTCTGGAATGCCATACATTAAATCAATATTGATATTGGTAAATCCTGCGTTTTTGGCGGCTTTTATTGCGGCTAAAGCTTCAGAGGATGAATGAATGCGGCCAATTTTTTTAAGTAAGTTATCATTAAAACTTTGGACACCTAAAGATAATCTATTTATGCCTAATTTACAGTATTCGGCTAAATATATTAATTCAACAGTTGCCGGGTTTGCCTCTAAGGTTATTTCTATGTCATCGCTAAATGTAACTAGTTTTTGTAATTCAGCAAATAATTTGGCATAACTTTCTCCTTTAAATAAACTAGGAGTCCCACCGCCAATAAAAATAGTGTCAATCAGGCGCGGCTTAAATAAGCTAATATCATGTTTAAAATCTTCAATTAACGCATTAATATAATTTTCTTCTGGCAATGAACCATTTATTTCATGCGAGTTAAAATCACAATATGGACATTTTTTAATACACCAGGGGATATGGATATATAAAGAGGTAGGAATAGGAGTTCGCATAAAAGTAAAACAAGCCTTTAAATAAGACAAGCGTAAGTGTATCATAATTTCTTTTTTTTAAGGCACTGGACAAAACATGAAACGAAGAATACGTGTTGCGGTAACTGGGGCGGCCGGGCAAATAGGCTATGCTTTAATTTTTAGAATTGCCTCAGGGCAAATGTTTGGCTTAAATGCTGAGGTTGAATTAAATCTTATTGAGCTTGAACCCGCTTTACCTGCTCTTGAAGGGGTAAAAATGGAGCTTGATGATTGCGCTTTTCCTTTACTAAAAAGGATCTTGTGTACCTCATCCTTAGAAGAGGGCATGAAAGATGCAAATTGGGTTATTTTGGTTGGCTCAATACCACGTAAACAAGGTATGGAACGATCTGATCTATTACAAATAAATGGCAATATTTTTAAATCTCAAGGTGAGGCAATCAATAAGTTTGCCGCGGAAAATGTCCATATATTTGTTGTAGGTAATCCATGCAACACTAACTGCCTTATTTTAGCGCATCATGCACCTAATATTCCACGAAATCGTTTTTATGCTATGACTAGCTTAGATGAATTACGATCAAAGAGCTTTTTAGCAAGAAAAGCTGACGTTGATGTTAACGAAGTTACGGAAATGGCCATTTGGGGCAATCATTCTTCAACTCAGTTTCCTGACTTTTATCACGCTAAAATTGACGGTTTACCAGCACCTAAAGTAATTAAAGATCTAGATTGGTTGCAAGAAACTTTCATTCCAGCAATCCAGCAGCGTGGTGCTCAAGTTATAAAAGCAAGGGGAGCTTCATCAGCAGCTTCTGCTGCCAATGCAATTATTTATGGGGTCAATAATTTAGTTAACGACACTAAAGAAATTGACTTTTTTTCTATGTGCACTATTTCTAAGGGGGAATATGGAGTAGACGAAGGTCTAGTATTTTCATTTCCCGCCCGCACAATAAATGGTCATACAAAAGTAGTTGAAAATATTGTTTTCGAAGAAAGCTTTGCCAAGGAAAAATTTCAGCTTACGCTAAACGAATTACGTACAGAAAGAGATACCGTTAAAGAACTAGGTTTATTGGACTGATGAATGTAGTTGAAATTTATACAGATGGCGCATGTAGAGGCAACCCGGGAGATGGAGGCTGGGGTGCTTTGTTGCGTTATAAAAGCAAAGAAAAGACAATTTTTGGCGCAGAGCCTGATACCACCAATAATCGCATGGAACTAACTGCCGCTATTCGCTCTTTACAAAGCTTAAAAAGATCTTGTAACGTCAAACTTTATACGGATTCACAATATCTAAAAAATGGCATGACTATCTGGATTAAAGCTTGGAAGGCGGGCAAATGGAAACGCAAAATAAAAAATGTAGATTTATGGCAAGAATTAGATAAACTTGCAGAACAACATAAAGTAGAGTGGCATTGGGTAAAAGCACATGCCGGCCACCCTGAAAACGAGCGAGCTGACGCATTAGCTAACCATGCAATTGACACTATTTTAAAGAAAAAACAACATGCATAGACAAATAGTCCTTGATACAGAAACAACCGGCATTTCTCATCAAAACGGCCATAGGATTATTGAAATTGCAGCAGTTGAACTTATCGATAGAACTCTTACTGAAAAGCACTTCCATACATATATTAATCCTAAGCGCAACATCGATGAAGGAGCTTTTCGGGTCCATGGAATATCCGCCGAATTCTTACAAGATAAACCAGTCTTTAAAGACATTGTCGATGAGTTTATTGCCTTTATTAATGGATCAGAACTTATTATTCATAACGCTGCTTTTGATATGGGTTTTTTAGAAGCAGAATATAAAAGAATAAAACCAACAGGGTCTATACATCAACATGTAAGCGTATTTGATACTCTAACCTTCGCTCGCAAAAAACATCGTGGGGCCAAAAATAACTTAGACGCTCTTTGCAAACGCTACAAAGTAAATAATAACCATAGAACACTTCATGGGGCTTTATTAGATGCTGATTTGCTGGCAAGAGTTTATCTTGCTATGACAGGAGGGCAGATAGAGTTATTTAATGATGCAGCAACAGCAATAGATAAAACCACTCATATAGATCGTAAAATTAAGCCTTTAGCTAGTAGTTCTCCTATTATTTATGCCAATGAAGAAGAGTTGCAAGCTCATAAGGAGTTTTTTGAGGAGTTGTAATTTTTTATCAAGGAGAGAGTTTATATGCCGCAAATAACCCACACGCTTTTTTTTGAAAAAATTGGCATGCAAGACTTAGGTGCTGTAGGAGGTAAAAATTCCTCCCTTGGAGAGATGATTTGTCATTTAACTAAGGTAGGGGTTAAAGTACCCCAAGGCTTTGCTACCACTGCTGATGCATTTAATGAGTGGATGCAGCATCATGAGCTTGATAAAAAAATTGCTAGTTTATTAAACAGGCTCGATATTGAGGATCTAACTGAGCTTACAAAAGTTGGCAAAACGATTCGCCAATCTATGCTTGACGCACCCTTATTACCTAGCTTTGAAACGTCTTTGCGCACGGCTTATCAAGAGCTTGCTGCTAAAATAGGCAGAAATGATTTTTCTGTTGCAGTAAGATCTTCGGCAACTGCAGAAGATCTACCTGATGCTTCTTTTGCAGGCCAACAAGAAACTTTCTTAAATGTAAATGGCTTTACCAACGTTTTGCACGCAATAAAGCATGTATTTGCCTCTTTATATAACGATAGAGCTATTACATATCGCATTCACCATGGGTTTTTACATGATGAAGTGGCAATCTCAGCCGGCGTGCAGCAAATGGTACGCAGTGATTTAGGTGCAAGCGGGGTATTATTTACTATAGATACTGAGTCAGGTTTCGATGAAGTTGTTTTTATCACAGCTTCATATGGGCTTGGTGAGCTAATTGTTCAAGGAGCTGTTAATCCTGATGAATATATTATATATAAACCTGCATTAAGAAATTCACGTCCTGCTATTTTATCACGCCGTTTAGGTAGTAAGCTTATTAAAATGGTTTATAAAACCACTAACAATCCGCTTAAACAAGTTGAAACCCTAGATGTTGAAGAACAAGACCAAAGACAATTTGCCTTAACCAGTCAAGAAGCTCAAGATCTAGCCAAGCAAGCTCTTTTAATTGAAGCACACTATGGCCGCCCCATGGACATTGAATGGGCTAAAGATGGTGCTACGAATGAGATCTATATTCTACAAGCACGCCCCGAAACAGTTAAAAGTAGAAATAACTCTCAATTACTGCTAGAGCGGTATGAATTAAAAGAAAAAGGTACAGTTATAATTGAAGGACGTAGTATTGGGCAGAAAATTGGCCAAGGAAAAGCGCGGATTATTAAAGATTTACAAGATATGGCTAATCTTAAAAAAGGAGATGTGTTAATTACTGATATGACAGATCCTGATTGGGAGCCTGTTATGAAACGTGCCGCTGCAATTGTTACCAATAGAGGCGGTAGAACTTGCCATGCTGCAATTATAGCGCGGGAATTAGGTATCCCAGCAGTGGTAGGGACAGGAGATGCCACCAAAAAAATTCAAGATGGGACTGATATTACAGTAAGTTGCGCTGAAGGCGAAACTGGGTATGTTTATAAAGATAAGCTTCTCTTTGAACGCACTACGTTAGATATGGAAAATTTCCCATCCTTACCTTTAAAAATCATGCTTAATGTAGGAAACCCCGAGCGAGCATTCACATTTCGCTCTATACCAAATTGTGGCGTTGGACTTGCTAGAGTTGAATTTATTATTTCAAACTCAATAGGTATTCATCCGCGCGCCTTATTGGATTTTGATAAGCTAACTGACAAAGAAGTGAAAGCACAAATTTTAGCAAAGGTAAGCGCATATGAGTCACCAGTTGCATATTATGTTGAACGCTTAAAAGAAGGTATAGCAACTTTAGCTGCTGCTTTTTATCCTAATCCTGTAATTGTTCGCTTATCTGACTTTAAGTCAAACGAATATGCTAATTTATTGGCTGGTAAATTATATGAACCTGAAGAAGAAAATCCTATGCTAGGATTTCGTGGTGCTATCCGTTATGTTGATAAAATATTTAAGGATTGCTTTGCTCTTGAGTGCAAGGCTATTCGCTTAGCTAGAGAAGAAATGGGGCTTGATAACGTTCAAGTTATGGTGCCATTTGTGCGCACCGTGGGTGAGGCAGAAAGAGTAATCGAGGCCTTAAAAGAAAATGGTCTTGAACGTAACAAAGCAGGCCTTAAACTTATTATGATGTGTGAAATTCCCTCTAACGCACTCCTTGCCGAAGAATTTTTACGCCACTTCGATGGATTTTCCATTGGTTCAAATGACCTTACTCAACTAACCTTAGGCCTTGATAGAGACTCAGGACTTGTTGCATCTTTATTTGATGAACGTAATGCAGCAGTAAAAAAACTTCTGCACCTTGCTATTACCGCATGTAAAAAAGAAGATAAATATATTGGTATTTGTGGCCAAGGCCCATCTGATCATGAAGATTTTGCCGCATGGTTAATGGAAGAAGGTATTGATAGTGTCTCATTAAACCCTGATTCTGTATTGGCAACCTGCTTGTTTTTAGCTAAAGAGGCTAAAGTATGATATTTCAATCCAGCGCAAGTGCCTCCCATGCAGATCCAATTGCCCCAATACTTTTTTGGGTAACCCTATTTTTTGTTTTTGCAGTTTTAGGCCGCTATACAGCTAAAAGATATTCCCAGCCTGGTGTTTTGGGTGAGCTTATTATGGGAGTTGTCTTTGGCAACTTTTGCTATTTTTTAGGCATCCAACTTTTTGTAATATTAAGAGAAGGCCCGGTAATATATGATGTTATGAAGTCACTCCTCCAGGGAATTGACTTAAAATTAGCAATCTCCGATACCTCTTTGTCACTTAAAGCTCAAGATCAATATTATCTGGCATTAGCAAGCTCCCATGGTGTTGATTATTTAAAAGTTGGGTATATTCTTGATATTTTTTCCCGCTATGGCGTTATTTTTCTGCTTTTTTTAGTTGGCGTGGAAAGCTCCATGGAGGAGCTTAAGCAAACTGGTAAGACTTCTTTCTTAGTTGCCATTATAGGAGTAGTAGCGCCATTAATTCTTGGCATTATAGTAGCACGATTATTATTTGACTCAATGGCGTTTTCCTCCGATTTATTTATTGGTGCAACTCTTTGCGCAACAAGTGTTGGGGTAACTGCGAGTGTTTTAAAGGAACTAGGGCAACTAAGGAAGCGCGAAACCCATATTATTTTGGGCGCTGCCATGATAGATGATATTTTAGCGCTTTTCCTCTTATCATTAGTATGTGGCATTGTAGTTAGTGGCCACCTAGAATTTTGGCATCTAATACAGGTCTTAGTTTCATCAATATTATTTTTTATAATAACTCTTGCCTTTGGTCCACGACTTGTAAATAAAACTATTTTAAGCTTAAAAGGCTTTACTCCTTCTGAAAGTAAACTTATTACTTCGTTTATCTTTATGATGATGTTTGCTTGGCTAGCAACTATAGTCAACCTTGCCGCTATTGTTGGAGCATTTGCCGCAGGATTAATTTTAAATGATCAAGATTTTGAAGATAAATATTCCTGTCATATTAAAAGCATACATGATATATTATCTCCTATGGAGTCAATTTTAGCTCCATTATTTTTTATGTTAATAGGCATTCAAGTTAAATTAGAAACATTTTTGAGCGTTAAAGTTATTTTACTCTCAGTTGCATTAATCATTGCTGCCATTATTGGTAAACTAGTAAGCGCTTTTGTAGTACCTAAAAAATACGATCGATTATTAGTTGGCTTTGGTATGACTCCAAGAGGAGAGGTCGGACTTATATTTGCATCTGTTGGGAGAACTTTTGGGGTGTTAAGTGATGATGTGTTTTCTGCTTTAACAATGATGATAATAGTAACAACCATGCTTATGCCTCCTGTTTTAAGATGGCGTATTCAATCAACCCAACAACGTATTCCTGCAGATTATCCGCAGGATCCAGCTAAGTGAGGTACGCTAAGTTGTTGGAAGCACATTATCCTCGTCAAGATAAATAGATCCAACATTAGGTTCTTTGCCGGTTATTAAATATTGGCGATGTTGGAGATATGCATCACGGATAAAAATATAAGGATCTAGTGCTTGGCGCATCAAGGTTTCTTGATCTAATAGCTGGGAGCGTAGATCTACATATCTAACCCCAATGGCAGGATAAAGTACCATATAAGCCATATAGGGATATGGCGTAAAAAGAGTGTAGTCAAATATCATACCCATGCCATCGCGATAAGTACTTGGACCCAGAAATGGTATTACAAAATAAGGCGAAGTTTTATTTCCCCATTTCGCAAAGGTTAGTCCAAGGTCGTTACTATGGGGAGGGAAATTGAATCCTTTGGGGTTTGCCGCAACGTCAAAAATACCCCCAATCCCTAAAGTTGAATTAATAGCAAAACGCCAAAAATCACGCGCGGTATCCATAGGCTCTGCTTGCAGAATATCATTTGCCATAGTGGGTAGCATATGAATGTTAGTAAAAATATTGTTAATTCCGGCGCGAACCCTTGCAGGAATAACCGTAGTATATAGACGCGCTGGTGGTTTTAAAAAGGTCGCATCAAATGCCATATTAAAATTATGAACTTTGCGGTTAATAGACTGATAAGGATCTTGCGCATCAAAAGAAGGAGGGGAAGCAAAAGGCTTAATCGTAAAAAAAGCCAAAACAAGAAACACTAATTTCTTAAACACTGTCACGTTTGTTTCTACGGTGAAAAAACATGCCTGTTATCTTAGCCTTGTTCAGCTTATACTTCCATACTTTTTAAACTTAGGATAAAAGATGTTAGAGGGATTGAACGAGCAACAACTAAAAGCAGTCAAAGCGCCTTTACAAAATATTCTTGTTTTGGCAGGAGCAGGAAGCGGTAAAACAAAAGTATTAGTAAGCAGGATTTATCATTTAATTACTGAGCATAATTTTTCTTTACACGCCATTTTAGCAGTAACCTTTACTAATAAGGCCGCAAAGGAAATGAAAGATCGTTTACATAATATGCTAAATGCTTCAAACCAAAACTTATGGGTGGGAACATTTCATAGTTTATGTCAAAGGATTTTACGAATTCATCATCAAGAAGCAGGCCTTGAAGCAAACTTTCAAATTATTGATAGCGATGATCAAGCAAAAATAATTAAACATTTAGTTAAACAAAAAAATCTTGATATAGAAAAATGGCCAGTTAAGGCACATCAAAGTTATATTAATGCTCAAAAAGAAGAAGGCATAAGAGCTAAGGATATAGAGCCCCAAGCTTACGGTCCAACAAAAATTTACCATGGAATTTACGTTGAATATGAAAAAATAACTAAAAAACAAAATTTAGTTGATTTTGCTGAGTTAATATTACGTTGCTGCGAACTTCTACGCGATAATCAAGCTCTTTTACAGCATTATCACACTAAATTTAAAGTAATTTTAGTAGATGAATTTCAAGACACTAACTCTATTCAATATGCATTAATTAGACTTATTGCAAGCCCTTATGCATCTGTTATGGCAGTTGGTGATGATGATCAATCTATCTACGGCTGGCGCGGGGCAAAAATTGAAAACATTAAAAGGTTCACCGAAGACTTTACCGATACAGAACTTATAAGACTAGAACAAAACTACCGTTCAACATCTACAATTTTACATGCTGCGAATAAACTTATAGAAAATAACCAAGGGCGTATGGGTAAATCATTGTGGACCAAAGGTGCTCTTGGCTCCAAAATAATTATTTACCCGGCTTTTAATGAAATTGAAGAAGCAAACTTTGTCGTGAGTCAAATAAAAAACTTTCAGCAGCAAGGGGAGTCTTGCGCTAGCATTGCTTGCTTATATAGGTCAAACGCGCAATCACGCGTCTTGGAAGATGCCTTTATCCGTGCGCAAGTTTCATATCGTATATATGCCGGAGTTCGTTTTTACGATAGAGCCGAGATAAAAGATGCTATGGCTTATTTACGCTTATGTGTTAATCCTAATGATGATTTAGCATTTATGCGCGTTGTTAATGTGCCCCCACGAGGTATTGGAGAAAAATGTATTGCCATAATCGAAGAATATGCAAGCTCTGCCAACACATCATATTGGCAAGCATTAAGTACTTTATTAAAGGATGAAACTCAATTTACTCCGCGAGCTAAAAATTCGCTGCAGGCATTTTGCGATTTAGTTGCAAGTTTTACTTTACACGCCCAAGAAGAAGAAAGCCTAGAAAATTTGCTTGTTAATATCCTCAATAAAAGTGGGCTATTGGCGCATTATAATAAAACAAAATCTGAATTAGGCACTGCTAAAGTCGATAACTTAAAAGAATGGGTAAATGCCGCTAAAGAATTTCAAGCAGAAGCTATCAAAGAAGATAGTGAAAGCTGGGCAACAGCATTTTTAGCATTTATTGCTTTAGAATCAGGCGAATCTAATGAAAATAAGGATGATACGTCTTCTGTCCACATGATGACTATCCACGCGGCCAAAGGGCTAGAGTTTCCTATAGTTTTTATTCTAGGAGTTGAGGAAGGAATTTTTCCCTCAAGACTATCTTTAGTTGATGAAAGTAAATTACAAGAAGAAAGACGCCTTTGTTATGTAGCAATGACAAGAGCTAAAAAACATCTCATAATTTCTTACGCCCAAGTAAGGCGGCTTTATGGCAAAGAAGAACGCCACCGTCCATCACGTTTTTTAGCCGAACTTCCTAACTCAGCAATTGATGAACGTACAGGCTTTACTGACTCTAAAACCCCAAAACTTAAGAAGACACAACAAAGTAACCTGCCTTACCCTATAGGCAAAAAAGTAATTCACCCAACGTTTAAAGAAGGGGTAATTCTTGCCTATGAGGGTAGTGGCGTCCAAATGAATGTCCAAGTGCGGTTTCAATCAGTAGGAACTAAATGGCTCTCACTTGCTTATGCAAAACTCTCAACCACAAATGAAACTTCTCCATGACAAAAAGCCAACCTACTCAACAAAAAGCAATTGATCCTTGAAAGTTTGTCCACTTGATGGTACGTTTCCTTTCTTTTAAACCCTTCTTAGGAGATAAATGTGCGTCGATTAGTTGGTGTGGGTGTTTTATTAAGTTTAAGTGCTATGGGTTTTGCCGAAAACGCGAGTTTTACTGCGGAGCAAAAAAAAGCTATTCAAAAAGTGATTCACGATTATATACTCAATCAGCCAGAAATTTTGATTGAAGCTTCCCAAGCTTTACAGCAAAAACAACAACAAAAAATGCAAGCTGAAGCTAAAGAGTTAATCAAAAAATATGCAAACCAAGTATTTAACGATAATCAAACTTTAGTAGGAAATCCAACAGGTGACGTTACTTTAGTTGAGTTTTTTGACTATCAGTGTGGTCATTGTAAAAAAATGGCTTCTGTTGTAACTAATGTTATAGAAAAGGCGCCTAATTTAAGGGTTATTTATAAAGAGTTTCCCATATTCGGGGGACAATCTACAACTTTAGCAAAAGCTGCGCTTGCAGCTGGCATGCAGAAAAACTATGCTGCTATGCATAATGCGCTTTTAAGTGCCGATAAAAGGCTTAATGAAAACGCAATAATTGCTATTGCTAAATCTTTAAACCTGGATATTCCAAAGTTTAAACAGGATATGCAAAGTAAAGAAGTCCAACAAATAATTGCGGATACGCGCAAATTAGGTGAGCAAATTCATCTTATGGGTACGCCGGCTTTTATTATTGCTTCAACTCCTAAAGGAGTATTTAAAGAAAACAATAGTAAGCCAATTGTTTTCATTCCAGGAGCAACTAGCGAAGCAAGCCTGCTTGAAATTGTGAAACACGCAGGTTAAGAATGTGGCTACAGAGCTAGAGAATTTTCAGGAGCTAATTTTAGTTTTACAAAACTTTTGGGCTAAAAGAGGCTGTGTAATTTTACAGCCTCTTGACCTTGAAGTAGGGGCAGGTACATTTCATCCTGCTACTTTTTTACGCGCAATAGGTCCTGAGCCTTGGAAAGCTGCTTATGTACAGCCATCACGTAGACCAACTGATGGACGTTATGGAGATAACCCTAATAGACTACAGCATTATTATCAGTTTCAAGTAGTTTTAAAGCCTTCCCCTTTAGATATTCAAGAACAATACCTAAATTCATTAATCGCCTTAGGTATAGATCCTTTAGTTGATGATATACGCTTTGTAGAAGATAACTGGGAATCTCCAAGCTTAGGTGCTTGGGGTCTTGGCTTTGAAGTTTGGCAAAATGGGATGGAAATAACCCAGTTCACGTATTTTCAACAGGTAGGTGGCCTTAGCTGTGCGCCAGTTACAGGGGAGCTAACTTATGGCCTTGAAAGAATAGCCTTAAATTTATTTAACAAAGACTCAGTTTACGATATCCCCTGGGTTACAACTCCTAAGGGAGTAGTTACCTACGGCGATGTATTTCATCAAAACGAAGTACAAATGTCGCGCTATCATTTTGAAGAGGCGCCTACAGATGTATTCTTTAGGCATTTTGATGAATATGAAAAAGCAGCAGCAGATTTGTTGGAAAAAAATCTGCCTTTGCCAGCTTATGAAATGGTAATTAAAGCTTCGCATATATTTAATATACTAGATGCAAGAAGGGTAATTTCGGTTACTGAAAGGCAGCGTTATATTCTAAGACTAAGACACTTATCAAGGCTCGTTGCACAATCATATTTTGCTACGCGCGAAGCATTAGGTTTTCCTTTGGCGGTTTAACTCATGGCAAAACAAGACGTTATTTTTGAATTAGGTTGCGAAGAGCTGCCTTCTTTTGCGGCTAAAACCTTAGCAGAAGCATTTGCCACAAATCTTAAAGCTATCTTAGCTGAGGTAAAATTAAATTTTGACTCTATAGATTCATTTGGTACCCCAAGACGACTTTCCGCTTTAATTAAAGGGGTAAATGAGAAGCAAGAAGATCAACATATTGCAAAATTAGGTCCCAGCAAAAGCGCTGCTTTTGATGAATTTGGTGTGCCTACAAAAGCTTTACTCGGTTTTTGTAAAGCAAATAATTTAAAGCCTGAAAACGTGCAATTTAAACAAGATGGCAATGTTGAGCGTGTAGTATTAGAACAACATATAAATGGTGAACAAGCAATTAAGCTGTTACCAAAATGTTTTCAGCGTGCTTTAGCTGAGTTACCAATTGCCAAGCTTATGTACTGGGGAGAAAACGTTGGGCCTTTTGTACGCCCAGTACATTGGATTTTAAGCTTATATGGTGAACAACTAATAGAAGGCGAATATTTTAAAATAAAAGCTGGTAGAAGAACCCAAGGGCATAGATATCATTTTCCCGAACAATATGAACTTGAACATGCCTCTTATTATGAAAAATTACTCCTGAGATTAAAAGTAATTCCAAGCTCAAGCAAAAGACGGGAAATTATTTTAGCGGCTATTCAAAAAGAAGCAGAGAAAAATAATGCAAGCTTAGTATTAAATGACTCGTTACTTGATGAAGTAACTTCAATAGTCGAATGGCCAGTTGCAGTCACCGGCAGTTTCTCAGAACGTTTTCTTGCACTTCCTGAAGAAGTATTAATTGCATCTATGCAACAACACCAAAAATGTTTTGCCCTTAAGGACAAAAATAATAAACTCAAAGCAAACTTCGTGGCGGTTTTAAATATTGAAAGTAAAAATGTTGCTGCGGTAATCGCCGGCAATGAAAAAGTTATTTGCGCAAGATTAAATGATGCTGCTTTTTTCTTTCAGCAAGATCAAAATACCTCTTTAGATGACTTAATACCAAAACTTAAAAATATAACATTTCAAGCCAAGCTTGGTAGTTTAGCTGATAAAATTATAAGACTTGAAAGAATATTACCAAAGTTTGCTGCTTTATTAGATGTAAACCTTGCAGATGCTAGAAGGGCGTTGCAATTAAGTAAAGTTGATTTGTTAACCGGCATGGTCCAAGAGTTTCCCGAACTTGAAGGTGTTATGGGATATTATTATGCCAAGTTAAATAAAGAAAATGATCAAGTAGCTCTTGCGCTGCAAGAACAATATTTACCGCGATATGCAAACGATAAGTTACCAGATACAAAAATTGGGGTATTACTTTCCTTATTAGATCGCCTTTATACCTTAATAGGCATTTTTGGAGTTGGAGAAAAACCAACCGGAATGAAAGATCCTTATAAACTAAGAAGACATGCTTTAGCAGTAATTCGCCTTCTTGCTAAGAATGAATGTAATATCAATTTACCTACTGCCCTTGAAGATATTTTTGCTGTTTTCCCCCAAGGTTTGTTAAATTCTTTATGTATTACTGAAGTTAAACAATTTATCTTAGAGCGTTTACCAAGCTTTTTTGCTGCTTCTTTAAGCTCTCAAAGTATTGTGGCCGCTGTTCTTGCTGTTCAAGCGGAAAATATGTTTGATATATTTGAGAGGGTTAATGCTGTTAATGAGTTAATTAAGGAACTTTCCCCATTAACCGGGGGCTTAAAAAGGGTGCAACATATTTTAAAAGCAGCTGAATTTCCTCCAGGAAAAGTTACAACTCAACTTTTAGGAGTTCCTGAGGAATTACAGCTATATCAAGAATTATGCAAAGTAGAAACAGCCTTACAAGAGCTGAAAACTAAAAAAGACTATAGAAAAATTCTAATCTTACTCGGTAGTTTAAGGCCTTTTATAGATGATTTTTTTGCAAAAGTTATGGTAATGGATGAAAATAAAGAACTTAGAAACAATCGCTTAAGGTTACTGATGCAATTACACCAGGCTTTTTGCTTTGTGGCTGATTTATCTTTACTCAATATATCATGAAAAAGGCAATTATTTTAGATAGAGACGGAGTTATAAACTACGACTCTTATAATTATATTAAATCTCCAGAAGAGTTTAATTTTATCCCTCATAGTATCGATGCAATCGTTAAATTATCAATACAAGGTTATACAATTGGCGTTGCGACTAATCAATCAGGTATAGCAAGAGGATTTTATGATGAAGAAATGTTAGGTAAAATTCATCAAAAGCTCATCGATAAAGTTAGACAAAAAGGCGGAGAAATAGCAGCTATTGTGTTTTGCCCACATCATCCTAATGAAAAATGTTTATGTAGAAAACCCAATCCTGGGCTTTTGCACAAGCTTGCTACTCAACTTAATATAAAATTAAAGGGTGTGCCTTTTATTGGCGATAGATTTTCCGATATTCAAGCGGCAAATGCTGTAGGGGCAAGGGCAATTCTGATAAAATCACAAATGACTGAACCATTTTTATTAACCCACTCAAAAGCGGTACCTACGTTTAATTCTCTTAAGGAAGCTGTTGATTGGTTATTGTAGAATAAAATGACTAAATTAAGTGTAAATGTAAATAAATTAGCAACTCTACGTAATGCGAGAGGTAAAAATACCCCTGACGTAGTAAAAACTACGCTTGCCTTAATAAATTATGGCGCACAAGGGATAACAGTCCACCCGCGCCCTGACGGTAGGCATATTAGGCAAGCTGATGTCTATGCTATTGCACAAGCTATTAACGTTGAGTTAAATATCGAAGGCTATCCAGATGAAAATTTTCTTGCTTTAGTTAGTGAGGTTAGGCCAGCCCAATGTACTTTAGTCCCTGATCCACCTCATGTCTTAACCTCAAATGCTGGCTTTAAAATTTCGGAAAATTTAACATTGCTTAAAAACGTTATAAATACTTTACATCAACAGCAAATTCGAAGTTCACTATTTATTGATCCTAAAACTATAAGCCCCCAAGACATAAAGCTTTTACAAGAAATCAAACCCGATCGCGTAGAACTTTATACTGAAGCTTATGCAGATGATTTTGGGCAAAAAAATCAGCAAAAAACTTTAAGTCTTTACCAAGAAACAGCCTATAAAATCAATGAATTAGGTATTGATATAAACGCTGGCCACGATCTTAACCTAACTAATTTACGCCATTTTGTAACTGCAATCCCAATTATAAAAGAAGTATCTATTGGCCATGCTTTAATTTGTGATGCGCTCGAGTTTGGTTTTAAGGAAACTATTGCAAAGTACTTAGAGTGTCTTAACTGAGGAGTAGTTTTTAAGTCACAGCAATTAAAAACCGCACGCCACTGCGTTGGGCTCGGGCTCGCACGCGTTTACGTGAATGTCCAGCTATCGCTGGTGTTTATTTTAATTGCTAAAAGAACAGATCATTATTTTGTC
>MHBC01000003.1 GCA_001804735.1 Legionellales bacterium RIFCSPHIGHO2_12_FULL_37_14 | reverse complement strand
AACAAAAAACGTAAATCCGCTTCGGTTTTTGTCAAACTGATTTATTTAATTGTAAATAGTTTGTTATAATAAAGCGGACAATCTATGTGCTACGGATCCGGACAATTCTATTAGTCCGCAACATGTCACATTACATTTATCACGGCGATTTAATGCAATCGCCCTGCATATTAGGGGCTCGCTGCAGGTGTGGGTATTTTATTTACCCCAGATACAGCGTAAAATGTTTTATTCAGGTTATGGGAATCTGACAGAAAAACACCTACCTTTTGCGACAAGTTTATCGTATGTTAAAAAGATTTTTTAATAAGACAAAAACTGTAAATATTAACTCTAAGCAGCAAGATAAGCGTAGGGTATTAATGTTTGCGCCATATAGCTTTCCGCCAACATGCGCTGAATCGATAGTTACATCTAAATTTATCTATACCCTCTTAAAAACAGGGTGGGAAATTGATGTAATTGCTTTTCAAGGAGCAGTAGAGTGGTACCTAAAAGATGATAACAACATATTGTCTGTAGTTAGACAGTCAGTCCATTTTATAGGATCAAAGCGCATCCAAGAGGCGATAGGGCTTAGGTTTGGTTTGATGCAATGGATTATACGGGCAGTATTTTTAGGAATTAAACTTACGAGAATCAATAAATATGATTTTATCTTATCGCGCGCCACACCTTTATGTGGGCATTTACCAGCATTACTTGTGCAGGCAAAAACCAAAACACCTTGGATAGCGAATTGGAGTGATCCAATGCCATCGAGCAAAGCCCCACCACCTTATGGATATGGTTATAATGCTAAGCTTGGAATCTTACAAAATATGTACTTACATTTAGTTTCGAGATATGCGCATTATCATACTTTTCCATGTGAAGGATTACGTCAATATTACGCATTATATTTGCCGCAAATTTATCGTAAAAGCGGGGTTGTACCCCATATTGCATTGAATAATTTTCAAGTTGACATGCCTATAAATAAACAAAAGTTTGTTATTTGTTATGCTGGCAGCCTAACGCTTAGACCTCTTGATGTGTTATTTGCAGCGTTGAGTAAATTAAAACACACAATTGGTAAAAATATTTTATTTGAGTTTACTGTACATAATAAATTAGAAGTAATGGATAAGGCACGCCAATATGTTGTTGCTGCAATGGTTACGGTAAATAATATTAAAAATTATTTTCAGACTCTCGATATTATGCGTAAGGCTTCGGTTGCATTAATCATTGAAGCAAATCTTAATGATGGTATTTATTTAGTGTCGAAGGTATCTGATATTGTACAAATTGGTAAGCCAATACTGGCTCTGTCTCCACGCATAGGCGTATTAAATGATCTAATTACACAACATGGTGGTGGGATGGTTGTTGATAATCAATCGGTTGATGCTGTTGTTTATGCACTTGAAACACTTTTTTATGCATGGCAGAATAATGAATTACAAGAAAAATATGGTTCTGGGCATTTGATGAGTTTATTTGGAGAGGATGTTGTACTTGAAACATTTAATTACATAGTAGATTGTGCACTAGAAAATGTTTAACAAGACACAACGTACAAGATTTGCCTTGACGTGTCAAAAGAGCCATAGCACACGACAGCCTATAATTATGTACCAGCAAAATTTTCGTTTAATTAATACTAACTCTTCCCTTCCATAACTTAGAAAAAATATTAGACATAATACCTGCTCTTGTTCGTCGCGGTATATTTGCTGCACTCACCACGCTTTCAACAAATCGTTCTAGCGATAAGTTAGAAATAATGTCAATCGAGCGTGCTCCCATTGCCTTTCTAGCAAAATCTGACATCATGGTTAATTGACGCATGCGCTGTAATAATGAAGAAACATCTCCGGGTTCAAAACACCAACCATTATTGCCTTCATCAATAAGTGCAGAAGCTCCACATCCCTTACTCACAATAACAGGTAATCCTGATGCCATACCCTCATTAACGACTAGTCCCCACGGATCCGACTCACTGGGTACGATTAATCCATACGCTAAGCTATAATAACAATGAAGAGCCTTTCCATGTTGTTGTCCAACAAATTTTATGCCGTCTATCCCCTCCGCCATTAATTGAATTTTTTGATAGCATGGGCCATCCCCCACCAAAACTAGATCCCAAAGTAACTCGTTTTGGCTTTGACGATATTTACAAAAAGCTGCAATGAGTGTTTCTAAGCCTTTTCTTTTTAAAAAACGCCCTACAAATAGAAAATATTGATTAGGTATTTTTAGTGTTGCTTTTAATTCAGCACTATTCTCCTTCAGAGTTGTCATTGCATTTAAAAAGACCGTATTATCAATAACATCAACACCGAAAAAAATACGATCTCTGGGAAAACCCATTCTCTCATAATAGGATTGGTGCGAGATAAATGGTACAAATACAGCATCAACATTTTTATGAATATATTTTTTTACTATTCTAGTTAAACCTTGTTTATAATCTGTCCTCTCCCAAGCATCATCCATGATTACTACTTTACAATGGGACTGCATACGATATTGTACAGCAGCCATCCCTTCTGGAAATGGTGTTGCAGGGGCAAAAACAACATCTGGTTTCGCAAGAGATAATGTCTGAAAAACTTTTCTATTAATTTCATATGCACGATGATCATGATAAGATGTATTTGAAAAACAACATATTTTCTGGAAACTTGTACATAACATTTCTTTAGGTTCGTGATAACCATAAGATGCATCTTGAGAAGCAACTTCTATAACCGTCATTCTATACCCTAAATCTTCGCATTTTTTTTGAAGAGCTGTCATCCGTGCGATATGATAAGAAAGAAGGCGCTGTATAATTACAATTATATACATCGTTACTTAGTGTCCTTGAGAGTCTAGGTTCTGTGACCCAATTTTTAATTAATTGAAAAATAGGCAGCTTTTATACCTAAATTCCCGCCTGAAATTATACCTACACGGGTTGCTTAATTGCAAAGGCTTTATAGATCATTTTTTGCTCTTTTGTTAATGGAAATAAAATGTGCTGAATGGTTGCTTTACGCTATATGAATGGCGCTAAATTGGAAGAAATTTCAACAATGGCGGGGGTAACTGCCGAACAATTTAGTTTGTTAATTAAATGCGATCCCTTCTTTATTCTTACTAACTTTAAAAACTTGATCAAACTTTCTTCCCCACAAATAAATCATCCTGCTCAAGCAATTTTTTCCATGGTCCACGAGTTGGAATAGCAACTATATTCCAAGTCGAACATAAATTCTTGTCTAGCCGCCCATCTATAGAGCATAATTTATAAGTTTGGTATTCTTGTCCAAGAAAATCTATTGCCTCTGCTAGCGAGAAAAACTTGCGTGTTGTTTCATTGTATTCAAAAATAATAACGGGGTTTGTGTTTTTAATAAGGCAACTCCCACCTTTTAATGCCTCAAGCTCTCCGCCCTCAATGTCAATTAACAATATTATATTTTGATTTTTATCAGAAGTTATTACGTCATCAAGTGTTGTAACTTCTATTTTGTCATGGTCTTTTGACTCGGCCGAGTAATGAATCCCAGCAGAAGTTGGAGCGACTTCGCTGAAATCAAAATTAGCATACCCTGAAAAAGACGATACACCTTTCTGGATTATTTCTACTTTATTATTTAAGGACAAAGCCACAGAGTTTTGAAGTGCCAAACTTGTAACAGGGTGAGGTTCAAATGCTATTACTTTGGAAATGCGATGGTCATTAGCACACGGAATCACGAATTCACCTATGCTTGCGCCAACGTCTATAAACATCACATTGTTTTTATTCCCTAGTATTTTGTCAATGAACAAATGTGTTTCCGGTTCATTGGGAATAGACGCAGGAAGAAGGCAATAACTTCGAGCAGCGGCTGAACTAAACAAAAATTGAGAATTTCGAAAAACAAAATGGAAATCAAATTTAATTTTTGATGCGATAAAACCTAGACCATAGGCATAAATTCCAAGTTTGTTGTTTAAAAAAGATATTGTTTTCAAATATAAAATATAGAATGAGACAATTAAGCGCTCATTAGCTGATAGTTTTTTACTCGTTTTTGTCATTTACATCTCAGCATCCGTTTTTCGACTACCGAAATTGCCTCGGGCCCTGCTTGTATTGTAGGCCCAGATCGGCATACGAAGCAACCTTACTTAACGAGCCCATGCCTTCTCTTTTGCCCGCATGCGGGCAAAAGAGAAGGCATAGGCACGTTTACGGAAGATCCGAAAACTCATTCACGTTTAGTATAAATTATTCACATGGAATCTATACAGCAACCGCATGCACAGACAAATCTATATACTGCTGCCTATTAAACAAGTTAATAAGCAAAATAACTCTTTCCTCATCCTTTGTTGCAGTTACTATAGCTTCCAATTCCTTAAAACATCCTTCCATTATTGTAACACGCTGGCCGGGCTTTAAAATTGGCTCTGGTGTATCTCCATTTAGCCTTGCACAATGCATTCGTAATCCATCGACTAGGCGCTCATCTAAACTAGCTGGGATACCATCAAAATAAACTATTTTACTTACTCCACGGGTCGACCTTATAGGCGCCCAATTATCAAGTGGGCTTAGCAATATAAAAAGATAATGTGGAAATAAGGGAGTAATTTTTGTCTCTATACGACCATTTATTTTTCTTTTAACAGGATACGTGGGATGAAAGCATTGATAGCCTTGATTTTCTAGGTTTAATTCCGCTCTGAAACCTTCCTTCGGTTTACATTGAACTAAATACCATCTTTTAACTTCTTCCATAAAAAAGCGTAACTCCTTTACAGCAACCACCTAAGATTGTTACCTAATTTTTTCTGGTTAAACTAAAATCAAAGGCAAGAATGGTCCATCACTTGGTGCGGGGAAGTCTACACCCAAAGTTGCAAAGATGTCTAGCCTTTTATAGTTTAAAACCCCTTACTCCACACCAAATAAAAAGATGGAGTAGTCTTAAGCCCAGACCAATTCAAGGTATATATTTGCTGGAATTTTGTTAGTATGGGGGCTTTAATTAAGCCGTAATGGGCCAAGAGTGTTACATCGCTTTTACTAGATAATGTGGCTGATGATTCCCACGCTTCGCTGGGGACAAACCAGGGGCCTGCGTGAATGGAAGGTGATTGGCATAATATTGCCGCGGCACGTCGGCGTTGGAGGATCAAAATGTAGCCACAAATAGCAAAAACGCTATTTGTGGCCTAAATTGCGGATTTCAACATAATCCGAAATGGAATACAATGTTTACTACGCTTTAGCTTCTCTTTTTACCTATGCTCAATACTGCCTTTAAGCTTCGCCACCTAATACTCGCTTGTGTACATCATGAATTGCGGGCGCAATATTCTAAGTCAATTTTGGGGACATTATGGATGGTGATGAATCCTTTGTATATGTGTATCATTTACACGGCCATTTTTTCATCAATTATGGATATAGGGGGAAAGAAATTCTCCTATGTTATTTATGCGGCAACAGGGCTCATAACTTGGAACTTTTTTACTGATATTATTAATCGTTCGCAAACGATTTATGTCAATTATACCAATGTTATTCGGCAGCAGAATTTCCCTATTTTATGTCTTCCCATAGTTGTGATGATATTATCTAGCATCGATTTTTTTATTTCTTTTGGTATTTTTAGCGTCTATCTTTTAATTACCCATAGTTTTCCTGGATGGTGTATTTTGGCGTCTATTCCTGTACTTTTAATAGAAGCTTTTTATGCTATTGGTCTTGGGACTATTTTAGGCGTTCTTAATGTGTTTTTTAGGGATATTGGCAAAATGACTACTATGCTTTTGCAGGTTTGGTTTTGGTTGACTCCTATTGTCTTTTTAATGGAAAAATTACCGCAAAAGCTGCAGTTGGGCCTTATGTTTAACCCCTTAACAAGTATAATGCTGGCTTATCAAAGCATTATGGTTCACCATCAGTTACCTAAATGGGAAGTCTTGGTATACCCTTTTCTTGCTGCCCTTATTACTGCTTTCCTGCTGTTGCGCTTTTATGCTAAACATAGCACTGATTTATTGGATGAATTTTGATGCAAGTGCTAACTGTCGCAAACCTTAGCAAGGCCTATAAACAATATCCTACTCTACGCTCCCGGCTTAAAGAGTGGAGTATTGGTGGGCGCAAAACCTATCATTCTCTTTATTGGGTACTACGCGATATTAATTTTTGTGTTAATAAAGGCGAAGCGGTTGGCTTAGTTGGCATAAATGGCGCTGGTAAAAGCACTCTTCTAAAACTCATTACCGGCACAACCCGCCCAACTGCGGGCACAATAAGCAAACATGGAACTATTTCTGCATTATTAGAACTTGGGCTAGGTTTTCAACCTGAATTTACCGGACGTGAAAATATTTTTATGGCTAGTCAATTGCTTGGCAAAAAGCGTAAAGATATATTGCAGCTAATCCCAGATATTGAGGATTTTGCTGAAATTTCAACCTTTATGGATAAGCCAGTAAGGGTTTTTTCAAGTGGTATGAAAATGCGCCTTGCATTTAGCATTGCAATAGTTATAAGACCAGATCTGCTGATTATTGATGAAGCCCTAGCCGTTGGAGATAGTTATTTTCAACATAAATGCCTTAAGCGTATTCGCGAACTTATTACGCAAGGCAGTGCTTTAATTTTAGTCTCGCATGATAACCTTGCCATTACCTCAGTTTGTGATAGAGCAATTCTTCTTAACCAAGGAGTAATCGCGCAAGATGGTCCTGCTGAACTTGTAATGAGCCACTACAAAGCATTGCTTGCTGATTTTAATGGCAAACATGTAAAACAAAATATGCATCCTTGCGGCAAAGTACAAACCATTTCTGGCACGCAAGAAGTATCGCTAATTGATATTTCTTTAGTAAATAATGCAAGCCAAACTGTGCAAATGATTAATGTGGGTGAAGCTGTAAAACTTAAACTTAAAATTGCAGCACGTAGCTTTTTACCTGAGTTAACTGTAGGCTTTGAAATAAAAGATAAATATGGCCGTCCTGTCTTTGGAACCAACACCTACCATCTACAATACCCTTTACTTAATATCAAAAAAGCCGAAGTCATTGAAATTAGCTTTAGTTTCTTAGCAAATTTAGGTGTAGGGGAGTACTCCATTTCTGTTGCCCTACATGAAGGCCAAGATCATATTGGCAAAACTTATGAATGGCGCGAATTTGCGTTAATCTTTAGTGTCGTTAATTTTGATAAAGCTAACTTCTTGGGTACAACTTGGTTGCCGCAACAAGTTAGTTGTCAAAGACATGTTAATAGCTGGCTTTCAATATAAACAGGATATTGGTACAGCCCAAAGATTTTCACCAAAAGAAGCAATATGTGGTCCTGTATACAACACTATACCGATAAAGCTTTTTGCCCGAGGTTTTATGCGCTCTTTAAATGCCTTTAAATGATTAAAGTCAGTAGATTGCGCTCCCGTACTTGCTTTAACTTCTATACCCAGAAGATCGCCTTTGGCATTTTCTATTAAAAAATCAATCTCGCGTTTTTCCCTATCACGATAATGATACAAACTATATTGTTGTCTTGTCGTATCAACTTGTTTTTGGAGCTCATTCCCAACATGAGTTTCTATTAATTTACCCACTTTATCGCCATCGAAGCGTATATCTTCTAAGCGCCAGCGCAAAATTGAAGCCATAAGACCACTATCATTAAATAATAACTTCGCTTGCAATCCTACTCGATCATATTCAGTTTTAGCAAAAGCCGGAATTCTATCTATTAAATACAAAGCTTCTAAAGCATTCAAATAACTTTCGAGCGTATGACGTTGCAAAGATAAACCGCTCCCAATTGCTGATATATCAATTCGTTTTGTCGACCAGGCTGAAATGACTTGGATTAATTGGAAAAGAGCATCACGTCTTCTTATATTAATAATTTCTCTTAAATCACGATCTAATAATAAGTCTATGTAATTTCTATGCCATAACTGTCTATCTTCATGCGTAAATTTTAGCGGCTCAGGGTAACCTCCTCGCATAGCTATTTCTATAATATCATCTCTACTTAGTGGAGCCTCATGCTGTAAAAATTTTTGCTCAAATGCATCTATTAAAAATATTGGCTGATTATTTAAAATTTCACCCTGAGCCAATGGCCTTAACGGGACTTCACATATTCTTCCGGCTAATGATTCAGTAACGCCAGGTAACGATGCTATGTGCGCTGAGCCAGTTAAGAGATATTGGCCTTTACGTGAATTTTCATCAACTGCCATTTTAATCGCTGGTAATAATTCCAAGGCCTTTTGGACTTCATCAATAATTAGCATTTCCTCAAAGTGGAGCACAAATGCTTGAGGATCAGTTTTTGCAGCTTCTAGCAACATCCTATCATCTAAAGTGCGGTAAGTTGCCTTAGAATTCACAAAAGAACGCGCTAACGTTGTTTTGCCACACTGTCTTGCACCGCCAATTGTTACTACCCTGCGAGTTTTTAACGCATGCTGAATAAAGGACTTCTGCCAACGTGGATAAGTATAAGTCATAATAGTAGAGATAGATTTACCTATTTTTAGTATATTATAATCCGCGAAATAAGCAATTAATTGCCCGCGATTTTATTAATTTATGCCACACTATATATATATTATATTCAATTATGCTTTGTATTGAGGAAGTTAGTTGTCAGAGATCGGTAAACGCCAATTTTCTAACACCAGATCGCTAATCCTATTAAATTCATTAATGTTAGAGGTTACAAAAATTAGTTTATTGCTAAGCGCCACACCTGCTAATAATACATCATAACTTCCAATTGGAAGGCCTTGTTGCTTTAATTGAGCCCTTACATTTGCTGTTTGATATGCATCTTCTTCTGTATAATGAAGCACGGTTATTACAGCTAAAAAATCAAGGATCATTGGTTCAATTATTTTTTTATGTTTAGGACTCAATGTAAGCCCATACTGAATTTCCATGACAGTTATACTAGACACAGCAAGATCATTTGGAGCGGTCTTTTTTAATTTAGTTAAGGTATTTTTTTCTCCTTTAACAAAATCACTAATAACACAAGTATCTAATAAATATTTCATGCAAATGGATCCTCTTTAGGAGGTAGAACATCATTACGATAAGATTCAAAAGTAGGAACAGACTCAATCCCCTTAAATTTTACAACAGAACTTGGCCATTTTTTTATTCCATGGTTTTCAATCCACTCTTTAATGGCTTCTCTAATAATTGCATTGCGTGATTTTCCAAATTGCTTAGTAAGCTGGTTAAGATATTTACCTAATGAGTCTTCCATGTAAATATTAATATTCATAAAAGCTCCTAAATTACATATATAACACATTATAGCATGTTATGAATTTAATCAGTATTAGTAGCTGATGGAAAAATAAGCGGCATTACCTTTATATTTTCTGCTAAAAAGTAAGTGCGTGTGCCTGGATAAATAACGGTCAATGAATCAAGTTGCAGATCATGGCAGGCTATTTGCATGGATTTTGTTAGCGTAGGCGCATCAGTGTATTTAAACTCAAAGCCTAGACGCTTACCTTTATGCAAAACCAAGAGATCAAGCTCAGCATTTTGATGAGTTGCCCAGAAATAACACTCTTCAGGTTCAAAATGGTTGCATCTAATCACTTCTTCTAAGGCAAAACCTTCCCAAGACGCGCCAATTTTTGGATGTCTAATCAACATTTCTTTTGTATAAAGATCTAATAAATAATGTAATAACCCACTATCACGAAAATAAATTTTAGGTGATTTAACTTGCCGTTTACTGATGTTTTCCCACCAAGGCTGTAATTGCCTTAGCATAAAAGTTCCACTGAGAATATCTAAATAATGCCGAATAGATTTATTGTTAATCCCCATAGATCGAGACAACTCTTCTACTTTTAGAATGTTTCCATGATAATGCGCCAACATCATCCAAAATCGCCTTAATTGTAAGGGCGCAATTTGAATACCTAAATTGGGAATATCTTGTTCTAAATACGTTTTAATATATTGTTTGCGCCACTCCATGCTTCTTTCATTGTCTGCTGCAAGATATGAATTAGGAAATCCCCCACGTAACCACAGCTTTTCAAGCTCAGATACTTCCGCTAAAGAAAAAGGGTTAATTTCCATATACGCGATGCGGCCTGCTAAACTTTCTGACGATTGTTGCAATAGCTGCCGCGATGCGCTTCCTAATATTATCCATTTCTGATCCTTGGTAGGATCGTCTATCAACACACGTAATAAAGGAAATAGATCTGGTCTTAACTGAATTTCATCAAGAATAATGAGGCCTTTCAGTGAACTAAGTAACAATTGAGGTTGGGAAAACATTCCTAATGTTTGTGGATCTTCCATATCAAATAAATGTATCTCGGCAAATTTTTGTTGATATTGCTGTTGATATGCGCGCACGATAGTGGTTTTGCCTACTTGCCGCGGCCCAAGTAATGCAACAGCTGGAAACTGTTGATTAAGCTGATTTATTTTATCAAGATAATAAAATCTTTCCATGCAAGTTCCATGAAAAATTGTATGCTATGGGTAAATTTTCATGGAAAAAACAATAAGTGTCAAGTCATGCTCCAGGGCCTATTTTCCTTTAGTACCTGTCTCTTAGTCACAAGTCTCAAACCTCCTTTAGCAAATGGCGTTCTAGATCTCCTTCAGCTAGAGCATCGATCGATTAAATTTTAAACAGATCGACATTGTCCCAATTTTATGATCAAATTCATACAGATTAAAAGATAAAGGAATCTGTATG
>MHBC01000002.1 GCA_001804735.1 Legionellales bacterium RIFCSPHIGHO2_12_FULL_37_14 | reverse complement strand
AAAAATAAGTTAAATCACCCTCATCCCCAACCCTTCTCCCGCAAGCGGGAGAAGGGAGCTTTTATGATTTATTAAGACGGGACAGCCCTGCCATCCCAGGGCCTGTATTTGACACTATTAGCTTTTTAAGTCATCATCTTGAATGATCAAAATTAAATAATAATCTAACTGTGCTAAGCAAACCTTTACAACACTCATTTAAACATCGGCTTTTATTTTTCATAAGTAGGTTTATATTTTCTGGGCGTTGGTTACAAGCGCCCTTATATTTTGGGTTACTTTTGGTATTGAGCGTTTATGTTTATCGTTTTTCGGTTGAGTTGTTTCACCTTATAACGCATATTGCAAATGCAACTAATACCGACATTATGTTAGGTGCTTTAGATCTTGTTGATGTAGTTATGATTGCGAATTTACTTATTATGGTTACCCTAGGCGGCTATGAAACTTTTGTCTCACGCTTAGAAATAGACGATCATCCCGATCAACCTGAATGGTTAGATCATTTAGATGCAGGAGCTATGAAAGTTAAACTCGCTTTATCTTTAATAGGCATATCATCAATTCACTTATTACGTACATTTATAGATCCAGACAAACAAACGCAAAGTGCAGTAATGTGGCAGGTTATCATTCATTTAACCTTATTGGTTTCAGCTTTAGCAATAGCATATACTAATCGTTTGTTGATTAAAGAGCGTTCAAAGTAAGCGGCTTATTTATTATCAGCTTTTTAAAAGACTTAGCACATACAGGTTCACTATATCTTGTGGCAAAATAACGTAACGGTAAGATTAGAGCAATGTCGACATTAAGAGCAGGGCATAAAGTAACCCATTCGGCGAAGCATTGCATATCAATAACGTTTCTTCCATAACCATTTTTAGGGTTTCCGAGGCTACAATACGCTATAGAGTCCATAGCAGTTCTAAGTTTGGCATCTAATTCTTGCTGTTGTATTTTATTATTACTGCGGAACAAAAAATGAGTTCCACAATATACTAAGGCAGCTTCAATGCCTTCTTTGCGTCGTTGCGCAAATTCAGGATTATTTGCATTTAATCTATGAATACGAAAATCATTTTGATCAACTCTACCTTGGCTAAAATCCTGGTAGAACCAAATTAACCTACGTACTGCAATATTAGTATCAAGAGGCACATAAACAGGTGAATTTAGACCCTCTTTACCCTCCAAAAATCCTATATCGTCTATTTGTGATTTGTCTAAATTGAACGCAACATATAACTGATCATCTGAAATTTGGGCTAAGCCAAAATTGGTTTGTTGTGTAAGTTTTATTCTACGGCTATTGGACAACTCTAGAATATCATGCCAATTTGCGACATCGGTACTAGTTGTATAGGTGGAAAAACTTTTACCACCCATAGATGTAACTTCAGTTGAATCTCCGCTACTTTCTTTAAGAATCATAGCTAACATGTGTGCCCATTGATCAGCAATTTCGTCATCTAGAGTGATGCCTTGGGCATTTGCTAGGTTTTGGTAGATTAGAAAATGTTGAAAAATCATGGCACGGAGATTTTCATCAATATTTCTACAATGCGGATCCACTTCTTCTTTGATTATTTCATAAACCTTGTCGAGAAAGGCCTCAACTTCTTGTATTACGGGTAGGCCTTGTAAATCTGCAAGCCAGCCATGTTCATCAGGATCATGATTTGGTGAGTGATGCAAATGATTGGCGATGGAAGGTTTAGCGGGTTCAACTACTGCCCCAGTAGACAATGTTATACATAAAATAAAGAGCAAAGTTTTTAAAAAAAATTTCATCTGATTTATTAAAAAAGTTAGAAGTATATTTCTAAATATAGCCAAGTTTAGTAAAAATTCCAGAGCTGTAGAGCAAGCTCAGGATTATGTGTTGGTGTGTTACAAATAAACTACATGTAGATAAATACTTGACCAAATAGGCAAAAAAGAGTTATAATATACATATCTTAATGATAGTTTGGTTTATTTATGCTCAGAAGAATGTTTAGTGGTCCAGGTGGCAGATTTTTTGGTGTAGCGATGCGGTCTATTACGGTCCATCCACCTCCTGCTGTAACTAGGCAATCATTTCCAATAACTCCTTTCGTTGCAAGCGCTTCTGCTGTGACATTAGCTCCACGATCAATTTCGGTTCAAGAAGGACGCGCAAGACCTAATGTTACCTATAAAGATCCACCTAGAAGCGATGAGCAATTTCTTCCTGTTAAGGATGCTACCAAACCTATAACAGACCATAATCTTTGGACCTACCATTGTGTAATTAAACGTGTTGGGACAGAAGTTTATCTTGTTCCTAGAGATTCTACAAATAGTCACTTGCCGCATGTAAATATCGTTGTGGTTAATATGATGATGCAAGGTAAAGAAAGGCGTGGGGGCTTTAATAATGGACTTATGATAGTGGAAGACCATGTCCAGTATCTAGCTAGAATAGAGTGTGAGGTTAAACGACTAGCTGAAGAATATAATAAAGGAAAAATAGATATTTTATTGATGCAAGAAGCTCCAGTGGGAGAGGATATTGAGCTTGTCCGCGCTTGGTTCGCCAAATATCTAAGAGAAGATATTCAATTAGAACTAGAAGGTACTGATTGGGGTATTATGGTAGCAGTTAATAAAAACAAGTTTCCTAACGTTATGAAAAATATAAATATTACCCAAGAAGGAGTAATGAAAGATAGAGCAGCTACTATTGAGATTCCTGAGCTTAATACTACCTTGATTACAGTTCACGTTCCACATGGTGACAGTAAGAGTAAAGCTGCTGTTGAAGCAAAAAAAATCATTGCCCAAAAAATGAGTAATGGCCTTGGAAAGAATATTGCCGCAGGAAAGGCATGTTCATCTCTAGGTGTTTTGGGGGATTGGAATGGTACAGAAGGGGTTGCACAGCTTGCATCCGAAGTTGTGAATAATTTAATACCTCCTGAAACCGAAGCGGAATTTGCATGTGAGATAGCTGTTGCAACAAGCCACGAAGGTCATATGGACAAGGATAAAGGTCTTGTTACAGTAGATCACGGTGTTATGACATGTCTTCATTTTAAAGATGAAGCCTCGTTAAGAGCAGCAGTAAGAGCTGTCTCTCGGCAAGAAGATCCAATGAAAAGAATATTAGGCACTAAATCCTAATTACTATTAGCAATATAAGTATTATACAACTGAATATATTTAGGGCTGTTCTCAATCTTGATAATTTGCTGGTTTATTTGTGCTATTAATGTGGCTTCAGCAGAATTTGCTACAATTCCAATGCCATCGGCTACCTTTTCAGGCTGACTTATTGCTTTAAATATACCATTGCTGTGAATTAGCCAATAATTAGCTTGATTGTCATCAATAAAAGCGGCGCAAATTGAGCCATCGCTTAATGCCTCTATGAGTTTGTCTATTTGGAGATATGGTTTGATAGTAAATTTTTTCCCATAATGTTTTTGGAAAAATGTATAATAAATTCCGGATCCAGAATGATTTGTTTCTTGAACTAAACCAACAGCACAGCCCTTTTTAAGACTGGCCATTGAGGGATTTTTATTTAATGTTATTATTTGTCCCTGCGAGAGTAAATAAGGGAGTGAGTAGATAAAATTACCGTTTAAGGGGTTATCACCTACATATAAATCAATCCCATCAACTGCAAGATCTATCTGTCCATTAGTTATTGCTGTGAATAGATTATTGTAGCTCATGGGAATAAACTTACATTTAACGCCCAATCCTGCGCAAATAAGATTCATTAAGTCAATTTCAAAGCCTTGTGTCGTGGAAAGTACGTAGGGTGGATCAAAATATGTAGTACCGATTTTAAGATCAGCATGGGCTTGAGATAGGATAGTAAAAAAACTTATTGCAATAAATATTTTTTTTAGCATAGATAATAAAATTTATTAGGTTACATATATCATACTGCAAACTCCTACGATAATCCAAGACAAAATAAAGATTGTTTTGATCCTGAAATGTCAACACGCCCTATTGTCTAGCTTGCATTATAATATATCATTACCAAGTACACAAAGACCTTGTGAACCAAACCAGGCATTGTCTTCGTATTGCAGGTATGATTTTAATGCGGGTATTTGACTGAGAGAATTATAAGGTAGAGCATTAAAATAACGTTTCCCAACTAGGCCAAATTCTTTGGCTTTTTTGATAGGAGTTATTATTATCTGACTTTTAGGGTTTAGGTGGAGAAATTTAGTAATAAATTTAACAATTTCTCCTTCAGCTTCAATACCATGCTTAACTCCTAAAAGGTATGGAATATACAAAACATCACAGTTTATGTTAGCTTTTAATAGTTTTAAAGCTTCACCTTTAAAGCAAGTGATATCTTGATTTAACATGTATTGACTAGGGCTTTTTGTTAAAACAGCCTTTTTTAACAAAGATAAAAGGTAAATAAAATACTTTTTTCTTAACCCAATGGGGTAGAAAAGTAAGCTAGGTAAATTATTTATTTTACTTTTAGGAGCAGCTAATAAAGGAGGATACCAGTCTGTTAGTGCACTAACTAGTTCACCAATATTAGGTTTTTTAGCTTCTTGAAAATAATAATAATTTTTAATAGCTTTAATAAATGCAATGGTTACAGGATCTTTATCATATACAGTTACAGATTTTGCGCCAGCTTGAGCAAATAAAAAGGCATTGTTTGCATAACCTGGCACAATTACAAGGTTTTTTCCCGCAATTGTTTTTCTTAAGGCAAAGCGCTTAGCGTGGTCTTCAAATAATTGTAAGGCAAGGTAGCGTTCAGCTCCCATGGGAGCTATTAAAGCAGGCTCATTATCTGTAAGCCTTGTTAAGCGTCCTTGTTGTATCCAGTTAATTTCTTCTTCAGTTAATGGTTGATTTGGCATTTTTAAAGAGAATTTTTCCATTTTCTTAAATATTCAAATACCTTAACAGGTTCATTAATGTTTTGCCCAATACTTTCTTTAAGGGCTTCGACATTACAGCGTAAAAATGGATTGGTTTTTTTCTCTTGTGCTAAAGTAGAGGGTAAAGATGGAAGGTCTTTTTCTCTTAGCGAGTAAACTTGGCTAAGGCAAGCTTTAATATCTTCATTTAATGGCTCAACCATTGTAGCAAATTTTAGATTTGCGAGTGTATATTCGTGCCCACAGTAGATTTTAGTGTTTTCAGCAAGAGAATAAAGGCGCATCAAGGAGTTAAACATCATAGGATATGTTCCTTCAAAAACCCGCCCACAGCCTGCGGCAAATAAAGTATCTCCACAAAACAAAATCCCATTGCCATAGTAAGCTATATGATCAAGTGTATGACCTGGGATAGTTAGAATTTCAAATTGAGTCATGGAGTCAAGGTTAATGGTTGAGTTATCGGCTAAAGGAGTAGTTATATAGCTGCATGGGCTATTTTTAGGGCCATATACCGGTACATCTTTATGTTCTAATAAGAGAGGGACTCCATTGGTATGATCTCCATGATGGTGAGTTATTAATATTCCTTGCAATTTAAGGGTTTGCATATTTATAAAATCAATCACAGGAGAAGCTTCGCCAGGATCTACTACCCAGATTTCCTGCTCTGAATTTATTAAGGCCCAAATATAGTTATCCACAAAAGCTTTGATTGGTAAAATATGCATGCTGATTCCTATTTTTCCAAAATATATAATATGACACAAATTCTGTTCCAAACATACAAATCAGTCTAAATTAGAACCTGTGGATAATTTTTTTGGCGTTCTTAAAAAACAAGACATTTTACCTATTGATTTTTTCAGAAAGTCAGTGCTTATAAGGGTTGTATGGTTTGTCAATATTATTTAAATAATAAAATTATCCACAATATCTGTGGATAAGTCTGTGTGCTACATATGAAAAGCCCATGAATATTTTTAATTTTTAAAAACCCAAAATAACTCAACTGGTAAAACTTCACCAGCTTGATCTCTTGCGGGTTTAGTTTCATGTGAGCAAACTTTAAGTGAGTTATTTATACATAATGTTTCTATGTATTCTATATTATGCGCAAACCGCGCTGTTTCTTGCAACATCCATGGTTTATTTGTGGTCGTTTCTATGGTAAATATAAATGATCCGCCATTTTTTAAACATTTGTTTATAGCAGTAAAATAGGCATCCAATTCGCCTATATATGGAAATAGATCAGAGGCTATGATTAAGTCAAACTCTTGACTACAATTTTGTAAAAAGTGGAGCGCCTCATCTATTATACATTCGTCGTAACAAGTTTTTTCTTGGGCGCGCTCTATCATTTTAGCAGATAAATCAACACCAACGAGATATTTAGTCATAGGCTTAATTATTTCGCCACATAAACCTGTCCCGCAGCCTAAATCAAGAGTTTGACTGCGGTTATTTAAATCATGAGTTGTAAGAAAAGATCCAATAATAACCGGCAGACGGTAATTTAGCGTTTGTAATAAGTGTTTTTCGTAGTAGGAAGAATATTGATCAAATAATTGTAATGCATGTTCAATCGCAACCTCATTGGATGAGTCGCTACCTCGGAGGGCATTTAATAAATGACAACAACTGGCATCGGTAGGTTTTATCGCATGAGCATTAGCCAAATATGTTATGGCTTTAGAGGTTTGTCTAAGCCGCATAGTTAATACGCCTAAGTTGTACAAAGTTTCAAAGTGCTTTTCATCTATGGCTAAAATACTTAAAAACTTAGCTTTTGCATTTTCATACTGCCCCAAAGTCATTTCCGCAACTGCTGAATTGTATAAATAATCTAAATTTGATGGATCTCTTTGTAATAAAATTAAATAGTGAGTTAAGGCATTTTCATGCCTTGAGTAATGCATAAAGGTTGCCGCAAGATTACTGCGTGCAGCTGTATTTTCAGGATTAAGAGTTAAGGCTTTGGTAAAATTATTAATAGCTTCTTGTCCTTGACCTTTTTTTAAGGCAAGAGCGCCTAAGTTAATAAAGGCTTCTATATATTCAGGATCAAACTTAAGAACTTGTTCTAGCTGTGATTGTGCTTCGTCTAATTCTTCTTTGTAAAGCGAACACACCGCGAGATGAAAAAGGGCATTTATATCATGGGGGTTAAGATTTAACACATTGTTAAATTGAATTTTAGCCCAATCGTAAGATCTAGTTTTTAAAAAGTATAAACCTAATTGATAATGGGCAAGGGTAGATGCAGGATCTAATTTTAGTGCGGCATCATATTCTAGTAAAGCGGCATTTTGGTTAGCAGAAAGCATGTATAAATTAGCAAGGGATAAATGTAAATCAACAGATTTTAACCCAGCCTTAGCCGCATTTTGGTACGCTTCTAGTGCATTAGCGAATTCCTTAAGTTTACGGTATATATGGCCTAAATAAAGGTAATACTTAGCTTTTTCTTTGGGACCTGGGGTTGCCTTTTTAAACAAATTAAGAGCTTTAACAAAGTCACCTTGCTCTGCGCTAATTATGCCTAAGCCATACAAAGCACTGAATAACTTAGGATCACTCGCTAAAAGTTCGGTGAATATCAGAGAAGCTCTATTAAGCTGCCCTTTTTCCTGTAAGCTTTTAGCTTTTTTTATTTTATTTTTGTCCATAATCTTTAAGAGATGCAATTAGTATTTGTAAAGCTTGGCCCCGGTGGCTTAAAGTATTTTTTTTATTTAATGATAATTGTGCCGCAGTTAAACCTAAAGAAGGTAAATAAAAAATAGGATCATAACCAAAGCCCAGATTGCCTTGTTTTTCTTGGGTAATTATACCACACCACTTAGCTGTAATAACTAAAGGCATGGGATCTGACTCATGTTGTACAAGGGCTAGTGCACAATAAAAATAGGCAGTGCGGTCAGCAGGTTTAGTTTTTGTAAGGCGTTTTAAGAGGTAATCCATATTAGATAATTTTGATCCATTAATTGCTGCAAAGCGCGCAGAATAAATGCCGGGCTCACCATTTAATGCAGCAACCACTAAACCTGAGTCATCAGCTAAGGCAGGAAGTTTACCAATTTTGCTTGCATGCCGCGCTTTAAGTAAAGCATTTTCCACAAAAGTTAACCCTGATTCTTCTATCTCTTTTATGTTTAAAGCTTGCTGGGGAATACAAGTAATTGGTTTAAGCAAGGCAGTTAATTCATTAATTTTACCTTGATTTGTAGTAGCTAAGATAAGAGATTGCACAAAAACATCCAAAGCTTTTAAGATGAATTAGATATTAAAGTACTTTAACAAGAGATGCTATGCATAGGACCTGGCTAGCCCATATTTTCGCCATTGTTAAAATTTAATTGCAAACTTTATGTCTTTGCTAGTATCAGTATAGGCAAGTGAAAACTGCGCTTGATAGTTTTTGCTCCAGTTAAGAGAGCTGTTGATGACGGTTAGTATTTCTGTAAGAGCAGCTGCTGTTATAACTTGTGCGCTTGAATGCTGCTTGTTTTGCACCCTACTATAGGCAGTTGCGACACTAGTTGCATAAAGAGGGACAATTAGATAAGGGTATTTAGGTGAGAATAAGCGTACATAAGAAGCCCCTGACCAGGCGGCAGCCGTATGTCCTGAGGGCATGCCACCATAATTACTTAAACAACAAGGTCTTTGTGAAGCTTGCCAGGTTGTTTGTTCGCCAATAAATTTCATTGCTTGAGTAAGAATTTCAACTTGCGCAAAAACAATTAGAAAATGACCCATACCTTTTTCTTGGGTAGAAGTAAGCCCCGCTATAGTTGGGTTTACTATTTGCATTACATTACCAAACTGGGTTAATCCGGCATGCGCAAAGTTACTTATTAAAAAAATTAATAAGTAGAGTTTAATCCTCTTCATTTTCCAGAAAACTACGCAGTTTTTCCGATCGTGATGGATGTCTTAATTTGCGTAAAGCTTTGGCTTCAATTTGCCTTATTCTTTCCCTTGTGACATCAAACTGTTTGCCAACTTCTTCAAGAGTGTGATCGGTATTCATTTCAATACCAAAACGCATTCTTAGTACTTTAGCTTCGCGAGGAGTTAAGGTAGATAAAACTTCTAAGGTAGCTTCGCGTAAACTTGCAGCAGTAGCAAGCTCAACAGGTGACTCCATACTAATATCTTCGATAAAGTCACCTAAATGTGAATCATCGTCATCTCCTACTGGAGTTTCCATAGAGATTGGTTCTTTTGCTATCTTTAATACTTTGCGAATTTTATCTTCACTAAGATCCATCATGGTGGCTAGTTCTTCAGGTGAAGGTTCGCGGCCATTTTCTTGGAGAAACTGCCTTGAAATACGGTTTAATTTGTTGATAGTTTCAATCATGTGGACAGGTATACGGATAGTACGCGCTTGATCGGCTATAGATCTTGTTATAGCTTGCCTTATCCACCAAGTTGCGTAGGTAGAAAACTTATAACCGCGTCTATATTCAAACTTATCAACAGCTTTCATAAGGCCAATGTTGCCTTCTTGAATTAAATCTAAAAATTGGAGCCCTCTGTTTGTGTATTTTTTAGCAATAGAGATAACAAGCCTTAAGTTAGCTTCGATCATTTCCTTTTTCGCGCGCCTTGCTTTGGCTTCACCAATTGACATTTTACGGTTAATTTCTTTAATTTCGGTTATTGAAAGGCCGGTCTCAGCTTCGAAATTAGCAAATTTATTTTGCACGCGTTTAATAGCGTCAGTGTATGGCTCTAGTTTTATGCTATCAATTTTTTTTGCATGGTTTTTTTGTAAATTTGGTAGCCAATTAAGATCTGTTTCATGTCCTGGAAAGGTGTCAATAAATATTTTACGCGGCATTTGTGCTTTTTCAATACATAAGGACATTATTTCACGTTCATATTCACGAACTTTTTTTCTTAATTGACGAAAATGTCCAGTTAATTTATCAACTTGGCGTGATGTTAGTTTAAGTGCTAGAAAAGTATCGGCTAATTGTTGAAAGGCTGCTTTGGTATTAGCGTGCTCACGGCCGCTTTCTTGAATAAGCGTTATAGAGTAATTATAGGCATCTTGGATTTTATCAAAGTAAGCTTGAGCAACTTCAATACTAGGGCCAGTTTCTTCAGCAGCAATAGGGGTATCATCATCGTCGTCGCTTTCATTAATTAATGAATCAACTTCTTCTGCAAGGTTTTCATCTTCGAGTAAGGAGCCAATTTGCGATGGTGGGGCTTCTTCAGAGTCTTGATCGGCGAAGCCATTAATAATATCACTTAAACGAATTTCTTCAGTTAACACGCGCTGGTAATCGTTAAGTAAAATTAAAGAAGATTCTGGAATATGGGCTAATGATTCGAGGACTTGGCGTATACCAGCTTCGATACGCTTGGAGATGCGAATTTCGCCTTCGCGGGTTAAAAGCTCAACCGTGCCCATTTCACGCATATACATTCTGACAGGATCGGTAGTTCTTCCGGTTTCTTTATCAACTGAAGCAAGGACAGATGCTGCTTCTTCTACGTCTTCTGGCATTTCTTCGGTGTTGCCGAGGAGGGCAAGCTCATCTTCACTAGGAGGGACTTCAAAAACTTTAATATTCATGCTCTCTAACATGCTTATGATGACATCAAAGTGTTCTGTATCAACAATATTTGGCAGCATGTCATTTATTTGGGCATGAGTAAGGTAGTTTTGCTCTTTTCCTAGACTAATTAAGCTAGTTATTTGATAGCGTTGCTCATCATTTTCCTGCACGGGAGTAGAGTTTGGATCATTATCAGCAGGTGTTTCGCGTTTTTTAGAAATTGTCTTCATAAGTCTATGCTTCTGTACAGAGAAAAGTAAAAACTGTGTATTATACTATATTTTAACTTTTAAGACAGAGATAATTATATTCTTTGATTAATATTTTGTTGGGTCAAGGCCCAACCTACATTAACGTCGTAAATTGAACCACGTCCCAAGCAACATTAATATCGTGAATTTGCCCAAGGTCCAACCAACATTTATATGGTAGGTTGGGCCTTGGCCCAACAAACTATTTATTGATCTGAATTTGTTGTGCTGCTATCTGTTGAACCAGAATTACTACTGCCATCGGCAGGCATAGTAGTATCAGTTGTATTATTGCTGTCTGTTGTGCTTGTGCCGTTTTGTTGAGTGGCATTTTTGGTTGTTGCAGGATCTGCTGGCTGAGAGGGAGCGTTCATATTAGTGCCGCTTTGAGGCGCTTGGGCGTTGTCATCAGCATAGGCTAGGTTAGCTGCTAGCGCGCCTAGAGCAAGTATTGCAATTACTTTTTTCATTGTATTCTCCATTGTGGTTATTGTTTTTTTACTTTGGAACTATATTCCAAAATTCATTGAATGCCAATCATGATGTTACAATTTTGCATAAGTTTTTTGAATGCAACCATTTTGTGAAAGTAGCACAGAAATTGGCCTTGTGCTATCAAAATGCGCAAAGATGATCATCATAATTACGGTTATGGGCACTGATAAAAACATCCCTAACACTCCCCATACAGCTCCCCAAAAGGCCAAAGCAACTAAGATGACAAGAGGACTTAGGTTTAGTGATTGCCCAAGAACGCGTGGTTCAACAAAGTTACCAAGAATAAATTGGATGCTGACAATGCCGCAACTTATAATTAAGCAAGGTAACCATGCTTGAAATTGAATTATAGCAAGTACTGAAGGGAATAAGGTTGCAATAATAGCGCCAATGTTGGGAATATAGTTGAGAAAGAAAATTAATAAAGCCCAAAAAGCGGCAAAATCAAGCCCGACAAAACGCATAATAATCCAACTTAAAAACGCTGTTATTAAGCTTAGAAAGGTTTTAAGGCCTAGATAAGTTTGCGTATCATGAATCATATGCAGAAGAATGTTTTGCAATATTTTACGATGCTTGGTTTGGGGGAATAACGCCAGCATTTTGGCAGAAAAAAAGTGTTGTTCAACGAATAAGAAGACCACATATAAACCAATTAATACAGCTGAACTCGTAATAGATGTGAATACATCATAAATATTAAGCAAAATTGGCTGAATGGCAAAATCGTTAAAGAGATAATCAAGTTGGATGTTTGTTTTAATATGTAAAGTACTGTCAAGCTTATTTATAATAGATTGAATGTTAGCTTGATAACGCGCGGAAGCATTAATTACATCAGTAACATTTTCAGAAATTATTCTAAATAAAATGTTCATTAATAAACCAACTATCAAAAAAGTGCAGATAAAACGCAAATATGCGGGAATTTTCTTCCCAATTTTGGGGGTTTTGCTAATGGCAAGGTTAATAGCATTTAAAAAATGCCAAATTAGTAAAGCAATAACTATAGGAATTAATAAGCTACGCCCAGCTATAAGCACAAGGCCGAATAGATATACGATAATAAACCCTGCTGCAATAGGAATTATTCTTGGCACAGTAAAGGTTTCCTTTTAAGATATAGCTTTAAATTTTAGCTAAGATTACCGTGCTGTTACAACCATGTCACGTTTTATCTCAAGTAGGGCCAAAACTTAGTAAATTACTTGCAAAGTGTGGAGTTATCACTCTTCAAGACTTACTTTTTCATTTACCTTTCCGCTATCAAGATAGAACTCGAATAACGCCAATTCGCGATTTACGCTTACAAGATTGGGCGGTTGTCGTAGGTGAAATAGTCAAGGTTACAGTAAAAACAGGGAGAAGATCTATTCTTGAATGTACCATTAAAGACAGCAATGCAGAGCTTAAGATTAGATTCTTTCATTTTTATAAAAATCAAATTGAGTCCTTTAAAGTAGGGCAAATTATGCAAGTATTTGGTGAGGTTAGGAAGTTATACCCATTAAAGGAGATGATTCATCCTGAATACCAGCTTGCGCCCACAGGAACTGATTTAAGTATGGAAGAAGCATTTACTCCTATTTATCGGGTAACCCAAGGACTTAGCCAGACTAAATTACGTAAGTTAGTAAACCAAGCATTTATTCAATGTGAAGAGGCGCTGCATGCTCTTGAGTGGCTTGATGATGCGCAATTAAAACAACATAATTTTTACCCTTTTCATACCGCAATCCGCTACTTACATAACCCTCCACCTGAAACGCATCTAGCGCATTTAGAAGATGCATCTCATCCTGCTATACGCCGGCTTATTTTCGAAGAGTTTTTAGCTGAGCAGCTTAGTATGGCTTTGGCGCGCAAAAAAAGAGGAGAAAAGCGATCTTTTGCTTGTCTTGGCAATAAGGATTTAGAATTAACATTTTTAAAAAATCTACCCTTTGACTCAACTGCCGCGCAAAAGCGCGTAGCGCAAGAAATAGCAGTTGATTTAACAAAATCTAAGCCTATGCTGAGATTAGTCCAAGGAGATGTTGGATCTGGGAAAACCTTAGTAGCGGCTTTAGCAATATTACAAGTTGTAAGCAGCGGGTATCAAGCAGCATTAATGGCTCCTACTGATTTACTTAGCGAGCAGCATGCCAATAATTTTAAACATTGGTTTAAAGATTTATCTATTAATATTCAGCATTTAAATGGTAAATGTAGCGCTAAAAATAAAAAAGAAATTTTAGCAGAGCTAAAACAAGGAAGCTGCCACATTCTAATAGGTACACATGCTTTATTTCAAGAAGGGGTGAATTTTAATAAGCTTGGCTTAATTGTTATAGATGAGCAACATCGTTTTGGGGTTATGCAACGGCTTTTATTAGAAGGAAAAGGTAAAGATAAAGCACCACATCAATTATTAATGACAGCAACCCCAATTCCTCGAACTTTGCGCATGACACAATGGGCACATATAGATATTTCTATAATTGATGAACTGCCTCCTTGCCGTACGCCTGTCATAACAGCTGTTATGTCAGGAGCAAAAAGAGAAGATGTATTTACCAGACTAAAATCTGCCATAAAGGAGGGCCGCCAAGCCTATTGGGTGTGTACTTTAGTAGAAGAGTCGGAGAAATTACAGTGTGAAGCTGCAATCGATACAGCGCAAATTTTACAGGGTGCTTTAGAGCCCTTTAAAGTCGGTCTTGTGCATGGAAGAATAAAAGCTGAGGCCAAAGAGCAAATATTAACTTCATTTAAAAATAAAGAGCTTGATCTCCTTGTTGCAACGACGGTTATTGAGGTTGGGGTTGATGTCCCTAATGCAAGTTTAATGATTATTGAAAACGCCGAACGCTTAGGATTATCCCAACTTCATCAATTACGTGGGCGGGTTGGACGCGGGAGTAAAGATTCATATTGTATCTTGCTTTACCAGCATCCCTTATCTAACGCAGGTGTTGAACGGTTAAAAATCTTAAGAAACTCCAATGATGGCTTTAAAATTGCTGAAATGGATCTAAAACTAAGAGGCAGTGGCGAGGTTTTAGGTACAAAACAAGCAGGTTATCGGGTATATAAAATTGCAAATATTTATAGAGATCAAGCCATCTTGCGGGAAGCAAGGCAAGTGGCAAGAGAGTTAGTTAAAACTAATCAGCAATTAGCCATCCAAATAAGCCAGCTATTTCAAGAAGACAGAAGCGATTTTTTGCATGGTTGAATCCTAAAACCTAGACCACAAATACTGATTAGTGATTTCATGATGAAACAATACTTCTTCGGCTTTAATAATTGTCCCTAACTCCTTAGGACATCTATTAGCTGAGGCTATTTTACGCTCCACATATTTTTCTTTAGTCTCCTCTCCTAAAAAGCTCGTCATTAAATCAGATGATTTAAAATGTTTAATTGCGTCTTGAATATTACCTGGTAAAACCTTAGTGCGTGGGCGCTTTTGAACGTCAAGTGGTTCAAAAGGACCTTCAAGACCGGTACGTAAGAGTAAATAAAAAGCCATATAGGGGTTAGCGTCAGGCGCAACAGAGCGTATTTCAATGCGCGCTGAGTTTTCATTGCCTAAAGGGATCCTTACCATGGAGGTTCTATCGTTAGCAGAAGACTTAATTTGATTAGGAGCTTCATAATTTGGATCTAAACGTCTATAGGAATTTACACTCGCATTCAGAACTAAACTTAAATCATTCGCACTAAATAAAATTCTATCAACAAAATCAGCGGCAAGTTTGGAAATAGAATCAGCCCCTTTAGCATCATAAAAAATATTTTTCCCCTTGCATGCTAAAGAAATATTACAATGCATTCCGCTACCGTTAACTCCAACAATAGGTTTAGGTAAAAAACACGCCGTCATGCCAGCATTTGCAGCTATTTGGCGGGCTAATAATTTATATAGTTGTACTTGATCAGCTGCAATTACTGCTTGGGTATATTTATAGTTAAGCTCAAATTGTGAAGGTGCAACTTCAGGATGATCTTTTTCATTTTCAAACCCCATTGCCCTTTTGGCTTCAGCAAAATCATCCATAAAAAGTTTTAATCTGTCTTTAGGCAAAGCATTAAAATATCCTCCGCCTGAAACCATAGAAAAACCTTTTCTGGTTTCATATTTTTGCTCAGCATTAAGCCCATCAAGCAAAAATCCTTCTGTTTCAACAGCAAGGTTAGTAATGTAGCCTAAGTCTTTATAGAGTTTTTGGGTATAAAGCTTAAGTTTAGAACGCATATCAGAAATATAAGACTCGTTATTTTTATCTTTAACAGATCCAAAGATAATAACTTTACCTGGCCCAAAGATATCACAAGGCAACCACCGAAATGATCCCCAATCAGGCTCAAGGCGCAGATCAGAGCAGTCAACTTGAGAAAATCCTCTTACCGAAGAACCATCGAAGGTTAAATTATCATGATTTTTCAACAAAAACTTTTTGTCATAATCAAGCATATGAAATCGCCCTTCGATATCTGAAAAACACAAGATAACCGCTTTAAGCTTGTCTTCTTTATTTAAATATTTAATATAATATTCTTTCAGTTCTTCACAAGGAGTATGTTGTAAGACTCTTTCTTTTGCTTCAAGGTTAAGCTTTTCTAGTTGTTCATAAGGAATTTCCAAAAAATTTTTAATATGGCGCACATCTAAATCAACACTCATAATATTTCCTTAATTTAATAATAATAAGCATTATTTTAACATAAATTAATATAGTATTGGTATATTTTAATATAAATTCTCCACGTGTGGGACGAAACCAGTAATTCTTGAATTAGGCTCTGTAATGATGTAACATTACATAATTACGAGATTTGAGCTAGCTGATGAAATTTAAATTACTAAGTGTAAGCGTTTTGGTAATTGCTTGTTTAGTGGTCTTTTTATTCCAAAAAACCCGCCCTTATGTTAAGCAACTTCCCTTAATTGCGGTAGCAAATTACGGGCAGCATGCTTCTTTACAAGCTGCCATTGAAGGAATGCAAGAGGAGCTTGCAAGAGAAGGTTATATTAATAACAAAAACATCAGATATATTATTCAAGATGTAAACTTTGATCTTGCCTTAATCGCCCAAATGATAGCTAACTTGAAAAATGAGCGCCCAGAGGTAATGGTTGTAATGGCAACGCCTATCGCCCAGTTTGCCAAGGAAAAAGTGCACAATATTCCTTTAGTTTATGGAGTAATTACCGATCCTCTTACTGCAGGGCTAATCAAAGCAAAAAATGTAGCAGGAGACAATATTACAGGAAGCTCTGATCAGCAAAATTTGCCAGCGTTTTTAACTTTTGTTAAGCGGATTTTGCCCCATGCTAAGAGGGTAGGATTGTTATATTCAATAGCCGAGGCGAATGATGCATTTTTACTGAAAAACCTGCAAAAAGCAGCGCAGGCAGCGAATATGGAGCTTATCGCTCTGCCAATTGATGCGCCGCGTGATATTCCTATAAAAATGCAGGCAGTTAAGGGAAAAGCTGATTTTATTTATGTTGGGGTAAGTGGAACTATTCAGCCAACTTTACCAGTTATTGCAGCAGAAGCATTGAAGATGAATATTCCAGTATTTAATGCAGATGATAGTGCGGTGCACGATGGTTTAGTATTAGGCAGTTACGGGGTTAATTATAAAAAGGTTGGGGCTAATATAGGTAAATTAGTTGCCATGATTTTAAAAGGCAAAAAGCCAGCAGAATTAGAGCCTTTATATCCAGAAGATAAAGATAGTCATGCGGTTATTAATAGAAAACAAGCGCTAAAATTTAAAATTGCACTGCCTAAGGATCTGCATGATATTGAGATAGTAAATTAACCAGTAACTCCTAAGGTACGTCATCCCGAGTAGGTTGGGCCTTGGCCCAACAAAAGATCGCATGTTGGGCCAAGGCCCAACCTACGGAGTTTTTCTTTGGGAGCGTTGACGAGAGGGAGTTACATTAAACCCAAGAAAAAATTAAGGGATATTGATGTTAAAAGTTACCAAGTTAACCAAATCATTTAAAAACTCTTTTGCCCCAGTTTTGCAAGGAATTAGCTTTGAGCTTACGCCAGGCGATTTTTGTGTGGTTATTGGAAGTAATGGTTCTGGGAAAACAACTTTATTTAAAACCATATCAGGGGAATATGAAGTTGATAAAGGACATATTTATTTTTCTGGCAAGGATGTGACGCATAAAAATCGCGCGCAATATGTTTCTTCAGTAGTGCAAGATGTAAATCAAGGCACAATAAAAGAGATGACTCTGCTTGAGAATATGGTACTTAGCGAAACCCATAATAAAGCCGCAAAATTATTATTTTATCGGCGTTATCGTAAGAAGATTGTAGAAGATCTTAGCTCCCTTGGAATTGGTCTTGAAAGAGAAATAGATACTCCTTTAGAGTGTTTATCAGGCGGGCAAAGGCAAATGGTGGCTACTTTAATGGCCATAAGAGCAAAAGCCACGTTTTTATTGCTCGATGAACACACCGCTGCTCTTGATCCTAAAATGCAAAAAAAATTAATGAATTATACTGCTTCTATGGTGCGAGCCATGGGGGCAACTACTTTAATGATTACTCATAAACTAGACGATGCGATTACTTATGGTAATAGGCTTATTATGTTGCATAAAGGTAATATTGTGCTTGATGTAGCTGGGGCCCAAAAGGCTGATTTGACTATTCAAGAACTACTCGCTTTATTTCATCAGTATGAAGATGAAACTTTGCTACAAGGAAATAACGAAAATGTCAGTTGAAGTATTTTTAACTAGTATTCTCCAAGGACTTATTTTGGCGTTTGTAGCTTATGGAGTCATGATTCCTTTTAGAATTTTAGATTTTCCAGATTTAACCGCCGAAGGCGCCTATCCTTTAGGAGGGGCTGTTTGCGCTTCTTATTTACTTATTGGAGGCTCACCTATTGTTGCAACTCTTTTAGGCGCTTTAGCTGCGGGTATAATGGCTACAGGAACAGCTTTTGCGCATTTAAGACTTAAGGTAAATACTTTATTAGCCGGGATTATTTTAAGCACTATGGTATATAGCGTTAATTTAAGGTTAATGGGAAAACCCAACCTTGCGTTATTTAATCATACTACTTTGTATGGGGAAAATTGGCAGCATAATGTTTTGTTACTCTTAGGGTTTTTACTTTTAACCATACTCCCTTTGTTTTTGTTCCTTAAAACTGAGGCGGGGCTTAGGTTACGTGCTGTTGGATTTAATCCTTTGTTTATGCAAAGACAAAATATAAGCGTAGCAAGGTATACTTACCTTGGACTTTTTATCGCCGGATGTTTTTCGGGGATAAGCGGAAGTTTAATGGTGCAGTATCAAAGCTATATGGATATTGGTATGGGGGTTGGAATAGTAATCCATGCTTTGGCAGCATTAATGATTGGTGAAGCCTTATTAGGAACAAAAAAACTAACCCACCAATTAGCCGCTCCTTTGGTTGGCGCTCTTGTATATCAGCAAATCCAAGGGTTTGCCTTATCTTTAGGCTTGGCCCCTACTGATTTAAAGTTTTTTACTGGCGCGCTAGTCTTAATTGTAATTGGGTTAAGGCGCGCAGTTGAGGCAAGGAGTGCATGAAGGAATTTATCGAAAAACTCTTAAAGGGTAAATCTCTTAGGCAAGGCGAGATGAGCGAAATTTTTTCCCGCTTTGCAGAATTTAATGTAGAGCAGAAAGCCGCTTTCTTAGTTTTACTTCAGCAAAAAGGTGAAAGTGTCGCGGAAATTTTAGGCGCGCGGAATGCATTAATTAAAGCTAGCACCCTCATTCCTAATCAGCATGATGCAATAGATATTGTAGGTACAGGCGGAGATTCTAAGGGTACTTTTAATATCTCAACAGCTGCAAGCCTTATTTTAGCTAGTTGTAAGGTAAAAGTAGCCAAGCATGGTTCGCGGGCGCAAACGAGTGTAACAGGTAGCCTCGATGTTGCAGAAAAATTAGGCATACCAATTCCCAAAACCATAGAAGAAGCCGCTATGCAGTTAAAAGCGCATAATTATGCCTATCTTGGAGGAGCGTTATTTAACCAACAGCTAAAAGAAGTGGCAAGCCTAAGGCGAAACCTTGGGATCCCTCTAATTTTTAATATTCTAGGACCTTTACTAAATCCAGTTGAGCCTACAAGGATGGTCATGGGGGTATTTAATCTAATGCTTGTTAATGTTGTAGCTAAAGTTATGCAAAAGTTGAAGCTAAAAGATGCCTTCGTTGTGCATGGCCATAGTGGGATAGATGAATTTAGCTTAACAGGGCCAAGTATTTACGCCGAATTGCGTGCAGGGAAAATTTATCGTGGAGAGTTAAATCTTGCGGAAGTTGGCTTAAAACCTTGTAGGCTAAGCTCTTTGGTAGGAGGCAATGTAAATGAAAATGTCTTACTACTAAAAAAAATTTTATATGGAGAAATAGAAGGGCCCAAGCTTGATATAGTATTGTTAAATGTTGCAGCAGGACTTCTCGTCAGTAAAAAAGTAACAAGCTTTAAAGAAGGGGTAGAGGTAGCTAAAAATGCAGTTTTGTCAGGGCAGACTAAGGAGTTTTATCTTTCATTAAGGGGAAGTTAAGTGCAAGATTTTTTAGCCACTATTAAAAAAAGCGTTCTTAAAAGAGTTGAAACCATACCTATTTATCCGTCATTAACGCCAAATAGTTTGGATTTTTGCGAAATATTTTTAAGGAAAACCCCAAAACCTGCCATCATTGCAGAAATTAAGTTTAAGAGCCCGCTTAAAGGAGTTATTTATCATGGCAAACTTAAGCATATGGAAATTGCCCAAGCATATTTAAATAATGGCGCATGCGCCTTATCAATTTTGACTGAACCTATCCATTTCCATGGCAGTATTAATTATCTCCAAGAAATTAGGCAAGCAATGCCTAAAGCGCATTTATTGCTAAAAGATTTTGTCTTGAGTGAACGGCAAGTACGCCAAGCAGTCGCTGCTGGAGCAAACGCTATTCTTTTAATCAAAGCTTTTTTAACTGATAAAGAGCTTGTAGATTTATATACTAAAGCTGTTGATCTTGGCTTAACTCCTATCGTTGAGGTGCATGATCTTAACGAATTAGCTAAAGCTGAAGCTATAAATGCCAAGGTAATTGGAATAAATAATCGTAATTTGCAAACCTTAAAAATAGATTTAAATACGGCAAGAAAGTTAATTAAAAATACTTCTAAGCCAGCATTTTTTATTTGTGAAAGTGGGATTGAAAAGGCAGAGCAAATTAAATCCATGATGGAGTCAGGGTTTGATGGGTTTTTAATTGGATCAAGTTTAATGGTGCATAATAATCCAGGCGAGGCTTTGGCTAACTTATTAAGGCAAGTAAATGCGCGTTAAAGTCTGTGGTATTACCCGTCTAGAAGATGCATTAGATGCAACCTCACAAGGAGCTTGGGCGCTTGGGTTTAATTTTTATCCGCACTCTTTGCGGTTTATTCAGTATAGAGCTGCTAAAGAAATAATTACTTCTTTGCCTTCTAAAGTCATTAAAGTAGGGATTTTTATCGATGTAGATGATGCTGAAATAACTAACAGGTTAGCTGAGCTTAAGCTTGATTATGCACAGGTTTATTCACATAAAAAAAGACCTAAAAGCTTACTGCAAAGGATGATTTTAGCTTTACAGGCTAAAGATGAAGCTTCTTTGCCAGCAGAAAAGTTCTTAATGCAATATAATGCTATTTTATTGGATGCAAAACCTCTAGCGGATAATTTAAAAGGTGGAACTGGTAGGCTTGCTAATTGGAGCTTGGCAAAAAAGTTGGCTAAAAAATATAAGCTTATTTTAGCTGGTGGGCTGACAAGTCATAATGTTAAGCAGGCAATTTTACAGGTTAATCCATATGCAGTAGATGTTGCAAGTGGAGTAGAAGCTAAACCGCGCATTAAAGATAAGGCAAAAATAAAAGCCTTTTTGGAGGCATGTCGTGAGGAATAAAACAGGTTATTTTGGTGAGTATGGCGGCTCTTTTGCTCCAGAGACCTTAGTTGCGCCTTTAGATGAGCTTGCCAAGGCATATAAAGAATTTAAAAAAGATCCTCATTATAAAGCAGTTATCCAGCAATATTTAAAAGATTATGTAGGCAGGCCAACTCCTTTATATTTTGCTGAACGCCTTAGCGCACACTTAAAAGGGGCGCAAATTTTTTTAAAACGTGAAGATTTAGCCCATACCGGAGCGCATAAAATTAACAATACCTTAGGTCAAGGATTGTTAGCCCAATATATGCAAAAAAAACGGTTAATTGCAGAAACTGGTGCAGGACAACATGGGGTTGCCACTGCAACAATTGCAAGCTTATTAGGTATGGAATGTGTAGTTTACATGGGGGCAGTTGACTTTGAGCGCCAACATTTAAACGTAGTGCGCATGCAAGTTTTAGGTGCTGAAGTAATAAAAGTTACAAATGGTACCAAGACCTTAAAAGATGCAACCTCAGAAGCAATGCGCGAGTGGGTGACTAGAGTTAAAGATTCGTATTACGTTTTAGGATCAGCCTTAGGCCCGCATCCTTATCCTACTATAGTAAGAGATTTCCAAACAGTCATAGGTAAAGAGACTAAAAAACAAATTATTAAAGCCATAGCCAAACTACCTGATGAGCTAGTAGCCTCAGTTGGCGGCGGAAGTAATTCAATTGGATTATTTTATCCATTTTTAGCCGACAAAACTGTGAAAATGACTGGGGTTGAAGCAGGCGGAAGTAGCAGCCTCCTTGGTATGCATGCAGCACGTTTTCAAGGTGGCAGGGTAGGGGTTTTGCAGGGTACTAAAAGCTATATCTTGCAGGATAAACATGGTCAGGTTGCAACAACTAATAGTATATCAGCAGGCCTTGATTATCCTGGGGTAGGTCCTGAGCATGCGTATTTACATGATAGCAAGCGAGCTAAATACACAAGCGCAAGCGATACTGAAGCGATTGCCGCGACTTTTTTACTTGCTAAATTAGAAGGCATAATTCCCGCACTTGAAAGTGCCCATGCTATTGCTTATGCAATTAAAGCTGCGCCTAAACTACCTAGAAACAAGGTTATGGTAATTGGTTTATCAGGTAGAGGCGATAAAGATATGCAAACGCTAGCGCGCTACCTGGAGGCTAAATAATGCTAACTTTTCCTTTTAAAAAAGCTAAGGCAATTTTTATTCCTTTTATTATGGCAGGCTACCCAAGCCTAGAGGCCTCTTATAAAGCCATTCTAGCTCTTACTGAAGCAAATGCTGACATAATTGAGCTTGGGGTGCCATTTTCCGATCCTATTGCAGATGGCCCCGTTAATTTGCATGCTGCTGAAGTTGCGCTTAAAAATGGTGTAAACTTAGATAAAGTTTTTGCCTTAGTGAGTAAAGTGCGTGCTAAAAATATCACTATCCCTATCGTGTTATTTACTTATTACAATCCAGTATTAGCCTATGGTGAAGATAATTTTATCCGCCAAGCGAAAAAACATGGCATTGATGGAGTATTAATTGTTGATTTACCGCCTGAAGAGGGGAAAGAGTTTTATTCTAAATTACGCAAAAATGCTTTAGGGTTTGTGTTATTAGTTGCGCCGACAACTGCTAAAAAGAGATTTGCTCTATATAAAAGTTTAAGGCCAAGCTTTTTATATTATATTTCAAGGCTTGCCGTAACGGGTGCTCAACAAAGCTTATCAACAACCTTACGTAAAGAGTTACAAGAGTTAAAAAGATGTTTTCCCAAGACAAACTGTGTGGTTGGCTTTGGAATTTCAACACCTTTGCAGGCAAAAGAGGTTGCTAAATATGCAGATGGGATCGTGGTAGGAAGTAAGCTAGTACAGACATTAGCGGGAGAAGGAGAGGCGTGTTTTAAACAGCTTGCTCTTAGTTTTACGGCATCCTTAAATTAAAAAGGTTGTTTTTAGAGCATAAAAACAATATTATATGCATATTTTCAATTATCAAGACGAAATGATGTTAGAAAGCCCCCCAAAAGTAAATCCAGAGCCCATAGTTGTTAATGGTAAGAAATATATTTATAAAAATAATAAATGTGTTGAAATTATATTTAACAAAATAGATAAAAAACTTAACTTCTCTGACGCAATTTTAGTCGCTAGTATTGAGAATAAAAAGCTTAAGTCTATAAAGCTATGTCCTTATACTATACAAGATCATCCATTATGGACTATTACTAAAGCCGCAGATTCTAGCGAATATACATTTTCTGGCGAGCACGTAAATTATATAGACAAATCTTTAGTAGCTAACTTATTTCTTGAAATTGAAGAGGTTCTTTTAGCTAACAACTGGGTAAATGCTAAGGTTGGTCTTGTACCTAGCCAAGTTAGTTTTTCTTCTTCTAAAACTACAAATACCCAAGAGATTAGAAGGGTGCGAGTTAACGGGTATATATCCTTACTAGAATTACAAGAAGGAGAAATTGACAACTTAGGTTTAATTCAAGGTTATGCCGAACTCAGTGGAGAATATAGTGGAGCGAAAATTACAATTAAAGGCAAATTTGAAAATGGCGCAATTTTAAGCATGGAACTAGATCAAAACATAGCAGATAAAGAATCTTTGCACTTTTGTGGATCTGCTAGTGACGCTGAATATATTGGCACTTACTCGATTATTCTGCGAGAAGAAAAGGTAAAAATCGTCCTCATAGGATCATTTCCTTATTCTCCGCATGCATTAGTTGATGCTAATTTTAAAGAGCCAAGAAATATAGTTAAGGAAAAATATAGTTTACCCGAAGAACGTCTTTATTATGTATATGAAGGTGGTTATTGCAACGGATCCCCAGAAGGAGTAGGCAAAATTACTAATTACTTCGCCCCTTCACATACTAGTTTAACAGAAGGAACCTTCAAGGATGGTAAGATACAGCTGGGCGGTAAGATAAGCTCAAGAGAAACTATTGGACATAAGCATGTTAGTTATACACTGAGAATAACTGGTAAAGGGTCAAACATTCATACTGGACATAAAGATGTAACTATAAAACTGCTCGATAAGGATATAATAGTTACCTTAGCCTGCACGGGTGAATTTTCAGTATTTACCGATGATATATTAAGAGGGACTATTAAAAGTAGCACTAGTGATTCTCCTAATAAATATATTTTAAAAAGCGGAAATTTTTTGCACGAGCTTCTGCATAGTGGGGAGCATAAGCAAATATGTTCGCGCGAGGTGTTTTTTGAGGGGAAGCTCGTTGAAATTGCCACGGGAATATTTGACGAAGACCGTTTGGTTAGTGGCAGTTTAGTTCTTAATTTTCCTGACAAAATACAAAGGTATCAAGGAAGGTGGAAGGGCTATCGTTCTCTAGAGGTAGACAAGTTGGACGACCCTAAAGGAGTGTTTTATCAATTTAATTTGCAAGAAAAAATTGGCTGTTGGCGCAGTGGTTATAAGGAAGGTGTTTGTACATCTAAACTTGCCTTCAATATAAGCTTTGATGAAAATAAAGTTATAAAAAGTATTGAACAATTTTCCGTTGATGACGGTAAAATTATAAACTTTTGGCGGCTTACAAGAGAAAAAGAAGGAGATTTTACCTTTACTCCTTCTGATAAAAAGCTTAAAGACAGAGAGCTAGTAAATTTAGAAGAAAGAGCCAAAAGACAATTTGAGTTAATTGAAGCAGATCTGTTTGCCTCTAATGATGCGCAAAAATTTATTATCTCTAAAGATATTCAAGCTGCCTTAGTTAGTGAATTGCTAGCAGAAGACGATAAAGCAAAAGCTGGCAAAGCTGCTAATGCAAAAAGAAAGCACGAAAAACATAAAGCTAAACAAGAAGCCCTAGAATCTCAACGTGAAGCTAGAAGTCAGCTAGAAGAAACTAAACAGCAGAAAAAATCGCCAGGGCACAAGAAAGTTAAACCTATAGCAAAAATCTTCGCAACAGCAGCGCATGAAGATAGTACAGACAATAGTACTGGCGACTCTATGCAGCAAGAAGACAAATCCTGTTCTAGCGCTAATTCATCAACTAGTTGCACTCAAAGATATACAGATAGCTCCTATGTATATTCTGATTCATATGATCAATTACATAAAGTAGATAAAACGTATTTGGTTAGCTCTTTAGGTTACGAGATGAGCTTTCTTGATATTCCGCGGGATAAAAGTCAATTTACTTTTGCCCATAGTCTAAAGACAGAATCATATCCCAAGACAGGAGAAATGTTTACGGGAAACGTCCGCGCCGATGCTATAAAGAATCAATCTATTTATACTGCTTTTATGCAAACAGGAGTGTTTAAATGGGCGCATCACCCAAGATTTAATCATGAATTAGGCTATTTTTGCTTCGAGTTAGTTAATGGGACTAGCACTACTGTGTCATTAATTAGACAACAAGTATGTATTGAAACAATAGAAAACAAAGAGGTAACTAAGCGCGAAATCATCCCTCTTGCTGAGTGGGAAAAAGAGCATAAAGATACTGCTATTAGATGCCAAGATGCACAAAGTTTAATCCAAAATCCGTTTGCATTTTATTTTCCTAAGGAGACAGCCATTTCGCCAAGCAAAAGCACAACTACGCCATCTATACCTTCACTATAGAAACATGTTTTTTACGTCCATAAGATAAAATATGCTCATCGCGGCTCATAATTGTTAGCGCGTGGTGGCGTGCTGTTGCGATAATTATTCGATCCGCAGGATCTCCTTGAGAGTATTCGGGCAAATTACAGCTTTCAATGGCAATTTGGGGAGTAAGGGGGGTTATTTGTAGTCCTAGTTTAAGAGAGTTTTGGATCCACTCAAGACACGGCATATTTAGAGTAATACGTTTTTTAACCTCTAACATACCAAGCTCCCATAAAGAAATAGCAGAAATCCATACCTCACCTTGTTGGAGAGTTTTATCGATGTGATTAATAGTTGTCTTTTCTAAGGTTGAATCGCCATTTAATAACCAAATCCAAACATGAGTATCCAGTAATATTTTATTCATCGGCATTCCATGGATCATCAATGGGGGCAATAATATCTTTTGTAATCGTTACTGAGTTACGTAATGCGCCGAAAATTGAGCGCGGCGTTGTATCTATTGGTATTAATTGAGCAACTGCTACCCCATGTTTGGTAATAGTAATTGGCCTTTTTGTTTTATTAACCTCGTTCATTAGATGTAAGCATTGGGCTTTAAAAATACCGGCAGGGATGCAGTTGGATGTTACTTTGTTCATAATATATTCCTATAGTAATATTCCTATGGTCATTTTAGTAGAAAAACCATAATAGATCAATATTTCAGAGTTATAAGTATTTTATTTTATGATTATTAATGTTACAATATACATATACAAATAACTAACTGTTGATATTTGCGGCCATGAAAAAGTGCTTAAAGAGAAAACATGCAAGTGGGGATTTGCATAATAAAAATGCTTATGATTTTTTGCGTAATTTAAAAGAAGAAATAGATGAATGGATAAAGGAAGATCCAAATATAAGCGAAGATATAAAATTATTAAGAAAACTCCCATTTAAATTAGATAGGTACTATGAAGAATACTCTTATGGTAAGGCTTACGCCTATCTTGTAAAAATTATAGAAAATTATCTAGCGCAAGATGAAAATATACCATCTTATAATCTTGCTTCACTAATTAAAAAGTTATACGCCAATGATAATAGTATTTTACCTACTACCGGAAGCTTGCTATTGGAAGCGGTGCATTTACATAGCCCAGGCGCAAGCCATCATGAAGGAAAATTAAGAGAATTAGTGAGCGCACCTTCGCCCCATGATGCGCACTCTCCTCTAACAGCAGGTAAGGGTAAGGCAAGGTTTGCTGCAGTTATCGACAAGAATTTTGTTGCAGGGGGTCTACCAACTATTCGTAAATATAACTGGAACAAAGATAATACTTCTCAAGTTGAATATCGTATGCCCACCCAAGCTAGACGCCTTGGGGGCAATGCTGTAGTTAGAAACACATTTAAAGCCTTTTTACAAACCCAAAAGCCGCAAAATGCTAGCGGAATATCCCATGTATATTTTAACTTCTTACCGTACACAGAGCGTAAGTATAAAAAAATGCAAAAACTAAGCGAAGCATTAATGGGGGAAAAAAAGAAAGAGTGTGCTATGACAGTAGCTCTTAATCAGTTAGAAGCTAGCCATAAAAATACTGCAATAATTACTCTGCCCGCGGATGAAGGTTTAATGGCTAATAAGCTCTACACTGATACTACTTCATCTATAAGTATGCAAGCAGCTTTTGCAGAAATGCTAAATATTGCCATGGAAAATGCGGCATCTAATGCTGATGCCATAAGGGATTTTCATATTAGTGCTGATATACGCAATAAAATTTTTGCCGGAAAAGATCAAGAAGAAGAGCTAAGAAAGTTATTAGAAAACAGTCAACAAGCCGTGGGGTTAGCAAAAATAGCTGATGATAAAGATGATTATAAGTTGTCACCCGCGCAAAAACAGGCTATGTGGTTTCATTTTATTAACTATGAGTTACCTAAATATATTTTAGAAAATCTAAATCCTGCTGGTTTTAATATGAGCTGTAAAGATGCCATTGATAGAGGTGGCGTTGCTTCTTGTTGGTATAACCTTATGCGCTCATTCGAGCAAGGCAATATCCCTATGAGTCGCGCAGAATTTGAAACAGGACTACATGGGGCTTGTCTTTACGTTAAAGGTCGTGGTTTAAACCACCATATTAATAGAATTTGGAATGCGGCTAATGAGTATGTGAATACGCATATTACTGAATTAGCGCAAGATCCTGAAAAATCTTGGTTAATCCTTTGGCGCGATATGAATTGCCCTAAAGAGCGCGTAGATGATGTCCTCAAACAACGCTTACAAACCGCTGCTGCAAGGGTAAGTGCAACCCCTGATAGTGAGCAGAAAAAACTTATGCAAGAGATTATTGCAGAAATAAGCTGGAAGCTAACAACTGAAAGTACAGCTGAAGAAAAAACCCATTCTACAATTAAACGTTCACATAAGGAAAAATGTCAGCTATTAGAAATTTTAGGTCGCAGCATGGCGCTTTATGAGTATAAAATAGCGCCTGAGGATAATAAGCCTATTGTTAATATAGCGGAAGTGGTTGCCTACAATAATGTATTGGCCAATATGCCAAAATCTAAATTTGAATTTCTTATAAGAGCTGCAGAGTGTTTTTTGCGCGGCATGCTAAAAGTATTAAAAATTGTAACTTGTGATACTTATTTACATGGAAGTGTTATTGCTGGCTTAAATAAGCTGAGTCTTTTGCGCCAAGATATTAGAAAAACGCAAAATCTTCAGGATAATCTAGCTAAGTTAGATGGAAAAGAAACACCTAATCCTGCTGATAAATGTATGTGAAATGCTTAAGAAGGTTACTTATTAGATCAAATATCATCAATTTACAAAATTTATGCCTGATTATATACTAGATACATTTCAGCTAACCCTCGATGGCAAAATGCCGCAAGACTTTCTTAAGCAAAACATTCTAATTGGTATATCAGGTGGTATTGCAGCTTATAAAGTTGCTTACTTAGTAAGAGAGCTTACAAAACTTGGTGCAAACGTTAAGGTTGTTATGACTGAAGAGGCAACTCGCTTTGTTTCTCCACTTACTTTTCAGGCCTTAAGTAAAAATCCTGTATATACATCTTTATGGGATGCTGAAGCTGGTAATGGCATGACGCATATTGATCTTGCTAGATGGGCAGATGTCTTGCTAATTGCCCCTGCTACGGCTAATTTAATTGCTAAATTGGCTGCAGGTTTTGCTGACGATTTATTAACCACCATGGCGCTTATTGTGGAAAAACCGTTTATACTTTGTCCTGCTATGAACCATAGCATGTGGGCTAATAAGGTTACACAAGAGAATGTTTCTAAGCTTATCCAACGTGATGTATTTATTATTGAACCTCTTAATGGCGAAGCTGCGTGTGGGGAGGTTGGCATTGGGCGTTTATGTGACATAACGCATATTTTGCAGATCTTACGTCTTTATCAAATACGTAATATTTTACCAGGTAAGACTTGTATAATAACAGCAGGCCCTACTAAAGAAAGGATTGATAGCGTGCGTTATCTAACCAATGAGAGCTCTGGTAAAATGGGTTATGCACTCGCTTACGCAGCTTACGTTGCAGGAGCTAAAGTAACTTTAATCTCGGGCCCAAGCTCCCTAACTGCCCCGCCTTTTGTAAAGTTTATTCAAGTAGAAAGCGCGGCTGATATGCTGCAAGCAGTTAAAAAACATATATGTAAAGATTGTATTTTCATAGGATGTGCGGCAGTTAGTGATTATAAAAGCGCAACGCACTACCCCCTGAAACTTAAAAAAACTCCCAAGCTAACGCTTAAGCTTACGCAAACCGCGGATATTTTAAAATACGTTGCTGAATCTAAATTACCCCTCTTTGTTGCAGGTTTTGCTGCTGAAACTAATAATCTTCTCCAATTTGCCAAAGAAAAATTAATATCTAAAAACGCAAATCTAATAATTGCTAATCAAGTAGGAGAAAATGTTGGCTTTAATGCAGATTACCATAGCATCACTTTAGTTACTAAAAATGAAACTATAGCTATTGAAAAAATGCATAAAGTTCACCTTGCAGCAAGGATTATGCAATTTATAAGTGAAAAAATATCGCGTAAGCTGATATCAGCCGACCAGGCAGCCGAGCTATAAAGCTAGACAATCCTTTTTTATCAAATTTTGAGTTACGACTAAAAAAAACCGCACGCCACTGCGTTGGGCTCGGGCTCGCACGCGTTTACGGTAAGGAGTCGCTGTCGCGACAAAATAATGATCTGTTCTTTATATCCCTATGCTTTTGTGATGCGCCCGTAGCAATTAAAATAAACACCAGCGATAGCTGGACATTCACGTAAACGCGTGCGAGCCCGAGCCCAACGCAGTGGCGTGCGGTTTTTTAGTCGTAACTCAAAATTTGCTAAAAACTGACACTTTCAATCACGCCCTGCTTAGCTCGCCCTTACGTACAGAGAAAATAAGTTGTCAAATCAAACATATCTAGTCAAAATATGCTTTTTCAAATTTAGGTAAGAGTTATGGAACTCGAAGTACAATTTAAAATTCTAAATCCCAAATTAGGCGTTAGTATTCCTTTACCAAGTTATGCAACTAAAGGTTCTGCTGGGCTTGATTTAAGAGCTTGTATAGATGAACCTTTACAACTTGCTCCTAATGAGACAAACCTTATTCCTACTGGTTTTGCCATGCATATGCAAAGTCATGATATGGCGGCTGTTATTTTGCCGCGTTCAGGGCTTGGCCATAAAAATGGGATTGTCTTAGGTAATTTAGTTGGTTTAATTGATTCTGATTATCAAGGAGAAATTAAAATTTCATGTTGGAATAGAGGGGGAGATCATTTTACAATTAACCCAGGAGACAGAATTGCTCAGATGGTGTTTATTCCTGTTGCCCAAGTTAATTTTCAGCAAGTTGCCGAGTTTGCCTTAACCTCTCGTGGAGAGGGTGGGTTTGGCAGTTCTGGGAGAAGTTAGTGGATTTTAAAAAAGTTCTTGTTAGCAAAAGTGTTTTTCGTGCCTATGATATTCGCGGGTTAGTGGAAACTGAATTAACTAGAGATGCGCTTTATACTATAGGTATTGCGCTTGCATTTGAATTACAAGCGCTAAAACGTTCCAAGGTATTTGTGGCGCGTGATGGTAGGCTTTCTAGTTTGGCTTTGGTTAAAGCTTTGACTCAAGGCTTAATGGATGAAGGTATTAACGTCATTGATTTAGGCGCAGTTTCAACGCCTATTCTATATTTTGCCACCCAAAGCCAGGAAGTAGACTCAGGCTTTATCGTAACAGGTAGCCATAATCCAGCTGAGTATAATGGCCTTAAAATGGTATTAGCGTGCAAAACTTTAGTTAACGCTGATATAACAAGACTTTATGAACGTGTTGTTACCCTACAAGATGCATCTTGCGTTGGAACTAAAAAGGGTAGCTATACCAGCAAAGATATTTTTCCTGAATATAAAGCACGGATTTTGTCTGATGTAAAATTAGCGCGCCCTTTGAAAGTAGTAGTTGATTGTGGTCATGGGATTGCAGGGCCTTTTGTGCCAGATGTTTTAACATCTATGGGGTGTGAGGTAATTCCATTGTATTGTGAGGTAGATGGAAGATTTCCCGCGCATCATCCTGATCCTACTGTTGAAGCTAATCTTGTTTTTCTTAAACAAGCTGTAGTTAAACATAAGGCGGATATTGGTTTAGGTTTTGACGGGGATGGCGATAGGCTGGGCGTTGTCACAGAACGTGGTGAGATTATTTGGCCAGATAGGCTAATGATGTTCTACATTAAGGACATTTTACAGCGTCACCCTCAGGCTAATATTGTTTTTGACGTTAAATGCTCAAAAAAATTAATTGAAATGATTAAAGAGTTAGGCGGGCACCCTACTATGTGTCCAACCGGCCACTCTATAGTTAAAGGCGTTATGCAAGAAGTTAATGCCCCGCTTGCTGGAGAAATGAGTGGCCATTTATTTTTTAAAGACAGATGGTATGGTTTTGATGATGCGCTATATAGCGCCTGTAGGCTTTTGGAGCTTGTTGCACTAAAAAATGCAACTGTATCGCAACAGTTTAGCGCAATACCAGTATCAGTTAGTACTCCTGAGTTAAAAATTCCTATAGAAGAAACGCAAAAATTTGAATTAATGCGCCGTTTTAGTGAGGAAATAAGCTTTGCTGATACTAATAGGATTACTATAGATGGGGTTAGAGTTGAGTTTGCGAAAGGCTGGGGTCTTTTAAGGGCTTCAAATACTACACCGTGTTTAGTAGCGCGGTTTGAAGCAGACTCACAAGCTGATTTACAGTCTATTCAAGATATGTTTAAAGATGCTTTGCTTAGTTTGGCCAAGGGATTAACTTTACCGTTTTAATCCCAACCATTTGCTTCACAAATCATTTCATAAGCTTTACGAATTATTTGGGTTTTTTCGTTTGCTTCTTTTATTTCACGTTCGGTTTTTTTGCTGGCAATTAATTTATCTGGGTGGTGGCGGCTAATTAACCTTCTGTATGCTTGTTTTACAGTTGGTTTTGAGGCTGTTGTATCAAGGTTTAAGATAGCATATGCAGAGACTATATTATTTACCTGAAAAGGGTTTGGCCTATTAGGAGGTGGTTCGCTTCTTGAGTATGAAGATGAAGAGTAAGGTGGTGCTTGATAAAAGTGGCTTTGCATATTTATTGAAGCGAAGCCTAAAGTTTGAAAAACTTCATCTAAAGCTTGGTAGCGTGCCTGCGTTACGCCAATTAGGAGGACGTTTTTATATTGAATGTCTAAAAACACACTTACAAACTCAGGATTTCTATAGGTAATCTTCTTAAAGTTTGTTAATTCTTGGGTAAGATTAAATTTTTCATCTTTACCTAAGTTAAAAGATTGTTGTGCCAGCAGGATTTGCGATCGATTAAGTCTAAGCTCTAACATAGTGTTTTTTGCTGCAATAATCGCTTCTTGGGGAACAAAGCCGCCAGCCTTTGACAAATATCCCATAACTTTAAAGTTTGTCTTGATAAATTGCTCAAAAATTGGCAGATCTCTTTTGGATCTAACTTCAAGGTAGGGGGAATTGAAGTGTTGACTAAACCCTCTGTCAAAAAAATTACCTATTAATACGCCAAATAAAGCCCCTGTAGGTCCTCCAATAAGAAAGCCAAAGATTCCCCCAAGGACTTTGCCCCAAAAGCTAGAAAAGTTATAAAAGGATTTTAAGTTCATGAAGTATAATAGTTTTGTTAAAATAGCGGTTTAACTATTTAGATTATAGCATTTTTTAGAGTAAATGACTAAGGGGGCTTCTTGTACTGGTTGTATTCCGTAATTACTTTTATCTTAACCCCATTTATTCTGCTGCGCTTATGGATAAAAAGTATCAAGGCTCCTTTGTATAAAAACCGTATTTCTGAACGTTTTTGTGTAAAAATGGCGTCTTGTAAACCAATTGATATTTGGGTGCATGCTGTTTCATTGGGCGAAGTTATTGCTGTTACCCCACTTATCGATAAACTTTTGCAAAAAAAATATTCGATTTTAGTTACAACTATGACTCCAACAGGGAGTGAAAGAGTTAAAAGCTATTTTAAGAATATGGTTACCCATCAGTATGTTCCATACGATTTGCCCTTTGTTGTAGCAAGATTCTTTAAGCACTATAAACCAAAACTTGGTTTAATTATGGAAACCGAGCTCTGGCCAAATTTAGCGAGAGGCGCAAAGCAATTTAACATTCCGCTTTTTCTGATAAATGGCAGACTGTCGCAACAATCATATAAAGGCTACAGATATATTAAACCTTTTATTACAAAAGTTCTTAATGATTTTACAGCTTTCTATGTCCAAACCCTAGATGACAAAAAGCGGTTTGCACTTTTAGGCGCATCTTTGGCAAAAATAGCAGTATTAGGCAATATAAAGTTTGATTTAGATCTTTCATTACCAGAAGTCCATGGTTTGCAAGATTTGCGCGCACAATGGGGACAAGAGCGAGTTGTATTAATGTTAGCCAGCACGCACGAGGATGAAGAAAGTCAAATTTTACGCCAGCTAAATACTTTACGTGCCGCAATCCCTAATGTTTTATTACTAATAGCTCCGAGGCATCAAGAAAGGTTTGCTAAAATATATAATTTAAGTCAAAAGCTTGGATATAAAACTGGTAAGCGCAGTATCAAAGATGATATTTCACCTAAAACAGATGTCGTTATTTTAGATTCATTTGGAGAGTTACTTGGGGCATATGCGTGTAGTGATTATGCTTTTGTTGGCGGAAGCTTAGTTCCAATTGGTGGGCATAATATGTTAGAGCCAATAGCAGTAGGGATTCCGGTTTTTTCTGGTAAGCATATACATAACTTTAAGGCAATTACAGAAACATTACATCAAGCAGAGGCAATAGAACTAGTTGATTCAGCAAGTGAATTAATTAATGCATTAATAATTATGCACAATAATAAAGAGAAGAAAAAGACCCAAGTTAAAAATGCACGTGCAGTTTTGGATAACAACCGCGGCGCTCTTGAGCGTTATGTAGATAAAATCAATGCCGTCATAGGTGTTTGATTTTAATTGCCTTGATTTTGTCTTTCTTTAATTTCCGATAAGGTTTTACAATCGATGCACAGTGTGGCTGTAGGCCTTGCTTCTAAACGTTTTAAGCCAATTTCGATGCCACAGGCTTCGCAGTAGCCAAAATCTGGTTCTTTTAAGCGTTCTAAAGCGTCTTCTATTTTTTTAATTAGCTTACGTTCTCTGTCTCTGGTTTTAAGCTCTAGATTAAACTCTTCTTCTAGGCTTGCTCTATCTGAAGGGTCGGGTAAATTAGCTATTTCATCTTTCATATGACTAACGGTGCGATCTACTTCTTCCATCAAAGATAAGCGCCAGGCAAGAAGTATTTTTTCGATATGCTTAAGTTGTTTTTCGTTCATATAGCTTTCACCTTTGGTTTCTTGATAAGGTGAAATGCCTACGCTGCTAAGTGTGTCATCTTTCATGAGTGTGTTTTTCTTCCAAGTTATCTCAACGGATTATTTTCCACTTTTGTTGGCGTAAAAGCAACTATCTCGTGGCCTCAGTAATTCTATCATGACCTTGTAAATCTTTAATTGTATGAATTTTCGTATACAAAGCCTGGTGTAAAATTTGCTGGACACTATTTTTTTGTTTATATCCATGTTCAATACAAATTAAACCTCCTGGCAATAGATAATCTTTTGCTGCATGTATAATTTTTTCTATGGCAACAAGACCGCTTGCGCCTGCGTACAATGCTCGATTAGGCTCAGAACTTAGATTTAAGTGTTCTTCGCGTAAAGCAATATAGGGAGGATTTGCGACGATTAGGTTAAAACGTTCTGCTTGCGGGATATTATTAAACCACGCTGATTGATAAAAATTAATTGCAGTTTTAAGGAGCTTTTCGGCATTATATTGGGCAACTTTAAGAGCAGCTTTACTTATATCAATTGCCGTTATTGCAGAATCAGGGCGTTCATAGGCAATTGCAATTGCAATCGCTCCACAACCGGTGCCAAGATCTAATATTTTTGGTGCTTTAAGATCTTTAATATGCAATAGGGCGCGTTCTACCAAAATTTCGGTTTCAGGTCTTGGAATTAAAGTATTTCTATTAACTTTAAAAGGTAAGGACCAAAATTCTTTGGTGTTCGTAATATATGCAATTGGTTTTCCCTGCCTTCTTTGCTTAAGCATTTTATTGTATAACTCAAGCTCATCTGGCAGTAAACAATATTCAGGATGAGAAAATAAATAACTTTTAGGTTTTTTTAATATAAAGCACAGTAAGACTTCACTATCTAAATTAGAGATTATTCCCTGGCGTAAAATTTCATGAATCGTGGACATTTTGTGCAAGCAGCGTCAGTAAGTCGGCGTTGTGTTCTTGTTTTAGGGGATCTATAACAGATGACAAATGCCCTTCCATTATGTCAGGTAATTGATAAAGAGTGAGATTAATGCGGTGATCGGTTAATCTGCCCTGGGGAAAATTATAAGTGCGAATACGCTCCGATCTATCTCCTGAGCCTACAAGAGACTTACGTGTTTCTGCAACACTAGCTTGTTGTTTTTCTTGCTGCTGTTGCAAAAGACGACTTTTTAGTAAAGACATGGCCTTAGATCTATTTTTGTGTTGCGAGCGTTCATCTTGGCATTCAACTACAAGGCCTGTTGGAATGTGGGTTATGCGAATGGCTGAGTCAGTTTTATTAACGTGCTGGCCTCCAGCTCCTGATGAGCGATAAGTATCGACACGTAAATCTTCAGGTTTAATCAAAATATCTTCTAATTCGTCAACTTCTGGTAAAACAGCAATTGTGCAGGCAGAAGTATGAATACGACCTTGCGATTCAGTGGCAGGAACTCTTTGTACTCTGTGAGTACCTGATTCAAATTTTAAATCACCATATATATGTTTACCTGTTATGAAAGCAATAATTTCTTTATAACCACCATGTTCGCCGGCATGCATATTAATAATTTCTACATGCCAGCCTTTAATTTCAGCATAGCGGCTGTACATTCTAAACAAATCACCAGCAAAAATTGCAGCTTCATCACCTCCTGTGCCTGCGCGTATTTCAAGGTAGGCATTTTTATCGTCGTTAGGATCTCTTGGAAGAAGCAACAGCATTAAGGATTTTTCAAGATCTTCTAGTTGGGTATTAATAACGAGGATGTCATCTTGCGCCATTGCAGCAAGATCTGGGTCTTCCCCATGGGCTAAAAGATCAAGATCGGCAAGAGACTTCTCAGCTTTTGTATAACTTTGATAGGTTTCAGCTATAGTTTCTAGTTGGGCAAATTCCTTTGATAAACGCTTGAATTCATCCGTATTCGCTAAAGTTTCGCTGTCAGAAAGTAATCTACTAACTTCTTCAAATCTTTCTAACATTTGATCAAGTTTTAATTTAATGGTCGGATTCATAATTTAGCAATGATTCAAGTGAGGCAAGAAAGTCAGTGTGTCCTTCTCTTGCAGCATGTTTTAGGGTTAAGGTTGGAATATGCGTTAATTTTTTTACTAAGCGATGGGCCAGCTTGTGTACAATATCGTCAGTGTTGTCGTTACCTTGGTTTAGCCTTTGCAAGGCAAGAGTAAGCTCTTTATCTGCAATGGTTTGCATCATGGTGCGATAATTTTTGATTATTTTTTTACTTTCTAAGGATTTAGTAAAGCGTAAGTACAGGGTAAGCTCCTCGTCTATTAAAGCTTCGGCTATTATTGCTGCTTGTTGCCTTTGGATAAGGTTAGCTTGGCAGTATGATTTTAGCGAGTCTATGTTGCATACAGTCATGTTAGGTATTTGATTAATAGTTTCACATACATTTCTGGGTAAAGCTAAATCTAAAAAGAAAATCGACCTTTCTTGCGTATCTTTACTTACCGCTAAAACTAAGTCTTGGGTAATGAAAGGGTAAGGGCATGCGGTTGCAGTAATTACTATATCTACTTTGGGTAAAAGCTGCGCTATAGACGTTATAGGCACAGGCTTTGCTTTATATTGTTGCGCTAGCTGTTGAGCATTTTCTTCGGTGCGACTTGCTATCAAAAAATTTTTAGCGCCTTCTTTAGCTAAATATTTGGTAACTAATTCAGCGATTTCTCCTGTGCCAATAACGAGAATTTGTAAGTCGTTAAGCTTTTTGAAAGATTGTAAAATGCGTTTTGCAGCAGCAGAAGCAATGGAAACAGCGTGTTTATCAATCCCGCTTTGTTCCCGAATTTTTTTGCTTACCCGAATAACAAATGGAAAAATATTTTTAAGAGAGTGTTTTATGCTACCAAGTTGACATGCTTCTTTATAAGCATCTTTAAACTGCCCAAAGATTTGAGCTTCTCCTAGAATCATAGAGTCAAGACCACTCGCAACGCGAATTGCATGTTTAAGTGCATTTATTTCTTGATGTTCGTACCAATGCTCAGCGATAAGTTCAGCGTTAATTTTAGTATGTTCGGCAAATGTATTAATGAGATGTTCATTGGCAGAAGAAGTGCAGTAAAACTCAGTGCGCTGGCAAGTTGACAAGATGACCGCTTCATTGTTTTTATTAAGCTTAATAAGACGCTTAAGAAATGGGGCAGAGGAAGTTGCGTCCAACACGAGCTTTTCCCGTAATTCTATGGGAGTTTTATGATAATTTATTCCACAAGCGATAAACACTATAGTAAAAAAGATTAATTTTTCATGGCCGCATTTTATACCTAAAATAAAGCAAAAGGCTAGCAGCCTGTCGCAATCGCCGGGTAAATCCAATCCCTCTATGTCCCGCGGCCTCAGGGCGTTGTATGGATATAGGTCTGCCAACTATGTTTTGTACGCCACCGTACACTTTTAATTGTCCACTTTTCAAGAGCGCATGTATTTTATATGCATTGTCGAGAATTTCTTTCTCTATCCAATCTAGTGCGGACATTTGTTGATAAGATTGGATAATGTCTTGTAGCTTGAAATCCTTACCTAAAGCTTCTTGTAGTTCACATGTAAATAGATCTGTTAGTGTTGCAAGGGGTAGATTTTTTTTACCTGACTCTGTGATTTGCTTTATTGCTTCCATGGTTAGATATTTAAGCGTATAACTCGGGACCTCTTTTCCAAGCACGGTTGGTAATAAACCGCTACGGGAAAACATGGAAATAGTACCATGGTGATTGACGGAATGAAGCTTTAATGCCAAATCAATAGCGGTTAAACGTGTTCCAATAAAATAGTAGAAAGGGTAGAGTAGGAAACAGGCTTTCGCCTGCCTCCTACTCTACCCTTTACCCCTAGATTTTTCCCAGCTGATGCCGCTAACAGTAATCCAAAAGGGCAGGCAAGTAGTAATAACTATAACTCTTGCGCGTAAGTTTTTGCTATGACAATTTTTGCAGCGTTTATTAATATACGCCATTGACTTACTAAAATGTATTTAGTATACTGTAATCAAAATAATAAAATTTTATAAATAAATGATATTTATCGAAACTCCGATATTTACAGCAGATTTAAAAAAATTACTAACTGATGAAGAATATGCTGAATTTCAACATTATCTTGCCGATAATCCAAAAATAGGAGACGTTATCCAAAATACTGGAGGATTAAGAAAAATTCGTTGGACAGCTAATGGAAAAGGAAAAAGATCTGGAGTACGAGTAATTTACTACTACGTAACTGCAGATTCTCAAATCCGTTTGTTGTTGATTTATAGAAAAGGTATACAAGATGATTTGACTGAAGTGCAAAAGAAAATATTACGTAAATTGAATGAAGGGTGGTGATTATGGACAGCGATTTATTTAATAAATTAGTTGAAAGTATGACTCAGATGAATGAAATTATTGATGGTGAGCGTGTTCCATCAAGGGAATTTGCTGTGAATCCGATGCAGATAAAAGACATTCGCAAAGCAACCGGATTAACCCAAGCGAAATTTTGCAAATTAATAGATGTAAAGTTAGGCACATTAAGAAATTGGGAACAAGGAAGACGTGAGCCAACTGGTCCTGCTAAGGCTTTGCTTAGAGCAATTAAAAATGATCCTGAGCATGTTATTCTTGCTTTGGCAGTATGATATTTTACAATTTCTTATTTTCTCTTAAGCAAACCTTGATCTACATTCCCTGATGCCTCATAAATAATGTGATGGGTAGATCCATTTAGTCCCTTGTGTTATAATTTGCACACTTTGCTATAAAATATTAAATTATGTCTATTACTGAAATACAAAGAGCCGCTTTAAGCGGCGACATTGAGGAAATTAAACGCTTAGAAAGCGGTTTAAGTGCGGAAGAGAAAAAAGAAGCGGTTATGGCGCTCAATTATACAGCTATTCGATATGCCGCCGAAAACGGCCACACCGAAACTCTTAAATACTTAGAAAGCCATTTAGATG
>MHBC01000001.1:10453-52217 GCA_001804735.1 Legionellales bacterium RIFCSPHIGHO2_12_FULL_37_14 | reverse complement strand
TTAAACCACCCTCATCCCCAACCCTTCTCCCGCAAGCGGGAGAAGGGAGCTTTTATGATTTATTAAGACGGGACAGCCCTGGCGAACTTATCAGCGCTGTCCCATTCACGTGGCCGTAAACGCGCCAGAGCCCACGTGCGGCTTTTCCTCACCTACGTCCCGCGGACAAGCCGCGGGACGTAAGCACTAGATGTGAAATGTCAACACGCCCTTAATAAAGTGTTTAGATTATAAAAAGGAACAATAAACATATTTTCTCCAAGTTCTTCTTCATCAATGCAGTCAAAAGTAATTATATAACCTTTGCTTACCCGAAGTTTTTTCATAGCATTCGTTAAACCTTTGATTTCACGCTCTTTGTTGTAAGAGGTTAATTCAACTGTCACTTGCACTGCAATCCATCCGTTAGCTGATGAAATCAGAAAATCACATTCTTGGTCTTGGGTAAAATAGTAGATTTCATTAAATCCTAGTTTACGTAATTCTGTATAAACTAGATTTTCAAACAGTTTACCTCGGTTTTCCGAAAATCTGAATGAAACAGCGTGAATTAAACCATTATCCGCGCAGAAACACTTTTTTGGTAACTTTGTTTGTTCTTTCAAAGAATATGAAAAATGTTTTACTTCATGAATAAGAAAACTGTCTTCAAGGATTTGAATAAACTCTTTTATGGAATTTTCATTACTCCCAATTGCATTGGCTAAGTTATTGTATGAAAAAAGGGTTCCATTATTAGTTAATACATATAAGGCTAAATCTTTAAATTTTTTAATTTCGCGAATCTTATGATTGCTAATACAATCTTTTAATACAATAGTTTCATAATAGCTAACTAGTTGCTCACGTATTAATTTAGAATCTTGATTTTTCCATACTTCAGGAAATCCGCCAGTAAATAATAATCTTTCAGCTAATGCCAATACCCGCGATTTTTCTTGTAATATTTTTAATGAAGTATCAATCTTCTCGTTATGTAAAATTTCTTGAAAACTTAACGGCATAACAGGATCAATTAAATATCTGCCTGAAAGCATTGTTGCATAATCACTTTTTAATAATGAGAAGTTTGAGCCAGTTATCATGATCTTTTTAAATAGTTCGCTGTCATACACACTTTTAACAAATTTTTCCCAATCATTAACGTTTTGGATTTCATCAAGAAATAGATATAGCGGTTTAGTTCCTGTTAATTTTTGGCAAGTTTCTATTACTTTGTAGAGCAGTTGAGGCTCTTTCCAAACATCCACATAAAAAGGATCATCAAGATTAATATATAATAATTCTTCTGGCGGTGTGTTTTTTTGCAAAAGGTGGTTAATGATAAGTTTAAATAGTGTTGATTTCCCACTGCGACGAATGCCGAGTAAAACTTGGATTTCTTTCAACGCTAGCTTTTTAATAAGCTCGCCTAATTGCAGACGTTCAAAAAGGTTTATATAGGCCTGTCCGCTCCAATGAGGATTTTGCAAATGTAATATTGATTCAAACATGTCTATAATCGACATTATAATTAGTAATAATAGTTAATTTTACTAATTATAATTAGTAAAAGCAAGAATTTTTAAACCCATGATATCTAAACTCCTAAAAGAGCTCTTAATGTATAGTTTAGATCATTAATTGATTTTAGTGATAATTTATGCGCAGTTAGGTTGTGTGTGAGCTGATGGATTTATAGCAGTAGGCTGTGTAGCGGATAAAGCTCTTGGATTTAACCTCGTAAAAATATTTGGGTAAAATAAAGTTTGCCGTTTTTATCTCTTGCGATCCCAATCCCTGTATAGTTGTAGTGGCCTCTTATATTGGCTAAATGATGCGGGCTTTTAAGCCAATTTTTTACCACAATGTGACCATCTTTATAGTTATAGGCGACATTTTCTGCGGCGCCTTGCGGTTTATCAGTATGGCGGTAAATGGCTTTAACGCGCGCCATAAAGCCTGTATGGCCAAATGGTACTTGGTGTTTTGCCATTTCAAGACTGTGTTTTTCTGCTTGGGAGGAAATGGCAGATTTTAATGTTAGCTTTTTAAGACCATGTTGTTGTCTATATTGATTAACGTCGCGCAAGATATCATTAACAATATCACTATCTTGGGCTTTTAGGGTAGAAGACAAACCAAGTAACATTAAAAATGTAATTACAAACACTTTGAATTTATTAACAAATAGCATATTACCTCCAAAATTTTGCGGATTGTACTTTTTTTGTTGACGAAATTCTATACTCGATAGTGCTTGATTTAAGAGCCAATGAAATATATAGTGCTCACATAGATTTAAACGAGAGCAAAAATGAATATAGGGATACAACGAGCTGATCCTTTGCTGCATGTAAAGTCGCAACAAGTCGCATGTTTATTGGGCTCGTTGATCACTAATATTGTCCGCGAATTAAAAGATTATGATTTCTACTTTAGAGGCCAAGTAACTACTAAAAATGGCAATCCGCCTACTTTTTTTCAGTCTAGCTTGAAAGTTCAGTTGGCAGATAAAGAGACAGAAGATGGACGCTATACATTAGCTCATCCTAATCATAGTAACTTATTTTTTAAGCGCACAGATTGGAGTATTACTGCACAAGTCTATGATAGGATAATAGATCCACTCGTATATCGCATGCGCACCAAATACTTTTTGCGTGATTTTTTAGGTGAGCAAAAACATGAGATAGTAGGAGGCTTGTTCTCAGGGGTTATTATTGGTGGCGGGATGCTAGCTTTTACTGCAGTAACAGCGCTTAGTTTAATCGCTCCTTGGTATTTAATTGCTGTTGCTTGTTTGCCCTCATTAGGTTATTTCATAGCAGGGATTAAATCATTTATTGAAGGATTTTCAGAGCTAGTTAATACTCAGGATAAGGAACATTTACTAAAGGCAAAAATGCATTTTCAACGTTGTATTGGCAGCTTTTTATGTGCGCTCTTGTTGCCTTTTGTGTTGGCTTGTGTCTTTCCTATTGAATTGACGCGTTTTATTGTCCGATCTTTTTATACTCTTCTATTGTGTAACCTAAAAGAGGTATTTTCAAATGAGATTGCCTTTCCCCAACTTGTAAATTAACATTCTTAATTTAAATATCTACTTATAAAGGATGTTATTATGCGTTGGTATTTTGCTTTATTAGGGTTTTTTGCCACAGCTTTATGTGCCGATACAATTGATAATTATGTGAATATTTCAAACCATATTACTACTATGGAAATGAAAGCTGATCGTGATTCGCAAACTTGGGCGCGATCGGCGCGCAATGTGCTCGCTATTACTAATGAAAGTATAGCTGAAACTTTGCTAGAAACTAATCGCATTGCGGCAAATGCTGGGCATCCTTTATTTTGTATGCCCCAAAAATTAACTCTTGATGCTAGTACTATCCGTAATTTGTTAGATAAAGCCTTAAAAGCTAATCCTGAATTACAATCTTCTAAAGATAGACCTACTATTTCAGAAATAGCCACTCTTGCTGTAATTGAAGCCTTTCCTTGTCAAAAGACCGCAAGATATAATGCCCTCAAGGGGTTTGATAACACTTCAACGATGCAGCATAAAGAAGGGTAAAATATGCCTTTATATGGATTTAGGAATGTGCATCAAAGTGAAGCTCTAAAAGGATCCCTGCCTTTAACGCAAAATAATCCGCAAAAATTAGCTAATAATTTATACGCAGAGCAACTCTCAGGATCAGCATTTACAAGAGCAAGATCGGCTAATTTACATAGCTGGCTTTATCGGACAAAGCCTTCAGTAGTCCACCAAGACTATGTGCCTAGTAAATTACAGCTGATTGCGCCGCTTGATCCTTTGCAATTTCCTAATCCTTTGCGTTTTAGTAAATTACCGAGCAAAACCCCCAAACAAGATTTTCTCCAGGGGTTGTTTCACCTTGCCAGCAATAAGATAGCCCATGTTTTTTTATATAACTGTACGCAAAGTATGCGTGAGTTTTTTAGTTCGTATGATGGCGAGTTAATATTTATCCCGGTTGCAGGAACTCTTAATCTACATACTGAATTTGGTCTTATAAGTATTGAAAAAGGGCAAATAGCTGTTATTCCCCGGGGAGTTTTTTTTAACGTCGAGTGTGAGAGTTCTGCTTATGGATATTTATGCGAAAACCAAAGTGAGCCTTTTGCTTTGCCAGAGCTTGGGGTTTTAGGAGCCAATGCACTTGCTAATCCACGCCACTTTATTTATCCAGATGCTAAAGTAAAAGAAAGCCCTGCCCCTATTACTTTAATATGTAAATATCAAGATAATTGTTTTATAGCTAAAAGCTCGCACAGCCCGCTTAATGTAGTTGCTTGGCAGGGTAACCTTGCGCCTTATTCATACTGTCTTAAACTCTTCACGACAATTAACACAGTAAGTTTTGATCACATAGATCCATCAATTTTTACGCTTTTAACTTCAGCAAGTGAAATAGCAGGAGTTGCTAATCTGGATTTTGTGCTTTTTCCACCTAGATGGAGCGTTGCTGAGCACACATTTCGTCCGCCTTATTTTCATCGCAATATAATGAGCGAGTTAATGGGACTTATTTGGGGAAAATACGAAGCTAAGCAAGAAGACTTTGTCAAAGGCGGCGTTAGTATTCATAACTCTTTTATCCCGCATGGCCCAGATGCAATTACTTTTAAAGAGGCTAGCACTTGTACCCAAAAGCCAACTTATCTAAACGATAGTCTTGCCTTTATGTTAGAGTCACGTTATCCATGGCAAGTTACAACTAAAGCTATGCAACATGCTATAAGGCAAAAAGACTATACCAGCTGTTGGCAAGACTTATAGGAAAAAATATGCATAAGGACGAGTTCGCAACCAGAGCTATTCATAGAGGGCAAGAGGCCGATCAGACTACAGGCGCTATAATGACGCCTATTTATGCAACCTCTACTTATAAACAAATAGCTCCAGGCATTAACCTTGGCTATGAGTATTCAAGGACCCAAAACCCAACGCGTGCCGCTTTAGAACAATGTATAGCAAGCCTTGAAAACGGCAAATATGGTTTAGCTTTTAGTTCTGGAATGGCGGCTATTAATACTGTTGTTGACTGTCTTGATAGTGGCGACCATGTAATTGTTATGGATGATATCTATGGCGGGACTTTTCGCTTATTTGATAAAGTAAAACAGCGTACCAATAAGCTAAATTTTAGCTTTGTTGATTTAACTAATCTTAGTACCTTAAAAAAAGCTTTGCGCCAAGAAACTAAAATGATTTGGTTTGAAACCCCATCAAACCCCATGCTTAAACTTTGTGATATAAAAGCAATAACAAAATTTGCTGAAGAAAATAACTTACTAACGGTTTTAGACAATACCTTTGCAACTCCTTTTTTACAGCAACCGCTAGATTATGGAGTAGATATTGTAGTGCACTCAGCAACTAAATATCTCAATGGCCATAGCGATGTTATAGCAGGGCTTGTGGTGGTTAGCGATAAAGCTTTGTATGAACGATTACAATTTTTACAAAACTCTTGTGGCGCTATTTTAGGTCCTTTTGATAGCTTTTTAGTATTGCGGGGCTTAAAAACTTTACCTGTGCGCATGCAACGCCATTGTGAAAATGCGCTTAAAGTTGCAAACTTTCTAGCGCAGCATCCTTTGGTGCGTAAAGTATATTATCCTGGATTAAAAAATCACCCCGAGCATCAGTTAGCGACTCAACAAATGCCTTTATTCGGCAGCATGATTTCCTGTGAATTAGCCTTAACTCTTGAGAAAACCGTTGATTTTCTTGCAAAATGCCGCTTGTTTACTTTAGCTGAAAGCTTAGGTGGAGTTGAAAGCCTTATCGAACACCCAGCGCTTATGACACATGCTAGCATTCCTAAAGAGAAGCGGGAAAAGCTTGGCATTACTGATAGCTTTGTTAGATTATCTGTTGGGATTGAGTCAATTAATGATTTAATTAATGATTTAAAGCAAGCACTAGGATAAAAATGCAAACAATAATAGAAGAGGCTTATGAGCAAAGGTTGAATTTGCAGCCTTCTAATATATCTAAGCAATTAAAAAATGCGCTTATAGAAACTCATAACGCTCTTGATAAGGGAGACTTAAGGGTTGCGGAAAAAAAGGTAGACACTTGGATCCTTAATGCTTGGGTTAAAAAAGCTATTATGTTGATGTTTCGGGCTTTTCCTTATGAGGTAACTGAAGCTAATTTTTGTCAGTTTTATGACAAATTACCGCTTAAATTTAGCCGCTATACAGCTCGCGATTTTGCTAAATTAAAAGTACGTGTTGTGCCTTCTGCCATAGTGCGGTATGGAGCTTATATAGGCCCTAATACTGTGCTTATGCCTTCTTATGTAAATATTGGGGCCTACATTGATACAGGGGTTATGGTAGATACTTGGGCTACAGTAGGATCATGCGCGCAAATAGGTAAGAATGTGCACCTTTCAGGTGGGGCTGGCATAGGCGGCGTGCTTGAACCTTTGCAAGCTAATCCAACTATTATTGAAGATAATTGTTTTATTGGCGCGCGCTCTGAGATAGTTGAAGGAGTTATTGTTGAAGAGGGCAGTGTTATTTCCATGGGGGTATATCTAGGCCAAAGTACGAAAATATATAATAGGCTTACCCAAGAAATTACTTATGGCCGCATTCCAAGAGGCTCGGTAGTTGTTCCAGGAAGCCTACCCAGCCAAGATGGGACTCATCAGTTAAACGCTGCCATTATAATCAAACAAGTAGATCTGAAAACGCGTGCTAAGGTAGGTATTAATGCCTTATTAAGAGAAGATGCATGACTTCTGCTAAAGACTTATTAAGCGATCTAATCGCCTTTGAATCTATAAGTCCTGATGACGCAGGCTGTAGTCTTTACTTAATAAATAAATTAGAAAAATTAGGCTTTACGGTTAAAACCTATCCTAAAGGCCTAGTGATGAATTTTTATGCCAAGGTAGGAGAAGGCACCCCAACTCTTATTTTTGCCGGGCATACTGATGTTGTCCCTAGTGGCGCCAGCAAAAATTGGTTATCCCATCCTTTTACTTTATTAGAGCAAAATAATAAATGGATTGGGCGAGGGGTTGCTGATATGAAGGGCGCTTTGGTTGCTATGCTTCTAATGGCTGAACGGCTGACAAAGACCAAAGAAAAGCTAAAAGCAAGTTTTGGGTTTTTAATTACAAGTGGTGAGGAAGGTAATTATTACAATGATGGCACGCCTTATCTAATGCAACAATTATTTACCAAGACGACAAAACCTAAATATTGTATTGTTGGCGAGCCATCAAGTAATAAGCAAGTTGGCGACACTATTAAAATTGGGCGTAGAGGCTCTTTAAACGCTTTAGTTACTATAAAAGGCAAACAAGGTCATGTAGCCTATCCCAAGCTTGCAGATAACCCTATCCATAAAGCAAGCTTGGCCTTAGCTAAACTTGCTAATCTTAGCCTTGATAAGGGCAATGAATATTTCCCCCCTTCTTCCTTACAAATTACTGATCTACATGCAGGTGCTAATTCCAATAATGTTATTCCTGGCGAATTACAGTTAAACTTTAATATCCGTTATTCTAATGAGCAAACAATACAAAAATTGAAAAATACAGTTATGGGCTGTTTCACCCAATTTAACCTTGAACCACACATCAGCTGGCAGCTCAGTGGCGAGCCATTTTTAACCGCGAGCGGCCAATTACTCGCGACAACAAAGTCTGTTATTAAAAAAACCCTAGGCAAAGAACCAATACTCTCAACCGACGGCGGCACCTCAGACGGCCGCTTTATTGCTCCATATGGAATTGAAGTTATCGAACTTGGCTTATGTAACCATAGTATTCATCAGATAAATGAATCAATAGGTATCAATGAAATTGAAAAATTAACCTTTCTATATACGCAAATAACTTCCAGCCTCTGTTAATTCATTGCGATATTTTTCGTCTACAACCCTAGCAACACAGGCATCTGACCATACGTTTAGCGCAGTTTCTAACATGTCTATTAGAGTATAAAAAGGCAAAATAACTCCCATTAAGGTAATAGGGACATTCATGCTCGCCAATAAACTTGCGCTTAAGAAAAAACATCCCATAGGAACGCCGGCGTTTCCTATCGCAGCTATGGTTGCAATGCACACCCACATACCCATAGATGCAAGGGTTAACTCAATTCCATGGTTTTGCATTAAGTAAACCACAGTTGCAAAGATAAAAGCTGCGCAGCCATTCATATTTAAGCTTGTGCATAAAGGCAGAACAAAGCGGCTTATTTCAGGGCGTACTTTTAAATTTGCTTCAATGGTGCGAATAGTTACCGGCAAAGCGCCTACTGAGGATTTAGAAAAAAAAGCGACAGACAATGCAGGTAACATGCCTTGCATAGATTTATAAGGCTTAATTTTATTAAATTTAAGCCATAAAGGTAAAATGACAAACCCTTGGAAACAGTTAGCTAATACTACAACTAATAAATATTCACCAATGCCTTTTAAGACTAAACCTGCCTTAAGCTGCACAACAGTTGCTGTAATAAAGCCAAAAAGCGCAATAGGAATAGAAGCAATAACCCAGCTAGTTATTACCATTAAAAGACCATGAAAAGCGCGAAAAAATTTAATAATGCTGTGTTGCAGCTCTGACTCAGGAATAAATCTTATGCCTATACCTGTTAATACCCCAACTAAGAGCGCGCTCATCACTTGGTTTTTTACAAATGGCTCAATAAAACTACTTGGAATTAGGTTGATTAAATAATTCCAATAACCTAATTCTTGGCTGGGTAATTCGCTAACATGAGAGTCAACAGTAGTTACTAAGCTTGGGTGAATAAATAAATAAAACAATGCACTAATAACAGCAGCTATGAATGTGGTAATAAATGTATAGCGCATAGTACGGCGCCACACATAGCGCATGGAGCCTTCAGTGCTATACTGCGATAAAGTTACGATAATTGATAAAGTAATAATAGGCAGACTAATGCACTTAAAAATTTTAACAAAAATCTCAGCAATAACTAAACCTAAAGGCTTTAATACCGGAATATCCTGATATCCACTTAACAAAGCCAATAAGATAATTCCTAAGTAGATAAGTGGCCAGCTTAGGGGGTTATTACTTAATGATTTTAAAGTCATAACTATCTCTTAATTATTAATTATGGAGCGCTGATTTAAACTTAAGAATCCTTGCATAAGCAGCATGAATTCTTTCTTCTTTAATGGCTTTTTGCCTAACTAATTCTTCAATAACGTCAATTAGATGTGAAGCATCATGATCGCCCCACTGATTGCCAAAAATAAGCATATCGACTCCTGCTGAAATAGCGAGCATTAAGGCTTCTTCTAAAGGATATTGTTGAGTGATGGCGCGCATTTGCATATCATCGCTAATGATTATTCCTTGATAATGAAGCTCATTACGCAATAATTGTGTTAAGATTGGATGCGACAAAGTTGCCGGCTTGCCAGTTTTATCTAAATGGCGGTTTACCACATGCGCGGTCATCACCATAACATACTCTTTATTTTCCTTGGCTAATTCTCGATAAGGGGCAAGCTCATCAAGAGCAAAAGTTGAGGTAACATCAACAAACCCAAGATGGGTATCACCTTCAGCACTACCATGCCCGGGAAAATGTTTATAACAACACAAAATACCATTTTCATGAAAAATTTTTACAAATAAAGTAGCTAAGCGATTTACCTCGTTAGCAGCTTTTGCAAAACTTCTGCCCCGATTATTGATGAAGTTGTTTTTAGTATCAAAGCTAAGGTCAACTACTGGCGCAAAATTTAAATTAAACCCTAAAGAATGCATGTTTTTTGCCATTTTACTAATTTCAGAGGCAAATTCTTCTACGGAAAGCTTAGCAAGACTTCTCGCGGATAAGGTTGTTAAATAAGGGGGAATAGTTTTTAACCTATCAACTTCGCCTCCTTCAACATCAGCACTAATTAATAAACTTAAGCTAGGATCATATTCTTGGGCCCAACGTTGCAAGGTAGTAGTTAACAGTTTTATTTGCTTAGGTTCAACCAAGTTCTTCGGCACATGCAGGTTGCCTAAGTTTTCATCAAATAAAATCACTCCGCCAATGCCTTCTTGCCGCACCCAGCGATAGGCAACATGCTGCTCATTTAAACAAGTTCCATTAAATCCCATCACTAGCATTTGCGCTATTTGTTTGCGTAAATTAGTCATATTATTTAACCTTTGGTACTTTGCTCCAATCACACGTACAATCATGCGCAGCAGTTATTGGCATAGGCATGCCCGAAAAATCGTTGGTAAAACAAATAGGAATATTCCAGGCTTTTTCAGTTGACTTTATATCAATAGGCAGGCTTATTCTACGTCTACTGTTATACTTTTTGCCCACTTGGTCTTTCCACATCTCAGATGAGGAAGAAGCTATAAACCTAAAAGATTGTTTAGGCTCACATTTAACATGAATTCTTCGCCATAATTCTCCTTTAGGAATATCAACAACTGCAATTACTTTATCAAGTGCATTATCAACGACTTCAACCTTGGCGTCATAATTTAACCAACAACTGTTCTTGGCTACGGTAAAATAACAGTCAAATGCATAAGAGTTTGCCCACAGTAAACTTAAGCAAGCTATCATCTTGTAATTCCGCATCTTTTCTCCTAGTAGTATAGATCTCCTCATGATAACACATTGCATTCTGAGAGGCTAAACGTTATCCTTCTTCGCCTTAAGCTTTAAGGAGAGGTGGCCGAGTGGTTGAAGGCGCACGCCTGGAAAGTGTGTATACAGCAAAACTGTATCGAGGGTTCGAATCCCTTCCTCTCCGCCAATTTAAGCATAGACAGTTACATCTTTATCTCCTATGATTTGCAATTAGGAAACAAAAGCTAGCTTAAGGAGGGTCAAAAGATGGATCTGCAGGCACTAGCAACATGGGTTCCTTTAGCTTCTCCTAATGCTGTTGATACACGCGTTTATTACCGCTCAAAGCTCTATTCCTTGCCTGATGAACTTTCGCCTTTTGTTTCTGCTGCTAATCCAATTTTTTCTTTACTCGATAGAATTGCTCTTGCAAAAGATCTGCCTGCTCCTTTCCGGGTATTAGGGAATTTAGATCATGAATTAAAAGCTTTTTACAGTAAGCTTAATAGCCAAAAGCATTGCTCTGTCGTGCAAAATTCTTTGGCATACTACATGTTGACTGCCACAGTCGATGAAATTTTAGCAAGAAGCTATATGCGTTTATATGGTAAGGTTGTTGAATTTAAAGCATTTACACCGTTAACTTATTCAGAAGAAGAGCCACAGGTTAAATTTTTCTCAATACTGGCGTTATTAAAACAAAAACCTCTTGATTATTTGCCGTTAATTGAGCTTGCTTATTATTGTTTAATGACAGGTTTTGAAGGCCAATACCAAGGAAAACCAGATGGTAGACAAATCTTAGAAGCTGAAATTGACGCTTTATTTAGGTTAATTTCACAATATAGACCATGTTTTTCTGTTAATTTATTTACTCCTATTAAAGCAGAGTCTAAAACCCAAAAGCCTTACTATCATATTTTAATCTTGCTTGCTTTTGTTTTAAGTGCATTGTTTGTAACTGTATTTATAAGCGAAACCTCTATAGAATCTAAGGCTAATGAATTACGTTTTAATCCTGCGTTTATTACTTCTGTGGATGAATAATGGACGAATCACTATCTGTACTTTGTAAGGCTTTAAAAGATGTATGTGCGGTCTTAAAACCCAAACAAAATCCCTTAGCTTTTGCTTTAGTTATTGGGAGGTTACATCAAGGCAAATCCACAATTTTAAAGCATAGTGAGCTGACAAATTTTCCTCTTGCGTCTCCTAACGTTGCTATTTATTACCATGAAGATGGAATTATCCTTGAGCTTTGCGAATCTTGGTTACGAGATCAACATGTCTTACTAAGTCACGTGTTAAAAAAGCTTAATCAAATAAATCGCTATTTGCGGATATCCGCGCTTATTCTGTGCATTGATGTGCAAGCTTTATTTCATAATGAACATGACACGGCCATGCTAGAGGGAGAAAAACATACAAAGTGGGTAAAGCATTTTATTGATAGTTTAGGCTATGCGGTTAGTGTATCTATTTTCCTAACTAAAAGTGATAGTTTAGCAGGATTTTTGCCATTTTTTCAGCCGCAACATACAGTAGAGCGGCAAAAAGCTCTAGGATTTTCTATTGATAATCGCCTTGAAAAACCCATTCTGCTTAAGCAATATCGGCAGCAGTTTGATAAGTTGGTTGCATCATTAAATAGACAAGTACTAGAACGCTTGCACGTTGTGCGATCTGTTGCTGCACGCACGCAAATTCGCGAGTTTCCTTTGCAATTAGTAAGTTTGCGCACCGCATTACAACTTTTATTAGAGTGTATGGTAAAGCAAGGGGCAGTTTTGCAAGGGGTCTACTTTATGAGTGCAGCATCGCATGCTGCTACGATTGATAGGCTACAACATAAGTTCTCTCAAGACTATGGCTTGCTGCCATATAAAGAGGAAAATCAAGGTCCAAAAATGCACCCTGCTTATTTTGTAAAAGGAGCCTTGGAAAATGTCCTTATGCAAAACAAACTCACAGAAATAGTTTGGCCATCTAGCTTTAGGTGGACAGTAGTTGGTTCTTGTAGCTTTTTATTGTTTTTTTTAGCGAGTTTTTTTTATATTTATAACAAAACGAACTTTTTGTTAACGGAGACTAAGCAAGAGTTAGCTGCATATGAGTTATTAATTAAAAGCAAAAACTATAAAGAAACTGCGGCAACTTTTCATCTTACTGAGGCCTTACGTACTTTAGAAGCTATTCCTATTCCAATGAGGTATTTACCAGCAGTTAAAAAACTCCGCGTAACTTTAGAAGCCCAAACAGAGAAAACTATAGAGCATAAGTTTCTACCAGAGTTAATCCATACGCTTGAAAAAGTAATGCGCGATCCTTATACAAAACCTGATGATCAATATTTTGCCTTAAAAACTTACCTTAGTTTAACTTCACCCCAATATTTTTCTTATGCGAACATAGAAAAATGGTTTACTAGCTATTGGCAAAAGCACCCACCGCAATCGCAGGAAAAAGCTAAAGCATTATTAAAAGAGGTTTTAGCAGCTCCCATAAATAATAACCAAGTTGATAAAACATTGATTAACGATGTGCGTAATCGTCTCAATGCACTGCCGCCCAGTTATTTTTACTATTTAATTGCTAAAAAAGATAGGCAAGAAAATAGTAAGGAATTATCCTTGCCAGGATTTATTTTGGCGCATAACAATATTCCGCAAGCAATGACGAAAAAAGGCTTTAATGCAGAAATTAAACGCTTAACAGAAACTGCGAAATTATTAAAACAAGATATGTGGGCATTAGCAAGAAATGACATTAACGATGTCTCTTCCTTGTTAATAAAAGCTTATTGCGCTGAATATGTATTGTGGTGGAGTCAACTGATGCAGCAAGCCCGCTTACCTTTTGTGCAAGATTTTACTGCAGCAGGAAAATTAGCCAAAGACCTTGCGGATGGCTCTTTTGGGAAGTTGGTAGCTTTAATACAGGAAAATACTAAACCTCTTCCAGATTCCAATGGATTTATTTTTAACGATCAGATTGCCGCGAAATTTACTTCTCTACAATTTTTAAGCCCTGCTGCCATGCACGATTTACACCAAACTATGGGTGAGATAGTAGATTTTTTAAATACTTTGGCAGTAGTCCATGATGATGGCCAAACGGTATTTGCTTTTGTTAAGGCACGTTTTAGAGGCGATACCTTTTCTGATTCTTTAAGCCTCCTTTATCAACGTGCAAGCTCATTACCTAAGCCAATTGTCGAGTGGGTGAAAAATTTTGCTGACTCTATTTGGACTTTGCTAATTCAAGAGGCGCGCAGTTATTTAAATAAAAGATGGAGGGCAGTAATATATTCTCCTTATGAAATCTCTATTGCAGATCGTTTCCCTTTTCAAACTAATAAGGCAAGTGAGGTAAGCTTAGAGGCGTTTGAGCATTTTTTTGCTCCGCACGGCATTTTAGCAAGCTTTGTTGAGGAAGATATTAGACCTTTTATTGACACATCTAGAGCAGAGTGGAAGCCTAAAACTAAAGATGGATTAGTTATGCCTATTTCTGACGATATGATTAACGAATTGATTCGTGCCAATATTATTAGTAACATGTTTTTTCCATCTGGAACAAGCCATGGACAAATTGATTTTAGCTTAGAAAAAGTAGCCCTTGATCCTGTTGTCAATCATTTATCATTACTAATAGGGGATATGCGCTTAGATGATGACCAAGATAGTCATTCACGTATTAACTTTCATTGGCCTGAAAATAGTGCTAGCTTACAGCTCGATTCAATTGAAGGCAAAACCTATAGTCTGTCTGAAGATGGTTTATGGGCGTTCTTTAGAATGTTGCAAAAAGTTAATGTGTTAATTGATCAAGATGATCCATCTACACTGCAAATATTATTTGCCATAAATGGCAATTCCGGGCGTTATGTTTTAAGAACTAAAAATCAACTTAATCCATTTAGCCCTGGAGTCTTGGATGGATTTCATTTACCACAAGTTATTGTATAAGGAGTATGTATGACATTTGTTGTTACTGAACAGTGTATAAAATGCAAATACACAGATTGTGTTGAGGTTTGTCCAGTTGATTGCTTTTATGAAGGGCCAAACATGCTAGTGATTAACCCAGATGAGTGTATTGATTGCGCGTTATGTGAACCTGAATGTCCTGTTAACGCTATTGTTTCGCAAGATGATCTACCGAGCGCGCAGCAAGAGTTTTTAGAGCTAAATGAACGTTTATCTAAGGCATGGCCTAATATAACCACCATAAAAGAAGCGCCTCTAGATGCAAAATCATGGGAAGGGGTTGAAGGTAAGAGACAGTACTTAGAAGAATCGTGGCCAAAATAAATAAATCTTTAGCTTTTAGTAAAGAAGTCGAGCGGCTATTCGGCCCAAATAGTAAATTACAATCAGCCCTTCCTCTATTTGTTGTACGTGAGGCCCAACAAACGTTAGCAAAAGAAATTGCAGAAGCTATCCAAGATAAAGCCTCACTTATAGCGGAAGCAGGAACTGGCACAGGTAAAACCTTTGCTTATCTTATTCCGCTTTTATTAAGTAGAAAAAAAGCCATAGTTTCAACTGCAACCAAAATGTTACAAGATCAGCTGGTTAAACATGATTTGCCCACTTTGATGCGCGCCTTAAAGCTAGGTATAAATGTGCAAAACTTAAAAGGTAGAGCAAATTATTTATGCGAATATCGCATAAAACTTTTTAGCCAAGAAGCACGTTTTGTCGAGAGAAATACCGCGCTGACCTTAACTTATATCAAAGACAAGTTAAAAGAGCTCAAAGAAGGGGTGCGCGAAGAATTAGGTGATATTAGAGATGATGATCCTGTATGGCCATATGCAACCGCAACTACGGATAACTGCTTAGGGAGTAAATGCCCCTATGTAAAATCATGTTTTTTGCTAAAAGCGCGTAAAAGCGCGCAAGAAGCTGATTTAATCGTAATTAATCATCATCTTTACTTTGCCGATGTAAAGCTTAAAGAAAAAGATTTTGGCTCTCTTTTGCCGGGCGTTGAAGTAATAATTTTTGATGAGGCTCACCAATTACCCGATACTGCATCTGACTTTTATGCGCAAAGATTCAGTACTAAAATGCTGACTGATGCTTTTGTTGATGTAAGACGCGTCTGGCCTTCTGTTTGTCCTTGGTATTCTAAGGTTTTACAAGCTGAAATTGAGATTTTACATGAGGTTCAGAAAATTAAAGCTATTTGCCATGATAAAGGGCGCTTTAGTTTGCAGCAAGTTAAAGCTAATCAAGAGTTTAACGCTGCCTTACAAGAAATTATTGGTAAACTTGAGGTTTTACTAGAGTATTTTACCGAATCAACCTGGCTTACGACTGATAAATATCCTGAATTACACCAGATTCATGTGCGTTTTACGGAATATTTGCGTTTACTTAAACTATTAATAGGCCCCATTGCGGCTACTGATATTGCTTGGGGAGAAGCTTTTAAACAGCATGTGGCTTTTTATTTAACTCCGCTTAACGTTGGGCCTTTATTTGTCCAAAGTTTGCCGCAAAACGCGGCATGTATTTATACCTCAGCGACTTTATCGGTTGGGCAATCTTTTACTGCCTTTATGGACCAATTAAGCTTACAAAGTGTCCGTACTTTACTCTTACCTAGTCCTTTTAATTTTCTAAAGCAAACTTTAATGTATCTGCCGCGTGGCCTGCCTGATACTAAAGACCAAACTTATCTTAATAAACTGTTAGACATAGTTGTGCCTATCTTAACCGCTTGCAAAGGGAGAAGTTTTTTTCTTTTTACGAGTTATGAAGCTTTAAATGCTATGGCTGAGATGTTGCCCGCGCAGGTTGATTTTCCTATCCTTGTACAGGGGAGTTCTGCCAAACCATTATTACTCAAAAAGTTTAAAGAATTAGGTAACGCTATTTTGCTTGGGACTGCGGCTTTTTGGGAAGGGGTGGATGTAAAAGGTGAGGCTTTGTCTTGTGTAATCATTGATAAGCTGCCTTTTATGAGCCCAGCCGATCCTGTAACCCAAGGGCGCCTTGCTTATTTTGCTCGGCTGTCTCTTTCAGGCTTTGATGTATATACTTTGCCTGCTGCTGTTATAGCGCTTAAACAGGGAGTCGGGAGGTTAATTCGGGATGTTAGTGATAAAGGTATTGTGGTGCTTGCAGATCCAAGGCTAGTTGCGCGAAAATATGGCCAAGTAATCTTTGCAAGTTTACCGCCTTTTCCTAAAACTCGGGAGCTTAATAAAGTCTTAGCGTTTGTGGAGTCCTTTTAATGAATTTATTGGCCATAGATACCTCTACTGAGCGCGCATCTATTGCTTTGCACGCACCAGATATATTACTTATCCGCTCAGAAGATAATATTAAGCAACAAGCAGAGTGGGTTTTACCTACAATTGCTGATTTACTCAAAGAAGCTAAGCTTAAAGTTAATCAGTTAGATGGTTTAGTGTTAGGACAAGGGCCAGGCAGATTTACAGGCCTTAGAGTTGCTGCTTGTGTGGTTAAAGGCCTAGCTTATGCCTTAAACCTAAAGGTTTTTAAGGTGAGCAGCCTTTTAAGTATAGCTTTAGCGGTTAATGCAAAAGGTAACAACGTTTTGGCGGTAATAGATGCGCGCATGCAAGCTTGGTATTGGCTTTTTGCTAATCAAGAAGAGCAATTATCAAGTCCAGAGGAAATAACTCTTGAGCCCCAAAAAGGCGAGATTATCTTAGCAGGAGTAGGATTTAAAGAATTATATAAAACTCTTAATCCTGAGGTTCTTAAGCTTATTGGGGCAACAAAAGAAGTATTTCCTAGTGTGGAAGTAATGCTTAACTTAGTTTTACAAGGTAAAATAAGCCCAGTTTCAGCCAAGGATGTAAGACCAAATTATTTACGCCAGAAGGTAACTTAAATGGATAAAAAATTATTAGCAATTTTGGTTTGCCCTTTATGTAAAGGTAAGCTGTTATTCAAAGAAAAAGAATTAATTTGCAAATTTGATCGCCTTGCTTTTCCTATTCAAGATGATATCCCAGTTATGCTAGAAGAAGAAGCAAGAGTACTTTCTTTGGAAGAAAAGGAGAAGTTAGGAAAATGACTTTTCATGTGATTATTCCTGCGCGTTTTGCCTCTAAAAGGCTTAAAAATAAACTCCTGCAAGATTTAGGCGGTATAAGCATTTTAGAGCGCACTTACCAAAGAGCGGTGTTAGCTAAGCCTTTATCTATTACCATAGCAACCGAAAGTGAAGTAATAAAAGACTTAGCCTTAAGCTTTGGCGCAAATGTTATGTTAACTTCAGGAGAACATAACTCTGGTACAGCAAGAATTTGTGAGGTAGTAGAACGGCTTGATTTTCCTCCTGACACAATAGTTGTTAACCTGCAAGCCGATGAACCTTTTATGCCTAGTGATTTTATTACTAAAGTTGCTGCCAAGCTTGATTCATCATCCGCTGAGGTTGCAACTTTAGTTGCCCCTGTTAAAACCTTGGCAGATTTTTTAAGCCCATCTATTGTAAAGGTTGTGTTAAGTGCCCAAGATGAGGCCCTTTATTTTTCGCGGAGCCCAATACCTTATTGCCGTGATAACCCAACTTATTTTCAAAACTCCTGGCGGCACTTTGGTATTTACGCTTATCGCGCTAGCTTTCTACGCCAATTCCCAAACCTAACCCCATCTTTTATTGAAGATATCGAGTCTTTAGAGCAGTTACGGGTTATTTGGCACGGTTATAAAATAGCCGTAGCCAAAGTAGAGGATAGAATAGGCCTTGAAATAAACACCCAAGAAGAGCTAGACGAAGCCCGCTCTTTGTTGGAGTCTATGTAGTATCTACTCACGGGCCTAGTTGACTAGACTATATTAGTCGACTAGAATATATCTAGGAGGTGACATTATGTTAGTTAATATTCATGAGGCAAAAACCCATTTTTCAAAATTTGTTAGTTTGGCTTTGGAAGGTAAAAAAGTCATAATTGCCCGCAATGGTCAGCCTTTATTGCAGTTGGTCCCTTATAATGAGCCGCAGCGCAAAAGAGTAGGTGGGCAATTAAAAGGGGTAATGATAATTCAGGATGATTTTGATGCACCTTTGCCTGACTCATTATTAAATCAGTTTTATAAAGACCACGAATAAAATGGGATATTTATTAGATACTCATGTGATTTTGTGGTGGTTTACAACTCCAGAAGAGATTCATAAAAGGGCAAGGAACATTATTGAGAATGTTGAAGAGTCAATTTTTATTAGTACAGTATCTTTGTGGGAAATGGCTATTAAACAAAGTATTGGAAGGCTTACGCTACCTGCACAATTATTAACCCTTATAACAAAAGCTGGGTTTCAAACTTTACCTATTTTACCTGAAGAAGGTTTAAGTGTTGCAGATTTACCTCTTTTGCATCAAGATCCATTCGATCGTTTGTTGATTATTCAGGCAAAGTTGCACAATCTTGTGTTGCTGACACGTGATAATAAAATAAAACAATATACTGTGCCCATAATAGAGGCCTAATCGCACTACTGGACTTCTATGTAGGTTGGGCCAAGGCCCAACCTACTCACTGTATAGTGTCAATATGTTTTACTAGATCTTAATTTCTCAGATCGACGCTGAACTAACGTAATTGGTCTACAATCAACCGTGTCCTTTATTAGATAAGTCTTTGCGATCTTCGTCTTGTTGCTTAAGCTTTTCTGAATAGTGGCCAAAAAAGCTCATTTTGTATTCAGTGATCCAGCTTTTGCGCGCAATTTGCGGTAGCGTTTCTACGATGAAATCTCTAAATCGGACCCAGAGAGATAAACTCACTTTACTTTTTAAAGTTTTAATCGCTTTGGTTAATTCCGCCTTGGTTAAATCTATTATAGAGTTTGACGTCGCGTCTTTAGTTTCTTGCGATTTGGTCTTCTTGTCGACATAGGATTTAGCTATAAATTGCACTGTTTCTTGAAAATCCTGTACTGCTGCTTTGTCTTTACTACTATACTTAGTGTCGCCTAATAAGATATTTTTGCAGAATATACAAATTTGGTCTGAGGTTTGAATTATCATATCCTCAGCTAAATCTTGCATATACCTAAGATCTCTTCCAGTTGTTAACTTAGCTAAGTTAGTATTAAATTTAATAATTTCCCCGTAGTTAGTTACCGATGTATCTTTTTTAATTTTTGCAAATTGTTCGGTTAATACTAGAAGTTGGTCTTTGGTATTATTAATCTCGTTTTTAACAAATTGTTTGGTTGATTCATCTTGAAATGAGGCAATAAGATCATTAATTTCAGTGAGTTTATTTTCAGTTTCTACAATTGCTCTTTTGGTAATTTCAGCAAATAACCGTTCAGTTTTTTTCTTGATTGGTTGAGTATAATGTGTAGTAACGTCAAATTGGGTGTTGGGGATCTTAGGGTGTTCAATAAAGTCGGCAAATTCGTAAAGTAAAGCATTAAGAGGATCTTCGGGTCTAAGTTCTCCCATTAATTGCTTAATTAATTGTTTTGCTATTTGTAGATCATCATTTGCTCGATACCTTGTTACCGTAAGTTGCCCTACACAAGAGCTAAGGTTTTGGAGATTATTCCTTACGCTAGTTAATTTCTTAGTGGCTTCAATTTGGTGTTGAAGACAAGTATGTGCAAACAGAATGTCTTTTTCAGTTAAAGGATCATTACTCGATCTAAATTCTTGAGGCTTGTGGGAGGCTAGGGCGTTTATGTCTTTGCGTAAAAAGGATAATTGCTGTAAAAATGGGAATTTGCTGATGTATTTATTATATTCATCAGCCATACTCGCAACTTGTTCTGGGTAATTTTTTAATGATTTGTTATAGTGCTCTGTAGCTTTTATTATTTCTTGGGAAATCTTGGTAATTTCTTCTTTAATGAGAGTTATATGCTCGTCTGCATTTAGTTTATTAGCTTTCTTACTTTTTAGTAATAAGCCTCTTATTTTAGCAAACTTTACATCAAGAGAGTCTTTATTTTCAAGCAACTTGAGGGTTTTATACGCAGCATCAATATATGGTTTCCAGATTATAGATGCATCACCAATCTCATCTTCATTCTTTTTTTCCGCAGAAGTCAAAGTGTTTTTTGTCCTGGCAATTTCTTGTTGCAGATCATTATATTTTATCTCTAGCTCCGCTAATTTATGCGGTAAAGTTTTTAAGTCGCTAGCTGCATAATGCTTCATTAAGTCTTCAAACTCCTTTAATAACTTATGCAAATTAGCACACATTGCTTTTTGATTATCTTTTGATAAATAATACGCATTTTCAATTGTCCCTATTATTAAAGGAATATCACGCGCTAGCTTATTACTCGCATTTTGATTAAACTGCATAAGCAAATTTATGGGGATAAATTTTTCATTTAGCGCGCTAAGTTCCTTTTCTAGGTCATTCAAGCTATCGATTTCTACATGCAATTTATTTAGCTCACTCTCTTTAAGTATAGGGGGATCTCTTAGAAACAAAGCATTTAATATAGAAATTAAAGAATGTTGCTCTTTTTCAGGGGGAGTGGTGTTCAAAAAGCGCATTTCTAGTTGTTGTTTTAGTTGTAGCAGCGTATTTTTGTCAAATAGCGCACTATATTGGTCTAATATGTGGGTAAGTCGATCAATTTGTTTTTTTAATTCGGTGTGCAGTATTTTTCCTTCCTGCAGTGAATGAGTGAGCTCAATATTTTTTTCGAGGTTTTCTAAAGTAGTAAATGCTCCATCAAGAATTTGTTTTAATCTTGTCGTTTCTGTTTTAGTAATTTGCTTACATTTTTCCCTGGTAGCCTGCTCTATTTTTTGCGTTTCTATGGCTTTTTCTCTAAGAGGGGCTTTAATGCTTGCGCTATGTTTTGCTTCTACATCTAAAGCGTCTTTGTACAATTTAAGGAAACGCTCATATTTAGGAGTGTCAACCAAGCAGGCTCTATCAGAAATTTCTTTATAATAAGCAGCGAATGCCTCTATGGCGTGGTTATATGTGACTTTTGTGTCGATCTCTTTAAATTGGAGGTAATTAGCGTACAAAATCTCTATATGTTGCTTATAAAACCTTTGTTGAATAGTATTATTAGCAAATATGTTCAACTTATTTACTAAAGAATTTACATCTTTAGCAAAGTTTTCTGCTTTATCTTTATTAAGCGCAAGCTCTGCAGTCGACTTAATTGCTAATTCACTTAATTCGCGGGGGATGGAGCTTTTTTTACCAGCACCTATTGTATTAAGTCTAGTTTCTAAAGCTAAAATTATAGGATTATTTTCTTTGGAAATAGGCGGGTTAAATTTTTGCGCGTTTTCAAGGAGAAACTTAAGAAGATCTTTCGTAGTAGCTATTAGTTCGTTTTTATCTTTAGTATTTTCTGAATTCAAGATAGTACTTAATTGTTCTGGTGTTACTTCTTCCCATTGTTTTATAAAGTTTAAGAGCCTTTTTTTAAAAAGATCCAGCATAATATCATTTGCATCGGGCATAATAGTCCATAATTTAATTTACATAATCAAATTATAGACTATATGAAGAAAAAATGACAAATTACTCAGGTCATGTTTAGGGGGGATTTTTGTTTTTTTGTTCACTATCGAGCTTGTTAGATAGTTGATCAGCAGCTTGGGGCTTAAATAAATTTGAGCAATATTCACTACGCCATGCTTTAGAGATTTTAAGGAAATTCATGACTATAAATTTTTTAATTTTTTGCCACGTAGAAAGTGACTCTGGTTTTAAGCGTTTTTCAATAAAAGGCGCAAATTCAAGTACCTTTTTATTAATCTCCGTGCTGAAATCGTGTTTCAAGGTTGCTAAGGCCTTCTCAAATTCCGGATCTTTCTTATCCTGTAACTCCTTAGGTACGTCATCAAGGACAAGAGCGTTAGCGTGGGGGAGGGATCTCTTTTCACTATAAATTTTATCCAGTTTCGAGTTGTAGTTATTTTTTATTTCATACAGCTCTAACATGAAATCTCTTATTTTTTCTTGATCATCAGGAGCTAGTTTTGCTAGTTCTGGCCCAGATTCTTGATACCAAGAACGAACAAGGGTGAAGAGCTTAGTTACTTTAGGTGATAGGTTTTGTAACTCTGCAGGTGCTTCATCTTTGGAAAATTCTTCTGCCAACCTAATGTTTTTATAATAGCCTTTTTGCACACTGTCATTAATTTCATGCAGTTTTCCTAAAGCAGTATTGATGGTTGCATTAATTTTAGCTAGAGACTCAAAGTTATTAATATCTACGTAAGTAGGTGTTTCAATTAATTTTAGGCTAGCTATTAGTTCATCAGCTTTATCATTACTCAATAGGCTATTGTTCTTTTGTGGGGTGTTAGTTGTATTATATAATTTTATGTCTGTTAAGGTTTTTAACAAATATTCTTTTAATAATCTAAAGTCTTCTAATTTTGCCTTACATGCCTCAAGAGCTTCAGGTTGTATAGCGTTAAAACACTCATTGGTCAGGTCTTTAGCATGCTTAAAGTAATTTTCAATAATTTCCGCGGCTCCTTTGCCTTTATCTTCACTTTTATAAAACTCTGCAATAGGGGTTTCTATATGTTTTTGTAGCTGGTTGAAGTCGCTGATAAAATGACTTGAGTCATCAAGTTTTTGAGGAAATAAGTCTGCGATTGTAGCTTCAATGTGCGAAAAAAAGGCTTCATGGTCATCTATTTGATCATGTAACTGCCTTGCTTTTTCTATAGCTGTTTTGTCAATTTGCAATAATTTATAATTAGCTGATTCAAGCTTTTCTATGCATTTGCATATATCATTGAAAGCAGAATCAATACCATTTGCATATCCAGTGCCCAGCTTCAGGTATCCAACTTCTGATTCAACAATTTTTATTAAATCATTTATTCTGTCTAACTGAGTACTTAAATTTATAAAAGGAAACATTTCGGCATATTTTTCATACTCTTCTTTCATTGCTTTAAGTTTTTTATTTAGTTGAGAGTATTTTATTATTTGCGAGGTTTTATACTTATTAATATAGTTTCGTAGCTCACTATTAATTTTCTTTAGTAATTCTTCAGGGTCATCAGTTTTTAATGATGTTTTGGCTTTATCTAAAAACCTTTTAAAATTTTCATTATCTAGATATCCACAAGTTTTATTTTGAATTTCGCGCGCTAAATTAAAACACTCTCTTAATTTAGTGCGCTTAAACTCAAGCTCTGCTTGCTGTTTAGAAGCTTTTTTCTCAGTATTTATAGCTGCTACTGTTTCTACAGCTTGTTGTTTTTTTAACTCTAAGGTTTTTAAACGTAAACTTTCTATGTCCTTTTTAAGACTTGCTAAATCCTGATCTGATAATTTGGGGTTGGTTTTCCCATTAAATAAATTGGTGAATATTGATTTTAAATGCAGCCTATCTTGCTCATTAAAGGTACTTTTTGCTGTTAAATAATGGCTGGTGAATTGCTGCTGTAAACTTTCAGCTATATCTAAATTAGTTAAATCAGGATATTTTGTTATTATAGTGATAATAAGTCTTACTTGATCTCGCACCTTGGGTAATTTATCCGCAAATCTAGGATCATTTTGTAGAGAAAACGCCCCATTACTTTCAAGGGCTTCTAGCATGGTGAACGCTTCTTCTAAGATAGCTTTAAAATTTTTTATGGTTTCTGGCTTGTCAGCTTTTGCTAGGATGGCATTTTCTTTGTAAGCGGTCTTCGCATTTTCTACTGCTGCATTAAATTTTCCGTAGGCTGCAGTTTCGATTTTTGCTTGCCAGCCTAAATAATAATTTTTAACAATTTCGGCTGCTGCTAAGAAATCTTTATAAAATTCTCTTTGATCTTTAGGTATTTCTTTCTCTAATGCTTGTATTTCTTGATAGTCATAAATCATTTTACTGCGTCTTTTTTGCTCTTCAATTGTGCTAGGGTTTAGAGTCGCATAAGATTCGGCTAGATTACTATTTAACGTAATAAGAATAGTATTAAATTCAGCTAGCTTCATCTTAAATTTGCTAAATAAGCTATCCTCAACATCTTTCCAAGCTTTTTCTTGGGCGTCTATCGGTTTAAATAAGCCACTTACAAGATTGGTTAGCTTTTGCGGTTCTGCATATACCTCAGGATTAATTTTACTTTCTAATGCTTGGGCCAGCTTTTCTGCAACTTCTTTATTAAGGCTGGCGCTATGATCATTATTACGTAAAAAAGCAATTAGTTCTTTTGTAGTTTGTATTAGCTTTTCAATATCTTTATCCTTAGGTTCACATTCGCTTAACGTGGTTAAATCAAGGGGGGTAAATTGATCTAGTGTGGCGAGAAAATTAGCCATATTTTCGTTGCATGGGCCGAGTATTTTTCCCAAATCTCTTAGATCCTCTTTGAATGCCATTTCTTTGCCTTAATTTGATCTATATAGATAAATTATAGACTATCTTTTGCAACTTTTTTTGAGAAATAAAATAGGGCTAACCATGATAGTTAAGCCTAAAGCAAAGATTACTCTAAAGTAATTATCACCGCCTATGTCTATGGTTTGTTGTGGCGGGATAAATCCTACGATTAAAGTGATAAAGCAGCCAATTAAGCCTATTATTGCTACAGTGTACAATCCTTTTTTGCCGCAAGGGATGGTAAACGCGCCAGCTTTGTGGGTTTTAGCGTGTTTAAGCTTGATGGCGGCAAGAAACATCATTACATACATAATAAGATAAAGCTCAGTGCTAAGCGCGGTAAAAAGCCAGTAAATTGCATTAATTTTAGCAAATAATAAAAAAACAGCGCATAGGAAAGTAACCATTATTGCTTGGGTAATTAATATATAAGATGCCATACCATGTTTATTGAGTTGGTAAAACTTAGCTGGCAAGTAACCATGTCCTGCAGCCATTAAAAGCCCTTTAGCAGGGGAGATTATCCAATTTATCATGCCTCCTAAGCTACCTAGTAAGAGTAAAATAGCCGTAACAGGAATTAAAAAGCCAAACTTATAAGCATTGAGAAAATTAGTAAAAGCCTGCATTACGCCGTCTACTAAACTAATATCATTTTTGGGTAAAACAATAGCGATAGCTAAAGAACCTAAAAGCATAGTAATTAGAATAAGTAAAATTGAGCAAAAAATGGCTTTAGGAAAATTATGCTGCGGGTTTTTAATTTGGCGCACATGTACAGCGGCAAGCTCCATGCCTAAGAATGAAGTAATTATGGCGGTTAAAGAACCCCATGATTGAGTATGACTCCATTTAGGCATAATACTTGCTAAAGATAAATCAATAGCGAGAGGTTTACCTAAGTACCACCAGTAAAAAGCAAGTCCTATAATAAATCCAACAGGTAAAATCATGCCTAAAATTGCACAAAAGCCGGCAAAAAAAGCCGAAGCGCGTAAGCCTCTTAAGGCTAGAAAGGTAAGCCCCCAAAAAACCGTTAAAATAACAATAATCAAATATAGCTTGTTATCTGCAAGGCTTGGGTTAATTAAATATGCTAAGGTGCCCGCAATAAAAGATAAAATAGTCGGGTACCAAACGATAGTATTAATCCATTGCAGCCACACAGTAAAAAATGCCCACCTTTGGCCAAAAGCATGATTTACCCAAGTAAAAATCCCGCCTTCTTCCTCGGAAAAAGTAGAAGCAAGCTCAGCTGCCACAAGGCCAACAGGGCATAAAAAAATAAGCGCAGAAAGGCTGAAGAAAAAAAACAAGCTTGAACCAAAAAGGGCAGTGGTGGGAAGATTACGAATGCTGTCAATTGCCCCTGTAATAAGCAAAATCAAGGTAAAAACCCCAATCATATGTTGCGGTTCTTGTAAGCCTTTACTCTGCACTTTTGCCTCCGCCGCCAAGACAAGGAGGAGATTTTAAGGCTTTACTTTGCGTACTTTGCCACTCAGCAGCGGTAAATAGGTGTAATGCAAGAGCATGGACACTAGCAGTATTCCCTTGATTAGGCAGTAATTCTTGCAATGCCTGGTAGACTGCTTGATGTCTTTTAATTAAAGATTTGTTAACAAACGCATTACATACCATAACAATTTTAAAATGCGTTTCCGAGTTTGGCGGTACAGAATGATTATTAGATTCGTTAACAACATCAAGTAATATAGGGTTAAACTGCGAAGTTAACCGAGACTTAATAATAGCTGCAATAGACATAGCACAAAATCTAAATAAAAGGCCAATAAGTTTAGCATTTTACGCTAACTCGAGAAAGAGGCAATTACCATAACCTCTCAACATCATAAGCATCTAATGTTTCATCACAGCTCAGTATTGATATTTTTTCTTCTAAAGATTGCGAAACAATCAGGCGATCAAATGGATCCCTATGGTGAAATGGTAATGTTGATACTCTAATAGCATGACGAAAGTCTATACTAAGAATTTTGATTGTGTTTTTATTAAGAGACTCGAGAAGATAAGCCTCCATAGGCTTATTAAAAGATATTTTATTAAGACTATGTTTTATGGCTATTTCCCAGATAGAAGCAATACTAAGGTATAAATCATTTTTATTATTCAAGAAAATATTTTGCGCTTTAGAGCTAAGTTTTTCTGCCTCTACGCCCGCCCATAAAAATGTATGCGTATCAAGAAGGATGCGCATTATTGATAATCACCAAAATCTTCTAAAGGTTTATCAAAATCAGCAGCTAGCTTTATTACTCCTTTAGCAAAATTTAGTTGACGTTTAGTTTTAGGAATATTAATGGCCACCAATTTAACCATTGGTTTATTATCCCGAGCAATAATTACTTCTTCGCCTAATAAAGCCTTTTGCACTAGCAATGATAGATGTGCCTTAGCGGCGTATATATTAAATTGCGACATATTACCTCCAATGTTAGTCATTTTAAATGACTAACATTAAGATTGCAAGCACCTAAAGCCTTGCTCCACTCAAAACAATCATTTAAAATATAGCGCAGTTTGTGATTATTTACACCTTAATGAATTTATTGTTTCTGATATTATGTTTAAAAATGCTAAACTTTTACGCTTAAATAAAGCAAGATTCGCCCGGCCGAAAAATCGTAATAGAGATAAATTCTTGACGGTGGGAGAAAATCTTCATGCTTTAATTACTTTCGGGACAAGGCAATTTATTGTTTTTTTACTTGCCCCTGCCATTGTTACTGCAAGTTTATTAAGTCAAGAGACTTTTCTTATTATTGCTGGGGTTGCGCTGGCCTTTGGGTATTTAGCGAGCTTTTTTCATAGATTATATAAAGGACAAATGTCTTTAGTTGAATTTACAATTAGTGTGCTTGCACTTGCCGCGTTTATTAGCCTTGCGGTTTATTTTTTGTTGCCACTATTTACAGCTGCTAGTACGTTTTTAAGTGTGGTAACTTGTATTGGGATTGTTGCTTTTGCGATTAATTCATTTTTCTTATTAAAAAGCGTTATTGTGCCTTTAACAGTTAGGATAACTGAAAAGCTTATTAGCCTTTTCTATCAGAAGGTGTTGCATAAGAAGTATCTGCCTTCGGCATTATTTTCTATAGAGCCACTTAATGCAAATAATAAAACCAATGATATTTTTATTATTCAAGATATTTTACAACAAGAGCAAGCTGGCGATGATAAAACGCTTGCTGTACATAACGCTCAAGAACTTAATAGCAAAATTAAACCTTACAATCAAATGCTTGCTATATTAGTGCAGTATGTTAATAAATATCACAAGCGATTTTTAGGCAGCGTGCGTTTTGAAAAGTCAATTAATACGCTTATTAAGGCAATAAAAGAATTGACGGAGGAGGCAAATCCTAAAGAAGCACGTGATTTTATGTTATTAAAACTGCGGTATAAGGTTGTAAAAATTAATTTATTACGGGAGGCGAGACATCTTCTAATTACAAGTTTCACCCACAAAGATTTTTCTACTTACAACAAATTATTAATAAAATACTTTAATGGGCCTAAATTTATATCAAATAAAAATGTATCTTTAGAGTTACAAAATTTGCATGCCAAGTATATAAGTTTGCTGGATGAAGAAATAAAAAGGCAAATCACTAAAGCCGAAAAGTTTACAGCTATCCTGGATGAGGCAACTAAAGATAAAGATAAAAAGCCTATTAACAGCTTAACTGAACCTAAAGATGACGAAAAAGACTTAAATTTAAGCTACCTTTTTAAACACAGCGTTTTTAAGCCCGCGTCGCCTCCCTTGCAAGAAGAAGCTCATGAGCCTTTAATGTCCAGCTACAGCTATTCCTCTTAAAATTGTCAAGGCGCTATATAATTGATAATCCTCATGCATTAAGGCATCTTCATCCTCAACTTTTTTTGTGGCTATGGCTCCTTTAGTTTTCTTCAGATCGGCTTTATTTGCTAAGTGACCATTTAAACTAGCCTCACTAAATTCTAAAGCATCATTGTTAGTATCTTTAGGGATTTTCATTTCTTCAATTACTATATCAGGAGTGATCCCTTTTGCTTGAATAGATACTCCGGAAGGTGTGTAGTATAACGCTGTGGTTAATTTAATCGCACGTTTATCATCTACAGGTAGTACTGTTTGGACAGATCCTTTACCGAAGCTTTGAGTGCCTACAACTATGGCGCGTTTATTATCTTTTAATGCGCCAGCGACAATTTCAGATGCTGAGGCTGAGCCATGGTTAATTAATACTACTAAGGGAGCCTTGTTTAGGATATCTCCTGGGTTTGCGATTGCCTTAAATTCAGAGCCCGGAAAACGACCTTCTGTATAAACGATTAATTCAGGTTTAGCAGATTGTTTAGTTTTATCTAAAAATGCATCTGAAACTTGAATAGCAGCATCAAGCAAGCCTCCTGGGTTGTTACGTAAATCTAAAATCAGACCTTTTAGCTCGCCACCTGCTTGTTTTTTTAAGGCAAGAATGGCTTTTTTCATTTCTTCAGGAGTTAAGGCTTGAAATTGCGTGAGTCTTACATAACCATAATTGTTATCTAAAATACGGGATTTTACGCTTTTGATAATAATTTTTTCCCGGGTTAAATGATAAACTTTGGGTTTATCGCCACCTTTTCTGACTATGGTGAGATTAACCTTAGATCCTATCTGACCGCGCATTAAGTCAACCGCATCTTTAAGCTTCATTCCTTGCACTGCTTGAGGGCCAATTTTAATAATATAGTCGCCAGATTTTATCCCCGCATTGTAAGCTGGGGTATCTACAAGAGGAGTAATTACTTTGATAACATCATCTTCCATAGACACTTCTATTCCAAGACCGCCAAACTCTCCGCTAGTTGCAGTTTGGAGTTCAGTATATTCTGCTTCGTCTAAATAAGCTGAGTGAGGGTCAAGGCCACTTAACATGCCGCGTATAGCGTTTTCAAATAATACTTTATCGTCAACAGGTTTTACATAATACTTTTTAATAAGCCCCATAGCATTAGAAAAGCGTTGCACCTCCTCCATAGGAACTTGTTGTGTTTCATCTTCTTCATTGGCAAAAGATGGCGTGAATAACATTACCATCATTGACAGAATAAATACTATTTGCATACCCCAAGTTAGCCTACGCATTTTCTCCGCCTTAAAAAAAATGTTGTCTTGTCTTCTTAAGTGTGGTGCAAAAGTACAGTTTTGCAAATTGCCTCTTGGGGCTTGGGTTTAAGGAGAGTAAAGTAAAGATTGCCCTGTCATTACCTTAGGTTTTGATATCCCAAGTAAATAAAGAATGGTTGGGGCAATATCAATTAGAGATCCAATTCCGCAACGATAATGATAGTGAGACCCGATAAATAAAAATGGGACCAAATGGTTGGTATGAGCGGTATGTGCTTGCCCTGTTTTTTCATCAAACATAACTTCAGCATTCCCGTGATCTGCGGTTATTAACATACATCCACCTTGTTTTATAACTAGAGATTTAATCTCACCCATGCATTCATCAAGGCACGCAATTGCATCAATTGCAGCTGGCATAATGCCCGTGTGGCCAACCATGTCGGCATTCGCAAAATTACATATAATGACCTCGTACTTTTTGGCTTTAAGTTGTTCAATTAACTGTTGGGTTATGGCTCTTGCAGACATTTCGGGCTTTAGATCATAGGTTTTAACTAAAGGAGAAGGGATTAATATTCTATCTTCAAGTGGGTAAGGTTTTTCGCGCCCACCATTTAAAAAGAAGGTTACATGTGCATATTTTTCGGTTTCGGCTATTCTAAGCTGTTTAATGTGCGCCAAAGATAATTCCGCTCCTAAATTTTCATTTAACGCTTGTTTAGGAAAGGCAACTTCTGCAGGAAGATTATCTTGATACGGCGTCATAGTGACTTTTTTATGCCAATTAATTATTTTTTTACGGGTAAAGCCAGCAAAATCTGTTGCTATTAGTGCATTAGTCAATTGTCTTGCCCTATCTGGCCTAAAGTTAAAGAAAAATAAATTATCGTTATTCTGCATAGCAGTTTTTTCTCCAATAACTGTAGGGGGAATAAATTCATCAAAGTATTTTTCTTGGTAATAATAGTTTATTGCATCCATTGCTGAAGGAAATTGTTTATCAGCAATCCCTTGGGTTACGAGATCATAGGCTTTAAGAGTTCTATCCCATCTTTTATCTCTATCCATAGCAAAATAACGCCCGCAAAGGCTTGCAATATGGGCAAAAGGGTAATTTTTTAGGGCTTTTTCAATAAGTTCTATACTTTTAATTGCGCTTTTAGGGGAGGTATCACGGCCATCTAAAAATAAATGTAAGGCAACTTTACCATTTATTTTTTGCTTAGCGCATAAAGATAAAAATGCAAGTAAATGCTTTTCATGACTATGCACGCCTCCTTTGGATAAAAGCCCCATTACCTGCAGGGTATTTGTTTTTGTGTTAGCGCTAATTAGATCTAATAAAACTTTATTTTTCTCCCATTCTTTAGTAGCTATCGCTGCATTTATCCTGGTTAAATCCTGTAAAATTAAGCGACCAGCTCCAATATGCATATGTCCAACTTCAGAGTTGCCAATTTGTCCCTTAGGCAGGCCTACGGCTTCGCCTGAAGCTTTTAATAAACCATAAGGATAGGTTTTTACCCAATTATCCCAATTTGGAGTTGGGGCTTCTTTTATTGCATTATATTGTTTTTCTTCGTTGTTACCCCAGCCATCTAAAATCAATAAAACTAAAGGGGTGTTATTTTTGTGCATAAAATGTCCTTAAAATTGCAGAAATTATTGAATTTTACCTCAAAACTATTAGACTATTCGCGCTTTTTAATTAATTTTGAGAATTACTATGGCAAAGCCTACTATACCTAAACATATCGCAATTATCATGGATGGAAATGGTAGGTGGGCTAATGCGCAAAAATTACCTAGGCAGCAAGGGCATATTGCAGGAATGAGCGCAGTTAAACGTGTCATTGAAGCTTGTCTTAAGAGGGGTGTTCCTGTTTTAAGCCTATTTGCCTTTAGTAGCGAAAACTGGAATAGACCTAAAGAAGAAGTTGCAGGGTTAATGCAGTTATTTATAACTTCTATCCAAGAGAATATAGAAGATCTTAGAAAACAAAATATCTGTTTAAAGTTTATCGGTGATTTTGCTCCTTTAGCAGAAGAGCTGCAGAGCAAAATTCACGAAGTTGAAGCACAAACTAAAAAAAACCAGCAGTTAATATTAAACATATTTATCAATTACGGGGGTAAATGGGACATTGTTCAAGCTACTAAAGCGCTTATTAAAGCAGTGCAAGCAGGAAATATATCTATTGATGAAGTAAACGAAGATAGCTTTGCTTTATACCTTGCAACTGCCTCTTTGCCTCTTCCTGATTTATTTATTCGCACCAGTGGCGAGTTACGCATTAGCAATTTTTTACTCTGGCAAATTGCCTACACTGAATTATATTTTACTAAAGTTTACTGGCCAGAGTTTACTGAAACTCATCTAGATGAGGCTATAAAAACCTTTCAAAAAAGGCAAAGGCGCTTTGGGAAAGTGTTTGAGGACAATACGTGAAAACTAAACTCAACAATCTGCAACAAAGAAGCTTAACCGCAGGCTTACTAATTTTTTTGGTTCTCATAGTGCTTTTTTATGCACCTTTTAGCCTAATAATGGCTATATTAGTGTTGGTGCTTGGTGCTTGTGGGTTTGAATGGCTTACGCTTATTCCTTTGTCTAAAGTAAACGCTTGGTGGTTTATTCCATTGTTAGTCTTAGATTTTTATTTTTCGCGATTTTATTTTAGCGTTTATCAGTTTTTAGGCACTATTACTTTAGGGTTACTTTTCATTGCTATCTTATTTTATCCTAGTCTGCAAAAATATTGGGGTAAAAGGATAATTGTAGCTTTATGTGGGTTAATTCTTTTACCGCTTTGTTTTGCTGCTATAGCAAATATATTGCAATATAAGCAAGGCTCATTATATCTTTTTTATTTACTCTTGCTTATTTGGGCAACTGATACAGGAGGATATTTAGTAGGCCAGCGTATGGGCTCACATAAAATTATTCCTAAGGTAAGCCCTGGGAAAACGTTAGAGGGTACTTTGGGGGGAGTGTGCGCTGCTATCTGTGTAGGATCGCTTGCGTTTTTTTATTTTCACCCTTATTCAGCGCGCTTATGGTTTGTCCAAATGCTAGCGACCATAATGCTCGCCCTTGTTGGAGATTTAATTATTAGTATGTTTAAACGCAGAGTTAACTGTAAGGATACGGGCGCTATTTTACCAGGACACGGGGGGATTTTAGATAGGCTAGACAGCTTAATTGCTGCAGCACCAATATTCTACGTCTTAAGTCAGGTTTATGCATAAAAACCTGGTGTGATTGAAAGTGTCAGTTTTTAGAGCGTAGGCGTAGGTGAGGAGACGAAATGTCAACACGCCCTAGCGTTTATGATGATAATTTTTTGGTTGTTCTTGATGATGTGCTTTTTGCTCTTTATGATGCTGATCCTTCTTAGCATGATGTGCCATCAAACTTAGATTAAGAAGGGCTTTAGATTGTACTTTCGTCTTAACATCATAGTGTCTTTCGTGTCTGTGTTTTGGCTTATGCTGGTGGCCTTTTTCTGATTTTGATTTTTCCTCATGCTTAGCTTTTTCTGCTGCTTTGGGCTCAGTTTTATTTTCTTTGGGTTCTGCTTTGGGCTCAGTTTTATTTTCTTTGGGTTCAGTAGGCTTAGAACTGCCTTGTTCTTTTTCTGCAAATAAGCCCTGAATATCTTCTAAAGCTTCACCTTCTTGGACGTTTTCTTCCTTCTCAACGGGTTTATCTTCTGCTGGTAAATTTTGCGTATTTTCATTGGTTTCTGGATTATTGTTTTCACTAAGAAAAGCAAGTGTACTAGAAGTTATCTCACGGGTAGGAGCCTCTATCAAATTTTCCATGGAGGTAGATTGCTGGTTCAGCAAACGTTCATGCTCAGATGAGGACACATCATCAGCACCAAGAAAATCAACGCGGCTGTTTGGTGGGCGTGTTTTAGGGTGTTTTGCAGAGTACTCAATTGCTTCTTTCCCAGATGTTTCTGAAAATACTTGTTCAATCGTAAAATACTGATCTGGATTAACTTTTTTATCAACTATTTGCATGACAAAAGCCCCTCTATCCTTGGAGCGGATAGAACGTGCTTGTAGTTGCATAGTTTCATCAGCATGGGCTAATGAATCTTTGGCATCAGATATAACTTGTTGCACGCTTAAAACACTTTTTATGGAAATACCAGTAGAATATGATCGATCGCTTACTACGTGCATTACTAAGCCTGATCTTAATTCGTCTAATATCCCAGCTGAGTGTGTGCCTCTAGTTCTCTTATGCTGAGCCATTCTCATATAAGATGCGTGTAAGGCACTTAAATCTACTTTCTCACCAGTGAGAAATTCAAAGTTTTCCATATTTCGATTAGTCTTATAGTGGTCATACATTCTGTCACATAGCTTGCGGATTTCGTTTTGATAAGCTCTTTTTTGTGCTTTTGGTAGGTCTGTAAATACCTTACTTAATTCTGTTGCCATTTTCTTATGAAATTGCTCTTTAGTCATGTTACCGAGGTTACTTAAATCAAATTTTTTTATGAAATCACCTAGAGATTTTTTTCTATCTGCCTCTTCAAAATCTGTATAGTCTACTTTTTTCCCTGCAGCAGATGCTAAAATTGAGAGTGCAACTGCATTCATGGTTTTAGCAATTTGACTTTGTTGTGCAACTTTAATTTCCTCCATTATATTTACTGGGGGTGCGGGATTTTTATCCATATGTTTATCAACTGCCTCTTTAACTTGTAGAGGGGTATACTCAGGATGCAGTTCCTTAACTATCATGCTAATTTCTTCCATTCTTGCTTGATTACGGAGATATGTCACATATGCATTTAACTCTTCTAAACGTGCGTAAGATCCATTTTTAACTTCATTATAAGCCTTAAAAACATTAGCTCGATCACTGCTTGAGCCTGAGAATACGAAGTTTTTTTGCATAGAAGCGCGTTCAAGGTTATGTGCCATTGCTTTACTTATGGCGTCATCCTCTTCTACACCTTCTTTTAGCATATTTTTTATATCATTAGTTGTGGCTACGCCTTTCCCTTCATGCCAATAAACGTCTCTACCGAAATAATTTAGTAAGGTTTTAAAAACTAAATCCTCAGATTTAACATTTTTATCGTGGACCATGTTGACTTGTCTAACACTGCCCTCCCTTTGGGCCCGCGCTACATTAACGTCAATCATTGCCATGTCATTATCAGCAATTGATTTTACTAACTCCATATTTGGAGTACCAGTTACTGCAATAACGATATTATTATTTCTTGCATTTATTAAAGCATTGTTTCTTTCTACAGTAAAAGTGTGTTCATGCGCTTCATCTATTAACATAGTCCTATTCTTTATTAATGCTAGTTTTTCTCTAAAGTGAGGATCATCAGCTGTCATAATAATTTGCTTATTCTCACTCCACTTTTGCTTAAACTCTTCAACCGTCATATTTTTATCCGATACCAAGACTGCTGTTCCATCTCCATGTAATAGATTAATCGTTTTTTGCATTTCCTTTACCAAGGCTTCATTTGGTACAACATAAACTCCTTCTCCAGTTGCATGTGTTATGCCGGCAAGCACAAAACTTTTTCCAGTTGCTGTGCCCATAACCGCAAGTTCTGCATGTGATCCTGAATTAAGTTGATCCGCGAACTTTTTAATGACTTCACGCTGTAATTGATTTGGGTGGACAGCGCCTCTCGTGAAAACAACTTTATCTTCTACTTTTACCGAAAACATAACACGAGCTGGGTGCCCATAAGTTTTAGCAATGTCTTGATAAGTAATAACAACTTTGGCAGAAGACAGGCGAGCTGATTTAATCCTCTCATCTTCACTACGCTCATCTTTTGGAACATGTTCGACTAATTTTCTTTGAACGTGTATTTCGGGCTTTGCACCTTCAAAATAAGTTACTTGATAGACCTCTTCGCCAAATGTAAATATTAATGGCTCTTGAGGCTTTGCTTTACCATCTTTAATAAGCATATTTACATGGTAATTTATGCAGTCAGATAGATATAGATTATTATACTCTCGTGGTGGTGCTTCAAGCTGAATTACTTTATCACCTATACGAACTTGAGGCTTTGGAATTATTCGGGCTTCCTGGGCTGAGTCAAGTGCTAAGAGCGCTTCCGCGTAGCTATCAACTTTTGCGCCAACTGCTGCAACTTGTTCAGCGCTTACATGGTTTTCCTTTTTTGCTTCTTCTAACTTTTTTTCTTCACCTGGCATGATAACACCTCTTCAATTTATTGCTCATAATTTATCATTATAGATCATTATGGGCATTATTTCCCATAATTTATCATTATATGACATTATGCGCAAATTATTTTAGATTAAACCTATTTGCGCTAATCTGCGCTCCAAACTAGTGATTGAAAATAAATATACATCGTGTTAATGTCATGTCATTCTACTTTAGTATAAATCAAATTATTATATATTTAATCAAAATGCTGTATATATTTTACTTTTGATGATCTAATGAGAAAAATTAAAAACAATTAAGCGGAATTTAAAACATATGCCTAATTTTGAATATGACTATCACTTTACAGAGCCTAAGCACAAGGTGAAGATTTGGCTGAAGTACAGACAACATCTTGCTAGTTTAAGTTATAAGCTGCAAATGCCATTTGGTGAAATTATCATAAGAAATAAGGATCTTATTTTAAGAGATGGGCAGGCTTTTACTAAAGAGTTTGCCTTAGAGTTAATTCAAGAGCTTATTTATCATCCCGTGTCTTTATATTTGCATGAGCCTATTTTTCAATTGCCAAGAAATAATAGCTGTAATCAGTTCGCTTTTTTCACGCATCATGTATCAAGGGAAGTAAGTGATCAAAGATATAATTACCTTGCAAAGCGTTTTAGCAGCTATCTTGCAACTAACGCTAATTATAACCCAAAAACTTTTAAACTATTTATTCGTAGACTTGATTTGTTGCTTATTGAGCTTTTAGAAGATACCCCAAGCGTAGGGATCTGGAGAATTATTTGCGCTTTATGCACCAATCAAGTAATTAATGGGGATGAAATTAAAAATTCGGCAAAGATTTTTTTAAAGAGTTTTTTTGGCCATAAAATTTTAGCGTTACGCGCTGAATTAGAAAAAAGTGTAGAGGCATTTTATAGTGCTTTACATAACACTATATTTGTCGATGATAAAGCTTTAAAAATATTGCAGCCAACTCTTAGAAGGTGGCGTGATATTTTGCTGATTTTTAAACTTCCTCTTGATGCAAATGCTGAAGATCGCCTCCATAAATTTAATCAAATTCTAATTATCCATTTAGCAAATTACTTATTGAATTGTCATGAAAAACCAAGCATTACTTTGGATGAATTACAAACAAACTACACTAGCTTTCAGCAAGTGATATTAGATGGCGATCCACCACAAAGCATACTTTTGCACGAATTTATGGATGGTTATATCGGAACTTTGGCATTGCCTAGGGAATGCAAAGAATTATTAGCAAGCAATATGGTGGAAAGAACTGGCTTATACAGAAAAATATGGCGAATCTTGCACAGTAATCCAGGTGAGATAGGGTATATTTTTTTACGTGCAATTCAAGCGCATCTTAGAAATAGAAAATATACGCAAACAAGTAGTGAATTTGAAAGTTATATAGGCGTACGCGAAATATTACATAACCTTTTATTAAATATATTATACGTACACCCTAATGGAAATAATAAAATCATTGAGCTTTGTCCGACCAACTACACAGCGAATCAAGTAATAGTAGTTATGGATGCTTTATCAGCCTTATTAAAGCAATCAAGACAGCCTAATTTGAGTTTTTATAGGGAAGAGCATGAGCAAGTTATCAATACGGTTCTTGCGGAAATTGCAACCTATCTAGTAAGTTTTTTACGAGATGATGCTGTAGATGAAACATGTTTACTTTATAGAAATAAACCCTTAGTCGATTATGTGGTTAACAAACAGACAGAGTTATTAGAAAACTATCTAGCAAGCACTAGTAGAGCAACAAGAACCGAGATGTGAAAGTTTCCGTCTTTTTTCGTGCCCCTACGGAGTGTAATTTCCCTCATAATCATTGGCAATTTCTTGTATTTTATTAACCGTAAATTTTCTTAAGTCAGTATCGTAAGAGATTGCAAATGATGTCATCATAATCCAATATAGAATATTTGCTGTTCCATTATCGTCAACAAACTGTACTTTTGGTTCTAATTCTTCTTCTACTTCTTCTTCATGTTCGCTTTCAGCTAGACGCAATCCCAACTCACAACATTTACGCACCATTTTTGTGTAAAACTCTTGCTTTTGTTCTAATGACTTATCCCTAAGGTCAGTCAATATTTCATCCTCAACAAAATCCTCAAGTATCCTTTCTTCCTCGGTATCCATGTCCGGAAAATGAACTGCTGCTTGAATATTTTCTAGTTGTTCTATTAGTGCATTAGATGAGTCATTGCGCATAATTAGGGTAAAAATTGATGATTGTTCGTAAAACATAGCTGTACTCCATTAATAATAAATTGCCTTAATTAAAGGCATGTATTATAAATCAAAAACAGTATGCTGTAAATATAATCCCGACGACTCCCTGTGATCATGGTTAAGTAGTAACAAAGATGCATATATTTAAAGATAATAGTTTAAAAATAGTTTAATATGTGATAGAATAGTCTCACTATATATTTATTATGCTAGGAATTAATATGTATAAATTTTTAAAAAATTTAAGAAAATCTTTATTTGACGCTTGTTTAGAAACGCATTCTAGACTGGGTTTATTATTCTGTCATTACATCCTTCGCTATAAAGTTACACTTGAAGATTTTCAAACCCAATATAATTATTATGCTAACAAAGATGCAGAAGAACCGGTAAATTTATTAGCAAGATTTTTGCGAGCATTTAATGATTTTATGCCAGGAGGAGTATTGCCTCCAGTGTTATTGGACATTAAGTATGATGTTACAAAATTAATATCGCCACCTAAGTTCTTTTTCTTGCTTTGGTTAAGTCCAAAATTAGGATTAACGTTTCTTAAATTGAAAAATGCCGAAACGGAGGAGGCTGAAAAGAGAAAGGCAATGGAAAATGAATTTGCTAAAGATACAAGCGAGATATTCGCGTCTAATGTGCTCGTAGGTATGCAAAAAGAAGAAGAGCGCGAAAGAGAACAACTACTAAAGACCCAAGAAGATGCTTTGAAAGCTGCAAAGCAAGCTAAAGTTGAAGCTGCATCTAGAGCGCTTTTAGCTGAAGAAAAAAGGAGGCGCGCATTTGTTGCACCAGCGTGGGCAGGAGGCCCTATGGGTAGGATGAGAAATAGTGATGCTATGCGGAGCTTTTCATTTGAATCATATTTAACTAACTTAGTTAGAGAATGTAGTGAAACTATTGACGCATTAATGAATGGATCTGCTGAATCCCACGACACGGAAGCTTTTATTCATAGAGCTTTTGATAGAGCATTAACTACCTCCATGAGAGCGCTAGGCGTGATATTAGAGGAAAGGTACGCGGCGCAAACTACTTCTGCCGGTACTATGTATAATGCACACACAACAGCAATTCCTGCAGAAAGAAAGCGCTTAATTTCCCAATATGGCGTTGAAATGTTTTTTGCAATGTTGCAGGGAATATTAGCGAAAATTAATTCTATGCCTAAGCCTTCAAGGGTAGATATACAAAGATTAATTGCTTTAAAAGATACGGTAGACGCGAGGATACAAGCTATTGAAGAGCTTAAGAAATCTGGACTTGCAGATGAGGAGTCTAGACAAAGCTATATTTCTCTAATAGAAAAACTACGCAAGGAACATGCCGAGCTTGAAACATTAACTTTGGCCGCGGAAAATGCCAATTTTTTAGATAAACTGACTACACTCATTAGCTTCTTACTGCCTCTTAAAAATAATCCAGAGTTTTGTCAAGCTAAAGGATCTCAGTTTAATAAAGACATTTTACAAGCTGCAGAAGACAGAAACTTTACCATGAATGAAGCTTCTGAGTTTGCACATACTTCTATATATGCGGATTCCAACACCTAGCCATGATTTAGACGATCTTGCCCTGTTAACTGTTGGTGATCCAGGGCAACCGCATGGACTCAAAATAGGCTAAAGAATGCGTAGGGTGGGCAAAGGAGCGCCAGCGACGTGCCCACCAATGGGGTGCATGGTGGGCACGCTGCGCTTTGCCCACCCTACATTTCCATATTTTGTTCATAAGACGCGGTTGCCCTGGTTGGTGATCGTTTACATTGACCCTAACCAAACGGCTCTTCTAAAATAATAGTTGCTTTGCGTTCAGGGCCTGTAGAAATAATGGTAATTGGTATTCCTAAGATCTCTTCGATACGTTTTATATAGGATCTAGCGTTTTTAGGCAAGAGAGCTAAGTCTGTTATGTCTTGCGTATTACTTTCCCAGCCAGGTAGCTCTTCATAAACCGGAGTTAAATCTTGAAAATCATCAGCGTCCTGCGGCGGGGAGGTATATTCTTGATCATTTTTATCGCGATAGGCTGTAGCAATTTTAATGGTTTTTAAATTATCAAGGACGTCTATTTTAGTTAGACAAATTGAGGTAATGCTATTTAGTTCGATGGCACGTTTTAGTAAAACAGCGTCAAACCACCCACATCTTCTTGGCCTGCCGGTAACAGAGCCAAATTCAAAGCCGCGGTCAGCTAAACTTTTGCCTATGTCATCAAAAAGCTCTGTAGGAAATGGTCCTTGGCCCACGCGGGTAGTATAGGCCTTTGCTATGCCAATTACTTTATCTAAATATAATGGTCCAAATCCTGCTCCATTCACTACACTACCTGCGCAAGTATTTGAGGAGGTAACAAAAGGGTAGGTGCCATGATCTATATCTAAAAATACCCCTTGCGCGCCTTCAAATAAAATAGCATCACCACGTCTGCGGTGTTCATGGAGGGCAGTAGTTACGTCACACATTAAAGGAGCAAGAGATTGAGCCCAAGATGGTACTTCGTTTAACACTTCATCAATTGATATTTCAGCAGCATGTAAATATTCACGTAATAAGAAATTATGATAATTAAGTAACTCAATTAGTTTATTTTTAAAGCGTTCAGGATGGAGAAGATCGCCGGCTTTTATGGCGCGCCTTGCGACTTTATCTTCGTAACAAGGGCCTATGCCTCTTCCAGTAGTACCTATTGCTTTGCCCCTTTGAAGCTCACGAGCTTTATCAAGAGCTACGTGCGAAGGTAAAATTAGCGGACATGAAGTGCTTAGTTTAAGCTTTTCTCTAACTTTTATTTGTTTAGCTTCAAGCTCAAGAATTTCGCCCAGCAACGCATCAGGTGCAAGCACGACCCCATTGCCTATATAACAAGTTACGTTAGATCGTAAAATGCCAGATGGAATTATCCTTAAAATAGTTTTTTCACCTTCAATTTTTAAGGTGTGCCCAGCATTATGGCCTCCTTGATAGCGCACAACTACTTTGGCATGCGGTGTTAGTAAATCAACAACTTTACCCTTACCTTCATCGCCCCACTGGGTTCCAATGATAACAATGTTTTTTGTCATAAAATCACTCTATAAATTGATGCACTATGATTTCGCACTTTTAGTATTTAGTGGGTGTTTTAAATACTCAAAAAAGGCGTTATTTTGATCAAGTATTAAAAAGCTGTGTGGATCATGAAAGCTGGCTTGGTAAGCTTTTAAACTACGGAAGTATTGATAAAATGCCGCATTTTTACTATAAGCTTCAGCA
>MHBC01000001.1:0-10437 GCA_001804735.1 Legionellales bacterium RIFCSPHIGHO2_12_FULL_37_14 | reverse complement strand
TCTTGGCTGTTGCAAGGGTAACTGTAATGGCTGCATCAGCGTTAGCATGGATAATGGCGCTTTCAGCCTGGCCATCAGCACGGTGTTTGTTGGCAATTTTTTGCATATCGGCGCGCATTCTTTGATAAATAGCATTACTGGTGCTTTCAGGCAACTCTATACCTTTTATCCTGACATCGACCACATGTATTCCAAGTTCTTGGGCTTGGGCTTCGGCTTTTTGGCGCAAAATATCCATAATATTTTCTCTACCTCCAGAGACAAGCTCTGAGATAGTGCGCTTACCGAATGCTGCACGCAAGTTAGTGTTAAGTTGCTGTTCGAGTAGGGTCTCGGCTTTTAATTCATTACCGCCGGTTGATTTAAAATATTTAGCAATGCTTTCGATATACCATTTTACGTAATAATCAACCATGACATCCTTTTTTTCTTTGGTCACAATACGTGATGACTGAATAGTTAAGGTTTGTAATCTGGTATCAAATGTGCGTATTGATTCAATAAATGGCCATTTGAAATTAAGCCCAGGGTTAAGAACTTTTACTGAATTAGGGGTTTTTCCGGGAACTAATTTGCCTAAGCGTAAAACAATAGCATGCTCGCCTTCTCTGATAGTGAAAAGGCAAGAAAGGCTAAAGATAAATATTGCTGCAAGTATGGCGGTAATTAAAATGGAAATTGGACGCATTGTTAATCCTCCCTTACTGTAGGGCGAGTGCTGGAGCGTTCTGCTTGTCTATTGTCTTCAGTACTAGCTGTATTATTGTCAGAATTATTCTGCGATGTTGGATGGGAAGTTGCTGAGGTTAAAGGGGTTGGTAAATAAGAGGTCTCAGCTAAATTAAGTTTATCTAAAGGAACATAAACCAGGCTTCCTGGTTTGGTGTCGATAATTAGTTTAGTGCTCTTTGATAGCACAGACTGCAGGGTATCTAGGTATAGCCTTTCTGAAGTAACTTCAGGGTTTTTCAGATACTCAGGCAAAATGGCTAAAAATTCAGCCACGTCGCCTTTAGCTTGCAGGACAACTTGTTTAGAATAAGCCTCAGCTTCTTGGACTATTTTATTAGCATTACCGTTAGCTATAGGAATAACGCTAGCTTTATAAGCATAGGCTTGTTCCTTAAAGCGTCTTTCGTCTTCTTGAGCTTTTATTGCATCATCAAAAGCATCTTGGACGTTTTCCGGCGCTCTTGCGGGTTGAGGAGAGACATTTATAACTTTTATTCCGGTTTTGTATTGATGGAGTATGTCGATTAAAGTCTCTTGGACGCTGGCGCCCCAAGCCTCCCGGCCTTCGGTAATCATTTGATCAAGGGTGGTTGTGCCCACGACTTGGCGTAAGGCACTAGAAGTGGCCTGTTGTAAGCTTTCTATAGGAAAGGTGGCATTAAAAAGGAACTCTTTAAGGTCGGCAATACGATATTGAACAACAAGCGAGACGGAAACTAAGTTTTCATCTTTAGTTAACATTTGCGCTGAGTAAGAATAATCAGAGACTCTATCAACGTTGTATATGTTTTTTGAGTAAAAAATACGCGGGATCCAGTGAGGACCAGGGCCTACGGTTTTAACGTAGCGGCCAAATTTTAAGATAACAGCTTGTTCAGCAGGATCAACAATAAAAATCCCAAACAATAGCCAAAAGAAAATAACTAGTCCAAAAAATAATGCTACAAAAAACCCAGCGGAGTTTTCGGGAAGCTGCTTATTATTGCCATTTTTGCTGCGCCTATGCGTTTTACCACCCAAATTTTTAAATTTGTTTATAAAAGCCTTAAGGGCAGCATCAAGATCAGGAGGACCATCGTTTTTGCCATTCCAAGGATCTTTTTTGTTATTATCATTCCACCCCATTTTTCCTCCAGCTTAACTTGGAAACAAGGATTTTAGGGGGGAAATGAGTTTGAGGCAAGTTTATTATTGACAAACCTCGCAATCAGGATCGTTAATAGAGCAGATTTGCACATCATTATTTACTTTAACCGCATTGAGCGCACTATCATGAATAGTGGATTTTTCAGCGTTACTGGCACCTAAGCTTCTTAAATAATAAGTAGTTTTTAATCCTCTTATCCAGGCCTGTTTGTATAAGTTGTCTAGCTTTTTGCCTGATGGTTTGGCCATGTAAATATTTAATGATTGGGCTTGATCTAGCCATTTTTGCCTTCTTGAAGCTGCTTCAACTAGCCAGATAGGATCAATTTCAAAGGCTGTTGCATAGCGTTTTTTGAGTTCAAGGGGGATTCTTTCAATATTTTGGACGCTGCCATTAAAGTATTTAAGATCATTAATCATTACCTCATCCCATAAATTTAAGGCTTTAAGGTCTTGGACTAGATAAGGATTAATAACGGTAAATTCCCCCGATAAATTGGATTTAACGTAAAGGTTTTGATAGGTAGGTTCTATTGATTGGGCGACGTTGCAAATATTAGAAATAGTTGCAGTAGGGGCAATTGCCATAGTGTTGGAATTACGAATTCCCTTAGTCCTGACTTTAACTCTTAAAGCCTCCCAATCAAGAGTTTCAGTAGTATTTTGTTCTAAGTAATGTAACGGTCTTGATTTTTTAAGAATATTAATAGAATCAATAGGTAAAATACCTTGGCTCCATAATGAACCTTCATAACTTGAGTAACTACCGCGTTCTGTAGCTAATTGAGAAGATGCTTCAATGGCGTAATAGCTGATTAACTCCATAGATTGATCAGCAAACTCTATGGCTTCGTCTGACATATAATCTATATTTTGCTTATAAAGCGCATCTTGAAAACCCATTATACCAAGGCCTACTGGTCTATGCTTAAGGTTAGAGTTACGCGCTTGAGGGACAGAATAATAGTTAATGTCAATAACGTTATCGAGCATGCGAATCGCAGTATAGATAGTTTTTTTAAGTTTTTCTTTATCGAGTTTGCCATCAACGATATGTTGCGGCAAATTGATACTACCTAGATTACATACGGCTATTTCATCGATAGAAGTGTTAAGGGTAATTTCAGTACATAAATTGGAGCTATGAATAACGCCAGCCTGTTGCTGGGGAGAGCGTAAATTACAAGCATCTTTAAACGTTAGCCAAGGATGTCCTGTCTCAAACAACATAGATAGCATTTTGCGCCAGAGTTTTAATGCAGGTATAGCCTTAGAGTTTTTAATGTGGCCAATTTTTGCTTGTTTTTCATAGTCCACATATAAAGCTTCAAATTTTTTACCATAAGAGTCATGGAGGCCATTAACTTCATCGGGAGAAAATAATGTCCATATACCATCTTCATGCACGCGTTGCATAAATAAATCAGGAATCCAAACAGCAGTATTCATATCATGGGTGCGTCTTCTGTCATCACCGGTGTTTTTTCTCAGTTCTAAAAATTCTTCAATGTCTAGGTGCCAACATTCAAGGTAAGCGCAAACAGCACCTTTGCGCTTACCACCTTGATTAACCGCAACAGCGGTTGCATTCGCAACGTTTAAAAATGGCACTACGCCTAAAGAGCGGCCATTAGTGCCCTTAATATGCGCTCCCATAGCGCGTACAGGTGTCCAATCATTACCAAGACCACCGGCATACTTAGAGAGCAAGGCATTATCGCGAATAGCACAATAAATGCCTTCTAAGTCATCAGGAACGGTAGTTAAGTAGCAACTTGATAATTGCGGGCGTACGGTACCTGAATTAAATAAAGTTGGAGTAGAAGACATATAATCGAAGGATGAAAGTTGCAGATAAAATTCAATAGCCCTTTGATTTTTCTCCGTTTCTCTTAAAGCAAGCCCCATAGCAACGCGCATAAAAAAGGCCTGGGGTAATTCGTAACGCACTCCTTGTTCATGAATAAAATATCTATCATATAGAGTTTGCAAGCTAAGATAAGTAAACTGCATATCTCTTTTAGGTATAATAGCTTTCGCAAGTTTTTTAAGGTCAAAATCCGCTAAGCTTGGGTCAAGCATGCCTTGATTAATACCTTGTTTAATATATGCTTCAAAGTATTGTGGATAAAGTTTGGCCATTTCATCGAAGGTTGCTTCTTGGCAGATGTTGAGCTTAGCCAAAGCTTCTGATCTTAAGCTATCAAGCAAAAAACGCGCGCTTACATAGCTATAATTTGGTTCGCGCTCAACTAAGGCGCGCGCTGACATTATTAAAGCTTTTTGTACGTCAGCAAACGTAGCTTCATTGTAAAGGTTACGCAACGCGTCCTTTATTATTATGGCTGTATCAACCTCAGTAAGGTCGAGGCATGCTTCTTTTGTAATAGTTTCAATACGTTTGAGATCAAGAGGTTTTAGTTTGCCATCTGGCATACGAATAAGGGGCTCTGCGCCTCTTTTAGATTGAGATTTCTGCGATTCTTCACGCGCTTTACGGCGTTCTTCGCGATATAAAACGTAGGCTCTTGCTACTTTATATTGTTTATTGCGCATTAAAGCCAATTCAACTTGATCTTGAATATCTTCAATATGAATAGTGCTGCCTTCTGGCAAGCGTCTAATAAAGGTGTGTAAAATCTGTAAAGTTATTTGATCAATTTGTTCATGGATGCGATTAGAAGCAGAGGCATTCATACCTTCTACTGCAATAAAGGCTTTAGAAATTGCTATTCTGATCTTGTTTTCGTCAAATTGAGCTACATGTCCATCACGTTTTATGGTTTTTAAGTTGGTAACGCTTAAGTCAGGAGATTTTTGCTGATTAATTTCAATTGGTTCTAGTGTTTCTGACATGGTTATTCCTCTTCATAATCTAGCTTATTAGTCTATACCCAAGTTGCCTCAAAATGCTAGAGATGAAAAAAATGTCCTAGTCGTTTTTCACTGGCCCTTTCTTCTAAATTTTGTTTAATAATTGGGGTTGGAGGATTTAAAATGTGCTGGGTTTGGTTAAGTAAAGAGTTAACATAAAGATTTATTTTTTCGTGTTGTTTAGCTTGGATATACAAAGTATAGCTTAAGCCAAAACCATGTTGAATTACCTGATAAAAGCGTGAAATCGGTCCCGTAATTGCTCCTATATGATCAAAAATTGGCCCTGGCTGCACTTGGCCGGCTACGCGCTCAACGTCTGCTAAAAGCAAGGCAAGATTAGCTTGAGCCATTTCTTGTTTTTCAATGGCAATTCGTAAGTTATTTTCAGTACGATAACTAGAATTATGGGCAAGTTTTTTAGCTGCCGACTCTGCTTGTTTTTTATGTTGAGCAGCTGCTTTTTCGCTGGCGTCTTTTTGCAGCTTTTGGACTATGCGTTCTAATGCATCAAGTAACTGAGTTATCATAGCCAACATATGATGGAGCTCTTCGTCACCTACCATGTACATAAGGCGTTCAAGGTTAGTATCTATAGAGTGTTGGGGCGATATTCCTAAAATTTCACAAGCCGTTCTTTCAAGCTGAAACATAGTCTTAAGAGCACTCGCAGTTGAGAGTCTATATTGCAAAATAAGCTTCATATGTAAGAGATCTTCGAGCGATGTAGATTGTTCTGCCAATTTAACTTGTTTAAGTGTGCTCACAGACTCGTTTAAATATTGTTCAGCTTGGGTTATATAAGTTTGCATTTGGGTTAGATTAAGAGGTTTATTCATATTTCCTGCTGTAAATTATAAATTAGATTTTTAATCAAGAAAAAGGTAGAATCCAACGTTCAATAAAGCAATTATAATCTAAAATAGATGCGCAAGTCGAGTATATTTTTTACATTTATAATACTATTATGCATTGGCGGCTTAGGTTATTACTTATGGATTTTACAACATAAGCCAGCGCCTCTTATTAAGATAGTTCCTAAAGAAGTCCCTAAAGCTCCTGAGAAAAAAATTCTATTAAAAGAAGACAGTTATAATAATTTACCCGGATGGAAAAACGACGACTTGCCTGAAGCTTTGGCAGCCTTTCAGGTGTCTTGTAAGTGGGTATTAAAAAAAGACAAAGACGCAAATGTTGGGAATGATATTGTTCCTATTAAGGCAAAAGATTGGTTTAATGTTTGCAATGCTGCAATTAAACTAGAAAAAACCTCCAAAGATGAAGTCCAAAAGTTTTTTGAAAGCTCTTTTGTTCCTATGACTTGGTCTGATGATACAGATAAAAATGGACTTTTTACGGGCTATTATTCACCATTATATGAAGGTAGCCTTAAACGCGATAGCGTATATACAGTACCTGTTTATGGCAAACCTAAAGACTTAATTTCTATAAATTTACAAAAATTTGATCCGCAATTGCCAGAGAGAAGTCTTGTTGGACGTGTTAATAACCAGCAGTTAATTCCTTACTATACCCGTAAAGAAATTGATAGAGGCGCCATTAAAGACCAAGCACCAGTTGTTGCGTGGTTAAAAGATGAGGTAGACCGTTTGTTTTTAGAAATCCAAGGAGCTGGCACAATTAAGTTAGCTGAAGGGGGTAACATGCCACTTGGCTATGTGGCTGAAAATGGCGGCCATTATCGCTCTGTTGCCCAAGTTTTAATTAGGCGTGGAGTTTTGACCAAAGAAAGCGCCTCTATGCAAGCAATTCGCCGTTATGTCAAAGCTCATCCTGTAGAAGGCCGCGCTGCCATTCATGTTAATGAATCATTTGTGTTTTTTAATCCCTTAAAATCCGCCTATACTCCAGGCACCCAAGGGATTCCTTTAACCGCTGGGTACTCAATGGCAGTTGATAGAAAATGGGTGCCTTTAGGAGTGCCGCTCTGGCTTAGTACTAAAAGGCCTGATGAGCATCACCCTAGTAAGCCAGTTTCGCTTGCGCGCCTAATGATTGCGCAAGATACAGGCGGAGCCATTCGCGGCAAAGTAAGAGGGGATGTTTTTTGGGGAACTGGCAAAGTCGCTGCAACCATTGCGGGTAATATGAAATATTATGGGACATATTGGCTTTTAATGCCTAAGTCATGGGTTAGTAAGTATAAAAAAACTATTGTAGCAAGCTCAAGCTCGCAAAATTGACAGGACTTACGAAAAACCTCAGGTTTTTCGTAAGTCCTGATTGAAATACTTCAATCTACAGCTTGCGCCAAGGGAATAAATCTATACCCCATGTTTTCCAGTAAACTAAGCACCGCATCTAGCGCGTAACTGTTCAGTAAATTAGCGTGGATAAGTAAAATCTGGCGTATTGGTTCTTCAGCTTGGGTGTTTTGCTCTGCCAGGTAAATTTGTTTTTCTATATACGCTAAATATCTATTAATTAAACCAGGTAACAGCTCTTTTCTTTGCTGGTAAGGTATTTTGTAGAGTTTTTCATTAAAAACATAATCTTTGCTATCAATCGTAACAGGGGCAATATGATAGTTTAATGAACTTAAAAACTTATGGACTTGCAGTCTTTTATCTCCATCAGATTCAGCTAAATATGGGTAGCGAAAATATTTAGGTAGAGTTAGAACCGGACTTAAAATGCGATCAGCTTTAGCAATATCATGCATGTACTCTTCCGCGCTCATACTATCGAGGCTTTCATGGGAATAGGTATGGTTCCCAAGACTAAATCCTGCATTTTTAAAGCTTTCAAGGAGCTCCCATTGGTCATCTGATATATGAGCTGCAATAATAAATCCAGTTGCTTCAGCTTTGTGTTTTATAAGCGCTTGCAGAATACGCATAAATCTATCGTGAGTTCTTCTAATTTGAGCTTCAGTTAGTTGGCCACTCCCAACAAGCGGTAGGTCATCTATGGTAATAGCGATTTCTTTAGTTAAACTAAAGGCTAAGTTGCAGCATAACCATAATATAAAGCAAGCAAAGATTCTATGCACGTTTGCCCCATCATCCCGCGTAAGCAAGGATGCACATCAACATAACTTTAAGTTTAGAATCTAATACCAAGTTTGCAAGTTTCACTTATTGGAAGCTGCCTCGTTAGCTTGTCCTTGTGGAGAAGGAACAAAAACAAAAGATTCAGCAGATTTAAATATTGAAAATGTTTGCAATACGCTCTCAGTATTATCATTATAACTTTTAATGGCGAAAGGCTTATCTTTTTCTGGTAAAGATATTAAGAGTTCATCTAATGACATACCACGTTGTTTAGCCATTTTCAGTGTAGATATATTATCCGCACAGCCACTTGGCGTAAGGAGAGCTTCTAATCTATGTTCTTCTGGTAGCAAACTTAAGACTTGAAGTAAACTTTCCTTATTCAATGATGCCCAATACAACGCAGTATGTTTATAACTAATAGTTCTTTCTTGAAGCACTCTTAATCTTTCATTGGGGGAAAATTGTTCTAACAGGAGCTTTAAAGAAAGAGGATCTTGGTAAGCTAAATGGAGCGCATTTTCTCCTTGCTGGTTTTTTTGCAAAATTGCGCGTCTTTTTGCCTCATCGTTAGGGTAGAGATTTAATATTATTGCTAACGACTTATTGTTTTTAGCTGTCAAATGCAACAAAGTATTCCCTGCCGCGTTTGTCTGTTCTACTGCTGCTAACTTAGCTTCAATAGTAGGGAAATAGGCTAAAATCTGCTCTAATAATTGCGGTTGCAATGCAGCATTAAAGAGTACAGATTGGCCGAAATTATTTTTATCGAGAATTGCTGTTTGCCTATCTTCTTGAGGTAGCAATTCTAAAACTCTTAAAAGACTAGCAGGGCATTCCTTACTAATAGCATGGAGTAAATTATTACCAGCATAATCCTTATAAAGCACAGCTTGCAGTAGATCCTTTTGTGGTATGGTTGCTAAAACCTTAATTAATATATCTTGCTCTTTATTTTGCGTATTTTGACTAACTAATCTTTGGAGTGTTGTAGACTTTTGTTTATGGTTAGGAGTAAATAGAATAGCTGCTAGTCTTTTTTCAGGAGGCAATAATAATAACGCCTCTACTAAAAAAACGGGATGTAGCGCTAAATGGTACATGGTGTTTATAGAATCAGTTACACTATTTGTATCATCTAAGAAGAAAAGCTTTTCTCTAAATTGGGGCGGTAAGCTTTGCAATGCGAGCAAAAAGGTCGCAGGATCGGGGTCCCTAATGAGTGATAACGCAAGGATAGTTCTCTGACTATCATAATCAATGTTTAATAGGGCAATTAATATATCTTCCTTAGGCATCCTTTTTAAGACTTTAGCAAACTCAAGAGGGTTTTTTACATTATCATGCAAGTCCTTGAGGTTAGTTATGTAATTTACTCTTGTTTGTAGATCGTAGAATCTATTTATACTTAGATTATTTTTTTTCAGCAAAGGTAGTAATACTTGCTCAGTTTGCGGGTTTTCCATCAATAACTGTCTTTTGTCGTGTTCAAGTATTAACCATATAGTGTAAACAAATTTTTCCATTTCGGCTTTATCTTTACTGGGAATATGCAAAACTGTGGCTAGCAAATGCTCATCTAATACTATGTTATTTAAGAGATACTTTAATGCGGTTAAATTATTCGTAGAGTAAATGTCTTTATGAAATAAAATAGACGCACCTAATAATGCATAGGCAAGCTTTACGTTGGATAACTTTAGCTGAAAAGTTGGGAGAGATTCAGCAAATTGTATAATATTAGGGTTTTGACAAGTCTCGCCGCTTAAGGTTAGCTCTGACTTTTCTACAAGCCCAGTACTTATTGTTTTAAGAGACTCTAGAAAGTCTTGGCATTTAGGGTTACTAGTTAATGAACATATGATTTTATGTAAACTTTGCACTTTATTTGCATCAAACTCACAATGACGCACTAGTAATTCACGAAAAACCCCACTTTCTAGTATATCATTAAAAGAAATTATATTTTCGCAATCAATCAGAGCTGCAATAAAAGCAATTAGTTGCGGAGTTGGCAGACTACTTGCTAAAGCTAAGGAATTTTTCGCATCGGAAAGATCACCCGTGGTTTCCAAAAGCTTCTGAAAATTTTCTTTAATAAGCTTTAAGCATGCTAAGTTTAAATCTGGGTTAAGAGAGACTTTAGCCAATAGTTCTACCATTGATTTTGGCTCAGGAGAACTTGCAAGTTGTTCTTTACATGCAAGTAAAATCTTTAAATCAGGATCTTGGGAACGAGAAGAATCTTTTGTAAATGCATAAATTGCGCAATTTAAAGCCGCCATAAGAGAAGAGCTGGTTTCATTCAATAAGTAGGAAAATGGGGGGCGAGAGTGAATATTATACAGCGAGTTTAAAACCTCAGGTTCTAAGCCATCATATTGAATAGCCTGGTTAAGTAAATCTTCCATATCATTCAATCCAGCAGTGTCATTTACCAGCTTTTTACAAGCACGTAAAAGCTGTAAATCAATAGATTCTTGCGTACTAGGATTTTTTTCTAATGCATAAATGGCGCAGTTTATAGCTGGTATGAGTGGGGAGTGATCATTCATGATGACCGTCTGCTCTGAATTATTTTCTTCTACTAAAAAACTAAAGGGCTTTCGCATTTTACAACTCCAAATAAAAAGACATAAAGGCCGTTATTTTTGCATAGAGAGTAAAATTT